>NZ_RQJX01000030.1 GCF_003850045.1 Aeromicrobium camelliae | reverse complement strand
TGCAGGTGCCGTCGCGGAAGCGGATTGCGTTGCGTAGGTGGTGCGAGGGGTATCGGCCGTCGTAGCGGGTGGCGAGGATGTTCTCGCTGTCGTCGGTGGTGAGCCGGTACCAGAACGGGTTGCCGCTCTCGGCGAGTGTGCGGAGCACGTTGGCGGGGATGATCCAGTCGCGGTCGGCGCTGATCGCCGGCTGGTCGTCGATTCCTGCCAGGGTGGAGGCGGGCACCATGACGCCGATCGCCATGTTCGGCGTGCGTGCGGGTTCGTTGTCGAGGTCGATGTGGTCGAGCGCGTCCACGAGCAGGTCGGCGCGGCGCTGGGCGATTGTCCGGTTGTCCTCACTCAGTGACTTCGCTGCGTGGTCGAGTCGCTGATCGATCCCCGCGAGCACGTAGGACGGGAGATTTTCGGCGTAGAGGCTGCCGGTGCCGTCGTCATCGTGGTGGATGGTGACTGATCGTTCGGCGACGATGTCCTCGTACCGTTTCTCGACTTCGACGGGTTCGTGGCGTGCGATGAACCGCTTCACCCATTGCCGTAGCTCTCCGACGGTGTGGGTGGCCGCGTAGGCGACCGATCGTGCGTCGAGCCGCGCGATCGAGCGCTCTTTGGTCAACTTCCATGCGCCGTTCGCGAGCACTGACACCCGTGCGGCATCGATCTCGCCCGTGCTGAACGCCTTCCACACGTTCGGCAGGTCATCACGCGCGGTCTCCGCCTCATGAATTCGGTTCGACACCTGGTGTTCGGACCAGCCGTTCGCCTGCGCCATTGCCGACCGGACGGCGGCCAGCGCGAGGTCCTGCTGCTGCGGTTCCACCTCCCGCTCGATCCGAGCGCGTTCGGTATCGAGGAACTGGAGCATTTCGGCCCAGATGCGGTGCTCGGTTCGGGCACGCTCGACCTGCAGTTCACCCATGAAGGTGAGGCGCTGGTCGCTCGTTTCCCCGATCATGTTCCTAATCTACAGAAGGCCACCGACACTTTTCGGCCCTTGTGCACAGCACCTGACCAAGTGGTCGAGTAGGCCGAAGCTCGACGACGGCCTACCGTGACCAAGCCGCGTGAGGTGTGGTCTCGATACGCGGCTCGTTCCTCGCCGCTACTCGACCACCGAGGAAAGCGAAGGGGCCGTGACCACGTGATCACGACCTCTTCGCTCTTCGGCTCGACTCAGTAACCGAACTGCGCCATGCACCTCCTGTAGGTGCCGAACGCGTGGCGGGGCAGGCATGCAGCGTTCGCCACCACCCAGTCGACTGCGCCGACGACGCCGTCCACCACGCCGGTGACCGCATCGACGACGGGTTCAACAACCGGGACGCCCTCGGTGCCATTGCGGAGGCCTTCGGTGATGGGCTGGGTCGCATTGCCCAACACGGCGCCACCGCCGCCTGGGGCAGGCGGCGCCGGGACGCCCGGGACCGGCGTGCCACCGCCGCCGGGGCCGCCGTCGCCACCTCCGTCGCCGCCGGTGCCGCCGCCACCACCGCCGCCGACGGAGCCGCCGGGGGTGGTGCCGGGCTGCTGGCCGGAGGCCGGGGCGCCCGGCGCGGCGCCGCCGCCCTGCTGCTGCTCGGCGCGCTGGCGGGCCTGCTCAGCCGCCTTGGCGCGCTCAGCCGGCGTCATGGTCTGGTCACGCTCGTAGCTGGTGAGGATCGAGGACCGCGAGCTGCCCGTGGGCATCGTCGTGAAGTTGCCCTTGCTGTACGCGTCGGAGATCTTCAGCACGAGCTCGACGTACTCGTCGGAGTTGTTGTAGCGCTTCACCGCAGCGGCGGCGTCGTCGCGCGTGGAGAGGTCGCCGTCGCCGGCGCAGAGGTAGATCGCGGCTGCCGTGGCGGCGTCGGAGATGTTCTGCGGGTTCTTCTCGCCGTTCTGATCGGCGTCGATGCCGACGGACTTCCACGTCGTGGGGATGAACTGCATCGGCCCGACGGCGCGGTCGTACTCGGTGTCCTTGTCGAGCGTGCCCTGGTCGGTGTCGCGGATGAGGGCGACGCCGTTCTTGCCGTTGAGCGGCACACCGTAGATACCCGGCTTGGCGTTGCCGTCCGAGTCGAGCGTGTTGCCGTTGACCCGGCCGTGGTCGGACTCGACGCGGCCGATAGCGGCGACGAGGTGCCACGGCAGGTTGCAGGCTTTGTCGGCCTGGCCGAGGAGTCCGGCGGCGCGACGGTAGGCGTTGTGCGCGACCTGCGGGATGCCGTCGGAGTCGAGGGAGGCGAGCGTGCCTTCGGCGCCGGCTTTGGGATCGATGCCCGCAGGCGCCTTCTCGACGCTCGCCGGCTCCTCGAAGGCGGTGTCAGGCACCTTCGGGATGGGCCCGTACTCGCCGTCGGCGCTGGCCAGACCCGGACCGGTGACCGCGACGGTCGTGGCGCCGATCAGCAAGGTGGCCGGCACGACCGCAGCGACGCGCTGCCAGCGCGGTAACGAACGCCAAGTGCTGCTCACGGTGGTTCTCCCTCCCCGGTGACGTGCGATCCCTCTCACACCGTAACCGGAAGTTGCTGTGACGTACCACTCAACGAACCGGCGACCAAGAGGTTACGGGGCGCTCCGCGTCCGGTTTTCCTGAGCCGGGACAATGGGAGGCGTGTCCACCGAGCGATCCGCAGCACTCTTCGACCGCGCACGACGTGTTTCGCCCGGCGGGGTGAACTCCCCGGTCCGGGCCTTCAAGGCCGTCGGGGGCACTCCCCGCTTCATGGAGCGAGGGGAGGGGGCCTGGCTCACCGACGTCGACGGCAACCGGTACGTCGACTTCGTCGGCTCCTGGGGCCCGATGCTGCTCGGCCACGCGCACCCCGCCGTCATCGACGCGGTGCAGCAGGCCGTCTCCCGCGGCACCTCGTTCGGCACGCCGGCCGAGCCGGAGGTGCGCCTCGCGGAGGCGATCGTGGAGCGGACGTCCGCCGAGGAGGTGCGCCTCGTGTCGTCCGGCACCGAGGCGACCATGTCGGCCATCCGCCTCGCCCGCGGCTTCACCCGCCGCGACCGCGTCGTGAAGTTCGCGGGTTGCTACCACGGCCACGTCGACGCGCTCCTCGCCGAGGTGGGCTCGGGCGTCGTCACGCTCGGCATCCCCGGAACGCCCGGCGTCCCGGCGCACGTCACCGCGGACACCATCGTCCTGCCCTACAACGACGTCGCCGCCGTCGAGGCCGCGTTCGCCGAGTACGGCCGGGACATCGCTTGCATCATCACCGAGGCCGCGCCCGGCAACATGGGCCTCGTCCCGCCGTTGCCCGGTTTCAATGCCGCCCTGTCACGGATCGCCGCGGAGCACGGTGCCCTGCTGATCAGCGACGAGGTCATGACCGGTTTCCGCGCCGCGCGCTCCGGGCATTGGGAGCTCGACGGCAAGGTGGAGGGCTGGGCGCCCGACCTCGTCACGTTCGGCAAGGTCATGGGCGGCGGCTTCCCGGCCGCGGCGTTCGGTGGCCGACGCGACGTCATGGAGCAGCTCGCCCCCGCCGGTCCGGTCTACCAGGCCGGCACGCTGTCGGGTAACCCCGTCGCCACGACCGCGGGCCTGACCACGCTCGAGCTGGCCACCCCCGAGCTGTACGAGAACCTGCTCGCCACCTCCCACGAGGTGCGCCGTCTCGTCTCCGAGGCGCTCGCCGCCGCGGGCGTCACCCACCGCATCCAGGCCGCCGGAACGATGTTCAGCGTCATGTGGGGTGTCGAGGACGCCGTGACCGACTTCGCCGGCGCGCAGCGTCAGGACACCGCCGCCTTCGCGGCGTTCTTCACGTCGATGCTCGACCAGGGCGTCTACCTCCCGCCGAGTGCCTTCGAGACCTGGTTCGTCTCGGCGGCTCACGACGAGGAGGCCCTGTCTACACTGGCTGCGGCCCTGCCGACGGCTGCGGCGGCCGCCGCTCGTGCCGTCGATGGCCGCCCGTGACCGCGAACCGAGGGACCCGATGAGCACCAGGACGACCGTTCACCTCATGCGCCACGGCGAGGTGCACAACCCCGCCGGAGTCCTCTACGGCCGGCTGGCGGGCTACAACCTCTCCGAGCTGGGGCAGGAGATGGCCGCGACCGTGGCCGAGGCGTTCAAAGAGCGCGACATCACGCACCTCGTCGCCTCGCCGCTGGAGCGTGCGCAGGAGACCGCCCAACCGCTCGCGGACATCCTCAAGCTCCCGATCCACAACGACGAGCGCGTGATCGAGGCGTCCAACAAGTTCGAGGGCAAGACGTTCGGTGTGGGCGCCGGTGCGCTGCGCCGCCCGGCCAACTGGCTGCTCGTCTGGAACCCGTTCCGTCCCTCCTGGGGCGAGCCGTACCGCCAGATCGCCAAGCGCATGGAGTTGGCGATCAACGACGCGCGCGACGCCGCCCGCGGCCACGAGGCCGTCATCGTCTCCCACCAGCTGCCGATCTGGATCGCCCGGCGCGCCTACGAACGGGCGCGCTTCGCGCACGATCCGCGCAAGCGCCAGTGCTCGCTGGCGAGTGTGACGTCATTGGTCTTCGAGGACGACCGGTTCGTGTCGCTCAGCTACAGCGAGCCGGCTGGGCATCTCATCCCGGACGCCCTGCGCGGAAAGTTCGTCGGAGGCGCCTGATGCGTCGTGCTGTTCGGGCCGCGTTCGTCGCGGCGCTCCTGGTCGTGCTCACCGCCGCCTGCGCCGGCGTGGAGGAAGGCGGAACCGACGGCTATATCAGCGGCGACGGCACCATCACCACCCTCGACCCGGCGGACCGGGAGAAGGCCCCGGAGCTGAGCGGCGTCGACCTCGAGGGCGAGGAGATCTCCACCGCCGACTTCGCCGGTCAGACGATCGTGGTGAATCTGTGGGGCTCGTGGTGCCCGCCGTGCCGCAAGGAGATGCCGATGCTCAAGGAGGTGTCCGATCAGTACGCCGACAAGAACGTGCAGTTCCTCGGCCTGCTGACGCAGGACACGCCGGCCGCGGCCAAGGCCTTCAACGAGAAGATCGGCATCAGCTACCCGAGCATCGTCGACGACGCCGGCGAGAACCAGCTGGCGTTCGCCGATTCCTTGCCCTCGCAAGCCATCCCGACGACGTGGATCCTCGATGAGAAGGGACGCGTCGCGGCGCGCATCCTCGATCCGGAGCTCGACGCGAGCACGCTGGCCGATCTCATCGAGTACGTCCGGAAGAGCACCCAGTGACCGACGGGTTCGGCGACGCAGTGATGTCCGGGTCGCTCGCGGTGGCGATCCCCGTGGCGGCCTTCGCCGGACTGGTCTCGTTCTTCTCGCCGTGCGTACTCCCGCTCCTGCCCGGCTACCTCTCATACGTTTCCGGCGTCGGTGTGCAGGACCTCCGCACCGGCAAACGCGGGCGGCTCGCTCTCGGAGCCCTGCTGTTCGTGCTCGGCTTCACCCTGGTCTTCGTCGCCGGCGGCGCGTTGTTCGGTGCCGCGGGTCAACGTCTGCGGCCCTACGGCGACACGCTCACGATCGTGGCCGGCGCGCTGCTCATCGTGCTCGGTCTGGCGTTCCTCGGTCTGATCCCGGGCCTGCAACGCGAGTGGCGCATCAAGCGCGCGCCCGCCGTCGGGCTCGTCGCCGCGCCGCTGCTGGGTGTCGTCTTCGGGATCGGGTGGACGCCCTGCCTCGGTCCCACCCTCTCGGCCGTCCTGATCCTCGCCGGCAACGAGGGCACCGCGTCGCGCGGCGCCCTCCTGACGCTCGTCTACGGGCTCGGGCTCGGCATCCCCTTCGTGCTCGCCGCGTTGTTCTTCGCGCGGTTCATGGGCGCGCTCGAGTTCGTCAAGCGGCATCAGCGCGCGGTCGCCATCGCCGGCGGCGCGCTGCTCATCGCCACGGGGCTGCTGATGGTCACCGGGGTGTGGAACGAGATGGTGATGCAGTTGCAGCAGTGGGCCGCCGGATTCGAGGTGGCCGTATGAGCGCCCCGACCCGCGAGCGCCGTGCGTCCGAGCTCGCGCCGCGTGAGTTCCTGCGGTGGATGTGGCGCCAGCTCACGTCCATGCGGACCGCGTTGTTCCTGCTGCTCCTGCTCGCGGTCGCCGCCGTGCCCGGGTCGTTCATCCCGCAGCGTGGCGTCGACGAGCGGGCCGTCGAGGTCTACGTCATGGACCACCCGACGATGGCGCCGATCCTCGACGCGCTCGGCTTCTTCTCGGTCTACTCCTCGCCCTGGTTCAGCGCGATCTACCTGCTGCTGATGGTCTCGCTGATCGGCTGCATCGTGCCGCGGATGGCGGTCTACGCCAAGGCACTGCGCGCGCGTCCGCCGCGGGCCCCACGCAACTTCTCACGCATGCCCGCGTCGGGCACGTTCGAGACCTCCGCGTCCGTCGAGGAGGTCATGCACGCGGGCCGCCGCGTGCTGGGACGAGCCCGCATCGACGTCGTCGACGACGCCGGTAGCGGGACCACCGAGTTGCGTGCCGAGAAGGGCTACCTGCGCGAACTCGGCAACCTCGTCTTCCACGTCAGCATCGTGGTGGTGCTGGTGGGTGTCGCGGTCGGTTCGCTGTGGGGCTATCGCGGCGCCGTCATCGTCACCGAGGGCGAAGGGTTCTCCAACACGCTGAGCCAGTACAACGAGTTCTCGTCCGGACCGCTGTTCGACGCCGAGGATCTGCCGCCGTTCAGTTTCCGGGTCGACCGGATGATCGCGGAGTTCCAGCCTGAGGGCCCGCAGCGCGGTGCGCCCAAGCTGTTCCAGGCCGACGTCACCTACACCGAGCGCCCCGGCGAGGACCCCGAGCAGTACGAGATCTACGTGAACCACCCGTTGTCGCTCGACGGCGGCAGCGTGTTCCTCGTGGGTCAGGGGTACGCCCCGGTCCTGCGGGTCACCGATGCCACCGGCGAGGTGGTCTTCGACGACGCCGTGGTGTTCCTGCCCAGCGACGGCTCGTACGAGTCGCAGGGCGTCATCAAGGTTCCCGACGCGCAGCCCGAGCAGATGGGCTTCCAGGGCTTCTTCCTGCCGACCGCCGTCTCTGCCGGCGACGGGGCCCCGTCCACCTCGATCTACCCCGGGGCGGTCAACCCGCTCGTCGGCCTGCGCATGTGGACGGGCGACCTCGGCCTGGACGAGGGAGTGCCGCAGTCGGTCTACGTCCTGGAGAAGGACACGATGACGCCGGTCAACGACGAGAACGGCGAGCCGTTCAACATCAGCCTCAGCCCCGGGCAGGTGCAGGAGCTGCCCGGCGGCGGGTCCATCGAGTTCGTCGAGCTCAAGCGGTTCGCTCGTCTCCAGGTCGCGCAGACCCCCGCGATGACCCTGCCGCTGGCCGGCGTGAGCGTGGGCGTTCTCGGCCTCATCGCCTCGCTCATGGTCCGGCCGCGCCGGACGTGGATCCGGGCCCGGGCGGGTGAGGGCGGCTCGCCTACAGTGGTAGAGGTCGCCGCACTCGATCGGGTCCCGCGCGACGAACTCCCCGAGGAGATCGACGACTTCCTGGCCCAGTTCCGCGCGGAGCTGGGCGACAGCACGCCGGAGGAGAGCCGAGCATGAGTCTCGAGCAGTACGCCCAGTTCTCGAACTACGCGATGGTCTCGGCCACGTGTGTTCTCGCCCTCGCGTTCCTCGCGCACGTCGCCGAGTGGGCGCTGGCCCGCAAGGTCGAGGCGAGCGAGCGCGCCCTGGTGGGAGCCGACGGGCAGGACATCACCCCTCCCGTCGATGCTCCGGCCGATCCGGTCACCGAGCGCTTGTCGCGCGTCGGCGTACTGCTGACCGGCCTCGCGGCCGCCATCCTCGTCGCGAGCGTCATCGCACGCGGGCTCGCCGCGGAGCGCGTGCCGTGGGGCAACATGTACGAGTTCGGCCTCGCGGGCACCATGATCGCGCTGGTCGTCTACCTCGTGCTCGTCCGCACCAACGGCGTGCAGTGGCTCGGCGGCATCGTGTCGGGCTTCGGCCTCGTCGTCCTCGGCATGTCGATCTCCACGTACGTCCCGGCCGGCCCGCTCGTGCCGGCGCTGCATTCGTACTGGCTTGTCATCCACGTCGCCGCGGTGATGCTCGCCGGCGGGCTCTTCCTCGTCGGCGCTGCCGCCTCGGTGCTGTACCTCATCCGCTCGCGTTCGGAGGAGCGCGGCACGGTCGGCCCGGTCCTGCGTCGCTTCCCGGCGTCGGCCGTCATGGACAAGATCGCGTACCGCGTCAACGCCGCGGCGTTTCCGCTGTGGACGTTCGGCTCGCTCATCGCGGGACCGATCTGGGCGCACTACGCCTGGGGCCGCTACTGGGGCTGGGACCCCAAGGAGGTCTGGGCCTTCATCACCTGGGTCGTCTACGCGGGCTACCTGCACGCGCGGGCCACGGCCGGGTGGAAGGGACGCCGCGCCGCGCTCTTCTGCCTCATCGGCTTCGCGACCTTCTTGTTCAGCTACTACGGCGTGAACCTCTTCGGCTCGGGCCTTCACTCCTACGCGAAGTGACCGGCCCGGCCGACGCTCACAGGCCGCGGAGGTAGTCCGGGTCGTCGTCGGGGCCGCGAGGGCCCGGGCGCCACGTGTTGCGCGGGCCGGACGGCCGCTGGCGCACCTGCCCGAAGAAGATCCACAGCAGGGCGCCGCCGTACGGGAAGACCAGGATCAGGGCGATCCACGCGAGTTTCGGCAGGTGCCGGACGCGCTCCTTCGGGGCGGCGATCACGTCGAACAGCGCGTAGACGACGAGGACGACCCACACCACGATCAGAAGCGCCTTGCCCATACGTCGAGATTACTGCCCGCCCCGTAGAGTTCGCCCTATGAAGGTCTTCTGGCTCTACACCTTCGCCCGGCTCGGCGTCTTCCTCAGCTGCTATCTCGCCACCTGGCTCGTGGCCGGACTGCTGTTCGACGGAGTGCTGTTCCTCAACCTGTGGGTGCTGCTCATCGCGCTGGTGATCTCCTCGATCATCTCGGTCATCGCGCTGGCTCCGCTGCGTGAGCGCCTCGCGCTCAAGTTGCAGGACCGCGCGACCTCGATCAACCAGCGCCTCGAGGAGTCCCGGCGTGCCGAAGACGTCGACTGAGCTTCGCGCCTGGATCGACGACGCGATCGGGCGCGTCGAGGCGGACGCCAATCGCAGCGCGGACACCCATCTGCACACGTTCCAGATCGCGACGCCCGGCGTCGACCTCTATCTCAAGGACGAGTCCGTCCACCCCACGGGGAGTCTCAAGCACCGACTCGCCCGCTCGCTGTTCCTCTACGCCCTGTGCAACGGCTGGCTCACCCCGGACACGACGGTCATCGAGGCCTCGAGCGGTTCGACCGCCGTCAGTGAGGCGCACTTCGCGCGGCTCATCGGGTTGCCGTTCGTCGCGGTGATGCCCGCCTCGACGAGCCCGGAGAAGATCGCGCTGATCGAGTTCGAGGGTGGGCGCTGTCACCTCGTCGACGACCCGTCGACGGTGTACGACGAGGCTCGGCGCCTCGCCCGCGAGTGCGGCGGGCACTACATGGACCAGTTCACCTACGCCGAGCGTGCGACGGACTGGCGGGGCAACAACAACATCGCGGAGTCGATCTTCGCCCAGATGTCCGCCGAACCGCACCCGATCCCGAGGTGGATCGTCGTGAGCGCCGGCACCGGCGGCACGTCCGCCACCATCGGCCGGTTCATCCGCTACCGGCGGCATGCCACGCGTCTGCTCGTGGCCGACCCGGAGAACTCCGCCTTCTACGACGGCTGGGACAGCGACTCCTCCGATGTGGTCACGCAGGTGCCGGGGCGCATCGAGGGGATCGGTCGCATGCGCGTCGAGCCGTCGTTCGTCGGCGGGGTGGTCGACGACATGATGCGGGTGCCCGACGCGGCGTCGATCGCGACCATGCGGTGGGTGTCGGCCAAACTCGGGCGCCTCGTCGGCGGTTCGACCGGCACGAACGTGTGGGCGGCGCTCCAGCTCGCCGGCACGATGCATCAGGACGGGCAGCAGGGCTCGATCGTCACGCTGTTGTGCGATGGCGGCGAGCGGTACGCCCGAACCTGCTTCGACGACGCCTGGCTCAGCGCCCAGGGGATGGACATCGCGCCGTACGCGGACGCCCTCCGGCGTTACGAGGAGACCGGCGAGCTCGTGCCGCCGCGCTCCGCCTGACTGATCTCGTCCCACACCGCGTCGAGCGACAGCCCGAGGACCTGAGCGATCGCGGCGATCGTCGGGAAGGCCGGAGTGGCGATGCGCCCCGACTCGATCTTGCGGAGCGTCTCCGGCGAGACGCCGGCATCGAGCGCCGTCTCGAGGATGGAGCGGTCGCCCCGTGCCCGGCGGAGCAGAGCGCCGAGGCGCTCGCCGCGGGCGATCTCGGCGGGGGTGAGCGGCAGCCTGACCATGCGCCGATTGTAGTACCGGTATGATATGACCGGTATTGTTATCCGAATCGGCGGAGGGCCCTGATGATCGAGATCCTGAGCGATGCGCAGGTGGCGCGGGCACGGGCGACCGGCGCCCTCGTCGCCGAGATCCTGCACACGCTGCGAGACCGCAGTACCCCCGGCACGAATCTGCTCGAGATCGACCGGTGGGCGGCGGGGATGATCGCCGACGCGGGAGCGCAGTCCTGTTACGTCGACTACGCGCCGTCGTTCGGTCGCGGGCCGTTCGGCCACTACATCTGCACGGGCGTCAACGACACGGTGTTGCACGGCCGCCCCCGCGATCGGACGCTCGCTGACGGCGATCTCCTGACGCTCGACCTCGCGGTCACGTTGCACGGGGTGGCGGCCGATGCAGCCATCAGCTTCGTCGTGGGCGCCGTGGACGAGCCGAAGAGCGGGGCGCTGATCGAGACCACAGAGAAAGCGCTCGAGGCGGGCATCGCCGCGGCCGTCCCGGGCGCGCGGATCGGCGACATCTCGCACGCCATCGGCCAGGTGCTCAGCAGCGCGGGCTACCCGATCAACACGCAGTTCGGTGGACACGGCATCGGTACGACGATGCACCAGGACCCGCATGTGTCGAACACCGGACGGCCGGGCCGGGGCTATCGGCTTCGTCCGGGCCTGATGCTCGCGCTGGAGCCCTGGGTCATGGAGGACACAGACGAGCTCGTGGTGGACTCCGACGGGTGGTCGCTGCGTAGCGCGACCGGGTGCCGTACGGCGCATAGCGAGCACACGATCGTCATCACCGACGACGGAGCCGACGTGCTCACCCGCCGGGCCTAGAACGAGCCGATGACCAGCCCGGCGGTGAGCCCGACGGCGTAGACGAGTTCGAGGAGTCCCGAGTCGCGCAGTACCGGGATCAGCTCGCGTCCCGTGGCGCCCGACCCGATCACGCGGACCGCCCGGATCGCGAGCGGCGCCGCCACGAGGGCGAGCAGCGCCCACCACGTCGTCAGCGCGGCGCAGACGACGGCAGCGATCAGCGCGACCTGCACGAGGACCACGTAGAAGCGGCGCGAGCCTCGGTCGCCGAGCACCACCGCGAGGGTGCGTTTGCCGGACTCGGTGTCGGTCGGGATGTCCCGGAGGTTGTTGGCGACGAGGATGGCGCAGGCGAGTGCTCCCACCCCGATCGCCGCGGCCACGCTGGCTCGGGTGATGTTCTCGGTCTGCACGAACGTGGTGCCCATGACGGCGACGAGTCCGAAGAACACGAAGACGCTGACCTCGCCGAGCGCCCGGTAGCCGTACGGGTTCGGCCCGCCGGTGTACGTCCACGCGGCCAGGATCGCCGCCGCCCCCACCAGCAGCAGCCACCAGGAGGTGGTCGCCGCCAGCACGAGTCCGAAGAGGGCCCCGAGGGCGAGGAAGCCGAGAGCGGCCGCCTTCACCTTGCCCGGCGACACGAGACCGGATCCGACCAGGCGCAGCGGGCCGACGCGGTCGGCATCGGTGCCGCGGATGCCGTCGGAGTAGTCGTTGGCGTAGTTGACACCGATCTGCAGCGACAGGCTCAGTCCGAGCGCGAGGAGCGCCTTCCATCCGACGAAGCCGTCGGCGTACACCGCGGCTCCGGTTCCGGCCAGGACGGGGGCGACGGCGGCGGGCAGGGTGCGCGGTCGCGCTCCCTCGATCCACAACCGGGTCGTGCTCGGGGTGCTCACCCGGTCGAGTCTGCCACTGTCACTAGGCTGGCCGACGATGGAACCCTCGCTGCGCCCCGTCACCGGCACCGCCCGCGAGATCCACGCGCTGCTGGAGCCGTGGGTCGCTGAGGGCGGCGCGCCGCTCGTCGTGCGCACCTCGGGCAGTACGGGCCATCCCAAGGACGTCGTGCTGTCCCACGGCGCGATCCTGGCGTCGGCGCGAGCCACCCTCGAGCGGCTCGGCGGCCCTGGGCAATGGATCAGCGCGCTGCCAACCACGGCGGTCGGCGGGCTCCAGGTCCTGGTGCGGTCGATCCTCGCCGGTGAACCTCCGGTGTTCGCCGACGAGCACCCGTCCATCCCCGACGCGGTGGCGGCGATGACCGGTCCGCGGCGGTACGCCTCGTTCGTCCCGACGCAGCTGTTCCGGCTCCTGGCGTCCGACGACGCCGCGGCACTCGCCGATCTCGACGCGATCCTGCTCGGTGGCGCGGCGGCCCCGGCCGAGCTGCTGGCGCGCGCCCGCGAGCTCGGCATCACCGTCGTCCGGACGTACGGGATGAGCGAGACGAGCGGCGGCTGTGTCTACGACGGCATGCCGCTCGACGGGGTGCGCATGCGCATCGGTGACGGGGGCATCGTCGAACTCGCCGGACGCATGCTCTTCGACGGATACGCAAGCGAACCGCGCACGGGGGAGTGGTTTCGGACCTCCGACCTCGGCGAGATCGGCACCGACGGGCGGCTTCGCGTGCTGGGCCGCGCCGACGACATGGTCGTGTCCGGCGGAGTCAACGTCCCGCTCCCGGCCGTCGAGGAGGCGGTGCGCGCGCTGCCGAGCGTCCAGGACGTGGCCGTGGTCGGTGTGCCGGACGAGGAGTGGGGCACGCGTGTCGTCGCCGCCGTCGTCGGCGTGACAGAACTCGACACCGTGCGTGACGCCGTCGTCGCCGCCGGACACCCGCGCGCGTGGGCACCTCGCCAGCTCCTCACGCTCGACGAGCTCCCACTCCTGCCGGGCGGCAAGATCGATCGTCTGGCGCTGCGACGTCTTGCGGCGTGACCGATCTCCCAGGCTCGAACGGCCGAACTGTCGGTGCCACCCGTTATCGTGGGCAGGCCGGCCACTCGGCCGAGTCCGCTCTTTTTTTCGCATCCATGAGGTGAGTTCTGCCGTGTCTGCTCCCGCCCCCGCGGCTCCGACCAAGCTGGAGCGCGAGCACGTCATCCTGATCGGGGTGCTGCTCGTCGCGAGCTTCGTGGTGATCCTCAACGAGACGGTCATGAGCGTGGCGATCCCCGTGCTTCAGGAGGACCTCGGCATCGAGCCGAGCGTCGGCCAGTGGCTCACGACGGCCTTCCTGCTGACGATGGGCGTCATCATCCCGCTCACCGGGTTCCTCATCGAGCGCATCCCCACGCGTCAGCTGTTCATCCTCGCGATGAGCCTGTTCACCGCCGGCACGATTCTCGCTTTCTTCGCACCCGGCTTCGGCGTGCTGCTCACCGCCCGCGTCATCCAGGCGTCAGGCACCGCGATCATGATGCCGTTGCTCATGACGACGATCCTGACGATCGTGCCGCCCGAGCGCCGCGGCGTGATGATGGGCAACATCACGATCGTCATCTCGGTCGCGCCTGCGCTCGGTCCTACGGTGTCCGGTCTGATCCTCGATCACTTCGGCTGGCGCTGGATCTTCGGCCTCGTCGCGCCCATCGCGGTGCTCGCCCTCGTGCTCGGCGCGAAGTACGTCGTCGAGGTCGGGGAGCGTTCCCGCACTCGCGTCGACCTGTTGTCGGTCCCGTTGGCCGTCGTCGGTTTCGGCGGGGTCGTCTACGGCCTCTCCTCGATCGGCAAGTCCGCCGGCGGCAGTGGCGTGCCGTTGTGGGTTCCGTTCGTCGCCGGCGGCCTGGCCCTGGTCACCTTCCTCATCCGTCAGGTGGCGCTGCAGCGGGAGGATCGGGCTCTGCTCGACCTGCGAGTGTTCGGCTCGCGTCAGTTCACGCTGGCGATGCTCGCGCTCGCGGTCGGCTTCGGCATGCTCATGGGCACGCTCATCCTCGTCCCGTACTTCGCCCAGCAGGTGCTCGGGTACGGTGCGGCCGAGACCGGCCTCGTGACGCTGCCGGGCGGCATCCTCATGGGTCTCGCCGGTCCGGTCGTGGGCCGGCTGTACGACGCCTACGGGCCGCGTCCGATCACGCTGCCGGGCACCCTCCTGGTCTCGGGCGGCATCTGGATGCTCGTGATGGTCGACACCGACACCCCCGCGTGGTGGCTCGTCGTGTCCAACATCGGCATCAGTGTCGGTCTCGCCGCGACCTTCACCCCGGTCATGACCGCCGGTCTCGGCTCGGTGCCCGCGCGCCTCTACTCGCACGGGTCCGCGACGCTGGGCACCTTCCAGCAGGTCGCGGGGGCTGCGGGCACCGCGATCCTGGTGTCGCTCATGACCGTGGTCGCCCGCGGATCGAGCGGCGGGGTCGCCGACCCCGACGGCATCGTCGACGGCGTCCGCGCGGCGTTCACCGTGGCCGGCTTCCTGTCGTTCGCCCTCATCGCGGTGTGCCTGTTCGTCCGGCGTCCCGCGCAGGAGCAGGCCACCGAGGCCGAGCCGGTCGCCGAGCAGGTCTGAGCCGCGCTCAGGCGGTGACGGCGGCGGTGACCGCCTCGGCGATCGGGGTGGTCCCGCCGACGAGCTCCCACTGCTTGCCGGTCGTGCGGTTGTCGTCGAGCACGGACGCGATGACCGCGGCGACATCGGCGCGCGGGATGTCCCCGCGCTCCACCTCGGGCGCGAGCGTCACCTTGCCGGTCGGCTCGTCGTCGGTAAGGCCGCCGGGGCGCAGGATGGTCCAGCGCAGCGAACTCTCGCGCAGCGCGATGTCAGCGTCGCGCTTGGCGTGGACGTACGCCGTCCAGACATCGCCCGCGTCGTCCGGCAGTTCCTGATCGACGCCGATCGCGGACACCTGGACGAAGCGCTCGATGCCGATCTTCTCGGCGGCGGCGATGGACTTGAGGGACCCCTCCAAGTCCACCGTGCGCTTGCGCTCGATGTTCCCGTCCGGGCCGCCGCCCGCGGCGAACACCACGGCGGCACATCCCTCGAAGACAGCGGCGAAATCGTCGACATCGGAGTTCTCGATGTCGAGCAATCGGGTCTTCGCACCCAGTGGCGTGAGGTCCTCGGCCTGCTGCGGATCGCGGATGAGCGCGACCGGCTGGTGGCCGGCGTGGACGAGCAGTGTAATGAGGTGGCGGGAGACCTTGCCGTGTCCCCCGACGATCGCAATGGCAGCCATGTCTTTCACGGTAGCGGCAAGTCGCTACAGTCGTCGGGTGCAGTTCCGGACCTTCGCCATCGACATGCCGACGCGCTTTCGCGGCGTCAACCGTCGCGAGGGCATGGTCGTGCGCGGCGACGTGGGCTGGGCGGAGTTCAGCCCCTTCCTCGACTACAGCGCCGCCGAGTGCGTGCCCTGGTACCAAGCGACCCTCGATTCGGCCAACCGGCCCTGGCCTGACCGCGTCCGCGACCGCGTCCCGGTGAACGTCACGGTCCCGGCCGTCGACCCCGAACACGCCGCGCGGATCGTTCTCGGCAGCACGTGCCGCACCGCCAAGGTCAAGGTCGCCGAACGCGGCCAGACCCTCGCCGACGACATCGCCCGCGTCGAAGCCGTCCGCGACGCCCTGCCGCTGGGTGGCCAGTTGCGGATCGACGCGAACGGCGCCTGGGAGGTCGGCGAGGCGGTCAAGGCCATCCGCAAGCTCGACAAGGCCGCGCAGGGGCTGGAGTACGTGGAGCAGCCGTGCGCCACCGCCAAGGAGTTGGCGGAAGTGCGCAAGAAGGTCGACGTGCGCGTCGCCGCCGACGAGTGCATCCGGCGCTCGGGCGACCCGTTCCGCGTCCGCGACCTCCACGCCGCCGACATCGCCGTGCTCAAGGTGCAGCCGCTCGGCGGCATCCACGCCTGCTTCCGCATCGCCGAGCAGATCGACATGCCGGTGGTGGTGTCGAGCGCGGTGGAGACGTCCATCGGCCTCGCCGCGGGCGTCGCGCTCGCCGCGGCCCTTCCGGACCTGCCGTTCGCGTGCGGACTCGCAACCACCTCGCTGCTGGCCGGCGACGTCGTGGCCGAGCCGCTGCGACCGATCGACGGGTACCTGCCCGTCATCCGGCCGCAGCTGGACGAGGTGGCGTTCGCGAAGGTGGCGGCTCCGCCCGAGATCGAAGAACGCTGGCAGACCCGCCTCGAGGCGGTGCGAGAAGAGCTCGACGAATGAGTGAGCAGCGCGCCGTCGACGTGGCTCAGCGGCTGGTCGGGCTCCTGCTCGGTCGCGGTGTCACGGACGTCGTGCTCTCACCCGGGTCCCGCTCCGGACCGCTCGCCCTCGCGCTGCACGCCGCCGACCAGCAGCGCCTTCTGCGGCTCCACGTGCGCGTCGACGAGCGGGAAGCCGCTTTCCTGGCGCTCGGCCTCGCCAAGGCGTCCCAACGCCCGGTGCCGGTCATGACGACCTCCGGCACGGCGGTCGCCAACCTTCATCCCGGATTGCTCGAGGCTCTACACGCACAGGTCCCGGTGCTGGCGGTGACGGCCGACCGTCCCGCGCGGCTGCGGGGGACCGGGGCCAACCAGACCACCGATCAGCGGGCGATCTTCCCGGGTATTCCTTACGTCGACGGACTCGACCGACTTCCGGCCGTGTGGACGCACGGACCGGCTCACCTCAACCTCGAACTCGACGAACCGCTCGTCGAGCCGATCGCCTGGGAGTTCGCGCCGCAGGAGTGGCAGACCGACGTTGCGCCGCGAGCCGTCACGCGGCTGCCGGGCGGACCGCGGACCGTGGTGGTGGCCGGCGACGACTCCGGCCCGGAGGCGGCCGAGCTGGCGGAGCGGGCCGGATGGCCGCTGCTCGCCGACCCGAGCTCGGGAGCGCGCTTCGGGCCGAACGCGCTCACCGCCTACCGTCTCCTGCTCGCGCAGGAGTCGCTGTCCGGCGCCGTCGAACGCGTCGTCTCCTTCGGACACGCGACCCTGTCGCGGCCCGTCACGCGGCTGCTGAGCCGGACCGACATCGACATCGTGCACATCGGTGACCAGTCGACCTTTCCCGGTCCCGCCACTGCGAACGTGCGTTTCGCCGAGGGCGTCGAGCCCGAGGCAGCAGGAGACGAGGCCTGGCTCGCGGCATGGCAGGAGGCCGACGAGCGCGTGGTGGCGGCGTTGCCGGCCGCGCCGGTGTTCGAGGTCGCGCGCGCCGTGTGGGACGCCGTCGGCGAGGACGGGCTGCTGTACGTCGGCTCCTCCAACCCGGTGCGCGACCTGGACCTCGTGGCCCGCCCGGCGTCGGCCGCGCGCCTCGTCCTCGCCAACCGCGGTCTTGCCGGAATCGACGGCGTCCCCGCGTCGGCGATCGGTGCCGCGCTCGCGCAGGCCGAACGGCGGGCGATCGCCTATCTGGGCGACCTGACCTTCCTCCACGGCAGCAACGGACTGCTCATCGGCCCGAGCGAGCCGCGCCCCGACCTCACCATCGTGGTCGCCTCGGACGACGGCGGCAGCATCTTCTCCACCCTGGAGCAGGGAGCGCCGGAGTACGCCGCCGCCTTCGAGCGGGTGTATGCCACCCCGACGGGCGCGGACATCGCGGCGCTGTGCGCCGGGTACCGCGTGCCCCACCGGCGCGTCGCCCCCGGCGACCTGACAGCGGCCCTGGCGGAACCGTGCGCCGGTCTTCGCGTGCTCGAAGTGCCCGTGCCGCGCCACGATCGCCGCGCGCTGGCGGAGGCGTGCGCTCGCGCCGCGCGCGACGCCGTCTGACGCTACCGTCGATCGCATGACTTCCCCCTCCGCGGACATCGCCGTCGTCGGCGCGGGCATCCTCGGCCTCGCCACCGCCTTCGAACTGCAGCGCCGAGGCGCGCGGGTCACGCTCTACGAGACCGGCCGGCCCGGACAGGGGCAATCGGCGGGGCAATCGCGCATCTTCCGCCACGCGCACGCCGACCCGCGTCTCGTCGACTACGCGGTGACGGCGCGCGGGATCTGGCGGGAGTGGAGTGAGCTGCTCGGCCAGGACCTCATCGCCCCGGACGGCGCCCTCGCCATCGGCCCGAAGGTGGCCGACCAGCACGCGCTCCTCGACGAACACCCAGGCGTGGACGCGCGGCTCGTCGACGCCGACGAGCTCCGCGCACGGCTTCCCGTGGTCGCTGACTACGACGGCCCCGTGATGCTGGACGCCGGCGGCGGATCGATCGCCACGCTGACGGCGATCGCGCTGTTGAGCGAACGGTTGGATGAGGCGCTCGTCCGCGACCACGTGCTCTCGGTGCGCCAGCTCGGGGCACAGGACGTCGAGGTGCGTACCGGCACCGGGCTGCGGCACCACGACGCGGCCGTGATCTGCGCCGGACGCGGGACGCCCTCGCTCGCCCGCGGGCTCGGGCTCTCGCTGCCGGTGGAGCAAGGTGCTCACGTGCGAGTCTCCTTCCGCCCGCGCACCGACGTGCCCAGCCTCGCCACGTTGCAGGACACCAGCGGCGCCTTCGGTGAGTCCGGTGTCTACGCCGCTGCCGCGGAGGATCGCAGCCGTTACGGCGTCGGCCTGGCCGCCGCCGTGCCCGTCGGTGAAGACGGCACGATGCTCGCACCGGAGGGGCTGGCCGAGCATGTGCAGCGAGTGGTGGCCTACGTCGGGCGCGCCCTTCCCGGGCTCGACCCCGAGCCTCTCGACTATGTGCACTGCTGGGTGACCCGTCTGCCTTGGGGCGACGACGGTGTCGCGGTGTGGACCGCGGACGACGTGGCCCTGGTCGCCGGCCACAACCTCTTCAAGCATGCGCCCGCGCTCGGACGTGACCTTGCGGCGACGGTGCTCGACGGTGCCGTCCCGGCGCTGCTGCGACCGGAGAACCGGCTCGGCGAGGCCGTCGCATCGTGACAGTGGTTGTGTCACGGATCACAGCCGTCTAGGTTGGGGCCAGTCGTGACAGTGAGGAGCGACCATGGCCGAGGTCGAAGCGTTCGACTACATCATCATCGGAGCGGGCAGCGCCGGGGGAGTCCTCGCCGCGCGCCTCACGGAGGACCCGCAGGTGCGCGTTCTCCTGCTGGAGGCCGGCCCCGAGGACGATGACGACATGATCCGGATTCCCGCCGGGTTCTCGTCGTTGTTCAAGACACGGTGGGACTGGAACTACTGGACGGTGCCCCAGAAGCATCTCGCCGGCCGCCGTGCGGACTGGCCGCGCATGAAGGCTCTCGGCGGCTGCTCGTCGATGAACGCGATGATCTACATCCGCGGGCATCGCGCCGACTACGACGGCTGGCGTGACGAGTACGGCGCCGAGGGCTGGGGCTACGACGAGGTCCTCCCGTACTTCATCCGCTCCGAGGGCAACACCCGGCTGGCCTCCCCGTTCCACGGGGCGGACGGGCCGCTGCGCGTCGAGGACCGTCGGTTCACCCACGAGCTCAGCCATGCGTTCGTCGAGTCGGCCGTCGCCGCAGGTCTCAAGCGCAACGACGACTTCAACGGCGCCACGCAGGAGGGCGCGGGTCTCTACCAGGTGACGCAGTATCGGGGACGTCGATGGTCGGTCGCCGACGCGTACATCCGGCCCGCCCAGTCACGCCCCAACCTCACCGTGCGCACCGAGGCGTTCGTCACCCGCATCCTCCTCGACGGACACGGGGAGCCGCGGGCGACGGGCGTCGAGTACTCGCGCGCCGGAGTCGTCGAGCAGGCGCGGGCGGAGGCCGAGGTCATCCTCAGCGGCGGCGCGATCAACAGCCCGCAGGTGCTGATGCTGTCGGGCATCGGCCCCGGTGCGCATCTGCGCGAACACGGCATCGACGTGCGCGTCGACTCGCCCGGAGTCGGACAAGGCCTCCAGGACCATCCGGTGGCGGGAACGATCATCGAAACCCACGGCACGAGCGACCTCGCCGAAGCACAGACGCTCGGCAACCTCATGCGCTGGCAAGCCACCCGCACCGGGCCGCTGGTGTCGAACATCGGCGAGGCCGGGGCGTTCTTCGCGACGCGGGACGACATCACGGCCCCCGACATCCAGATCCACGTCGCGCCGACCGGTTTCTACCACAACGGCATCCACGAGCCGGTGCGGCGCATGGTCACCATCGCGCCCACCCTCGTCGACGTTCACAGTCGCGGCCAGTTGCGGCTCCGCTCGGCCGATCCGCGCTGGCATCCGCACATCGACCCGCAGTACTTCGACGATCGTCGCGACCTGGACGCGATGGTGGCCGGATTCCGTCGGGTCCTCGACATCGCCTGGCAGGGCGCCCTCGCCTCCTACCTGCGCACGCCGTTCGAGCCGTCAGTGCGCGAACCCAGTGATGATCAGCTCGTCGACGTCATCGGGCGGCTCGCACAGACCCTCTACCATCCGACCTCCACGTGCGCGATGGGCACGGTGGAGGGGAGTGTGGTCGACCCGGCGCTTCGCGTCTACGGCGTCCGCGGCCTGCGCGTCGTGGATGCGTCCGTGATGCCGAAGGTCGTCCGCGGCAACACCAACGCCCCGACCGTCATGATCGCTGAGAAGGCCGCCGATCTCATCGCTGGAGGAGCCTGATGAACGCCGAGAAGTTCGAGTCCCTCAATCCCGCCACCGGCGACGTCGTCGCGACCCACCCGGTCCACACGGCCGAGGACGTCGCGGAAGCCGTCGCCCGAGCCCGGCACGCCTCGGCGTGGTGGGCCGAGATCGGCTTCGAGGGGCGCAAGGAGTTCCTCCTGCGCTGGCGCAGCGTCATCACGCGACGCATCGAGCAGATCGCCGACCTGGTTCACCGCGAGACCGGGAAACCGCACGGCGACGCGCTGCTGGAGATCGGCATCGCCATCGATCACATCGACTGGGTGGCCAAGCGCGCCAGCAAGATCCTCGGTCGTCAGAAGGTCTCGTCCGGCCTGCTCATGTCCAACCAGGTCTCCACGGTCGAGTACCGGCCGCTCGGCGTCGTCGGCGTGATCGGGCCGTGGAACTACCCGGTGTTCACGCCGATGGGCTCGATCGCCTACGCCCTCGCCGCCGGCAACGCGGTCGTCTTCAAGCCGAGCGAGTACACGCCGACGGTCGGGCAATGGGTCGTGGACACGTTCACCGAGGTCCTCGAAGGCGCTCCGGTGCTGCAGCTGGTCACGGGCTTCGGGGAGACCGGGCATGCGCTGTGCACCTCGGGCGTCGACAAGCTCGCCTTCACCGGTTCCGCGGCGACGGGCAGGAAGGTCATGGCGGCGTGCGCGGAGACTTTGACCCCCGTGGTGATCGAGGCCGGCGGCAAGGACGCCCTCATCGTCGACGCCGACGCGGACCTCGCGGCCGCTGCCGACGCAGCGCTGTGGTCGGGCATGTCCAACGCCGGACAGACGTGCATCGGCACTGAGCGGGTGTACGTCCACGAGAAGGTCTTCGAGCCGTTCATGGAGGAACTGGTCCAACGGGCGCGCGAGCTGCGCCCCGGCTACGACGACGGGGCCGCGTACGGTCCTGCGACGATGCCCTCGCAGCTCGAGATCATCCGGCGGCACATCGAGGACGCGATCGCGCGCGGCGGACGCGCGGTCGTCGGCGGTCCGGACGCGGTCGACGACCGCTATGTGCAGCCCACCATCCTCACGCACGTCCCGGAAGATTCGGCCGCGGTGACCGAGGAGACGTTCGGCCCGACGTTGGTCGTGAATCCGGTGGCCAGCATGGAGGAGGCCGTCGAGCGGACGAATGCGACGTCGTACGGCCTGGCCGGAGCGGTGTTCGGGCGGAAGAACGCCGAGCGCATCGCCCGGGACATCCGCTCGGGCATGACGTCGGTGAACTCGGTCATCTCGTTCGCCGCGGTGCCGGGCCTTCCGTTCGGCGGGATCGGCGATTCGGGCTTCGGGCGCATCCACGGCCCCGACGGGCTGCGCGAGTTCACCTACCCCAAGTCCGTGACGGTGCAGCGGATGAAGCCGCCGTTGGCGCTCACGACCTTCACTCGGAACCAGAAGACCGAGGGGATGTTCGCCAAGCTGCTCACCGTCCTCTACGGCGGCAAGAGCACCTTGCCGCCGCGTCGCCGGTAGCCGTGTCCCTGAGGCCACCGAGCCCTCTACTCCCGCAGCACCGTCTCACCCACGCGCCACGCCCATTCCTCACCGAGGGGCAGCGACTCGGCGTGGTCGAAGGTCTTGAGTTTGTGATGGTGCCGCACAACGCCCAGAGGTTGTCGCCTGAGGTCGGGCCGTCGGGGAGTGGACGTTCCTATAGTGCGTCAAGTGCTTTGAGGTCGGCTTTGAGTGCTCCGTGGAGTTCTCGGGCGATGAGTCGTTTC
>NZ_RQJX01000029.1 GCF_003850045.1 Aeromicrobium camelliae | reverse complement strand
GAAACGACTCATCGCCCGAGAACTCCACGGAGCACTCAAAGCCGACCTCAAAGCACTTGACGCACTATAGGAACGTCCACTCGTCCAGTTACTTCCGGCGGGAGGGCTTCTTCGCCAAGGCGGGCAGAGCGTCGAAGTCTCCACGGATCAGCGCTTCACGTTTGGCGCGCGACCATTTCTGGATCCGCTTCTCCAGCCAGAAGGCCTCGGCCGGGCTCTCGCACTGATGCGCGAAGGCGAGCCGGACCGGGAGTCGCGATCGCGTGTACACAGCGCCCTCGCCGCGCTGGTGCTGCCAGAGCCGCCGTTCCATGTCCCTCGTACTTCCGACGTAGTAGCTGCCGTCGGAGCACTCCAGGATGTAGATCCACGCCATCGGCCCATCGCACCGCGGGCGGGAAAGAACGCCAAGTCCGTCATCCACAGGCGGGTGTGGTCTCGCTCCGTGGCGGCTACGCCCCCATTGCCACGGCTCCATTGCCGCTCGTTCCTCGCGGCTACTCGACCGCCGGGGTTAGGTGGTCGAGTAGCCGCGTATCGAGACCAGTGGGCCGGGCTATTGCGTGCCGACGAGGCCGGATTCGTAGGCGAGGACGACGAGCTGGACGCGGTCGCGGGAGCCGGTCTTCGCCAGCAGCCGGCTGACGTGTGTCTTGACCGTCGCTTCGGCCACGAACAACTCACTCGCGATCTCGGTGTTCGACATCCCGCGCCCCACGAGCACCAGCACCTCGCGTTCGCGTTCGGTCAGCTCGGCCAGGCGCGCGTGTGCGGGCGGGGTCGGAGCCGCGGGGTCGGGCATCGTGTTCGCGAAGTGCTCGAGGAGCCGGCGGGTCGTGGACGGTGCGACCACCGAGTCACCGGCGTGCACCGCACGGATAGCGCCGAGCAGGTCCGGGGGAGCGGCGTCCTTGAGCAGGAAGGCGGCGGCGCCGGCCTTGATGGCGGCGAACGCGTACTCGTCGAGATCGAACGTCGTCAGCACGATGACGCGCGGTGCGTCGGGCATCGTCCCGAGCGACCGGGTGGCCTCGACGCCGTCGAGGCGCGGCATGCGCACGTCCATGAGGACGATGTCCGCGCGCGTGACCTTGAGCAGGTTGACGGCCTCGGCACCGTCGCCGGCCTCGCCCACGACGGTCATGTCGTCCTGACTCTCGATGAGCATCCGGAATCCCGCGCGCACCATCTGTTGATCGTCGACGAGGAACACTCGGATCGGCACAGATTCGCTCACCAGGGAATCCTCGCATCGATCGCGTAGCCGCCACCCACGGCGGGTCCGGCGGTGAGTTCGCCGCCGTGCGCGGCCACGCGTTCGCGCATGCCGACGAGCCCGTGGCCCTCGCCGTCGTTGGTGGCGCTGGCGCCTCGGCCGTCGTCGCGGACCTGCAGTCGGAGGGCCGAACCGTCCCGGTGGACGCGCACCCACACGCGCACGTCCGGCCCGGCGTGCTTGCGCACGTTGGTGAGCGCCTCCTGGACGAGCCGGTACGCGGTGAGCGCGACGCCGGAGGGAACCGCGTCGAGGCCCTCGTCGATGTCGGCCTCGAGCGTCATCGAGGTGCGGGCCTCGTCGATGAGCGCAGGGAGGTCGGCGAGGTCGGGCTGAGGCGCGACGCCGGTGTCGCCTTCGCGCAGCAGGCCGAGCAGAGAGCGCATCTCGGTCAGCGCTTCGCGGCCGGTCAAGGCGATGTTCTCCAGCGCCTCGGTGGCGGCCTCGGGCCGCGCTGCCGACGCGTAGCGGGCGCCGTCGGCCTGGACGATGATGACCGAGAGTCCGTGGGCGACGACGTCGTGCATCTCGCGGGCGATGCGATTGCGTTCGGACTGCGCGGCTAACTGCGCCCGCTGGTCGGCCTCGCGGGCGACGCGCTCGCTACGTTCGATGAGGGAGTTGACGTACGCCTCGCGGGTGCGGCCCAACTGGGCGAGCACCCAGGCGACCAAGGTGATGAGTGCGATCCCGATGGCGTTGCTGATGATCGAGCTCGGGGTGCTGTAGGGAGAGAGCATCCAGTCGATCGAGGCGACGGTGGCCGCCACGAAACTCAACCCGAGGGCCGGCAGGCTCCAGCGCAGGCTTCGCCACCGGGTGATCGAGTACAGCGCGATGGGGAAGGCGAACTGGCTCGGCAGCGGCGTGTCGATGAGGAGCACTTGCAGGGCGTGAGCCACGTACACCGCGAAGAACACGGCGACCGGGTACTTCCGGCGCCAGTACAGCGGAAGGACCTGCAGCGTCGCGACGAGTCCGACGGCGAGCCCGATGCCGAGGCCCTGGCCCATGCCGAGGCCAAGCCCGGCGAACGGGCCGACGAGCATCAGCCCCGAGGCGAGGCCGATGTCGAACCATCGCTGGCCGCGAGGTCCGAGTCGAAAGGGTGCGCCGTCCACGCATCGAACCTAGAGCAGTGGGGTCAGCGAACCATCAGCCTGCGGTCGGATCTGGCCTCAGAGCAGGCGTCGCAGCCGGGCCGCTTCCTCGAGGTCGGTGCGGAAACGGTCGAGGGTGGCCAGCGTGTACATGCCGTCGATCTGTTGGCTCGCCCACAGCTCGTGGATGCGGCGCAGGTCGGCGCGGCGTGACTTCCAGCCGATGCCGTCGACGACGGCGATGACGAACTGTCGCGGCAGCCGCACCTCGGCCATCTCGACGATCTCGCGGACGGCGTCGGACAGCTTGCTGCCGGTGGAGTCGAAGCCCTTGGCGGCGACGACGATCTCGGCCGCGGCGCCGTCGGGGACGACGAGGTCGCACGGTGCGGTGCGGCCGTTGCGGCCGGTGAACCGCGTGCGGGTGCGGTAGGGGAGCCCGAGGTCGGCGGCGATGGCCTCGATCTCGTCCTCGACGCGTCGTCCGGAGTGGCCGGCGCGGGTGGCGGTGACGCGGCTGCCGGCGCGGGCGATGAGGACGTCGGCGAAGCCGTACTCGCGGCCGAGCTGCAGGTGCAGGAGCCGGACGAGGTCGAAGTCGGTGTCGAACCAGTGGACGAGCTCATCGGCGCGGGTGCGGGCGAGGGTGACCCATCCGCCGGTGCCGAACCGGTCGACAAGGGCGTTCTTGAGCTTCTCCTGCGTCAGCCCGACCACCAGCCCGAGCACCGGCACGCGATGCGGGTAGGTGGCGACCCACGCGGCGAGCGTGGGTTCGTCGATGGCCGGGAGGGCGGCGAGCGAGTCGGTGGCCTGGCGGATGTCGTCACCCTCGGGGGTGGCGGCGGTGGGGTCGACGTGGCCGGTGAGCCGTCCGAGGGTGTCGAGGTACTCGTCGAAGGCGACGGGTTTGGTCATGCGTCCCGTCCGACGAAGAGGTACTCGTTGACGCTGCGGCGCGCGGCGGCCGCGTGAGTGCCGAAGCTGTACGTGTGGCCGATCTCGATCGTCTCGACCTCGGGCTTGACGCTGGCGAGCAGCTCGACGATGCGGGCCGCGTCGGGCACGGCGTTGGAGGAGTAGGAGAGCACGATCGCGCCGGCGTCGCGGAAGTGCTCGAACGTGCGCAGCAGGGCGTCGTCGATCGTGCGCTTGTACGCGAACGGCGTGAAGCGCTTGGCGAGCTTCTTGGTCTTGGTCTCGTGCATGATCGTCTGCCCGCGCCAGTACACGCTGAGCCCTTCGAGGAAGTGGTAGCGCTTGATGTAGTCGTTGTCGTCGCGCGGCGGCGCGTAGGGCGGATCGAGGTAGACGATGTCCGGCGCGCCGGTGGGGAGGTCGAAGACGTCGCCGTTGACGACGGTGTGGCGGGTGCCGTTGTCGAAGACGGTGGCGTTGTAGGCGGCGACCCGCTCGCGGAAGTGCTCGCGCAGCGGCATCCGCAGGTCGCGCCGGCCGTCGGCGTACCGGGTGGCGTCGGTGAAGGTGAAGACGCCGCGCGGCTGCTTGCGGGCCGCGGACAGCACGAGCGCGGAGATGGCGAGGTCGCGCTCGGGGCCGGTCAGCAGGTCGATGTGGGACCAGGCGGCGTCGAGGAAGGCGCGGTCCTCGCGGGTGAAGTAGAGACCGTCGAAGGTGGACTGGATGAAGTCGCGGTCGTCGGCGGCAGGTCCGCAGATGGCGTCGACGAGGTCATCGGTGAGGTGGACGTGGGAGTTGGCCACGGTGGCGCGGGCGATGACGGTGGGGAAGCCGAGGAAGTCGTTGCTGACGACGTCGAAGCCCTGCGCCTTGAGCAGATAGGAGACGACGCCGGAGCCGGAGAACGCGTCGACCGCGGTGGTGCCGCCGAGGCGGTCGAAGGTGGCGGCGAGTTGGGGGAGCAGGCGGTACTTGGACCCCATGTAGCGCAGGCGCGGGAAGGTGCGTGCTCGCTGGACTGCCGCCGCGACGGGATCGATGCCCACGGGGGCGTCGGCGGGCAGCGAACTCATAGGAGCAACCGTAGGCGAGGGGTCCGACAACCCTCCCCGCGGCACGCCGCGCCGCCCCACAGACGGTCGCTCACCCCATAGGTGGTCGAGTAGGAAGGTCGCGCCATAGGTGGTCGAGTAGGAAGGTCGCTCAGCGACCGACCGTATCGAGACCACGCGGAGCGAGACCCGCCCGCAGAGGGTCGCCCAGCGACCGACCGCTGGAGCCATCGCAGGAGTCGCGCCATAGGTGGTCGAGTAGGAAGGTCGCTCAGCGACCGACCGCTGGAGCCATCGCAGGAGGGGCGTAGCCGCGACGTAGCCGCCCCGCCCCGCGGCGGGCTCAGTTGCCGCGCTCGACCGAGGGGATCTCGTCCGGCCAGGGTCCGGCGAGCAGGTCCTCCACGCGCAGGTCGAGGGCCTTGCACAAGGCGATCAGGGTGGTGAGGCGCGGGTTGAGCGGCGCACCGGGACGAGCGATCCCCTTCTCCAACTTCTGGTACGTGAAGGTCGCGATGTTCGCGATCCGCGCCAGCTTCTCCTGGCTGATGCCCTTCTCCTTGCGGGCCGCGAGCAGACGTTGACCGACGGTCACCGCGAACTCGTTCCAGGTGGGGGTCGGCTCAGAGGTCATGGGGTCTCCTTTGGTCGGTTCACCCATGATGTCCGATCAACACCCCCGAGTCACCACTGGTGGGTGGCCGAGTCGCACCTATAGCGGAGAATCGCCTGGAATAGTTGGATGAACATCCGAAATGGGACCCCGATTTCACTCTCTCATGGATCATCAGCGTCCACTTCTGTTTTGATGCCGGTACGAGTGCATCGGAGGGCACGTGTGGTGATCGAGGACATCGAACGCGAGCACGACCGTCGCGCGTCGCTGGACGCCGACGAGGCCCTTGCGCTGCTCGCCGACGACCTGGACGCGGGGCTTCGGCGAGTGGAGAAGCGCGGGGTCGGCGACGCCGACGGGTTGCTGCGCGCGGTGATGCGGCCGCGGTTCTGGTCCGCTCCGGTCCTCTCGTCGATGGCCGCTCGCGACCCGGAGCGGTTCACCGACACGGTCCTCGACCGTTTCGTGCGGCTCGCGAACATCGATCCCGAACCGCGGTTCCGCGACGACGCTGCGCGAGACGTCCGCGAGTCGGTCATCGCGCACCGTCTGAACGGTCCGGTCTACGGCGCGCTCGCCGAGGCGTTGTTCTCGCTCGCCTGGTCCGAGGCGGCCGTCTACGCCGACCACGTGGCGCAGCTGGGGGACGTCGATCATGACGCGAGCGACGAGCTGGTCTGTCGGACGCTCGCGGCGACGCAGGACTCCGAGGCCGCGATCGGCTGGCTGCTGCATCGCCCGGAGTGGTACTGGCTCGGCTGGGGGCATGACCGGTGGCCGGTGATGGACGTCGTCGCGATGCACTCCGGTCGTTGCTCGGACGGGCATTTCATCCGTCTGGAGGACGCGATTCTCACGTTTTCGCCGGCTTTGGAGAACGAGGAGTGTCGTGGTTTCGGTCGATACGAGCTGCTGACGGTGCTCGATCGCGAACGCATGTCGGACGACGCCCGGCGGCAACTGATGGAGCTGCATCACCGGTTCGTACGGAAGTCATAGGGAGGAGATTGCGGTGGAGGCACGACGAATATTGGAGGAGGTCGTGCCTGCGCTGCGAGCCCACGCGGATCGGCACCCGGCCTTCACTCTCGCAGCGGGTGGCGCGGGGCGCTGGCTTCAGGGGCCCGGTGAAGCTTCTCGGATGAGGGGGCGGTAGCCGTGGACCGATCGGAGCGACGTCGAACCTTGCAGAGACTCCTGCCTGTTCACCTCGCCATGAACTGGCGGTGTGTGGTCGCGGAGGCCGACGCGGACGACGACATCGCGCGGCCGCTGATGTGGCCCGGGAGGTCGGTCGCGGTCGAGGTCCTGGCTAGCGAGTCGGGACCTGAAGGACGATGGGTCGACATTGACGTAGGTCTGCTGCGTCGTTACCTCGAGGCGCCGATTCCCGTCTACTACGTGACGGACATGATCCATTGGGACGAGGGTTGTCTCGATCCTCTGGGGTTGGGGCCGCGGCCCTACCTCGATGACGTCACGGGGATGTGGTCCGCACATTCCATGGCAGGGTGGCTGGACGACCAGCAGGCACAGGGCGTCGTGAGGGTCAACCTGAGCGACGTGTCTGAGCTCTGGTGGCGTGACTTCCTGAGGGCCTTCGTGACCCAGTCGGGGTCAGAGGCTCCTCCGGGTCGGATCGGATCTGTCGCTCCCCTCAGCTCGTCGCTGCTGTCCGGGCCGGAACCCGCCAGGAAGATCCTCGAACAGCAGACCCTCCTACGGCTGGGGGCGCCGCCCCCAGCGCGTCTCTACGACTACCTGCCCACCGATGACGGCTACGTCGAGTGCACTACCGACCTGAAGGCGGACCTGAGACGGTTCGCTGCGGAGGTGGAGGCTGAGCGCACGGATGGCGGCGACGGCCTCATGGTGCTGACCATGCCGTGGGACGTTCAGGTTCCCAGCGAGGGGACGCTGGCGGACGTGTTCCGTCTTCTCGTGACTGTGCCCCGGGTGCAGTTGCCGGATTCCTACTCGGACATCTCCCTCGATGACGCGATGGAAATGCCGGACGATCCATTCTGAGCGGGTAGCTGCCGCCCAGATCGGCGTCAAACCGGGCACGATTGTCAGGTGTACGGCTCCTCCTGAGACTGATGGTCAGTCGGCTTGAGGGGAATGACTGTGGGTGGTGGGCTGAGAGATGTAGAACCAACAGCGGTGCGGTGACCAGCGAAGGTCACCGCACCGCTGCGTGGTGATCAGTTGGCGATCCGACCGTTCGTGAGGTTGAGTTCGATCGTGTTGCCGTCACCGGGGATGACGCTGTTGATCACGCCGGTGTTGAGGCCGCAGTTCTCGAACTCGCCGATGGTGTACTCGCCGACGAGACGGCCCCCGGTGGCGATGTCGAAGAACTCGCCTTCGGGGGTGTTCGCCGGAACGGTCACCGGGTCCGACGTGCGGCAGTTGGCTCCAGCGAACAGCGGGAAGAAGCCGACGCGAAGGTTGCTGAGCCGCACATAGTACGTCGACGTCGACGCGAGGGTGCGCTGTCGATTCACGCGGGTGAGCTGACCCGTGGTGGGACCAGTGGGCTCGAAGTTCACGTCGGCGGTGATCGGAATGAACCCCGCGAGGTTGAACGAGGTGCGGGTGCCGGGCAGCACCATGTCGCCGGTGAAGCTGCCATCCTCCTCCACGAAGGAGTGCATGACGGCAGGGCCGAGCGTGATGGCCGAGCCGGTGCCAGCGGTCACGGTGGTGCCGTTGACGTCGTAGTCCACGTTGATGGTCTCAGCGTGAGCGGGGCTGGTGGTGAGGGCGAGAGCGGCGGCGAAGGCCGTCGCACCGATACCGGCGCTGAGCCGGCGCAGAGTGGTTGTCATGGTGAGTGTTCCTCTCAGGCGATGTGATGGGAGTGGCTGAGGGGGCTGGCAGCGGAACGTGCCGGGAGGCGCGTTCCGCCGCCGGGGAAGTTGTGCAGCAACTGGCGGGCGTCAGCTGTGGTTGATGAGACCGGCGCCAGGGCCGCTCGTGTTGATCGCGAAGGTGCCGTGTGCGGCCTCCAGTAGGTCACCTTCCCACCATTCGCCACCACAGCTACTGCCAGACGAGCCGGCACGTGTGACGACGGCGTCGTAACCCGGCTCGAGCCGGAGATAGCCGTCATGAGTAGCGTCGCCCGGAAAGAGTGTGCCTCGTAAGGAACCTTGAATGTCGAAGTCACAACCGACTCCCACGACCCGAGCGTCGAGATGCACATCAACAGGGATGGGGTCACCTGCCAGGTAGGGGTGTTCTCGAACCGTGATGTGAGACGCATTCCACGACATGCTGACGGCAAGACCCAGAGGGCCCCATGTTGTGCAGTCTGGGAACGCTCCGTTCTCAATCACGCCGATGACAGAACCGGGTGAGACTCCAGCGCCAACGTTTACTTCGATCTCCGAGCTAGCAGCGTGGCATGAGACGTCCATTCCAAAGTTGCTGAGGAGAATGATCGCTTCCCCGGCGCCCCACCAGGGGTTCCTCGTATCCGTGATGTTCGTCATTGTCGCGTCGACGGTGCCAGCGGCGGTGCTGCCGTTGACGGTCACCACAGGTGTGGTGCGCATAGGCGGCCGTGGTGCCGGACAGCACGAGTGCTGCGATGGCGAACGTGGATGCGGCCGCGGTGAGTTTCCTCATCGGTTTCTCCTCGGTCGAATTCAGAATGAGGGGGCCAAAATGGAGCGGGGCCCCGGTTGAACCGGGGCCCCGCGGGGTGCATCAGTTGGCGATGCGACCGTTGGTGAGGTTGAGCTCGACGGTGTTGCCGCCGCCGGGCACGAGCAGGTTGATCAGCCAGGTGTTCAGACCGCAGTTCTGGAAGTCACCGATGCTGTACTCGCCGACGAGACGGCCGCCGGCGGCGATATCGAAGAACTCACCCTCCGGGGTGTTGGCCGGGATGACGACCGGGTCCACGGTGCGGCAGTTCTGTCCGGCGAACAGCGGGAAGACGCTGGCCTTGATGTTGCTCAGACGCACGTAGTAGCTCGACGTCGACGCGAGCGTGCGCTGGCGTCCGACCCGGGTCAGCTGCCCAGTGGTGGGACCGGTCGGCGTGAAGTTCACGTCGGCGGTCACCGGGATGAAGCCGATGACCTTGAACTCCGTGCGAGTGCCCGGAAGCTCCATGTCGCCGGTGAAGCTGCCATCGTCCTCGACGCGCGAGTGCATGACGGCCGGGCCGAGCGTGATGCTCGAGCCGGTCTTCTCGATCTGAGTGACGCCGTTGACGTCATAGTCGACATTGATCGTCTCGGCCGAAGCGGGCGCGGCGGTGAGCGCCATGCCGAGGCCGGCGGCGAGGGCGATGAGCCCGGTGCCCCAGCGTCGTGTGGCAGTGGTGAGTGAGGTCATAGCGAATGTAGCCCTTCAGGGTTGGGGGAGGGTGGAGAATGGGTCAACGGGCGTGGTGGGCCGAGCGACTTGACCTCGCTCGGCCCACCACTCTTTTGATCAGCCGTGGCTGATGACTCCGGCGTTCGGGCCGCTCGTGTTCAGCGCGAAGATGCCGGTGGTGGCCTGCGCGAGGTCACCCTCCCAGATCTCGCCGCCACAGGACGACCCGGTCGTGCCGGCGCGATCGATCACCAGGTCGTAACCGGGCTGCAACTCGATGTAGCCGTCGTTGCTGCTGTCGCCTGGGATGATCTCGCCACGAACCGAGCCCGACGCATCGAAGTCACAGCCGGTGCCCGTGATGTTGGCATCGACCTGAATGTCGACCGGCACAGGGTCACCGGCATTGGTCGGATGGTCACGGACGACGATGTCCTGCGCGGTCATCGTCACCACGACGTCGAACCCGAGGGCCGTTGCCGTGCAGTCGCTGAAGGTCAGCGAGCTGATCTCACCGACGGGGGTTCCAACGGACACCGACGCTCCACGGTGCACTTGACCGGCCACATCGGACGTCGTGCAGTTCATCGGCACACCGAAGTTGGTGTCGAAGCTGACGGCGTTGGCCGCGTAGCCCAGGCCAGCGTTCCGCGAGTCGTTGATGTTGTCACCGGTCACCGGCACATCAACAGCGGGGCTGCCGACGCCACCGACGGTCACCACGGTGTGATTGGCGTACGCCGCAGTGGAGCCGAACATCACCACTGAGGCGACACCAGCCGCAAGGACCGCGGCCTTCTTGGAGTAACGCATGTGCTTCTCCCTTGCATTTTCTCTGTGATTCATCGCGTAAATCTCTCACGCGACGCCCCTGCCGGGTGGCAGGAAGTCTGATGCGGGTCGGTCACGGGGCCGACCCGGTTTCGGGGATGTCCAGTGCAGGTAGGCGGGCCTCGCAGTTTCCAGTCCAGGGGCACCCTTGCGTGAGTGGGTCCGTGTGTTCGCCAAGCCCTCCAGTTGGGGGTACACCTTCGGAGCGGATGGTTACGGGATTGCCGTCGCCGGAGACAGCCGCCGTGAGGAGTCTCGAGAGGTCGTCCCCATTGCTGGTGACGCAGTTCGCGAATTGGGGCACGTCGAGCGTGCCGCTCAGTAAACCGCCCTGCTGAATGTTGAAGTATCCCGTCGTCATGATCGTTTCTCTTCTGGGCGAATCGTCGACTGTCTCGGGATTCCAGAAGTAGTAGTCAGGCGCGGTGACCATCAATTGGGCACCCTCTGCCCTGCAGCGATCAGAGAGGTCAAGCTCCACCCCATCGACGCGCAAGCTCCGGACACTCACGCCAACCTCGCCCGTGAGAGCGGTCTGTGACATTCGCGAATTTGGGTCGTTGCGTTCGAGGTTCGGCGGCTTGGTTGGATACGGTCCCCGGCCGGTGCAGTACATCTCCGAACGCTGATCGAGGATCGCCGGCAGGATCGCGCCTTGAGGGTTGCGGGGCTGTTCGAGAGCCACATCAGCTTCCACGGGCAGAGAGCCGAATGCTGCTGTTCGCACTGTGAACTCCTGAGTACTGCCAAAGCGGGTGCTCGCCGTGGGGTGCGCGGTGGGATTCAGCAACACGACTGCTGCGCGCCAATCGCGACGGTTTGTCACGCCCTCGCCGAGACGTCCGGAGCATCTCGGGTCGTTGAGGGTGGCGGTCGGAAGATTGTTGGCGACCGTGTGGAGCGTCGGTGGGCGCACCCACTGCTTCGCCGCGCCCATGTAGTTCAAAGTTGTGGCCTGGGGGTCGAGCCAGTTGCCCTGTGATGTCGCCGGGTTCTGCGCGTAGCCGGGCAAGCCTTGCCCGGGTAGGCGCGTATCCTCAGGCAACGTGTCCTCGAGCGTCTCGGCCGAGCTGGCGTGCAGCATCGCCACGCAAGCGACTGCTACTCCCAGTGCCGCGAGGCGCGAGAAGTTGCGCCGAGTGCGTCGCGATGTGAAGAGACCCATGGACCGGAATGTGCCTCAGGTCACAGGATCCGTCAATTATTCAACACCGAAGTTGGATGATCATCCCATTTGGCACCCCAAGTATTTCATTTGCTAGCCGATGTGACGTGCGTTACGTAGTCTTCGTGCCAACCGTGCCTGCATCACGTAGGTGGTGGGATCGATATTCGGACTACGGAGGACTTCATGGTCGACTGGCGGAAGTTCACTGCGACGGTGGGCGGCGCTGCCCTCACTGTCGGGGTGCTCGCCGTGGCTCCCGGCCTAGCCGAGGAGCGAGAGCAACGGCAGACCAGCATGGCCGCGGCGGCGGTCGCGGGCGGCATCGAGATCTGGGGGAGCACCACAGCGAGCTACCCTGAGGCGGACGGCCCCTGGAGCCAGCTCGGCACGCACCAAGCGACCGCGGCCGCCGGGGCTCAGCTGGTGATTCGAGCCGACGGCACGCTACAAGCGCTGCCGGGCACCGCCGCCTCGCTCGCCAACATTCCTGCTGCGGTCTCGAGTACGACGGTTGTGGACGCGGGCGTTTCCCATGTCCAGATGGCCTGGGCCGTCACCGCCGATGGGAACCTTCACAAATGGGGCGGCTCCCGTGGCACGGTCGTGCCGGATGGCACCTTCACCCCGGATGCGCTCGAGGCTCCCGGCAAGAAAGTGATCGAGGCGACTGGCTCCGGAACCGGGGCAGGCTTCCTCGTCCGGTTCGACGACGGTTCCGTGACGCGGGTCGACGGCGTCGGCCCCTTCGCGCCGCTGAACGATGGGGAACCTTTGACGGACGTCACGATGCTCGCGGGAACCATGAGCAGCAGTGTCGTGCCTATCGACTTCGCACTGCGCTCTGACGGCAGTATCGTGGCCGTTGACTACGACCAGTGGTCCACGGTAGTTCCCGCTGATGCCGCCGATCCGGTCGTCGACATTGCGGTACAGCCGGGCGCCTCGACGTCCATGGTCCCCTGGGGCACGGCCGTGCGAGCCAGTGGCGAGGTCTTCGCCTTCGACCAGAATGGGGCCTACCCGGATACTGGATTCGCGGAGCTTGGCGGTATCAACGGTACGCCGGTTCAGGTTGCGCGAGCGGGTGGATACGCCGCGGCTCTTACGGATGCGGGTGACGTACACATTTGGGCAGCGCGGACGGCAGGCAGCTCTTCGGTCCCCGAGAACTTCCAGCCGCCTGCCTCGCTTCAGGGGATGGACGTCCTCGATATCGAGAGCGGTAACGGTCTCTTCCGGGCCATCGTCACCGAGAGCGACGATCCACAGTTGCCGCCGCTCGAGGTGACCGACGGTCCCAGCATCACCGGAACACCGCAGGTCGGGCAGACGCTGACGGCTACGCCCGCCACCTTCAACGAGACCGAAGGTGTCACGCTTTCGCACCAGTGGCTGGCCGACGGTGAGCCGATCGCTGGCGCCACCAACGTGACCTACGCGCTGACCGCCGCGGAGGAGGGCGCGACGATCACCTACGTCACCACCGCGACACGCGCAGCAGACGGAGCCGAACTGGCCTCCCAGCCGTCCAACGCTCTCGGCCCGGTCGAAGGCGTGGAGCTTCCCGAGTTCACCGTCGAGGAGCAGCCGACCATCGAGGGCGACACCCAGGTCGGAGAGACGATCACGGCGACGCCGGCTACCTTCAGCGACACCGAGGGCGTGACCGTCGAGCATCAGTGGTACGCCGACGACACCCTCATCGAGGGCGCGAACGGTCCGACGCTGACGCTCGATCGGTCGCACGAGGGCGCGATGATCAGCTACGCCACGAAGGGAACGCGCACCATCGACGGTGCCGAGGCCACCTCCGAGCGCACGGAGGAGATCGGCCCGGTGGTTCCGGTCGAGCTGATGCTCACCGGCCAGCCGACGATCACCGGCCGGCCGTTCATCGGTGAAGAGCTCACCGTCACCCCGGCGCCCGTCACCGACGACCGCGCCGACATCACGTACCAGTGGTACGTGGGCGAGGGCGAGGAGTTCACGCCGATCGAGGGCGCGACCGAGACGACGCTCGAGCTGACGGAGGAGTTGCGCGACCTGCACGTCATGGTCGAGCAGATCGCGACGCGCAGCCTCGACGGGGCCCGTGCCAGCGGCGAGTCGATCGCTGTCGGTCCGGTCACTGACGCTCCGGTGGAGCTGACCGTCGAGACCGAAGCCGGCCTCACCGGCACGCCGCGCGTGGGCCAGACCCTCACCGGCACGCCGGCGACGTTCTCGACCACCGAGAACGTCACGGTCACCAACTACTGGGTGATCGGCAACCAGGAGATCGAGGCCACCGGTAACACGCTCGTCCTGACCAACGACCATGTCCGACAGAACATCCAGTTCAAGTCGGTCGCCACCCGGGGTGACGAAGCGGTGCCATCGGTCTCGCCGACCGTCGGTCCGGTCCTCGTGGTCCTCGCGCCGACGGCCAAGCCGACGATCGCCGGCACCCCGCAGGTCGGTCAGACGCTCACCGGTACGCCGGCGACGTTCAACGACACGCAGGGCGTCACGGTCGCGAACCGGTGGCTCGCCGACGGGCAGCCCATCAGTGGTGCGACGAGCACGACGTTCACGCTGACGGAGGCTCAGTTCGGCAAGGTGATCACCTTCGAGTCGACGGCGACGCGTGGTGCTGACACCGCGAACTCGGTGTCCGACCCGACGGGTCAAGTGACACGCGCGCCGCTCACGGTGACGAGCAAGCCGACGATCTCCGGGGATGCCCGGGTGGGTCAGACGCTCACGGGCACGCCGGCCGTGTACTCGGCTACCGAGGGTGTGACGATCACGAACCGCTGGCTGGCCGACGGTCAGCCGATCGACGGCGCCACCGGCACAACGCTGGAGCTGACCGGCGAGCACCTGGGCCGCACCATCACCTTCGAGTCGATCGCTCAGCGCGGCGACGAGGACCCGGTGTCCTCGGTGTCCGATCCGAAGGGTCCTGTGCTTCCGGAGGAAGACCAGGAGCCGAGTGGTGAAGTGGTCATCGACCTCGATGGGCCGACGGCTCCGGGCTCGACGATCCGCGTGTCGGTCGGCACGGACTTCGCCGGGCAGCAGGTGCAGCTGTACCTGTCGAACCTCGATCGCCTCCTCGGTGGCGTGACCGTCGGCGAGGACGGCTTCATCGAGGTCAAGGTGCCCGGTGACATCCCGCTCGGAGAGCACACCCTCGCGGTGTACGACGAGAACGGTGACCTCATCGGTTGGGACAACTTCAGCGTCTCGCTGGCGCTTCCTGAGGACCCGGCGTTGAAGGACGCGATCACCGTCACGCCGGACACCGTGGCCCCCGGCCAGGAAGTCGTTATCACCGTCGGCCAGCAGTACGCCGGTCAGATGGTGCGCGTGGTGCTCTTCTCGGCGCCACGGGACCTGGGCTTCTTCCAGGTCGCGGCTGACGGCACGATCCGGGTCCAGATCCCGAGCGATGTCACGCCGGGTGAGCACCGCATCGCGGTGTACGACGCGGACGGCAACCTCATCGGTTGGCAGGACATCACCGTCACCGGTGATGCGGCCGCCGGCGGGGGAGTCGGAAGCGGAGTTGCGGGACGCGGCATGGGCAACTTCGGTGCTGACTCTCCGGAGTTCCTGGCGCCGCTGGGCCTCGCGATCCTGCTCGCGGGTGCCGTCACCCTCGGCGCAGGGTGGCGCCGCCGCCAGCAGCTGAGCTGACGCTCACCAGCGACGGTGGGTGGGGTGCACCAGCACCCCACCCACCGTCGTGCTGTGGAGCGGGGGAGCGTGACTACGGCCGGGTGAGGTGGTCGAGTAGCGACCGAGGAACGAGGGAGCGTATCGAGACCAGGGGACGTGAGGTGGTCTCGATACGTTCGGCCGCGGCCGGCCTCTCTACTCGACCACCTAGGGCTGGCTTAGGTGGTCGAGTAGCGACCGAGGGACGAGGGAGCGTATCGAGACCACATCTGACGTGAGGTGGTCTCGATACGTCGGTCGCTGAGCGACCTCCGACTCGACCACCGATGTCGTCACGTGACGTGGTCCCGATAGGTCGGTCGCTGCGCGACCTCCTACTCGACCACCTATCGGGGCTCTAGGGTCGGGGTATGGGTTCGCGTGTGGTGATGGTGGGAGGTGACGCCGCCGGGATGACCGCGGCGTCGGACCTGGTCAAGGAGGTCGGCCCCGATCACGAGATCGTCGTCATCGAACGCGGCCACCACACCTCGTACTCCGCATGCGGACTGCCGTACTGGGTCGCCGGCGACGTGAAGTCCTGCGACGACCTCATCGCCCGCACCCCCGCCGAGCACCGCGAGAACGGCATCGACCTGCGCCTCGGCGTCACCGCCACCGGCCTCGACGCCGACCGCCGCGTGCTCGTCACCACCGAGGGCGACGTCGCCTACGACTACCTCCTCATCGCCACCGGCGCCGAGCCCGTGCGCCCCGACGTTCCCGGCGCCCACGCCGAAGGCATCGCCCCGATCACCACGATCTCGCAGGGCGAGGAACTGCTGCGCCAGCTCGAACGCAAACCCGAGAAGGTCGTCGTCGCCGGGAGCGGGTTCATCGGCGTCGAGATGGCCGAAGTGTGCGTGCGGCTCGGCCTCGACACCACGGTGGTCAGCGGCTCTCAGTACCCGCTCGACCAGCTCGAACCGGCTCTCGGTCAGCGCATCGCCGACGAGATGGCCAGCCAGCAGATCGGCCTGCGCCTCGGCACCCGACTCACCGGCTTCCGCACCGAGTCCGGCCGCGTGACCGGCGTCGAGCTCGACGACCACACCGTGCTCGACGCCGATCTCGTCATCCTCGGCCTCGGCGTGCAACCGCGCTCCGATCTCGCCGCCCAGGCCGGCCTCACGCTCGGTCCCAAGGGCGCGATCGTCGTCGACGCCCACCAGTGCGCCGACCGCGAACGCCGCATCTGGGCCGCAGGCGACTGCTCGGCCGTGCGCGACCGGCAGACCGGCAAACTCCTGCACGTCCCGCTCGGCGACCACGCCAACAAACAGGGCATGGTCGCCGCCTCCGGCATCGAGGCGCAGATCCTCGGCGGCGAACCGGCGTGGGCGTTCCCCGGCGTCGTCCAGACCTTCATCACCCGGTTCTGCGACCTCGAGATCGCCCGCACCGGCCTGTCCCGCGCCCAGGCCGACGACCTCGGCTGGGACACCGTCAGCGTCGCCATCGACACCACGACCACCGCCGGCTACTTCCCGACCGCCGAGCCGATGACCGTGTGGATGCTCGCCGACCGCGACACCCGCCGTGTCCGCGGTGTGCAGATCGTCGGCGGCAGCACCGCCGGACTGCGGATCGACACCGCCGCGACCGCCATCACCGCAGGTCTTCGCGTCGACGACCTCATCATGCTCGACCTGGGTTACGCCCCGCCGTTCTCGGCGGTCTGGTCGCCGCTGCACGTCGCCGCTCGTGCCCTCTACAAGCTGCTCTGACCCACGCTTGCGTGCCGCAGTGCGGCTGGGATACTGGCAGCGTTCGCCCCACACCACCAGGAGATCTGATGCCCGTCGCAACTCCCGAGATCTACGCCGAGATGCTCGACAAGGCCAAGCGTGAGTCGTTCGCCTACCCGGCGATCAACGTCTCCAGCTCGCAGACGCTGAACGCGGCCCTCGCCGGTTTCGCCGAGGCCGAGTCCGACGGGATCATCCAGGTGTCCACCGGCGGCGCGGAGTACTTCTCCGGCCCCACGGTCAAGGACATGGTCACCGGCGCGACGGCCTTTGCCGCGTTCGCGCAGGAGGTCGCCAAGAAGTACCCGGTCAACGTCGCCCTGCACACCGACCACTGCCCCAAGGACAAGCTCGACGGCTTCGTGCGCCCGCTGCTGGCCGCCTCGGCCGAGCGGGTCAAGGGCGGCGGCCTGCCGTACTTCCAGTCGCACATGTGGGACGGCTCGGCCGTGCCGCTGGAGGAGAACCTGCAGATCGCGCAGGAGCTGCTCGAGCAGTGCGCCGCGGCCAACATCATCCTCGAGGTCGAGATCGGTGTCGTCGGTGGTGAAGAGGACGGCGTCGAGGCGGCGATCAACGACAAGCTCTACACCACCCCCGAGGACGCCCTCGCCACCGTCGAGGCGCTCGGCCTCGGCGAGAAGGGCCGCTACCTCACCGCCCTGACCTTCGGCAACGTGCACGGTGTGTACAAGCCGGGCAACGTCAAGCTGCGCCCCGAGGTGCTCAAGAACGCGCAGGAGGCCGTCGCCGCCAAGTACGGCAAGGAGCGCGCCTTCGATTTCGTCTTCCACGGCGGTTCGGGCTCGCTCGCCGAGGAGATCGCCGCGGCCGTCGACTTCGGCGTCGTCAAGATGAACGTCGACACCGATACCCAGTACGCGTTCACCCGCCCGGTCGCCGCCCACATGTTCACCAACTACGACGGCGTGCTGAAGGTCGACGGCGAGGTCGGCAACAAGAAGACCTACGACCCGCGCGCCTGGGGCAAGGCCGCCGAGGCCGGCATGGCCGCCCGCGTCGTGGAGGCCTGCCAGCACCTCCGCTCCGCCGGCACCAAGCTCTGAGCCGCGGTTTCGCACGTACGTGCGTCAAGGTCGGCTCGGGGACCCGGGCTAGTGGTGCTGGCGCCGGCGCTTCTCGCTCGTTTGAGGGGAAGGGACCGCTAGAATTGGAGTCGGAAAGGAGACAGCCGTGGCAATCGAAAGTGCCTTCGAACAGCGGCGCCGTCAACGCGCGGTCGACGATGCTCGTCGCTCCTCCGAACTCGAGGGTTCCCGCAGCACGGACGCGACCCGAGCCGACCAGGATGCTTACGTCCGGGGCGAAATCGATATCAACCAGCTTGGCAAGCGAGTTCGGTCTCGCTACGGTCTCGCTTGAGCCGGCTGCGCCCCTGGGAGACGGGGGACCACGCGTCCCGATGGGACGGCTACTTCGACGAGTCCTTGCAGGTCCTGCGCAACAAGGTCGGGGCGACGACGCCAGAGCAGCTACGTGACGCTGAGAACGACCTCGTGGAGGTCCGAGTCGCCGAGCTTCGGCAGCACCCGGCACTCGTGCCGCGCACGTGGGATCTCGAGCACGTCAAAGGGCTGCATCGGCAGCTTTTTCAGGATGTGTATGAGTGGGCAGGGCAGCTGCGCACGGTCGGCCTGGCCAAGGGAGGGGGCGAGTCGTTCGTGCCCCCTCTCGACATCGAACGACCAGTAGCCCACGTGACGGCGCGCATTGTCGAGACCGATCGTTTGCGCCTTGTGCCGAAGGACTCACTGGTGAGCGAAGTGACGTACCTCTACGACTACCTCAACTTCGCGCACCCGTTCCGGGAAGGAAATGGGCGTACGCAGCGCGAGTTCTTCGCTCAGCTACTTGCCGAATCCGGTCACGGGCTCGCCTGGGACCGTACTGGAATGGACGACCTGCACCGCGCGTGCCATCTTGCTCGAGAAGACGGCGACTCGGCGTTGCTGCGAGACGTTATCGAGCAGGTGCTCACGGACGAACCCGTCTACTGATGTTGGAGGACCAGTCCCGCGAGGTCGAAAGCCTCAGCTGCCTTGCGTGCGTTCCACGGCGACCATGAGGTCGGTGCGCATCGTCGCCGGATCGGCGTCGGGGCTCGGCTCGGTGACGTAGAGCTCGCCGAGGGCCACCGGATCGCCCACCGCGGCCTCGCCCACCGCGGACATCAGCCGCTCCCAGCTCTCGCCGAGTGAGTCGTAGCTCCCCACATGGCTGAGCGCTGCCATCGGGCCCGGCGGCCACTCGCTCAGCTCGATCGTGACGTCTTCGGAGAGGATCGGGCCGGTCCACGGCGTCTGGACGGGGAAGCCGATCTCGATATCGAAGACGCTCGTCGGGTCACCATGGAAGACCGCCAGCGCCGGACCGGCAGGAGTCACCTCACCGCGACCGATCGCCGCGCCGAGGGCGGCGTAGGTCGAATCGAAGAGACCGCGCAGCTCGGAGAGCGTGACCTGGCGGTGGCGCGCGACGGCGAGGGGAACGCGTTCGGTGTCGAACCACGTGACATCGGATAGCGGCTCGTGGGTGAGGGGCAGCATCGGAGTCTCCTTCGTCGGGCCCACGCGGGCAGGATCACTGCCGGTCTACACGCACAGCGTAGGTTCTGGGTATGACCAACTTGCTGGGAGAACCGCCCGAGACCTTCCTGCCCGCCGACCCCGGAGCAGCCGAGCTCGACGGGGGCGCCTCGCCCGCCGAGGTCGCGGCGGCGCACCCGGACTCCACGCTGGCGTGGGCCCTGCTGTCGGAGGCCGCGTTGTCGGAGGGGCGTGACCTCGAGGGGTACGCCTTCGCCCGCACCTCGTACCACCGCTCGCTCGATGCGCTGCGCCGCAACGGCTGGAAGGGCCACGGCCCCGTGCCGTGGTCGCACGAGCCGAACCGCGGCTTCCTGCGTTCGCTCGCCGTGCTCGCCACCGCGTCCGAACGTCTCGGCGACGAGGCCGAGGCGCACCGCTGCCGCGAGTTCCTCCGCGAGTCCAGCCCGGAGGCATACGCCGCCCTCGTCAGCTGAGTCCCTCCCGCGGGCGGTGAGTAGGCGTCCGTTTCCTGCGCAGGGCGGTGGGTGAGCGTCCATCTGGCCGGTGCCAACGGACGCTGACTCACCGCTCCTGTGCGTGGGGCGACCTACGCGAGGAGAGTGAGGGCGCCGGGGAGCAGCCGCCACGCGTGGCGCGGGCACGCGTCGGACAGTTCCCCGTCGCTCGTGCAGCGCAGGCCTTCCCCGTCCACGCTCACCGACTCGGCCAGCTCCTGGTGCACGAGCGGGGAACGGTGCGTCGTGCGGGTGGCGATCCGCAGCACGTAGATGGCCCGCTCGAACAACGTCCGCGCGAAGACCACCTGCACGTCCATCTTCCCGTCGTCGATCTTGGCCGCGGGGAACAGTTCGGTGCCGCCACCGACGAAGCGGCCGTTGCCGACCGCCAGCTGGGTCACGTGGCCCGGTCCGCGCAGTCGCCGGCCGTCCACCCGCACCACGACGCGCGCATCGGGGACGAACGCGGACTTGAGCGCACCCAAGACGTAACCCACGGGGCCCCACGTCTTCTTGTACCGCTTGGCCCGCACCGCGGCCTCGGCGCCGAGCCCGACGCTCGCCGCGTTGACGATGACCTGTCCGTCCTCGCCCTCGATGAGATCGATGCGCCGCGGCTCGGCCTCCACCACCCGCCGCGCGGCGGCGACCGGCTCCGTGGGCAGCTCGATCGTCCGCGCGAAATCGTTGCCGGTCCCCAGCGGCACGAGCGCCACCGCGACGTCGTCGAGACGACCTGCGCGGTGCAGCGCGTTCACCACGGCGTGCAGGCTCCCGTCCCCGCCGAGCGCCGCGACGACGTCGACCTCGGGCTCATCGGCGAGCGCCCGATCGAGATCGTCCAGCGACGACGTCGCAGCGGTGACGACCTCGAACTTCTCGCGCAGCACGTCGAGGGCGGCGTCGACGGCCTCGTCCGTGGACGTGCCCGCGGACGCGTTGGTGATGGCGAGGAGACGTTCCATGGCGTCGCCAGCGTACGCGGCAATTGGCTAGACTGCGTGGGTAAGAGCCCCCGCGCGGGGCTTTCCGCATGCCCTGAGGTGGTGCAACTCCATGCCCGCAGTCGTCATCGTCGGAGCCCAATGGGGAGACGAAGGCAAAGGCAAGGCGACCGACCTGCTCGGCAGTCGCGTCGACTACGTGGTCAAGTTCAACGGCGGCAACAACGCCGGCCACACCGTGGTGATCGGCGACCAGAAGTACGCCCTGCATTTGCTGCCGAGCGGCATCCTGAGCCCCGGCTGCACGCCCGTCATCGGCAACGGCGTCGTCGTGGATCTCGGTGTGCTGTTCGAGGAGATCGAGGGTCTCGAGTCCCGCGGCATCGACACGTCCAAGCTCGTCGTCAGCGCCAACGCCCACGTCATCGCCGACTACAACCGCACGCTCGACAAAGTCAACGAGCGGTTCCTCGGCAGCCGCAAGATCGGCACCACCGGCCGCGGTATCGGCCCCACGTACGCGGACAAGATGAACCGCCAGGGCATCCGCATCCAGGACCTGTTCGACGAGAAGATCCTGCGCGCCAAGGTCGAGGGCGCGCTGGAACTCAAGAACCAGATCCTCACCAAGGTCTACAACCGGCGCGCGGTCGCGGTCGACGAGATCGTCGACGACCTGCTCAGCTACGTCGACCGGCTGCGTCCGATGGTCGCCGACACCTCGCTGCTGCTCGGCGAAGCGCTCGACGCCGACAAGACGGTGCTGCTCGAGGCCGGGCAGGCCACCCTGCTCGACGTCGACCACGGCACCTACCCGTTCGTCACCAGCTCCTCGGCCACCGCCGGCGGCGCGTGCACCGGCTCGGGCATCCCGCCCACCCGCCTCACCCGCGTCATCGGCATCGTCAAGGCGTACGCCACCCGCGTCGGTGAGGGCCCGTTCCCGACCGAGCTGTTCGACGAGGACGGCGAGACGCTGCGCCAGCAGGGCGGCGAGTTCGGCACCACGACCGGCCGCCCCCGCCGCTGCGGCTGGTACGACGCGCCGATCGCCCGGTACGCCGCGCGCATCAACGGCCTCACCGACTTCGTGCTCACCAAGCTCGACGTGCTCACCGGCTTCGAGCGCATCCCCGTGTGCGTGGCCTACGACGTTGACGGCGAGCGCGTCGACGAGATGCCGATGACGCAGACCGGCTTCCACCACGCCAAGCCCATCTACGAGTACTTCGAGGGCTGGAGTGAGGACATCTCCGGCGCCCGGAGCATCGACGACCTCCCCAAGGCCGCGCAGACCTACGTCACCGCGCTGGAGGAGATGAGCGGTGCGCGGATCTCCGCGATCGGCGTCGGCCCCGACCGCGACCAGACGATCGTGGTCAACGACCTGCTCTGATCTCGTCTCGGGGGACAGGCGTGGACGCGCAGAAGCCACAGATCGATCGCCGGGTCTTCACAGGCGCATCGTGGGGACCGGCGCAGCTGATCTCGACGCAGGGAGAGACGTGCGTCCGGCTCGGCGACGGGCCGAGCGTCTCCATCCGTCCCTACGGAGTCAAGCCGGTGACTCCTACCGTGGGCTACGGAGGAACGCTCGAGGCCGGCGTTCCGATCCTCGTGGACGGCGAGCGCAAGGCCACCGCGTACTCGCAAGGCCGTGAGTGGGCGGGGATCGTCAAGCCCGGCACGATCCGGATCGAGGGCGATGACCCCGAGTTCACGCCGCCCGGTCTTCACCTGCGCGGGCATTTGCTGCCGCAGCGGCTGTCCCTGAAGGTGGGCAAGCGCACTTTGGTCGCGTCCCCGCCGATCATCGGGCTGGCCAACCTGCACACCGGACCGCTCCTGTGGGTGAAGCCCCGGGCGTCGCCGGACGCCAAGCCCGAGCACATCGCCCTGTGGATCGCCGCCTGGCTCGAGTTCGAGAGCGCCTACTGACCGGCAACGCGGCCATCGGTGGTCGAGTAGGGAGGTCGTTCAGCGACCGGCCATGGAGCCATCGCAGGAGGGGTGTAGCCGCGATGGAGCGAGGCCACGG
>NZ_RQJX01000028.1 GCF_003850045.1 Aeromicrobium camelliae | reverse complement strand
CGAACCACCACACGTTGTTTTGAATGCGGTCCGCCGTACCGCCCGAACCGAGGCCCGGAGTGTCCACCTGAACCCACATCGTGGTCAGGCTTGTCAGGAGCGACGCGACGGACTCTGCGACCGCCTGGGCGACCTGGTTGATGATCGAGCCACCCACGGCGCCAGCAACGTCACCGACGACATTTCCCACGCCCTCTCGGGCGAGACACAGGGGGTCAGTCCAGCTGCATCCTTCGTTTTGGCTCTCGAACAGTAGGGTCATGGCCGCCACTCCACAAATCCCGAGAGATTCCCGATCTGGGACGAGCTGACGTTGCTGGTCAAGTACCAGTCGCCGTCGCGCCAGGTGAGTGAGTTGGTCAAGGTGACCAATTCACCAATGGCCGGACCCTCTTTGACGCGATGCGCGGTGGTGATGACGGCACTCTCTGCGCTGATTGAGTCAAATCGGAATCCCGCGAACTCGAGAGCGCGAGTGTCGAACGTGTCGTTACGGCGGGACGGAGCGGGTTCACCGTACGCGGGGTCGTCGGGGTCCAGCCGCGTCCTTGTGAACGCGTCCGGTTCTACTTCATCCGAGGCTGCGTCGAGCCGGTAGTAGGCGGCCGCCAGCAGGGCGCCCTCGGCTGAGTGCGCGAAGCAGGAGTGGATTCCCTGGGATTCCTCCCCTGGGCCAGCATCCTCAATCGTGGGTGCGGCCACCCCGTCGACGAGTTCCCACTCAGTGTCCGGCGCTGACCTCAGCACATCGAGGTCGCCGTTCGGAAGTCCGCAAATGGAGTCGGTTGCGGTGGTGTCGTCGGCAGACGGCGGCCGCTGATCCCCCGAGGGCTCATCGTCACCGCCGGTCAACGCCAGAACCAGGCCCAGCACCACCACCACGACCGCCAGTACGCCGGCCGCGATGAGGCCGGGGCTGGGGCGGCGTCGGTCAGGAGAAGCGCGATCTGTCATGGTGTCCCACCGCTCAGATCAGGGCGCCTACGAGGGCGGCCGCGGCTCCCACAACGACGGCTCCGACAAGCGCCCAGCCGAGGCGCGCCACAGACTCGCCGCCGCTGCCGCGGTTGAGTTGGACCGCCATCATGCCGCCAGCGATGAGGGCACCAATCAGGCACAGCGCGGCCGCGATCCACGCGACCCACTGCACGATGGTTGTGATGCCCTCGGTGCCGGGCGGCTGAGTGCCGCGGCCCGGATCGGGAAGCTCGGTGACGATGAGTGCAGCGAGCGACGTGAGGTTATTTAGCATTGCTCCCCCTGAGGATGGTCTGAATTTCGGTGATGGCTTTGCGGGAGGATCGTTCAAGAGAGCCAGTTCCGAGTCCTCGACGCACGGACTCGTCCCACCCGATGTGCCAGGCGTGGGGGGCGCCGCCAGAGGCGACGTCCACCGCTCGGCTCAGCTCGCGTGGCAGGCGACCTGGGGCGTCTGCAACCCACACGATCCCGAGCAGCCGAATCTTCGGAGTGGTGCTGGCAGCCCACGCCCGCAAAGCCCTCTGCGCAGCCTCGACCGCTGAGCTCGACGTGCGCGAGGTGAGTAGGACCAATGGGGCCGGATCGACTTCGGGCCAACGATGGTGAGTCGCCAGACCGCCGAGCAGCTCAGCGATGGTCGACTCCGCTGATCCTCCGTGAACGCCCACAACACACAGCCGGTCGGCCGGGACCTGAACGCGGGCCAAGCTGTCTGCTGCCTCAGGCGGCGTGACGCCTGGCTGCGGGCCGGATGGACCCGTGAGGGTCACACCCTCCCGTTCGGCCACGGACTGCGGCGACGGTGGTTCAGGCTCCGGCGAACTCGGAATCCACGGATTCTTTGAGCCGGTCGAGCGCGTCATCTGGGCACCCCCTCCCATAGGACTAGTTCTTTCGTACCGTAGAACCTGACGAAACACTCCTGTTCGGAGTGCCATACCTGATGATAGACCCGTTTCCCCGGTATTCGCCACTATTTACCTGCTTGCGTAATTTGCACGGGTATAGCACGCTGTTTCTAGCGAAAGCCAGAACTTCTATGATTCGGGGGAGGTGTGAGCGTGTATGCGCCCGAGACCGGGGGTGTGATCGAGGAGGACTGGATGTCGCGAGAGCCGCTGCTGACCGTCGAGGAAGTTGCAGCGTGGCTGGCGGTAACGCCAGAGACTCTCCGCGGCATGGTCCGTCGAGGCGAAATCCCACACCTGCGGTCTGGCCAGAAGCTCATCCGTTTTGATCGCGAGCAACTACAGCAGTGGGCCGACCAACATTCCGGTGGCACGCAGGACGGCAAGGGTCCGCGGGTCCCTTAGCGCGCTAGCGGCAGTCGCCGCCCTCGCGGGTTGCGGGAGCGCTGGCAGCGATGATCCCACTCCCCCGCCGGCTCCCGTGGTTACGGAGCCTGAACCCACGGCCTGGACGGCCGACGAACAGAACACCGTCGTCACGGCGGCCAGAACGATCCTGCTCACGTGGTCGAGGCCAGACAGGCCCCACACCCAGTGGTGGGCCGAACTCGAGCCGATGCTCTCTCCGACCGCGCAAGAGGTCTACGAGATCACCGACCCGTCGACCATCCCCGCTCTAAAGATCCATGGGGACGGCGAGTGGGAGTCCTACCCGGACCCCTACGTTGCCACCGTCTGGTTCGACACCGACCAGGGCCGATTCGGCGTCGACGTCTCCCGCACGGCGCTCGATGCCCCGTGGGTGGGCGAGCGAATCATCTTCCCCGGTGAGGGGTCGATCCTTCAATGAACCGTTCAGGCCTCACAAGCGTTCTCGTCGGCGGAGCCAGCGTCACACTCGTGGCGGGGTTGGCGATCGGCCTGCCGATCATGCAAGGGAACGCTGCGACCTGCGCACCACTGGAACTCGGCAACGTCGAGACCGCCGGCCTCGACGGTTGGAACGACGAGCAGCTGAGCAATGCAGCCATCATCGTCAAGGTCGGCGCCGAAAAGGGCATCAGCGCCCGCGGACAGACGATCGCGGTCATGACCGCGATCGGTGAGTCCAGCCTCATCAACATCGACCGCGGTGATGCTGTTGGCCCCGATTCCCGCGGGCTATTCCAGCAGCGAGACAACGGGGCGTGGGGCTCATACGAGGACCGGATGAACCCCGCCAAGGCCGCGGCGATGTTCTACGACGCCCTCCTGCGCGTCGACGGATGGGAGGAACTCGACCCAACGCTGGCCGCGCACCGGGTCCAGCGGAACGCGGACCCCTACCACTACGAGAAGTACTGGTCCGATGCGCTGGCGATCGTCGCCGCGCTGAGCGAGACATCGATCGACGAGGCCGCGGCCATCACCGGCCCCAACTGCTCCCCTGACGCCGCCAACGTCGTCTGGACCAGCGGAGAGGACTGCGACTTCGGTCCGCTCGACAACCCGCGCTCCTGCGAGGAAGCGCTAGCCGAGGCGGCCCGCATCGCTACTGCCGCGCCGTGCACCAACGAGGTCCGCGGCGGAAGCTGGCGGCGGCGCTGCCTTGAGTTCGTCGCCCGCGCCTACGGCTACACCTACAGTGGCGTGCCCACCGCGCGCGCCATGCATGACGAGCTGGCCGCTCAAGGGCTCGTCAGCAAGTCCGACGACATTCCGGCCGGCGCTCTCGTTTTCTTCGACTCGTCAGACCCCGCCGGACACGTCGCCCTCTACGCCGGCAACGGCCAAGCATTCAGTAACGACTATGTCCGATCGGGCTGTATCGATCTGACGCCGATGGACCAGATGGGCTCAGGAGGCCGATACCTCGGCTGGGCACCCCCCGTTTTCACCAAAGGAGGCTGAACATGTGGCCACACATCACTCTCGACATGAGAACCGACAAAACAGCGGAGGTCGTCGTCCTCGGTCTTAGCCGCGTCGTGAACTCCGTCGACGAGGCGCTCGCCATGGTCGCCGGCATCGCCGCCAAGCTCGACCGCCAGGTCGAGGCAACAACCAAGGTCCAGGGCGAGACAACGGGCTCGATCGTGGTCTTTCCAGATCGCACCTACGCGGACGCCGCGACGCCCGACGACCGGCACTCAATCGCAGACGCTCCGGACGTCGAGCACCCTGCTCTCGCCACGCTCACCGACAGCGAGGCCGCGGACCCGGTGGCGCCGTCGAACCCCTGGACGCCGACACCCGCAACGTCCGCTCCCCCGATCCACGTCGCCCCCGAGGCGCCGCGGCACGCGCGACGGAGCTTCATCACCACCACACCGGTTGCCGAGCCCGCCCGACAGGGCTGGCGCGGGACTCTCAATCGCTTCGGGCTCCGGCTCTCCCCAGGGGCCGAGGAACAACAGTGGCGATCGGACGTCCAAGCCGTCTCGCAGCACTGGCCAGGCCCTCGCACGATCGCCATCGCCAACCCCAAAGGTGGCGCAGGCAAGACCCCTGCATCAGCAGTGATCTCCGCAGTGTTCGCCCGATACGGCGGCGCGGGAGTCCTCGCATGGGACAACAACGAAACTCGCGGGACGCTCGCCTGGCGTACTGAGGGTGCCTCACACGACGCCACCGTCCTCGATCTGCTGCCGCAGACCGAGCAGCTGCTCTCAACCACCGCACAATCAGCGGAAATGTCGTTCTTCACCCACCACCAGCCAGGTGACAAGTACGACGTCCTACGCAGTGACCAGTCCGTGGCCGGCGACCACGAGGTCTCTGCCGACGACGTGCACCGCATCCATCGCGTCGCAGCCCGCTACTACCGACTGATCGTCATGGACAGCGGCAACAACGAGCGCGCCGCCAACTGGCGAGCCATGATCGAGCACGCCAACCAGCTCGTCGTCCCCTGCACGAACGCAGAGGAAACCGCCGAGGCCGGCGCACGCCTGCTCGACGCCCTCAAGGAGCGAGACGAGCACTCCGCACAGCTCGCAGAAAACGCCGTGGTGCTGGTCTCCCAGCGCACACCCAGCAAAGACCCCAACGTCGCCCGGATCGTCGACGGCTTTACGCCTCTCGTGCGCAAAGTCGTACCGATTCCCTACGACCCGGCACTGTCCACTGGCGTGATCCACTTCGACGCGCTCCGGCCCGCCACTCAGCGCGCCTGGCTCGCAGCAGCCGCCGCCGTCGCAGAAGGGCTTTGATCTATGACGCACAGACTCCGGAGACAGTTGTGTGACGACACGCGAGCCAAATCCCCCCTATGGCATAGGGGCCTCACTAGGTTGAGGGTTATGTCCAAGAGAGCCGCAGGCAAGAAGGGCTTGTACGCCGACGTACAGCCCGAGGCCTACGAAACCATCGCGAAGATCGCCCTCGCGACTGGACTGACGAAGGCCGAAGTCATCGAAACCATGGCCGCCAACGTCCGCATTGGACTCGACGGACAGCCCATCGGCTGGCAGCCGAACCCCCACAAGAACCAGCAGGAGTTGCCTTTGGCTAGCTCTGCCTAAACGGAGCGAGGCCCGCACCGAAGTGCGGGCCTCGTAAGCCTCGCTCAGACCGCGTTTGCTTGGCGGCTTCCCGGTCTCGAGCTTCGACCAACTCCCTCCGCTGAGGGAGGGCCTCAACGATCCTTCTCACGAAAGGACCGCTGTTGAGTACCAGCATAGCGTCCTTGGCGCGCCCTGCCCACATTTCAGTTTCTCCACCCCAACCGCGTGTTGAACATCAGCGGTTGCCACGGGTCCGACCGCACACAGAGACGTCTTTACGCTCGCTGCGACGAGCCACGAGCGCCCACACGCGCCGAGGCGGCCTCGACGTCCCTCAGCCGCCCCGAGAGCTTCTTGCTGCGGTCCCCACGTGGTCGTCCCGCCGGTCAATGCTCCGCGTATTACGCGCGCTCGCTCGCCAGCCCCGCACCCGACAGCTCTGCCGAGCTGCCCAGATCGCCGTCGAGACGTGGCTCGCGGTGGCCACCAACGACGCACTGGACGCCGACGTGGCCACCGGCCGCAACCTGCGCACGTCGCAGACTGTCGCGGCCGCCCGTGTCGGGCGCTCGGAGCGAACGATCCGCCGAGCACGCGCCGTATCTGTGCGGCTCGGGGTGCTCGTCGAGCTGTATCGCGGCCGCGAGCTCAGCGGCGAAGAACGCCTCGCTCTGTACGACGAGAAGCCCGGACACGGACAGCGTGGCTACCCCAACGTCTACGCCGTCACGGTGTGCCCCACCCGCCAGCGGCGCCGTATCACCATCCCCCGGCCTGGCCGGTATGCCCGCGTTCTTTCACAGTCACAAGGCTTCGGCCACCTTCCCCCGTTAGGGGGCGTATCTCTAGAAAGTAACGTTATTGAGATCTTCCCTTTGGCGGACGCTGACGCGTCCAGAGAGGCGGAGTCGGCTCCGCCGACGCTCAAACGAAGAAGGCGGCGCCCCGGCATCGGGCTCGCCTACCGCACATTGAACGAGCCGGCCATCGCAGGTCTACTCCGTGACGTCCGTCCAGGTGCAGCAGCGGCCATGTTCGCAGCTCACGATCGAGGCGGCTGGACCGGCGCCGCGCTCGCCAACGCGCTCCGCGACGAAGCCGACCGCCGGCACATCGCTCCATGGACTAACGTTCACTCGCCGTACGGGCTTCTCAAGATGCTCCTCACCTCGGTCGACGTCGACGCACACGCCTACTTCACCCTGGGCATCGCCCCCGACGCTCTCCCGATCGCCCGCGCCGCGGAGCCTTGCGGCTCCGACGACTGCGACGGATTCGGCTGGATCAACCTCACCATCAACGGCGTCGACCACGCCCGACCCTGCCCACACTGCCCGCCAGAAGTGCGACGCGGATGATCCCCGTCCCTCAGCGACCCGTCAACAGCCCGCCAGCCGATCGCTGGGAGTGGTCAAGGGTGAACGGGGCGGGCAGCGCCCTTGACCGCTCCCAACGATCGCGCCCATCGTCAGGCCCCGGGCCGCGACCAGTACTCACCGAGGCGCCACCCGGCCACGAATCCGAGGACCACCGCTAACGCTTGCACGAGGTCCTGAAAAAGGGCGATCGCCGCGGCTGCGCCGCGGTCCGGCTGTGGCAGAGCGAGCAGGATCAGCACGGCAACGGTCACCGCTCCCCCAGCTGTGGCCAGGCTCGACCCGCTCCCTCGATAGAAACCTCGCCACGCGGCGGCCACGAAGCCGACCATCGCTCCCGCAGCGACCTGCCACCCGGCCTGAATCAACAGCTCCATCGCGTTCATGTCATTGCCTCCATCGTTTGAAGTGGTGCGCGGCTGCCTGTCGAGCAGCCGGAGAGTTACTAACAGGGCGCCGCAGCAAATAGGTCGACCTGTCGTCCGCCCTCACCAACAAGACAGTGCGAACGACCTTGGTTCGGTGACAGAAAACGATGGAACGAAATGGTGGTAATAGAGTTAGTAGTTTCGGACGTTCATCCAAGTCGGCAGTCGAGGCGCGACAGATCAAGCGGGACCGTGCGAGGCTGTGGACGGGTGACGCCTCGTTCATCCCTTCATTTCCCAGGCGAGGCGCCACCCCATTACATTCCGCAGGGCACAAGCATCACGCCGTGCCGGCGTGACAACGGAGCCGCCTAACGGCGGCGCAGTAGCGGGCAGAGCCCTTGTGTTCCCTCCTGGCATTCCATCGTCGCCGGTCACTCCCTCCGCGCAAGCGGCTTCGCCGCCGCTCCCCCGAGACTTTCCGGCCGCGTCGCTCCGCTCCTTATTTCGGCCAGAAACTCTCTCCGCCGCGCCCTGCGGGTTGCACTCCGGTCGTTCAACCGGCTTTGGATTCCACACCAGGAGGGAACAAAAAACGGTCGGCGCAGGCGATCACCAGCAATACCGCTATTGCCACTAACGGAGGTAGAAGCCATGAGCAAGGTTAAGAGCAGCAAGACGCTGGACCAGCGGCGCGAGCAGGCCGAAGCGCTCCAGGCCTCGATCGTCGAGCAGGTCGAGCAGCTGCGCGACGGCGAGCAGTGGGCTCGGTTCCTAACGTTCGCCCGGTCGTTCCACGCCTACAGCATCAACAACCTCTTGTTGATCCTGAGTCAGAATCCCTACGCCTCGCGAGTCGCGGGATTCCGCAAGTGGCAGCAGCTCGGACGGCAGGTCCGCAGGGGCGAGCGCGGGATCAAGATTTTCGGGTACGCGCAGAAGAAGATCACCGCCGAGGACGGCGAGGGTGACGAGGAAGAACGCACGATCACGTATTTCCCCATCCTGACCGTGTTCGACATTGCTCAAACCGATCCCATCGACCCCACCGCGCCCGACCCCTCGACCGTCGCGCAGAAGCTCCAGGGGGACGACCCGAGCGGCATCTACGCCGCGACAGCTCATTACCTCAGCACCATCGGCTGGACCGTCGAGCGTGAGCAGCTCACGAGAGCGAACGGCTACACAGACCCGGCCTCCCGCCGCGTCGTCATCGGCGCGGACCTCTCCCCCGCCCAGGCGGCGAAAACAGCCCTCCACGAGGCCGCGCACGCCATGTTGCACGCAGACCTAGAGCCCGCCGCCTACCTTGAACACCGCGGCATCGCAGAAACCGAGGCCGAGAGCGTCGCCTACGTCGCCGCTGGCGTCCTCGGACTCGACACAAGCGCCTACAGCATCGGCTACGTCGCCGGATGGAGCCACGGCGACGCCGACACGATCAAGGGCACGGCCGCAAACGTCCTGAAAACCGCTCATCAACTCGTCGACAACCTCGTCAGCGCCTAATGCCACTATTACCACTAACGGAGGTATAACCATGGAACAGTACGCGATCGACCTCGACGCCCTGATCCGCGAGGAAGCCCTAGCGCGCGCCGGACAATGGACCGGCGCCCCGCTCACCTACACCACGGATTACTACGCGCCCGAGCTACTCGATGCGGCCTTTGAGCGCTACCAGCTCGAAAACGGGCAGCTCGGAAGCCTCCGCACCAGTCACATGTGGGCGCCAGCCATTGCCGTAACGGTGACCGCTGCGGCCGGTCACACCGCGCACATTTACACGGCAGATTGCCGCTGTGACGAGCCGGACCATGACCACGGCCCCGACTTCCCCGACGATCTCATGTATCAGGCAATCTGCCCGCCGTGCAGCTGGCACCACATCGCCGCCAACGAGAACGCGGCCGTGGAAGCGTGGCACGACCACGCCCTGCCGGGTTGGCGAAACCTCCCCGTAGTGCCGCGACGCGTGGCCCAACTCGACGACACGCGGGCGACCAGACAGCGGCGAGACCGATGGGTTGCCGAACACTATCCGGAGCATTGGCAGCGCCCCGGCTATCCGATCCTCACCGAACGCGGCAAGTGGGGGACCCGGCATGTTTCGGGGCGGTCCCCGTTCGGCGGGTACGACCTCACCGGGTCGGTGGGGGAGTAGGACCCGTGGCCCCATTACCCCTAACACCACTATTAGCGGTAATGGGGCCACCCGCTGACGCGGGGATCGGCGGCGGCCGTCGAGGTCCTGGCCTGAATCTCCGCACTCGCCAGCCGCCGGGGCCTCTCAGCGGCCCGGACACGGAGGTCCGGGGAAGTGCCGCGAGGGACGGCAACAGGTGATCCACCAGAAGCAAGGGAGAGAAGCAGCATGCACAGAACTCGCCAGCGTGTCGTACCTGCCACAACTGGCCCTATTAGTACCATTCCCGTTAATGGAGGTAACCCTATGACCGCTCAGATTTTCGCCCTCTGCAATCAGAAGGGCGGCGTCGGCAAGAGCACCACGACGTTTCACCTCGCCCGCGCTGCCGTGCTTCGGGGTCAACGAGTGCTTGTGGTCGACAACGACCCGCAGGGCAATCTCACTCAAGTCGCGGCTGCTGATCCGGTCTCGGAGGACCAGGCCGGCCTGGCTGACGTGCTGAGTGCGCGAGCGCCCGAGAAGCTGCGCGACGTCATCGTTGCCGGTGTGTGGCCGGGGCTGGACGTCGTACCTACCAGCGGGATCGCACTCGGCTATGTGCGTGACGAGCTCGTGATCGCGGGTGCCGGCCGTGAAGGCCGAATCAGGGAGGCCCTCGAGGACGTCTCAGAGGACTACGACCTGATCCTCATCGACTGTGCGCCCTCGCTGGATCAGCTCACCATCAACGGGCTCACCGCCGCCCATGGGGTCATCGTCGTCACCCACTCGCGCCTGTGGAGCGCAAACGGCTTGGCGCAGCTCCTACAGACCATTACGAGTGTCCGTGAGCACTACAACGCGACCCTGAGGGTCGCCGGAATCATCGTGAACCAGCACGAGGACAGCACAGTCGGGGGACGTCATTGGCTTGACGAACTGCACCAGGCGGCGGCCGCCCACGGGCTCATCGTCCTGTCACCGCCCATCCCTAAGCGCGTTGCCATTGCTGACGCGGCGGAGGCCGCCCGTGGCCTCGACGAGTGGGGGACCAGCGAAGCCACCGCGCTCGGCGACCTCTACGCCGAACACCTGACTGCGATCGAAGGGGCAATGAAATGAGCCGTCCACAGCCACGTAAGTCCTCGTTGAGCGGCATGAGTCCGGTCGCCCCGCCCGTCGCATCGGAATCCGTGTCCGATCCCGCACCCGAGGAAACGCAGTCGACCCGTTCGGCAGCGTCGACCTCGACGCCCAAGGCTGAGAAGAAGCCTGCGGCCAAGAAGAAGTACCCGTCCAAAGCGTCGTTCTACCAGGACCCCGAGGACACGGCCCGGGTCCGTGGCGCGATTCTCTACACGATGGCGACCGAGGGGCCGCGATCGTTCTCTGATTTCGTCCACGCAGCCGTCATGGCTGAGGTCGAGCGCTTGGAGGCGAAGTACAACGACGGCAAGCAGTTCCCGGGCGTCGGTCCGCGAGAGCTGCCCCAGGGCCGGCCGATGGGCAAGTGAGGACGACTCACTCGGTTGGAGGAAGCGCGGGACGAAGCCGCTCCGCAGGCATCCAGTTCTCGTGCGTCCCGCCCTCAGGAGTGCCCCACACGCAGCGGGCTTCCCACGACGAGGTGGTCCGCCGCCACTCGACGAGCAGCCCGGGATATTCAGACGCCCGGTGCTGCAAGGTTGAGAGGTTCACCCAAACGTGGCGAGGGCGCGACGCCGATTCCGGGGGAGTCACGGCAGGGGGGTCTAGGGCGCTGAGCGGGTCCCCGTAGCGCTTGTTCTGCCCCATGACCACAGCATAGAACAAGTGTTCGACCCGAGCCGGTTCACAGCGTGAGCAACGGCGTGAAGAACGGCGTGAGCAACAGCATGAAGAACGGCGTGAAGAAGATTGCGAACAAGCCGACCTCAAGATAGAGTTGAAAGCGAAGCCTCCCCCTGAGGGGTGCGAGGAAGTGAGGTCGGGACCCCCGCCGGACGACGGGACCCGGCCTTCGCGTTTTCTACACGTCGATGTGCACGAGGTCGATCTGACCGATCAGCTGCCGCGGCCGCGAGTCCATGTTGCGAAGGTCCAGACCCACGGCTCCGGCTACGGCGTCGGGAACCCACAGCATGGGCTCTTCGCTGGGCAGTCCGAAGTCGACCCGCAGGCTCTTGAGCCGACCTTGACCACGGAGCGCCGCAACCATCTCAAGGTCCTTCTTGTTGAGTGATTGCGTACGACTCTCGAAGACGACGCCGCTCACCCCGAAGTTCTCAAGCTCAAACAGCAGTCGATCCATGCAGCGTCGTCTCGCGCGCTCCTGGCTGTCTGGCCGGTACTCCGCGCCGACCACCACCAGATGGGAGAGGTCGCAATCGCCCACCGCAGCGGAGATAGATGCGCGCAGCTTTTCGTCCTCGTCGCGCCAGTGCAGCCGTGTCTTTCCTTTCGGGAGCAACTTCACCAGCCGTTCCCGCACTGGCTCGCAGCCGTCAGGGTCAGCGATCGCTGATGCCAGCAGGTACATGCCGCTTTGGCCGGCTTGTGGGGCATGCATGGACTCATCCACCCAAGCGTGTAGCCGGAATTCGTTCATGGCTATGCCCACCATCCGGCTAGCGACTGGACGTCGCGAGGGTTTGTTTCGATGAGAGTCACCACTCCATCGTCTCAGGTCCATCCCGCAAACCCGGGGCGCTTGTGGAAACCCAAGTGAGCCCCGCAAACGATCGTTTTCGGTTCATTCCCGCAGCAGGTCTGACTGAGGGCCGAAGTGCGCACCAAAACCGTCAACCGAAACGCCCGCCAGCCGAAACACAAGGACAGACGTTTTCGGTAGGTTGAGAAAGGTGACGACGAGGGGGAGCGGCCTGTGAGCAACATCGTGGGATACGCGCGGGTCTCCACACGCGACCAGAACCCGGACTCCCAAGAGGCTGAGCTGAGGGCGGCGGGCGCCAGCCGGGTGTTCGTGGATCACGGCGAGTCGAGCCGGATGGCCACTCGGCCTCAGTGGGTCGCCTGCATGGACTATCTGCGTCCTGGCGACACTCTCGTCATTCGCGCGCTCGACCGCATCGCCGGCAGCGAGAAGATGGCCATCGAGATCATCCACGAGCTCGACGAGCGCGGCGTGCTCATTAAGAGCCTCACTGAACCGGCGATCGACACGACCACCCCGATGGGTCGAGCCCTCTACGGCATCGTCGCCGTGTTCGCTCAGCTGCGCGTCGACACGATCCGAGAGAACACAATGCGTGGCCTCGCCCATGCTCGAGCCGAGGGTCGCGTCGGCGGCCGACCGACCGTGATGACACCCGAGCGGATCGAGGCCGCGAAGAAACTGCGGGCAGCAGGGCATAGTTACGCGAAGATCGCCAAGGCTCTCAGCGTCGGCGCGTCTTCTGTTGCTCGCGCTCTCAGTGATTAATGTCGTCGACATTCCGGCAGACTGCTGATGGGGCCTAACGCGACGGCGTAGGCTCAGAGGCCAAAGGACGACAACTTCAGGCGGGCTAATGAACAACGGACGCTGGACACCTGAGGATCTCGACCGCGTAGCGAAAGTGGCCCAGGGCGTTGCCCGGCAAGTTGCACAGTGGCCAGAACTACAACAAGCGGCTGAACGGGTTCGTGCTCAGCAACCTGCATTGGTTCAGGCAAGTGGTCTCAACGCGGGCGCCCAGGAGTGGGCAGCGAGCGTTCAGCAGATAGCCGAGCTTGCGGAGGTGCGGCGAGCCGCGTCTCAGTTGACGGCTTCTCTAGAACCTGCATTCGAGGCGGCACGGGCATATTCGGACTTCGTAGAACGACACAGTGATGCGATCCAGCAGGTTGTGTCCGGTTTCGCAGGAGCTTTCGCAGCGGCCACACAGTATGTCGAGCGTCAGCCCGAGGTGGTAGCGACGGTGCAGCGGCTCGTCGCCGCGTCGCAAGGTGTTGCACCGCCGGCCGACGACCAAGACTTGAGCGAGATGCTGCGCGACGAGACGCTCGTTGCAGCGGCTCAGGAACTCGGTAATGAGGAGGCGTTCTCGCAGTCGCTCGAGGAGGGACTTTCCGAGGGGGCCCTCAGAGAGATCGCCGAGGACGAGGGCTTCGATCAGTTCGTTGAGGATCTCCAGGACAAGCTCTCGTCCACTACGCCCGGGTCCGCGCAGGCCCCGGTGATCCCCGTGGAAACCGCTGCTGCGTACTTCGCGTGGATCGCGAGCTTGATCTATCTCCGAAGTACGTATGAGTACCCCGAGTTTTGGGAGTTCATGGAGCAGCCGCTGTCCATGTTTGGGGTCTACCAGATCATCATGCTTGCCGCTAAGAAGGAGCTCGATCCCTGACGCTGGGGGCGCCGCCAGCCAGCGAGGTTGATGCTTCGACCCAGGCCACGATGTCTGCTGGTCGGTAGCGGACCGTCCGATCGGTGACGTTGATGTAGCGGGGACCGGTGCCTGCCGATCGCCAGCGAGCCAGAGTGGCTGTCGTGACGTTCAACCGGCAGGCGACGTCGGATGGTTTGAGTAGTGCTGGACCGAGCCGGGTGGTGGTCATGGTGAGGGTTCCTTTCGACAGATCGGTTCCTTAGCCGTCAGGCGGCCCCACCGTTGTTCGCCCCGTTCCCGTTGTCTCTCCCCGATGCGAGCGCCGGGACCGTCAAGGGTCGCCGGAGGCGACATGTCTTGCCCTTGACGGTCCCGGCGGGAGCGTCAGAATCGGGGAGCGGGAACGGGGCACAGAGCCCCACTAGTGCGGCCAACGGCCGCACTTCAACAGCGCCGCGAAGCGGCTCCATCATGCGGCGCCCGAGGCGCCGGCCGGGCGCAACCCCGCGACCGCGCTGGCTTCATCCGCTGGCGCTCCTGACCGGGAGCAAGATATGCACTTAGATAATCTAAGTGCTAGTGAGCGCTCGACTTTGGCTCGCTGGTGGGCGACACTGGCCGTGTCGGAACCCCCGTTTCAGGGGGGCGCTGCGCTGGGCGAGAAGGGGGCCGCGACCATGGCGGGTCGACGTCGACGACTGGAGAACCGAGCGGATGGCGCGCGAGGAAAGCCGCTCTTTATGCGGCTGTCCGACGACGAGGCGACGGCACTGGCGGCCCGCGCTGAGGCGGCTGGGATGAGCCGCCAGCGATACCTGTTGACCGTGGCGCTGAGTGAGCAGGGTGAGGGCGCGATCGCGTCGCGCGAGCTGTTGGCTGATCTTCTTCGAGCGCGCCGGATCGTCGCCGGATCAGCGGACAACATGAATCAGATCGCTCGGCACGCGAACACCGTTCACGAGGTGCCGTCGAGCTTCGCGGCCGCGATCGACGACCTGCGTCAGACGCTCAGGAAGCTCGATGACGCGGCCGACGCGGTGGCGGCGATGATCCGGGGGGAGCGCGTTTGATCGCCAAGATCGGCCGGGGCGGGGAGACCGCCGGCCTGATGCGATACCTCGTCGGCCCAGGGCGGTCCAATGAGCACACCGAGCCGCACCTTGTCGCAGGGTCCGCAGGGCTGATGAGTTGGTACTCCACCGACACGCTCAGCAAAGCGGAGGCGAACGAGATCGCTGGCGAGCTGGACCGGTTCGGAAAGCTGTACGGCGTGAAGGTGACCAAACCGGTCACCGAGTTCGATGAGGCGACCGGGCAGCGAGTACCGACAGGGGAGAGGCGAGACGCTCACGTTTGGCACTGCTCGCTGTCGTTGGCGCCGGATCACGAGCCGCTCGGTGACGACCGGTGGGGACAGATCGCCAGGGAGTTCGTCGAGGCGATGGGGTTCGACGGTCCGAGCGCTGACGGTGCCGTGTGCCAGTGGGCGGCGGTGCACCACGGCGAGACGAAGAACGGTGGTGACCACATCCACCTGGTGGTGAACCTCGTGACCTCAGACGGCACCGTTGCCGACGTACGCAACGACTACCGACGTGCCAGTGCGGCGTGTGCTGCGATCGAGGAGCGCCACGGACTAGAGGTCGTCGACGGACGGCACCAGGGCCGATCGGCTCGACCGGAAACGTACACCGAAACCGAGGCCGCGGGAGTGGGTCAGATGACCTACACCGCCCGCCTCGCTATGACGGTCAGAGCGGTAGCAGCGGCAAGCAGCAACGAGGCGGAGTTCGTGCGGATGGCGCGCGAGGAAGGTCTGTGGGTACGCCCTCGATTCGCCGCCGGCGGCCAGGAGCACGTCACCGGATATGCCGTGGCGGACCGACCCGCGCACGGGCAGACCGCGGTCTGGCGATCGGGTGGCAAGCTCGGCCGCGACCTCAGTCTGAGCCGACTCCGGATGGCATGGGGGGAGGGGTCACGACCGGAGGACGCCCTCGATGAGTGGCGGGCCGCGTGGCGCGGTCAGCCACTGCCCGGGCAACGCCGTGGTGCTCAACTCGACGACGAGACGCTGCGTCAGATGTGGGGCGACCTGGCAAGGGTCAATGAGCAGCTGGCGAAGGTCGACCCGGAGAACGGGCCAGTGTGGTCCCATGTCGCGGGGCAGGCAGCCGGGGTGCTCGGCGCGTGGTCACTGCGTACCGAGAACAGGCCAGGGGAACTGGCTCGCGCCAGCGATGCGCTCGCCCGCTCAGCACAGACTCAACGGCGAACAGTCAAGGGAACACCGTCAAAGCTGACCGGCTACCGATCGGCCGCGAGGGTAGCGATGGCGCTCGGAGCAGGCATGGACTCGCGCACGGCGCAGGTCATCATTCTTCGTCAGCTCGTGCACACGCTGCGCACCATGTCGCAAGCGCGATCGCAGGTGACCCGCGGCCGCGTCGAACGGCGTGAGAACGAACGCATCGCGGACGCGCTGAAACGCGTGCAAGCACAGCTCCCGGCGGCGCCGCCGAGCCTTGGGGTCGGGAAACCGCCCGCGAAGCACCTGCCACTGGACCCGGCGCTGCCGCGCACGGTGCAACAGACGAGCACGACGACGAAGGAAACAGCAGCAGAGCGCGGGATCGAGCGCTAACAATGGAAGGAACACATCGGGGGACACCATGAGTGAGTTTGAGCCTGACCCGGCGCAGCAGAGCGTCACCAAGATCGGCCGCTCAGCGGCGCTCGCAGCGTCGCTACTTGCCGAACGCATCGCGCGTATCCGAAGTGACCTCGCCGTGGCCGAGAGGACCCGCCAGCAGGAGCGAGCAACACAGCTGCGCCGCACGTACGAGGCCCAGAGGGACGCCGCGCGAGCGGAGCTGCGCACGGCGGACACGCAATGGCTCCGCACCGCGACCACCAGCGAGCTCGCGCACGCCTGGCGGGCCACCGAGGTGTGGAGCCGGGTAGAATCTGATGTGTTCACGCCTGACCGCGATCGAATCGGACAGGCCATCACCCGCCGCGTCGGCGTCGACGTGGCGCGGCTGCCCGTCGACGAAGCGACGAAGCGGCTCGACGAACTGGCAGCCCACGAATACGCGGCCGCCGCCGCGCACCGAGCTGCAGAGCGGCAAGACGAGGGCCGTGCCATGGCACTGGCGGCCGCCGGCCTCATTGAGGACGCAGACCTGGCCCGCGACACCGCACGCGGAGAGGCGGGCGAGGCCGCGGCGGCCGAGCGGGACGGTGAGTCCGCCATTGCGAGTCGAGATGCGGAGTGGAGGAAAGGCCTCATTGAAAGGGCCGAACGTTCAGGGCTTACCCGGGACGAGGCGATCGGAGTGGCGCGAGCTTCACGGGGCAACGCACGAAGCGTGCAAGCGGCCACCAAGACGTCACCGAGGGCACGGTCCCGGAGCACGGCGAGCAGTGGACGGACGCGGGAACGCGGCTTGGAACGATGAGATCATGCCGTCTTGGTTAGGCGGCCACGGCACAGGTTGACGATGTAGATCGCGGTGTGCACTACGCGGTTCCTCAAAGAGGGGCAGACCTTCGAGCCTGGAGGCGCGTCCTCCATGAGCCGCCTGTTGCTCGGCGTCCTCGGAGCCGTGGCCGAGTTCGAGCGCTCCCTGATCCGCGAGCGGCAGGCTGAGGGCATCGCGCAGGCCAAGGCCAAGGGGGTCTACCGGGGCAGGGCGCGCCGCCTCAGCCCGGAGCAGGTCGTGGAGGCGAGGGAGAGGGTAAGCGCTGGTGTGCCGCTCTCCCGAGTTGCTCGCGAGGCGGGAGTGAGCCGGAGCGTGATGGATGACGCGGTGAAGGGGCGCGGCGCCTACGCTGACGTGTCAGAAGTCGCCTGAAAGGCGGTGCCCCCGCCCCCCTCGCCATGAGCGCAGGCGTCAGTTATCCGCGCCCTGCCTGAGCCGGGCTCGTTGCGATCATAGACTGAGGCTAAAGAAGGCAGTATCAAGGAGGACTTCAGGCATGCCAGCAGCGCCACGCGGGTCACGACGCACGACGACTCACGGTGCGTTGGCGCTGGTGGAGGACCCGCCCGACGCGACAGGGCGGGGTGCTATGGCGCCTGTCTCCGACACCTTCGACCTCCACCACGGCGACGTGAGCGAGGTCTACGAGACCTGGCCCACTCCAACCACCATCATCAGCGATGGCGCGTACGGGGTGCGTGGCTTCCACGGTGACACCGTGGACTCCACCGACCTCGTGGACTGGTACCGCGACCACATCGAGGCGTGGACCCGTGCCGCCACCCCCGGGACGACGCTGTGGTTCTGGGGGACCGAGGTCGGGTGGGCGACCGTGCACGCCGAACTGGATCGCCAGGGGTGGGACTACGTACAGACGATCATCTGGGACAAGGGGCTGTCCCACATTGCTGGGAACGTGAACGGCAAGACCATCCGCCAGTTCCCCGTCGTGACCGAGGTGTGCGTCCTCTACCAGCGTCGGTTCGAGGTGCCCACGGAGGATGGCCTGCTGGGCGTCCAGGAGTGGCTGCGCCACGAGTGGCAGCGTTCGGGATTGCCCCTCTACCTGTCGAACGAGGCTTGCGGGGTGCGGAACGCCGCCACGCGCAAGTACCTCACCAGGGACTGGCTCTGGTACTTCCCTCCGGGGCCGATGGTGGCCCGTATGGCGGCGTACTGCAACGAGCACGGTTATGAGTCCGGCAGGCCCTACTTCTCCCTCGACGGACAACAGTCCGTGACTGCCGAGGAGTGGGACCGGATGCGCTACCCGTGGACACACACCCACGGGCTGACCAACGTCTGGACCCGCCCCCCGTTGCACGACAGCGAGCGGCTGAAGGGCTCGCTGCGACGCTCTGCGCCGCGCACGTACAAGCCGACGCGCGCCTCAGCAACCCACCTGAACCAGAAGCCACTGGAGTTCATGGAGCGGCTCGTCCACGCGACCACCCGTGAGGGAGATGTGGTGTGGGAGCCGTTCGGAGGACTCGCCTCTGCGTCCGTCGCCGCCGTCGCCCTGGGGCGACGGGCGTTCGTGGCCGAGAAGGACGCGCACTTCGCCCAGATAGCGCGAGAGCGACTCCAGGACGCTGCCGCGAACCGCGAGGTGGGCGCAGAGACCGAGGCGATAAGGGTGGACGAGTGACAACAGACGGTCGAAGCCCCGAGGAGATCGCTCAGGAGGTCGAGGAGCAGCGCGGCATCACCGATGCACCCGTGCCGGAGGTGCCGGGGCCAGAGCGAGAGCACCCCGACCCCGCGACGAAGCGTGGGAAGTTGGTAGAAAACGTCAGGGACGCGCTGGCGGCGCTCCCCGCGCACTTCGCGTCGCGGACCTTCATCGAGGGGCTGGAGGCAGGCGACCTCTTCTCGCTGAACTCCATGCTCGGCGGCAGCATCGAGATTCAGGTGGTCCAGACCCTCAACCGACTGCGAGCGGTCTGGGACCCCGATGAGGAGTGGGAAGAGTATTCGTTCGTACGGTCTGCGCAGACATTCCCCGACGTACGACTCGCCACGTCGAGCCCCGGTCGCATCGCAGCAGGCGAAGCGGTTGGGCTCGGGCTGGAACTGAAGGGCTGGTACTTGTTGAGCAGGGAGGGCGAGCCTTCCTTCCGTTACACCGTGAGTCGCGACGCCTGCGATGTGCACGACCTGCTTGTGGTCGTCCCGTGGCACCTCAGCAACGTCCTCGCTGGCGACCCGGTGGTCTATGCGCCGTACGTCGAGTCGGCGCGCTATGCCGCTGATATGCGCAATCACTACTGGTCCGTGGAGCGGCGGGAGAGCGACGAGCGCAAGGCCGCTCAGGCCGTCGAGCAGGGGAAGAAGCCGAAGAAACTCCCGGACGACTACTACGACATCCGCTCCCCCCAAGGTCTCAGCCCGTACCCCGCTCCCAAGACGAAGACTGCCGACGTGGCCGCTCACGATGGCGGAAGCAACTTCGGGCGTGTGGCCCGCGCGTCGGGACTCATGGACGACTACGTGGAGGAGTCCCTTCGCGCCCGCGTAGCGGGGATCGAAGCGCGGCACTGGGTGGCGTTCTTCAAGGCGTACGCGGAGGGTGCTCAGAAGGGCGAACTCCACGACCGCATCATGCGCCAGATCGCCCGCCAGCGGCAGGATCAGAACCTCGACTCCGATGACATCGCCGTGCTGCTTCGGGAGTGGGTCAACCGACTTCCGGGTAGTTGATCTCAGTCCGCACAGAGTCCGCAGGAGAATCGAATCTGCCCATGGCTAACAATCACAACCAACGGCCTCTGCGCTGGTCAGAGGCACATTGCCAACATGACCAGGAACAGCCATCACCCACTCAGAAGTTCGCCTTGTACTGCTGGGGCCGTGCGACCACCTGGTGCTGAGCGATGTCATGCTGTGCTGGTTCTCCTCCGCGCCTCGGTGCCGTTACGCACTGAGAAACGCTGAAACGCTTCCTCGGACATACCAATCCTTTGCGGTGGCCTCGCGCTTCGAGGCGATCGGCGGAGCGCCGATTGATCTACTCGTCCGCAAGGAAGATATCGCGTGGCGCACGGTCTGTCGGTATCTTGCGGCTTCTGCTGATGTGCTCCTTGTTGCAGCCTTTGAACGGTCCCTGAGGATCCGTCAGCACAGCCATGTGAGGATCGGCGTGCTGTAGAAGCCAGGTCGACATGCCCAGCGCCGGGTCCAAGCGGAGCGCTTCAAACGACCGCCAAAGCGCGTCAAGACGCAGGATGGCCGCGGGGTGGCGCCACCACTCCGGGCACCAAATGGCGGACGCGGCGCTGGTGTCGCGCCAGCACATTTCAAGAAGGAAGTCCTCGACGAACTCGGCCAGGCTCGCGTACTCAGTCTTTTGGTGGGAGTTCTCGGGTGATTGCTCTCCGCCGTCGAGGCCGGCGAACGCGTCGTCGACGTTAGTCATCACAGTTCCTCGATCGCGGTGTAGTTCCGTTCTGCGGTGGTCTTGGCGGGATCGTGGCGGCGTAGCGAAGCGCTGATTTCGGCCGCTCGTGCGCTGTCCCACCATGGCTGAGTGCGACCCAGGAGCGGGCGAGCGCCTGCGGCGAACACGACGATGCGGCCTCGATCGAGGGCGCCGAGGTCTGCGACGTCGAGGATGCGTTCGCGGCGCCGCTGCCGTGAGGTCGACCGGCCACCGCCGCGGCCGTTGTAGCTGGTGGAGACGTCGACGAACTCGGTCTCCCCGATCAGCCGGGAAAGCTCATCCAAGAACTCGACCTCAGAGACGCCGCCGCCGTAGACCTTCACGGTCGCCGCCGACCACAGTTTGCGCATGCCCTCGCGGCCCCATACCTCGACGCCCTGCGACCAGGATTGCAGGAACGTGAGGACGCAGATGCCGCGTGAACCGTAGTGGCTGTAGAGGTTGGGAAGTTCGTTCCAGCGGCAGACGTTGGCGGCCTCGTCGAGCACCGCCACCATGGGAGTTCCTAGCCGCCCTCCGGGTAGTGACTTGGCCGTGTGCTCGGCCGCCTCGCAGACCGCGACGGTCAACGCCGTGACCAGGGGTCCGGCGTTCCCGCGTCCCTCTTTCGACAGCGAATAGAGCGTGTCCGAGCTGGTTGCGAACGCTACGGGGTCGAACTGCGGTTTTCCTGGCTGCGGCGTCACCCAACGGGTCGCCTCCGCATTTGTGAGAAACGAGACGAGCTGCTGAGCGGTGCCGTAGACACCGGCACGCTGCTTGTCCGGAGCGTTGACCACGCCGCGCACCGCTGCTGCCGGGAGGGTGAAACCGGCATCGTCGAGCAGGATCGCCGGTTCATCGCTGTTCGGGTCGGTGATCCAGAGATACACCTGCGTGATCGGCTTACCGCCGATCGCGGCCGCCAATAAGAAATTGGCGAGCAGGTCGACAGCCGCAGCGTCGAAGTATGCGTCGGTTTTCGCGCCGGGACGGCGGGCAGCGTGAGCGAACACGTCAGCGAGCGAAGCCGCGGTGACCTCGTTGGTCACCGAGCCGAGCGGGTTCCACCACCAGGTGACCGGCTCATCGACGAGGCCCTGCGGATCGAACACCCACACGCGGCCGTGCTTCTCACGAACGCCCCGGGTCGCATCGCACAGGTCGCGCTTGTTGGACGTGGCCACTACCGCGCCGGGTGCCTCGACGATCGCCGGGATGGCCCGTGCGCTGGTCTTGCCGGCGCGCGGCCCCCAAATGTCGACGGACACCGATTCCCAGTCCTGCCAGACCTCGGCGCCCCCAGCGACACCACGAGCCACCACGAGGCCAGGCGTACCGCTGACGCCCAGGCGCTCGGCGGTACGGCCAACCTCACGGCGCGAGGTCGGCGCTACCTCACGGCCGCGGCCCATCCGCGCCGCGGCACTGTCGACCCGCGCACGTCGACGCTTCAACCGGACCAGCGCTGCTACCGACAGAGCAGCGAGGACGACCACCACGACACCGAGCACCACGGCGGCGACGGTGGCCGTTGACGACCATGCGACGTCGCCGGTCACCAGGCCGACCACGAGCGTGAACGGGTTAGCTGGGACCTCGTGACCCTCGCGCCAGCTGGACACATGAACGGGAACCCAGGTGAACAGCAGCACCAGCGCTGCTAACGAGAGCACCGCGAACAGTGCAATCGCCTCAGCGTTTGCGTCCGGCGCACCGTGGCGGCGGTTCGTGGCTGACATCGTGGCTACTCCTGGCCGATGGCAGATGGGCGCTGGCCATGCCAGCGCTTGTTGGTGTCGTTCACGGCATGCTCGATCTCAGTCAGTTGGACCTGGACCGGGATACCGGGCCGAGAGCCAACCTTGATGAGGAACTTCCCCAAACCAGGACGATGGCCGGTAGCGCCGCCAGTGGAGTTCCACGAATCCGGGCTGGACCAGCGGGTTACCAAGTCGGCCTCCGCCTCGGAGAGGCTGATGACCGCCGACAGCGCGTCAACCTCCCGGGAAGGAACGCCACCGAGGACGACGAAACCGGCGCGCTCGACGAATCCGAGGGCCTTGGCACGATCCTCAGCGCTCGGGAGCGCCTTGAGGTCGTCGGTCGTGTGCGAAATCATCGCCTGCCCGACGCCCCACTGGCGGTTGAGCCGGGTCAACGCGTCGACGCGATCGACCAGGCCAGGGGCAGTGCGCAACGTCCGCCAAAGCTCATCGAGCACCACGAAGAATCGTCGCTGCGGTTCAAGACCGGCATCGGCGAGAGCATGGGTGACGTTGATGGCACCGAAGCCGGCCGACCAGCACGACATGAGTACCGCAGCTTTGATCGCGTCGTCCTCGTCGTTCAGGCTCGAAACGTCAAAGACAACCGGGCGGCTCAGATCCATCGTCTCTGTGGTTTGGGTGTTGAACAGCGCGCCGAGACGATCATCGTCGACCAAGGCGATCAGAGCCGCCTCAAGGTCCTGCGTGGTGGCGCGGTAGCGATCAAGCTCCCCGCGATCGAGAGCCATCTGCCGCAGCTCGTCCGGGGCCGAACGAATCAGGTTCAGCAGATCACCCAGGACGGGGATGCCCTCGTGGCGGTCGTCCAGGATGCGCAGCGCGCGTCCCACGATGTTGTCCTCGAGCACGGTTGGAGGCGTACGACGCATCAGCGTCAGCAGCGCGCCCACCATCGTGTGACGGCGGGTCCGCATGTCAGCCAGCACTTGACGTCGCGCCTCGCCGTCGAGGCGCTCCGCGGCCGCGAGAGCCGCACCCGGGTCGAGGACGTTGAGTCCGCCGCGGCCGCGGCCTAGCGGAATGACCTGACCGCCCATCGCCTCGACGAGGTCGACGTAATCGGGTTTGAGGTCACCGAAGAACAACGGCGTCACCCCGAAGCCAGCGAGCCCGAGCGACATGCGACGGATCAGCGTCGACTTGCCCATGGCGGGCAGCCCCAGCACGTACACCGACGGGTTCAGGATGAGGTTCCCTTCCTGAAACCATGAAATCGGGTCACAGCAGACGGTGGCTCCGCGGTTGGTGGCGCCTAGAGCTCGGCCGAGCGGGACACCCACCGAGGGCACCCCCGAACCCGCCGCAAAGGGCCACAACCCGCACACCTGCACAGTGGATGCCCGCCACTGGTCGGGCGGCGCCAGGTACCCGGACGCACCCCCGCCCGGGGTACGCCAGCCCCGCGAACCGGGCTTCGGCGCCTTCACCCGCTTGCCGGCGCCAGCTTTGAGCGCTGCCGCTATCTCCGCGTCCCGCCGCTCCGCGGGCGTCAGCTCTTGCTCTGGCTTCCGCGTCAACATCACAGGTACCTCCGAATCTCCTGCGGCACACGCGAATGCGAACGCAGCACCAGGCCCAGGGGCAGACCGGCCGCGAAAGCCGCGTCCTGCGATCCCCAGGCAGGCCGGATCAGCAGCCGCGCGCCCGCCGCGAGGTTCTCAACGGCGACACGGGCCGCCGTCAGCCGATCGGGGTCCGTGACCGTCGCCGTGATGACCATGCCGAAGTCCACCAGGCCCGCGCCGCGAGCTTCTTCATCCGCCGTGGCGCGGCTGGCCCGCGCCGCCGCGAGGGCGCGGGACGAGGGCCTGTTCGTCGCGTTCACCCTCAGATCGGCTGCACGCTTATCCGCCTCGACGACGGCGGCAGCCTCCACAGAGGAAAGCGGCTGATACATGATTGCGATTCGTTTGCGGTCGACGTCGGCGTGCGCGGACAGCAACCGGGTCAAGACGTTGGCGAACACTTCGCCTCGCGGTGCCGAGGACATGTACCAAGAACGGCTCACCGCACCGTCATGCCGGTAGGTGTCCCAGCTGGCTTCCGCCGCGGCAGGCCCCGCGTCGTTCCAGCTGAGGTCGGGTTGCTGTCCCGAATCGTGAATCTCATCGAGCAACGCCGCGGCGCCTGGGTCGTAGGCCGTCCGGACAATCTCGCACAGCCCCTGAGCAGTGACGGGCGTCGCGGCCCCGGCACCCGTAGAACCGGCGAGAGTCTCAGTCAGACCAGGGAGGCGGGAGGCAAGGTCAGCGATCACGTCCGCCGTGGTTCGCTTCGGGCCAGCTGCGCTCTGCCCGCGGAACGTCACCGTGACCCACGCCCGATCGAGGGAGGCGCCCGCGGGATAGTCGTGCACGACCTGACCGAGAACGGCTTTAGCAAGGTCAGGGGCGTTCGGATCGAGGCGGCGCTGTACTTCGCGCTTCAATCGTGCGCCGGTATCCGGCGCTGTTTCGACCGTCACTTGAGCGCCGACGACACCGAGCTCCTGGCCAAGGTTGGCGAGCCACTGCCCCCAGCCTGCTACCCATACGTCGACCTGATCGGCGTCGACGAGGGACGCGCCCTCAGGAGAGACCTCGACGGCCACCGCGTAGTGCCCGACCGCTGGGTATTCGATCACCGCGAATGGCCGGTCGTAGGCGTCGCGAGCCTCGTGGAGCTTGGTGGTGGCCAGGATTCCAGGCGGCGTGAAGGAGCCGTGCGTGGTCGGACCGCCGCGGTAGAGGTTCTGGCCACGTCGACGGGTCATTGACCAGCCGACCCGATTGCCGACTCGCATCGCTAGGTTCCGTCCGTGACGGTCCCGGACACCAACAGCGCCTAAGGCGAGCAGCCAGACGAGAACCAGCGGAGCTGCGACGAGCCAGAGCCCGAGAGCGACGACCAAGGCGATGATGAGCGCTCCGCCCACAAGAATGACCGTTCCGGCCGTTCCGAGGCCGAGCACACCGGGAGACTCCGGTCGTCGGAAGTTCCCGTAGCGACGCGGAGCCGTCGCCTCACTGTTGGCTACCACGAGGACCATCCCCCTCTACTGAGTCGTTGATCGCCTGTTTGGCGTGCTGTCCTGCGCCGCGGACCGCTTGTGCTCCCGCGATCGCTGCTCCGGCGGGGCCACCGGCCGCGGCGGCCGCGCCCGAACCGGCGCCAGCGGCCGATCCCGCACCCATGGAGCCCGCGCCAGCGGCTCCGGTGCTCGCGCCCGTCGCTCGCGTGGCGCTTTGGCTACGGCCACCTGTCGGATCGGACGACGGCACGGACGACCCGCTCGGACCGCCACCGTTCTTCCCACCAGCGGGAACTGGCGAGGACCACGAGGCAGACGCCGGGGCGGGTGCTGCGCCCGAAGGTGAGCCACCGCCAGCTGCGGCGGCCACGCCCGCCGCGCCGAGAGCGGCGCCGAAGCTGCTGCCACCCATCGCGCCAGACGCCAACGACGAGGTTTGCGGTACGACGAGCTTCATCGTGGCCGGGAGTGCGATGAGCGCGAGCGCCATCATGCAGAGCCCGACGATCGAACCGGTCAGCGAGTCGGGATTGCCGAACATCGTGACCGCGGCCGCGTAGATGATCGCGGCGGCTGGCTTGTATAGCAGGAAGGCGACGATCCAGGCGCACGTTTTGCCGAACCACTGCTCTCCGAACCGGGTGCCCGTCGCGGCTGCCGAGAGGGGCAGGAGACCGGCGAGCAACACCAGGGCCGCCGACCGGAAGAACATGAGGACGATCTGGCCGACCGAGAACAGCATCGCGATCAGCCCGAGGACGATCGTCATCATTGCCGGCAGGCCTGGGGCGCCACCGAACGCCACGATCCCTTGGAACAGGGCGGCAAGGTTCTGCTCGAAAGAGCCGTCCTCCAGGCTGCGCCCGATGATCCACGTCGAGAACGAGTCGCCGGCCTCGACGCCCAACCGAACGAAGGTCAACCCCGCACCAGCAACGACGACGAGTGTCAGCAGCGATTTCAGTAGTTCCTTCGCAGGGCGACCGCTGCCCTCAAATGCCATCCGAGCACCCGCGACGAGGACACCCACGATGGCCAGAACGCCTGCGAACCACCACACGTTGTTTTGAATGCGGTCCGCCGTACCGCCCGAACCGAGGCCCGGAGTGTCCACCTGAACCCACATCGT
>NZ_RQJX01000027.1 GCF_003850045.1 Aeromicrobium camelliae | reverse complement strand
CCGTGCTCTCGACACCCACGAGCATCAACGAGCGGTCTTGCAGATGACGTGAGACATGCCTTGCAGATGTCCTGAACCAGCAATCCTGCCGGGGGCGCTTTTGTCACTCGGGACCGGACGTTCAGCCGCCTCGGTCCCTCTCTCATCGATATCGCTGGGGAGGAATGCAGTCACGGAGTGGCTGCATTCCTCCCCAGAGCTGACCGATCTCCTACGGAACCTGGTAAACCGTCACGCGGGCGGGCGGTGTTACGGTGACCGCCGTGCCGTCGCGTGTGCCCGAGTCGTTCGCCCTCGTGTTCCTCGGTGGCGCGGTCGGGACCGGGCTGCGGTATGCGGCTGACGTCTTAATCGGGACGATCGGCGACTGGCCGGGCGCGACGCTCCTGGTGAATCTGATCGGCGCGTTCGCGCTCGGCTGGCTCTACGGGCGCACGAGCAGCCGACGCTGGCGCCTCCTCGTCGGTACCGGCATGCTGGGGGGCTTCACCACGTACAGCGCGCTCGCGGTGCAGACGCAGGAACTCCTCGATCACGCTCCGCTGTCCGGCATCGCCTACGCCGCGGCGACCGTCGCCGTCGGCGTGCTCGCGGCTCAGGTCGGATCGCGCCTGGGAGGACGCCGATGACCGCGTTGCTGGTCGTGCTCGCGGGAGGCGTGGGCGCGTGCCTGCGCTACGCCGTGATCCTGGCCGCCGGCTCGCGACCACGACGCGCCACGTGGGTCGTCAATCTCGCGGGCTCGTTCGCCCTCGGCCTGCTCGCGGCGCGTGACGCCGGGCCGGAGACGTTGCTGGTCGTGGGGACGGGACTGCTGGGCGGTTTCACCACGTTCTCGACGGCGGCCGTCGACAGCGTCGACGTGGGCCGCGAGCACGGCACCGGAACCGGCGCGGCGCACGCGGTCGGCATGCTGGTCGCGTGCGTCGTCGCCGCCGTCCTCGGTGCGCTGATCGGCCGCTGAGAACGCGAACGGGGAGCCTCGCCGCCTGGCCGGCAGCGTGACTCCCCGTCCTCGGGCGTCGGATCAGCCCTGGCGCGCAGCCTCGATCGCGTCCGAGAGCGCCTGGCCGCTGAGGTCCTCGATCTCCTCGCCGTCGACGAACACGGTGGGCGTGCCGCTCACGCCGCGCTCGTCCTGGCCGTGCTCACGAGCAGCCTTGACCCAGGGGACGAAACGCTCCTGCTTGACGCACTCCTCCGGCACCTTGACGCCGGCGTCCTCGGCCAGCGTCAGCAGCTCGTCGTCCGACGGGCCCGCGCCACCCTCGGCGGGCTGGTTCGCATAGAGCGCGTCGTGCACCGCCTGGAAAGCCTCGGGGCCCTCGCTGTCGAGCGCGCACATCGCGAGGTTGGTGGCCCGCAGCGAGTACTCGTTGGTGCTGCCGCCCATCGCGTCGAGGAACGAGAAGGGGCGGTAGACGAGCTGGATCTCACCGGCGTCGGCCTGAGCCCGCAGCGCTTCACCGCTCGTCTGCTCGAACTGCTGGCAGTACGGGCAGAGGAAGTCCTCGAAGATCTCGACCGTGGGCACGTCCTCGGCGGGAGCCTCCGCGCCGGCAGGGACGTACGGCACACCGAAGTCCTCGATGCTGCCCTCGGGCTGGATGACCTCGGTCTCCTTCGGGTTGGCGTTCTGCGCGGCGGTGACCGCCCACGCGCCCACTCCGATGAGCACCACCACGATGGCCACGATCACCACCGAGATGATGTTGCGCTGGCGGCGCTCGGCCTTCTCGCGCTCTTTGCGCATCTGCTCCGCGCGAGCGGCGCGGTTCTTACGGTCGTTCGTCACTGAGGCTCCTCGGTCGAAAGGTCCGCCAGAAGCGTAGCGAGTCCACCCCACGGCCCGTGACGGTTACCCGCAGTAAGGTGACGGGGTGAACGACAAGCTGGTGTGGATCGACTGCGAGATGACCGGGCTCTCCCTGGAGCACGACGCTCTGATCGAGGTGGCGGCCCTCGTCACCGACTACGACCTTCAGGTGCTCGGCGAGGGGGTCGACCTCGTCATCAAGCCCCCGCAGGAGGCCCTCGAGCAGATGAACGAGGTCGTCACGCAGATGCACACCACGTCGGGGCTTCTCGACGAGCTCGACGCCGGCATCACGCTGGCCGAGGCCGAGGAGCGCGTGCTCGACTACGTCCGCGAGTTCGTCACCGAGCCGCGCAAGGCTCCCCTGGCGGGCAACTCCATCGGCACCGACCGGGCCTTCCTCGCTCGCGACATGAGCGAGCTCGAGTCGTACCTGCACTACCGCGTCGTGGACGTGTCGAGCATCAAGGAACTCGCCCGCCACTGGTTCCCGCGTGCCTACTTCGCGGCGCCCGCCAAGGGCGGCAACCATCGCGCACTGGCGGACATCCGCGAGAGCATCGACGAGCTCCGCTATTACCGGCGTGCCGTCTTCACACCGGAGCCGGGCGTGGACACCGAGACCGCTCGCGCCATCGCCGCCGAGATCGCCGGACAGTAGACCCCCGCAACGGGGTCCTGACCCCGGTTGGGGTAGACTCGCGGTCGCGCAGTTTCGCTGCGACATGGTGGGTGTAGCTCAGTTGGTAGAGCACCGGCTTGTGGTGCCGGTGGTCGCGGGTTCAAGTCCCGTCATCCACCCCAAGGACGAGGTTCGAACCATCGGTTCGGACCTCGTTTCTCATCACGGCTCGAGCGCGATCCCGACGAAGTGCGGCCTCAGGTCATCGAGCCGGAAGACCTCCATCGGAACCTGCACACCCGTGAATCGGCCGGGCTCTCGCAGGATCTCCACCGCCGTCGCCGCCACGACCTCCGCCGTCGCACCGTAATCGCTGTCCGCGCTCACGCGGAATCGGCGCATCGCCGCCCGACCCTGCGACGTTCCCTCCGCCTCCACTGTGAGGTGCACCGTCTCGGGGCGCGCCGGCCGGTGCCTCGGGGTGATCGCGAACCTGCTGTCGACCAACGCCTGGAGCAGCCCGACGGCGTTGAGACCGGCGACCGCTCCCGTGAAGAAGCGGTTCGACCACGCCGTGTAGTACTCCACCCGCGCCGCCGGGATGCAGGTCGCCACGAGCGCACGTTCGTCGTAGTCCATCCGCCGGACGGTCACGTCTCGATCGTCGAAGCGCATCCGCCGCCTCTCGGTGAAACCCCGAGCGGTTCCTTCGGTGGTCGGCACGGGGCGCGTCAGCGCTCGCAACATGTCTTTCACGCCCGAGGGCCCCACCGCTGCGTTCGTGCTCTGCAACAGCCCGACGCGGATGTCGCTGACCTCGTCGAGTCCGGCAGACACTTCGCGAGCGAGAATTCCGCTGAGCCCCGGGAAGAACCCGCACATCGTGAGGAGGGGCGATTCCGCGTTCGCCAGTTCGGGGTACGTGCCGAGGCGAAGGTCGCTGCGGGGTGAGACGTCGAGGCACGGAGTGCCCCGCGTCGCGCACGCGAGTTGCACGGCGGGCGTGATCGAGGGCGCCGCGAGGACCACGAGATCCGGGCGGTGCGCGGTGAGAGCTTCGCTGACGCTGTCTCGGCTCCGCGCGTCGATCCGCACAGCCGCATCACCGGGCGTCCGTGACCCGATCAGCACGTCCAGGTCGCCGGCACGGGCGAGGGCCGCACGAATGCGTGACCCCAACGCCCCCCGGCCTCCGACCACCAGCACACGATGTGACATCACCGCGATCCTAGAGAAACGGTGGAGCCGTCTCAGCTCGCGCAGGCCGCGACGCGCTCCGCGAGCGTGTGCGCGAGGCGGGTGACGCGATCGACCTCGTCGGTCCACACGTCGGGCGTCTCACCGACATATCCGGCTCGAGCGCGCTGCAGCAGTTCACGGTCCTCCGCGCCGAGCGTCGGTGCGACGAGGTCGACTGCCTCGTGTTTGGCGACGATCGTGCCGGTCTGCAGCGTCACGAGGCTGCGCGCCAGAGCCAACAGCGTGTTGCGTTCGTCGCCCTCGATCTCGGCGAGGACGTCGGGGATGACCGCGAGGATCGCCCGTTGGAGCCGGCCGCGGCTGACGGGCCCCAGAAGGTCCCGCAGGTCGGGCCCGGCGAGCACCCGGTGGGCGTCACGCGCCATGGCGACGAGGGTGACGACGTCGGGATCGTCCTCGGGTTGCGGCAGTCGGCCGGCAACGATCTCGTCACGCAACCATTCGCCGTACTGGAAGTCGCGCCGCGGCGGTTCCTGCCCGCTCTGGACATCGCTCACGACGAGACTCGTGAGTTCGAGGGGGCGCCGGTGGGCGACGTCAGGAAACCGCTCCGTATGCCCGCGCCAGCCCGACAGGTCCAGCAGCATCGTCACGAGCCCTGAGCGCTCGTCCGTCGTCAGCGAACGCCGTGTGATCAGCATGAGATCGACGTCGCTGTCCGGCTGCAATCCGCTGGCGACGGCCGAGCCGTAGAGGTAGAGGCCCAGGACGCCGCCGGGATCCTCGCGGCGCACATGCTCGAGGACGGGCGCGATGAGCGTCTCCATGCTCGTGTCGTCCGGTGTCGTCATTCAGCCTCCAACTGCTCGAGCAGGTTCACTGCGGCATGCATGTAGTCGCTGATCCAACGATCGTGGATCCGCTTGATCGGCAGCGGGGAGAGCGACAGGTGGTGCTCCCGCCCGACCTTGCGTCCGGTCACCAGGCCGGCCTCACGCAACACACGCAGGTGCTGCAGCACGGTCGTGCGGTCGAGTTCGGGTAACCGCGCGCAGAGCGAGCCGGTGGTCTGCGAGGACTCCTTCAACGCGTCGAGCATGCGCCGGCGCACCGGCGAGGCGAGCGCCTTGAACACCCGATCGTCGTCGGAGCCCTTGTCAGTCGCACCAGACATGTTGTAAAAATACAACATGAACACCGACGACACGCTCAGCGAGCCCTCGTTCACCGTCTCCGGGCGTGTCGCGCGCCCGTGCGCGGAGGTCTACGAGGCCGTCGCCGACCCGGCCCAACTCTCCCGGTACTTCACCACCGGCGGGGCCCGCGGACGCCTCGAGCCGGGCGCCGACGTCAGCTGGGACTTCCACGACTTCCCCGGCCGGTTTCCGGTCACGGTGGTGGAGGCCGATCCACCGCGTCGGATCGTCATCGAGTGGGACGGCGACGCGACCACGAGCGAGGGTGGCACCACGCGGACCACCTTCGAGTTCGAGCCCCTCGACGCCGACACCCGCACGCTGGTGACCATCACGGAGACGTCCTGGCAGCCCAACGCTCGGGGTGCTTCGGCCGCCTTCGGCAACTGCGAGGGCTGGACGGGGATGCTGGCGGCACTGAAAGTCTGGATGGAACACGGCATCAACCTCCGCGAGGGCTTCTACCGGTGAAGCTCACGCTCGCTCGACAGGAGAAACGGGCGAGACCGTCCTAGCCTGAGCGAATGGCAGAGTCGCCGCAGGCCCCCGCCGCCGAGGGCGCCCTCAAGCGCAACATCACCGGCACGATGCTGTTCCTGTTCATCCTCGGCGACGTGCTCGGAGCCGGCATCTACGCGCTGGTGGGCGAGATCGCCGGCGAAGTCGGGGGTGTGACGTGGGTGCCGATGCTCGTCGCGCTCCTCATGGCGCTGCTCACCGCCGCCTCCTACGCCGAACTCGTCACCAAGTACCCGCACGCCGGGGGCTCCGCGGTGTTCGCCGAGCGGGCGTACAAGCGCCCGATCGTGTCGTTCCTCGTGGGTTTCGCGATGCTTGCAGCCGGCGTCGTGAGCGCCTCGGGCCTGGCCCTCGCCTTCTCCGGCGACTACCTCGCCACCTTCATCGACGTGCCGCCCGAACTCGGCGCGGTCGTCTTCCTCGCGCTGATCGGCGCGCTCAACGCGCGGGGCATCAAGGAGTCCGTGGGCGCGAACCTCGTCATGACGATGATCGAGACCACCGGACTCGTGCTCGTCGTCGTGGCGGTGGCGGTGTTCCTCTCCGGCGGAGGTGGCGACGTCAGCCGCGCGGTCAGCTTCGACGCGGAGTCGAGCCCCGTCGTCGCGGTCTTCGGGGCGGCCCTGCTCGCCTATTACTCGTTCGTCGGATTCGAGACCAGCGCGAACGTCATCGAAGAGGTGCGCGACCCGGCGCGGGTCTACCCGAAGGCGTTGTTCGGCTCCCTCGCCGTCGCGGGTGTCCTCTACATGCTCGTCGGGACCGCTGCGTCGATCGCGCTCCCGTCGGGCGAACTCGCGGAGTCCAGCGGGCCGCTGCTCGCCGTCGTGAAGGAGACCGGCGTCGCCGTCCCCGCGTGGCTGTTCAGTCTCATCGCACTCATCGCGGTCGCCAACGGCGCTCTGCTGACCATGATCATGGCGAGCCGCCTCGCCTACGGCATGGGCAACCAGGGACTCCTGCCCTCGGCCGCGAGCAAGGTGCTGCCGAAACGCCGCACACCGTGGGTGGCGATCGTCGCGACGACCCTCGTCGCGACGGCGCTCACGGCGACCGGCAGCGTCGCCACGCTGGCCGAAACCGTGGTGCTGCTGCTCCTGTTCGTGTTCCTCAGCACCAACGCCGCGGTGCTCGTGCTGCGCCGCGACCCCGTGGAGCACGAGCACTTCCGGGCATGGACCTTCCTGCCCGTGCTCGCGGTGATCTCGTGCGTCGTGCTCCTCACGCAGCAGGACGCCCATGTGTGGGTGCGTGGCGCCATCATCATGGCGGTCGGCGTCGTGTTGTACGGCGTCACCAAGGCCACGCGGTCGCGGCGTGAACCGGCTCAGAGGGACTGAGCGAGCCACTCCCCCAACCGCCGCGCGCAGGAGTCGACGACCTGGGGCCAGTCGAGGGCGCTCTCGTCCGCGGTGTCGCTGACGACCTTGACGAGGCGCACCGGCACCCCCATGGCCGCGGCGACGCGGGCGACGGCGAAGCCCTCCATGTCGACCAACCCGGCACGCTGGGCGAGCACGTCGCGTACGGCAGCGTCACTGACGAACCGGTCTCCCGTCGCCAGTACCGAACCGTCGCCGTCGGCGATCGCCACCTCGTCGATCGCCTGGCCGCCGAGCGCGCGGATCGACGGCGCGTCGAGGTCGTGGTTGATCGCCAGGGAGGGCAGAAAGAGCCCGCTCAAGCCGGTGCGCAACGCTCCCGCAGTCCCGACGTTGAGGACGACGTCGGGCCGGTGCTCAGTGATCGCCAGCGCCGTCACCGCTGCCGCTTCCACCTTGCCGATGCCGGTGACGACGGTCGGAAGTCCCTCAGGCACGTAGGCGGCCTCGGCCGCGGTGGCCGCGACGACCAGCGGCCTCACCGGCTGGCCACCGGCACGACGTCGGGCGCGCCCATACGCGCCGCGTCGGCGGTCTCGTCGTCGGGCATGGTCTGGCTCTCCCGCTCGGCGTCCACCCGCTTGAGGTAGTGGTCGACCTCGCGTTCGCGCTGCGCGTCACTCCAGTCCAGCTCCGCGCCCATCAGTTCGGCGACCTCCCGAGCCACTTCGGTGCCGCGGTCGAAGGTCTCGATGGAGATGCGCGTCCGGCGGGCGATGATGTCGTCGAGGTGCCGCGCGCCCTCGTGCGTGACGCCGTAGACCACCTCGGCTCGTAGATAGTCGTCGGCGCCGGTCAGGGCACGGCCGAGGTCCGGGCGCTCACGGATGAGGTCCAGCACCTCCAGCGCGAGCGAGCCGTACCGGTTCAGCAGGTGCTCGATACGCCCCACGCCGAGGTCGTGATCCGCGGCGAGGGTCGTGCGCTGGTTCCACAACGCCTCGTACCCGTCGGCACCGAGCAGGGGGACGTCCTCGGTGCAGCTCGGGGGGACCTTGCGGTCGAGCTGCACCGCCATCGCGTCGACCGCGGCGTCGATCGCGTCCTTGGCCATGACGCGGTAGGTCGTGTACTTGCCGCCGGCGATGACCACGAGGCCCTTCACGCCGGTGGACACGGCGTGCTCGCGGGACAGCTTGCTCGTCGCGTCGGATTCGCCGGCCAGCAACGGACGCAGCCCGGCGTAGACGCCCTCGACGTCGGCGTGCGTGAGCGGTTCGACAAGCACCTTGTTCACCCGCTCGAGGAGGTAGTCGATGTCCTTCGCGCTCGCGGCGGGATGGTCCTTGCTCAGCGCCCAGTCGGTGTCGGTCGTCCCGACGATCCAGTGCCGGCCCCAGGGGATGACGAAGAGCACCGACGTCTCGGTGCGCAGGATGAGGCCGGACTCGCCGCGGATGCGGTCACGCGGAACGACGAGATGGATGCCCTTACTGGCCCGGACGTGGAACTGCCCGCGCTCCCCCGCCAGGCCCTGCGTCTCGTCGGTCCACACGCCCGTCGCGTTGACGACCTGCTTGGCGCGAACGTCGTGTTCCTCGCCGGATTCGAGATCGACGATCCGGGCCCCGACGACGCGGTCACCCTCCCGCAGCAGGTCGACCACTCGGGTCCGGCTGGCGACATGCGCACCATAGGCGGCCGCGGTGCGGGCGAGGAACATCGTGTGACGGGCGTCGTCGACCTGGCCGTCGTAGTACTGGATGGCACCGACGAGCGCGTCCTTGCGGAGCGCAGGCATGCGCTTGCGGGCCCCGTGACGGGTGAGGTGCGAATGGCGCGGCACGCCGCGGGCACGACCCGAGAGCATGGCCATCGAGTCGTAGAGGGCGACCCCGGCGCCGGCGTAGAAGCGCTCCCACCCGCGACGGGTGAGCGGATAGAGGAACGGCACCGGCTTGACCAGGTGCGGGGCGAGCTTGTCGATCAGCAGTCCGCGCTCACCTAACGCCTCGGCGACGAGCCGGAAGTCCAGCATCTCCAGATAGCGCAGCCCGCCGTGGATCAGCTTGCTCGACCGGCTGGAGGTGCCGGACGCGAAGTCGCGGGCTTCGACGAGGGCGACCGACATGCCGCGGGTCGCGGCGTCGAGGGCCGCTCCGGCCCCGACCACCCCACCTCCGATCACCAGGATGTCGACGGGCTCGGCGGCCATCGCGGCGATGGCGTCTGTGCGGTACTGCGGGGACAGGGCTACCGATCGCATGCCCCCAGTCAACCAGCGGACCCCGCGCCCGTCCGCCCGAGTGCGTCAGGGCAGCGCGCGGGTGATCGCCTCGGCGACCCGGAGGGTGGCCGCGCGGGCGGTGGCGCTGGCCATCGTGACGTTGATGAAGGCGTGGATGAGGCCGCCCTCGCGAGCGAGTTCGGTGGGCACCCCCGCCGAACGGAGCCGTTCGGCGTACGCGATGCCTTCGTCCCGCAACGGGTCGAAACCGGCGACCGCCACGTACGCGGGCGCGGCGCCGCTCACGTCGGGCGCCAGAAGCGGCGACGCGCGCCAGTCGTGAGCGTCCTCCGGGTGCGCCAGGTAGTGCTCGCGGTACCAGTCCATGTCGGCCTCGGTGAGGAAGAAGCCCTCGCGGAATTCCCGGTAGGACGGGTGCTTCGTGGACAGGTCGGTCACCGGGAACAGCAGCACCTGGAGCCGTGGCTGGACGTCGCGCCCACGCAGCAGGAGCGCGAGCACCGCGCTGAGATTGCCGCCTGCGCTGTCGCCTGCCACCACCATTCGGTCCTGTCCGATCCCCCAGCGATCGGCGTTCTCGACGGCGAAGTCCCAGGCCGCGAGGGCGTCGTCGACCGCGGCGGGAAACGGGTGCTCCGGCGCGAGTCGATAGTCGATCGACAACACGTCGACGCCGGCGTGCATCGCGAGGAAACGCACCGCCGAATCGGTGCTGGCGCGGCTGCCGAGCACCCAGCCGCCGCCGTGGAAGTACACGACGAGCCCGCGCGAGGCGCCGCTGCGGTGGCGGTAGCGGGTGGCGCCGATCGGGCCGCCGGGTCCGGGAATCTCGAGATCCTCCTCGACCGCGAAGGGCTCGAAGCGGTCGGCGAACATCAGCGACTCGTGGTCGAGCATGTCCCGGGCCTGACCGAGCGGCAGTTCCGTGGCCGCCGGCCCGGGAAGGCGGTTCATTGCGGCGAGCGCGAGGGCGATCTCGGGAGCCAGCCGCTCACCGTCCTGGTTGACCGGCGCGTTCGCCCCGAGTCGTGCGACGAGTCGCGACGGCAGGCGGGAGAAGCCGCGGATGACGCCGCGCTGCGCGCGCAGGGCGAGCGGCAGGTCACGATGCGTGGCGGCGCTCATTCGGCCCACCCCAACGTGCGCTCGACCGCCTTCTTCCACTGGTGGTAGCCCTCATCGCGCTGCGTGTCGTCCCACGTTGGACGCCAGCGTTTGTTCTCCGCCCAGTTGGCGACGAGTTCGTCGGTGCTGGACCAGAACCCGACCGCGAGACCTGCCGCGTAGGCCGCACCGAGACAGGTGGTCTCGATGACCTCCGGTCGGCTGACCTCGATGTCGAGGATGTCGGCCTGGATCTGCATGCACAGGTCGTTGGCGGTGATGCCGCCGTCCACGCGCAGGACCTCCAAGTCGAGGTCGGCGTCGGCGATCATCGCGTCGACGACGTCCTTGCTCTGGTAGCAGATCGCCTCGAGTGCCGCGCGGGCCACGTGCGCGAGGGTGTTGAACCGCGAGAGCCCGACGATCACCCCGCGGGCGTCGGGCCGCCAGTACGGCGCGAACAGTCCCGAGAACGCCGGGACGAAGTACACCCCGCCGTTGTCGTCGACGGTGGAGGCGAGCCGCTCGGAGTCCGCGGCCTCGTCGAAGACCTGCAGCTGGTCGCGCAGCCACTGGATCGCCGAACCGGTGACGGCGATCGACCCCTCGAGCGCGTAGACCGGCGCGTCATCGCCGAACTGGTAGGCGACCGTGGTGAGCAGACCGCGTTCGGAGCGCACGATCTCGGTGCCGGTGTTGAGCACGAGGAAGTTGCCCGTGCCGTACGTGTTCTTGAGCATCCCCGGCTCGAAGCAGGCCTGGCCGACCAGCGCCGCATGCTGGTCTCCGAGGTCGCCGGCCAGGACGACCTCGGCACCGAACGGTCCGTCCGTCCGGGTGGTGCCGTACTCCTCCGCCGAACTGCGGATCTGCGGCAGCATCGATGTCGGCACCCCGACCGCTGCGATGAGCTCGTCGTCCCACTGCAGGGTCTCCAGGTCCATCAGCATCGTGCGGCTGGCGTTGGTGACGTCGGTGACGTGCAAGCCTCCGTCCGGGCCGCCGGTCAGCCACCACAGCAGCCAGGTGTCGATGGTCCCGAAGATCGCGTTCCCCTGCTCGGCCGCCTCCGCGACCCCGTCGACGTTCTCGAGGATCCAGCGGAGCTTGCCGCCGGCGAAGTAGGAGTCGGGCTGCAGTCCCGCCTTCTGGCGGATGAGGTCGCCGTGCTCGTCGTCGAGGGCAGCGGCGAGGGCGGACGTGCGGGTGTCCTGCCAGACGATCGCGTTGCCGAAGGTCTCGCCTGTGCGCGGATCCCATACGACGGTGGTCTCGCGCTGGTTGGTGATGCCGACCGCGGCGAGTTCCCCCGCGTCGATCCCCGCGTCCTTGAGGCCCTGTTCCACCACCGTGCACGTGTTGCGCCAGATCTCGGCCGGGTCGTGCTCCACCCATCCCGATCGCGGCATGATCTGCTCGTGCTCGAGCTGGTGGCGTCCGACCTCGCACCCGTCGTGGTCGAACACCATGAAGCGCGTGCTGGTGGTGCCCTGGTCGATCGCTCCGACGTACTGTCGCGTCTGGCTCGCCATGGCCGTCACCCTAGGGCATCTGGGGCGGTTCAGGCGCCCGTCACGGCCTGATACAGCTCGTGCGCGCCGACGGCGATGAACAGCAGAGCGCAGAGCCCGAGCGCGAGGTTCCCCCACGTGCCGTTGCGCCACTCACGCGGGACACGGTCGGTGTTGAGCAGGCCCAAGAGCGTCAGCGCCAGGAACGGCATGAAGATGGACCCGAGCACGCCGTACGCGAGGATGATCGCCACCGGCTCGTTGAGGAACAGCAGCAGCATCGGCGGGAACGTCAACCACAGCACGTACGCCTTGTAGTACGAGCCGCCCGAATGCAGGCGCGGGTCGTCCGCGGCCAGACCGCGCGACGTGCCGAGGAAGTCGGCGAACATCAGCGCGACACCGTTCCACACGCCGATGAGCGACGACATCGACGCGGCCCAGAACCCGACGAGGAACACGGTCCCGTAGATCTGGCCGTACCGTTCGTCGAGCACGTCGGAGAGGCCGACGAGCGCCTGATCGCCGGAGCCGAGCGCGATGTTGGCGCTGTACAGCAGTTCGGCACCGACGATGAGCATCGCGACGACGAAGATGCCGGTGACGAGGTACGCCACGGAGTTGTCGATCCGCATCACCCGCATCCAGCCGGGCGTGGCCCAGCCCTTCTCGCGCAGCCAGTATCCGTAGGCGGCGAGCGTGATGGTGCCGCCGACCCCGCCCGCGACCGCGAGCGTGTTGACGAGGCCGCCCTCGGGGATGCGGGGAACGAGTCCGCCGACGATGTCGAGAAGGTTCGGGGTCGCGAGCAGCGCGGCACCGACGACGGAGACGAACATGACGCCGACGAACAGCGCCATGAGCTTCTCGACGATGCTGTACCGGCCGAGCCACACCAGCGCGAACCCGATGAGACCCATCGCGATGGCCCAGACCTTGAGGTCGGGCCCGTCGGGGAACAGCGCGACCAGCGGCAACGCGGACGACGACATCGCCGTCGCCCCGTAGACGAAGCCCCAGATCACGATGTACGGGCCGAAGTACCAGCTGGTCCACGCGCCAAGCGAACGCCAGCCCTGGAAGATCGTGCGACCGCTCGCGAGGCTGTACCGGCCCGCTCCCTCGACGAGGATGATCTTGAAGACGGTACCGAGGATCACCGCCCACAGCAGCGCGTACCCGAACCGCGCGCCCGCCGGGAGGGTCGCGACCAGGTCACCCGCCCCGACGCCCGTACCGGCCACGACGATGCCGGGCCCGATGATCTTCCACTTCGCCCGCCGCTCGTCCTGCGCCGACGCGTCCATGTTCTTCCCCGATTCGGACATAGGGGTCATCGTAGGAAGCGCCGGCGATGTTCGCGATCTCGCGCGAGGGCCGGACCCCGATTTCCTGCGTTGGGGACGGTGCGGTAGAGTTCTTACTCGCGCGCCGCGCACTGCACCCCTAGCTCAATTGGCAGAGCAGCTGACTCTTAATCAGCGGGTTCAGGGTTCGAGTCCCTGGGGGTGTACCACCACGAAAGCCCTCGCCGCAGCGAGGGCTTTCGTCGTTTCAGACGAGTCAGTTCGGAAGCGAACAGGTGACCATCGCGAACTCACCGCTGCTGGTGTTCTCATTGACGAGCTCGCCGTCCCAGAACACACGGCAGGTGACGTCGCCGCCACCACTGTTCTGGGCATTCATGTTCGCTCCCATGGCATCGAGCTTCGAATCGAACTGGACTTCTTTACTCCATCCCGAAGGCACGTTTGCCTCCTGGGAGATGTTGAAGTCGGTACTCATGTAGGTCACCATTCCCAGCGGAGCGCCGGTGGAAGTGGTGACCTCGTATCGCAGAACGTTCTCAGGCGCCGGCTCAGCCGCCTCCTCCTGGGCAGCAGGATCGGCCTGAGTCTCCTCCTCTCGGTTCGTCTCGGCGGTGTCGGATCCGGACGACGCGTCGGTGTCATCTCCACCGCTAAGCGCGGCTCCAACGATCGAGAGCAGGACAACGGCACCGAGGGCGATACCGGCCCACTTCAGAAACCCTCGCTTCTTCTTCGGAGGTTGCTGAGGCGGGTAGTAACCGGCAGGCTGCTGAGGCCCGGCGGGCGGCGGGGGGACCTGGGTCATGAGAAGTGCCCTTTCGCAAGGTTGACGTGGAGCTCTGAACGTCGCATGGAACTCGCGATCCGTCCTCGGAACACAGCTCAGTTGGATGAACATCCAACTGAGCCTGCTTCCCGCTTCCGCCGTCGCCGAGTGGCGCAAAGTGATGACCGAGTGGCGCAGTTTGGGGGTGTCGAGAGCGCTGTGAGCCCCTCTTTGCGCCACTCGCGGGGAGCGGGACCGCGCGGGCGCGGGCGAGGACTTGGCAGACTACGAGCATGTGGATCGGCTGGATCGAGTTCGACGTGCGCCTCGGTGACGTCCACTCCCTCAAGGAGAAGCGCAGCATCGTCCGGCCGATCGTCAACGAGCTGCAGCGCCGGTTCGCGCTCTCGGCGGCCGAGACCGACAGCGTGGATCTGTACCGGCGCGCCGGGATCGGCGGCAGCCTCGTCTCGATCGACCGTGCGCACGTCGTCGAGGTGCTCGACAAGGTCGAGCGGTTCATGGCCGAACGACCCGAGATCGAGCTGCTGTCCGCCCATCGGCACCTCTCTTCGAGCACCGACGACGATCAGGACGAGCTCCCCTTCGCCTAAGGCGACAAACGTCGGTACAAGCCTTAGCGTGATGCCCACCACAGACTGAGGGGGTTGCGGTGAGCGCCGAAACACGACGTCCCGCGACGTATCGCACCTTCGACGAGGTCAAGGAGACGCTGAGCCCGGCCGAGCAGCGTTTCGAGAGCATCCGCCGTACGTCTGGCCTGTTCGCCGGGCCGGTCATCGGCATCGTGGTGTATCTGCTGTGCGCACCGCTCGACGACCCGGCCCAGAAGCTGGCCGGCGTCCTGTCGTGGGTCGTCGTCTACTGGATCACCGAGGCCATCCCGATCCCCGTCACCGCGATGCTGGCGATGGCCGCGGTCATCATCTTCGGCATCGCCGACGCGGACACGGTGTTCGGCTCCTTCGGCAACAGCACCATCTTCGTCTTCATCGGCGGATTCATCATCGCCGAGGCCATGCGCAAGCACGGGCTCGATCGTCGCTTCGCGTTCGCGATCTTGAGCATCCCCGGCGTCTCGGCCACCACCACGCGCATCATCGTGGCGTTCGGCGCGATCACGGCCCTGCTGAGCGGTTTCGTGTCCAACACGGCGACCGCCGCGATGATGATGCCGATCGCCGCCGGCATCGTGGGCTTCCTCGCCTCGGTTCTCAGCCAGAACGGGGACGAGGTCGATCCGCAGCGGCTGCACTTCTCGACCGCGCTGATGCTGATGGTCGCCTACGGCGCGAGCGTCGGCGGTCTCCTGACCCCGGTCGGCAGCCCGCCGAACCTCATCGGCCGCGCCTACCTGGAGGAAGAGCTCGACATCGTCATCCCGTTCTTCCAGTGGATGCTGCTCGCCTTCCCGCTCGTCGCCGTGATGTTCGCCGTCCTGTGCCTGCTCCTCGTCCGGCTCAACCGGCCGGAGGTCAAGCGGGTGGAAGGCGTCGACGGCTACATCCGCGAGGAACGCCAGAAGCTCGGCGCCATGGGCACCGGCAGCCGCAACACGCTCATCGCCTTCGGCGTCGCTGTCGCGCTGTGGATCTTCCCCGGAGCCGTGGGCCTCGTGACCGGCGGCGAATCAGACTTCTACGACACGGTGCTGGGCCTGCTCGACGAGGGCGCCGTCGCGATCGTCGCCGCGTCCTTGCTGTTCGTGCTGCCGACCAACTGGTCGCAGCGGTCCTTCACCCTGACGTGGAACGACGCGGCGCGGATCGACTGGGGCACGATCATCCTCTTCGGCAGCGGCATCGCGCTCGGCGGGCTGCTGTCCTCGACCGGCCTCGCCGAGACCATGGGCACCTCGCTGTCGGATCTGCTCGGAACGAGCAGCCTCATCGGGATCACGATCCTCGCGACGGTCATCGCGGTCCTCATCAGCGAGACCACGAGCAACACCGCGAGCGTCGTGGTGGTGGCCCCCATCGCGGCGCAACTTGCGCTCGCGGTGAACGTCAACCCCGCGATCCCGGTGCTCGCCGCCGTGTTCGGAGCGTCGTTCGGTTTCATGCTGCCGGTCTCCACTCCGCCCAACGCGATCGTCTACGGCACCGGCATGGTGCCGATCACCAAGATGGTCCGGTCGGGCATCGTGTTCGACATCGTCGGCATCGTCATCATCGTGGTGGGCGTGACCGGCATGGCGACGTTGCTCGGCATCGAATGATGTGACACAGCGCACACGTGCAACAGGAAGTCCGCTCGGGCCCTCAGCGTTGACTATCGGTATGAGCACTTTCGACCTCGGCCCCCTCGTTCTCGGCGGCAACACCTTCGGTTGGACCGCCGATCGCGACCAGAGCTTCGCGGTCCTCGACGCGTTCGTCGCCGCTGGCGGCACGACGATCGACACCGCGGACGTCTACTCCGCGTGGGTCCCGGGGAACTCCGGAGGTGACTCCGAGACGATCATCGGCGAGTGGCTCGCGTCCCGCGGACTGCGGGAGCGCGTCCAGATCGCGACCAAGGTCGGCATGTGGGATCAGCAGCCGGGCCTGTCGGCGGCCAACGTCCGCGCCGCGATCGAGGGCTCCCTGCGCCGGCTCCAGACCGACTACGTCGACCTCTACTACGCGCACCAGGACGACGAGAACGTCACGCCCGACGAGATCTCCGAGGTCTTCGACGCGCTCGTGCAGGAGGGCAAGGTCCGCGCCCTCGGTCTCTCGAACTTCTCGGCCGAGCGCTTACGTGCGGTCGTGGAGGCCGCGGACGCCGCCGGCCGCACGCCCTTCTCCGTGAGCCAGGACCACTACAACCTCGTGGAGCGCGGCTTCGAGCAGTCGTTGGCTCCGACGCTCGCGGAACTCGGTCTCGTCGAGGCGCCGTACTACTCGCTCGCGAGCGGCTTCCTCACCGGCAAGTACCGTCCCGGCAGCGCCGTCGACTCCCCGCGCCAGGGCGGTGCGGCCGCGTACCTGGACGACCCCCGCAATCTCGACCTGCTCGTCGTCCTCGAGCGCATCGCCAAGGAGAACGGTCTGAGCATCACCGCTGTCTCGCTGGCCTGGTTGCGTCAGCAGCCGACGGTGGCGGCCCCGATCGCCAGTGCCCGCACGCCGGAGCAGCTCGTGGCGCTCGTCGAGTCGTTCGCGCTCACCCTGAGCGCCGACGAGCTCGACGCGCTGTCCTGATCAGACGGCGACGCGCACCGCAACTACACTCCTGGCATGAGCGACGCGCTGTTCGAGAACTTGTTCGCCGCCCTCGACGCCTCCCCCGATCAGCATGACCTTCGCCTCCAGGTAGCACGCCTGCTCGAGGAGCACGGGCGCCGCGCGGAGGCTGCGGAGCATGCCTCGCTCGTGCTGCGAGCACGTCCTGACGACGCGGCCGCGCTCGAGCTGCTCGTGCGGTGCACGACCGACACTGCCGCGGCCGCGGCGCCGAGCTCGGCCGAGCAACCGGCCGCCGCCCGGTCCGGCGAGTTCGACTGGTCCCGCGCAGAGCAGCAGCTCGGCAACGACCTGCCGCCGCCGTTCGTGGAAGAGCCCGTGAAGGTCGGCGGCGAAGGAACTCCGACGGTCGACGTCGAGGACGCGGCCGTCACACTCGACGACGTCGGCGGCCTCGAGAGTGTCAAGCGGCGACTGCATGAGGCGTTCCTCGACCCGCTGAGGAACCCCGAGATCGCGCAGGCGTTCGGAGCGTCGCTGCGGGGCGGTCTGCTGCTCTACGGGCCACCGGGCTGCGGCAAGACCTTCATCGCCCGTGCCGTCGCCGGCGAGCTCGGCCTGAGGTTCCTCACCGCATCGATCGCCGACGTGATGGGCGAGCACTTCGGCCAGACCGAGAAGAACCTGCAGAAGCTGTTCGCCTCGGCGCGCAGCTACGCCCCGATCGTGATGTTCCTCGACGAGATCGACGCGCTGGGCGCCCGCCGTTCCAGCATCGGCACCGGATGGTCCGGCATGCGCGCGATCGTCAACCAACTGCTCCTCGAGCTGGACTCGGTCAAAGACGACAACGAGGGGCTGTTCCTGCTGGCGGCGAGCAACCAGCCGTGGGAGGTCGACCCCGCGCTCCTTCGACCTGGTCGACTGGACCGGCTCGTGCTCGTCCTTCCGCCTGACGGACCGGCGCGGGAGACCATCCTTCGCGGTCTGTTCCTCAAGCGGCCCATCGCGGGGATCGACCTCGCCTCGATCGTCGCCCGTACCGAGGACTTCTCCGGCGCCGACCTGGCCCATCTCGTCGACACCGCCGCCCAGAAGGCGCTCAACCGCTCGCTCGCGCAGGGCGAGATCCAGCCTCTGCAGATGCACGACGTCGAGGACGCGCTGGCGGAGATCAAACCGTCCACGCTCAGCTGGTTCCACGGCGCCCGCAACGTCGTCGAGTTCGCGAACAAGGACGGGCGTTACGACGACCTGGCCGACGAACTCAAGCGTCGCCACATCCTCTAGATGACGACCGAGATCGACTCGGCGATCTTCCAAGCCTCGGGTTACCTGGACCTCGGGCAGCACGACCGGGCTGCTGACGTACTGCGCGATGCCCTGTCGCGCCACCCTCAGGACGACCGCCTGCTGCTCGATCTCGGCCGCGCCTTGTACGAGGGCGGACGCGACGCGGAGGCCGAGAACGCCGCCCGCGCGGCGATGGCCATCCGTCCGACGCTCGGCGGCGCGACGCTGCTGGGCAACATCGCCAACAGCCGACGCGACAGTGCAGCCGCGAAGCAGTACGCCGAGCAGGCGATCGAGCTGGAACCGGAGGCCCCTCAGGGCCACCAACTCATGGCTGTCGCACTCTTGCACGACACGCTCGCGCAGCCGTTCGCCGTCCGGGCGGCCTATCAGCGTGCGCTGGACCGCGATCGTTCGCCCCACACGCTCCTGACGGCGGCGCACTGCGAGATGCTGCTCAACCATCGCCACCAGGCGGGCGTGTTCGCCCGGGAGGGACTCACCCTCGCCCCGCAGAACGAGCACCTGCTGCAGATCCAGGCGTGGAGCGAATCCAGCAAGGCGCGCAGCCGACGCCTGCTCGATCTGCTCGAACAGAACCCGATGGACAGCTGGGCCCGATCGGTGCTCGTGCAATCCGTGCGCGAAGCGCGACGGGGGCTGCGCACGACGAGCGCGGCCGGGAGCACCATCGTCGCCATCGCGCTCGCCTTCACCGGCCTCATCACGATCGGCGCCTTCGCGCTCGTCATCGCCTGGGGTGCGCTCGCGGCTCGGCACCACTGGCGGCTGTTGCACCCGGTGCCGTCCTCGATCGTCGATCGCGAATGGCCCTCGCGTGATCGCTGGATGCTGCTGGCGGTCACCGTCGCCCGCGTGGCCGGGCTGATCGGCCTGGCGGTGCATCACGTCAGCGGGCCCGTCCTGCTGATCGCCTCCGCGCTGGTGGACGCCACACCGACACTCGTCGGCCGCGTGCGAGCGGTCGCACGGACGGACCCCGGCACCGACCTCGGTGACCTGACCAATCAGGCGGATCACGCCGCGTTCCGCCTGTTCGGCCTCGCTTTGTTCTTCAGCCTGTTCAGCTACTTCAGCACCACTTTCGGCGCCACTTCCGCGGCGTTCGGCACCGCCGCCGCGGTCACCTGGATCTACTGCCTGCGTGACGGACTCCTGGCGCTGGAGCTCAACCGCCGCAGTCGTCGCTGGTTCATCGTTCCGCTGGGCCTCGCGCTCACGCTCGTGACGCTGGCGTTCGCGGCGGCGGACGTCGCTCGGACCTTCGACGAGATCACCGGGGACGACCGGTCGCGGCACATGTCCTGGTCGTCGTCTGGCACCGTCGAGGACGGCGATGACGAGTCGCCCTTCTACCGTTGCGCTCGTCGGGCGATCTGCCCCAATCCGAGCTACACGCCGCCGACGTTCGACGCGCCTCCGTCGATCGACGTTCCCGAGATCGAGATCCCCACCTTCGAACCGCCCACCTTCGGACCCTGACCGTTCTCGGCCCCCGGCGTGCCCTCCGTCACGCCTTCGGCATACTGAGCGGTAACCAGCCGCCTCACGAAGGGTTCAGCGTGCGTAGTCCTCGAGCGTTCTTCCGTCCCCTGGCCGTCGGCGCCCCGGTCCCGAACGTGGACATCCCGTTCAAGCCGAGCCGGATGATCCACTTCTTCGATCCGAGCAACGAGAAGATGGCGGCCAAGGTCCCCGACATCGCGAAGAAGGTCGACATCCTCCTCGGCAACCTCGAGGACGCGGTCAAGACCGACAAGAAGGAAGCCGCCCGCCAGGGCCTCGTCGACATCGCGAAGGCCAACGACTTCGGCGACACGCAGCTGTGGACCCGCGTCAACAGCCTGGACTCGCCGTGGGTGCTCGACGACCTCATCACCCTGGTGAGCGAGATCGGCGACAAGCTCGACGTCATCATGGTCCCGAAGGTCGAGGGCCCGCAGGACATCCACTACGTCGACCGCCTCCTGGCGCAGTTGGAGGCCCGAGCCGGGCTGGAGCGGCAGATCCTCGTGCACGCCATCTTGGAGACCGCCGAGGGTGTCGCGAACGTCGAGGAGATCGCGGCCGCGAGCCCGCGGATGCAGGGCATCAGCCTCGGCCCGGCCGACCTCGCGGCGAGCCGTCGCATGAAGACCGCCCGCGTCGGCGGCGGTCACCCGGGCTACCTCGTCCGGCAGGACCCGACCGGCGACGACCTCACCGAGGGTCGTGCCATCTACCAGCAGGACCTCTGGCACTACACGATCGCGCGGATGGTCGACGCGTGCGCGATGAACGGCATCCTGCCCTTCTACGGCCCGTTCGGCGACATCAAGGACGTCGTCGCGTGCGAGGACCAGTTCCGCAACGCCTTCCTACTCGGGTGCGTCGGGGCGTGGAGTCTGCACCCGGTGCAGATCGACATCGCCAAGAAGGTCTTCTCCCCCAGCCCCGAGGACGTCGCCCACGCCAAGCGGGTCGTCGAGGCGATGGGCGACGGCTCCGGCGCCGTGATGATCGACGGCAAGATGGAGGACGACGCGTCCTGCAAGCAGAACATCGTCATGCTCGACCTCGCTAAGGCCCTGGCCGAGCGCGACCCCGAGCTCGCCGCCGCCTACGACCTCTGAGGAGCCCGCCGATGACCAACGCCGCACTGCGTCCCCGTCGTTCCGTCCTGTACATGCCGGGCGCCAACGAACGCGCCCTGGAGAAGGCCAAGGCGCTCGATGTCGACGCCCTCATCCTCGACCTCGAGGACTCCGTGGCACCGGACGCCAAGCCCGAAGCACGCGATCGCGTGGTCGCAGCTGTGAAGTCCGGCGAGTACGGACACCGTGAACTGACCATCCGCGTCAACGGCCTCGGCACCCAGTGGCACGAGGACGACATGGCCGCCGCCGCTCAGGCCGGTCCCGACGGCATCGTCGTGCCCAAGGTCAACTCGGCCGAAGAGGTCCGCCAGCTCGTCGCAGCGATGGAGAACGCCGGAGCTCCCGAGCACACCCGCCTGTGGGCGATGATCGAGACGCCGATCGCGATCCTGCACGCCGAGGAGATCGCCGCCGCATCGGACCGGGTCGCGGTCTTCGTCATGGGCACCAACGATCTGGTCAATGAGACCCACTCGCTGCACGTCCCCGGCCGCGCCCCCCTCATCCCCTCGCTCACGTGGGCGCTGCTGGCGGCCAAGGCCCACGGCGTCGTCGTCCTCGACGGCGTCTACAACAACGTCAAGGACCCCGAGGGCTTCGCCGCCGAGGCACGTCAGGGCCGCGAGATGGGATTCGACGGCAAGACGATCATCCATCCCAGCCAGATCGAGCCCACGAACGAGGCGTTCGCGCCCTCCGAGGCCGACGTCGAGCACGCCCGAGCCGTCATCGAGGCCTTCGAGACCGCGCAAGCCGAAGGCAAGGGCGTCGTCACCGTCAACGGCAAGATGATCGAGAACCTGCACGTCCGCGACGCGCAGCGCATTCTCGCGTTCCACGAGGCTCTGGCCGCTCGCTGACCCGCTCCCCTCGCGTCAGACGTCTCGCGGCTCGCTGCCGACGCGACGGATGACGCGAGGGGCTCACCTCACGAGCGGCCCAACGCCTGCTTCAGCGAGACGCGGGCGCCCGTGCGCAGGATGGCGTTGGAGTAGATGCGTCCCGAGATCCACACGAGGGCGGGGACCAGGATGAGCGAGAGCGCGAGCGCGATGAGCACGTCCATCGTTCCCGCGGTGCCGAGCGCGATGCGGATCGGCATGATGAACGGCGAGCAGAACGGGACGTACGACAGCACCTCGACCAAGGTGCTCTCCGGGTTCCACGGAGCGATGGACACTCCCACGATGTACGGCACCATCATGATGCCGATGACCGGAGAGATGACCGAGCCCACGTCCTCCTGACGCGAGACGAGCGCAGCAAGACTCGCCAGCAGCAGCGCGTACATCACGAACCCGACGAGGAACCAGACCAGCATCCAGCCCGCGACGGCTCCGAGATCGAGCGAGCTCGCGTCGAGCAGGTCGAATCCCCACGCCGTCGCCAGCGCCGCCACGACGATGACGCCGATCTCGAGGAGACCGACGACCACATTGCCGAGCACCTTTCCGGCCATGAGCTGCCAGGGCCGCATGGTGGCCAGAAGCAGCTCGACCACCCGGCTCGACTTCTCCTCCACGACGCCTTGAGCGACGCGCTGTCCCCCACCCATCAGGGCGATGAAGATGAGGATGCCCGCGACGAACCCGGCGGCGACCTGGGCCGGATCGCGTTCCTCCGCATCGTCGAGACTGATGATGCGCGGTTCCGCATCGGCGACCTGCTGCGCCACGGCAGCAGGATCTCCGCCGAGGTCGGCGATCTCACCGGCGAGCGCCTCTTGCTGGACGACCGCGACGATCACGGTCTGCAGTGCTGCGTCCAGGTCGGACTCGACGGTCACCTCGAGGTCGGGCAGTGAGCCGCTCAGGGCGGCGTCGAGGTCACCGTCGCGCACCTGCTGCTCGACCGCGCCGGGCTCGACGTGCTCGATCTCCAGCTCGGTGCCACTGGCCGCGGCGACGCTCGCGAGCGCCGGCTCGAGCGCCACGGCCTCCGGCGTCACGCCCAGCCGCGACGCCTCCTGCGAGTCGGGGCCGAAGAACGCGAGGAACGCGCCACCGGCGACGATCGCGACGACGAACAGCCCGGAGGTCAGCACGAAGACCTTGGACAGCACGCGCGTCCGCATCTCGCGGAGTGCGACGAGCCACACCATGGACCACGTCGATGAGCGCGCCATCACTGCTCCCCCTCCTGGCCGTCGTCGGTGCTGACGACATCGCGGTACAGATCGGTCAACGACGGCCGCGCGGGCGCGAACTCGCGCACCGGCCCCGCCGCCATCGCCGCTTGCAGCACCTGCTGCTCCGCACCGGCGCGGCGGACCTCCACCGTGGTGCGGGCACCATCGGTTTCCAGCACCTGCACTCCGTCGACACCGTTCAGCCAACCCGCCGACGATGGGCCGTCGATGATCCACTGCGGGTGCTCGGTGCGCCGCAGTTGATCGAGCGTTCCGCTCGCCACCATCCGGCCGTTCTTGATGATGCCGACGCGGTCGCACAGACGCTCGACGAGATCGAGCTGGTGCGAGGAGAACAGCACGGGGACCCCGCGGGCGGCTTCCTCGCGCAGCACCTGACTCATGAGCTCGACGGCCACGGGATCGAGGCCGGAGAACGGCTCATCGAGGACGAGGATGTCCGGGGCGTGCATGAGCGCCGCAGCCAGCTGTACCCGCTGCTGGTTACCGAGGGAGAGCTTCTGCACCTCGTCCCCGACCCGCTCGCTGAGGCCGAGCCGTGCCGTCCACTGCTCCACGGCGTCGCGCGCCGCGGCGGTGTCGAGGCCGTACAGCCGCGCGAGATAGGCGAGCTGGTCGCCCACCTTCATCCGCGGGTAGAGGCCGCGCTCCTCCGGCATGTAGCCGATCCGCCGCCGCACCTCGCGGTCGAGCGGGCTGCCCTCCCACCGGACCTCGCCGCTGTCGGGCTCGAGAACCCCGAGCAGGATGCGCATCGTGGTCGTCTTGCCCGAGCCGTTGGAGCCGACGAAACCGAACACCTCCCCCGCGTGCACCTCGAAGCTCGTCTCTGAGAGTGCTCTGACGCCCCCGTACGACTTGGTCAGGGAGTCGACCTCCAGTCTCGCCATGACGACGACGCTATCGAAGTGCTACAGCGCCCGGTCCTCCGGTAGTCCGGCCGTCAAGTGCGGAAGGCGAAACGCGGCAAAGGAGGCTTGCCCTGCACCAGATCGGCGATGAGCGCGCCCGTCAGCGGGGCGAATTTCGCGCCGTGGCCCGAGCACGGTGACGCCACCACGATCGCGCCCTCGCGGTCCATGACGAACTCCTCGTCGGGCGTCATGGTGAACAGACAACTGGCCTCGGCGAACGGCTCGGGTTCGAGGCCGGGGAACGTCCGGCGCACGTGGTCCAGCACCACGGCTCTCGCGCGTGGATCGATCACTCCGTCGCGGGCACTCGCCGTCGTCACGGTATTGCTGTCGAACTGCGCGATCTTCATAGCGGGCTCGGGTCCGCCGTCGGCCCCCGACGCGAGGCCGTAGATCTGCACGTCGCTCTTGTGCACGATCGTGGGATAGACGATGGACCGATCGCGCTGGCGGAAGTGGAACACCTCCTGCTGGCGCACGGTGAGGACAGGCAGCGGTGGCGTCACCGGCAGTCCGGACAGCAGCTCCGGCAGCCAGGGTCCGGCGGCGACCACCACGTGCGCGGCCGTCCAGCTCCCGGTGTCGGTGTGCACCCGGGCACCGGCCCGCCCCGTCTCGATCCGGCGGACGGCGGTGTTCGCGACGATGCGGGCACCAGCGCGCTCGGCGGTCGCCAACATCGCCCGGACGGTCGCATCCGCATCGAGATACCCGGCATCCGGGTGGAACATGACCGGCGACGGCACCTCGAGACCTGGCCAACGCTCGGCGACCGCGCCGGGGCTGAGCACCTCTGCAGGGACCCCGGCGGCGGCGAGAACGGCCGCGAAGTCGTGCGGATCGCGGCGGTCCCCGGTGTCGAGGCCGCCGGTCCGCGTGCGCAGGGTGACCCCGGACTCGTCTTCCAGCTCTCGCCACGCCGCGTCCGCGCGTCCGGTCAGCTCGACGTGGAACGGGTCCTCGTACGCGCGGCGGTAGATCCGCGAGCTGCCGTGCGAGCTTCCCCGCGCGTGGCCGGGCCCGAACTGCTCGAGAACCACGACCTCACGGCCACGCCGCGACAATTGCCACGCTGCGGCGGCTCCCGCCAGTCCTGCTCCGACGACGATGGTGTCCGCGCGTTCGGTTGTCACGCCTCGACGGTAGTTCGCGCCCCGTCGTCGCGAGTCTTCGGGCCGGGCGACAGCCGACGTCAGCTTCCGATGCTGTGCGAGGAGTCCTTCAGCCGCACGCCCGACTCGCCGAGCAGTCGCGCGCCGTCCACGAGCGCGGCGACGGTCCGCGCTGCCGCCTCGTAACCGAGTCCTTCCGGCGGGTGGATGTTGGAGATGCAGTTGCGCTCGGCATCGCGCCGCCCGGGACGAGGACGGTGGGTGAGGTAGATCCCCAGGCTGTCCGACACCGACAGGCCGGGACGTTCGCCGATCAGCACCAGCAGTGTGGTCACGCCGAGGTGAGCGCCGACGTGATCGCCCAGCGCCACGCGCGCGTCGGTGGCCACGACGACCGGCGCGAGGGTCAGTCGGCCCGCGAACACGTCCCGGATCGCGGCCAGCATCGGCACCGCGTGCTCGGCGACAGCGGTGGTGGAGAGGCCGTCGGCGATGACGACGCCCACGTCGGCGCCGACGTCCGCAGGAACGGGTGCGAGGTCGGCCGGGCGACGCCCGAGGTCGGGGCGTCGCAGATACTCCTCGCGACTTCCCGCCTGACTGGCGACGACGACCGCCGGACCCAGTCCCAGCGCGTCGATCGCCTGCGTCAACGGCTCGACGTCGAGCGGTTCACGCACCGCGTCGCGGGCCAGGGCGTGCGCTGAGCGGAACCGCAGCACTTCCGCGCTCGAGACCGTATCGCCGATCCGGTCCTGCCCGATTCGGGACTGCGTGACCGCGCGCAACCGGTCCCATGTCGCGCTCACGCGCTTGCTCCCAGCATCCGCAGCGGCGAGGACTCCGGGTCGACGTGGATGAGGTGACCATCGGAGCCGACAAGACCACGGGTCTCAAGCCACTGTTCGAACTCCGGCGCCGGCCGTAAGCCCAGCACGTTGCGCGCATACAGGGCGTCGTGGAACGACAGGCTCTGGTAGCCGAGCATCACGTCGTCGGCGCCGGGGACCGTGATGACGAAGCCGACGCCGGCGACCCCGAGCAGCGTCAGCAGGGTGTCCATGTCGTCCTGGTCCGCCTCGGCGTGGTTGGTGTAGCAGACGTCGACGCCCATCTGCAGACCCAGCAACTTGCCACAGAAGTGGTCCTCGAGACCGGCCCTGATGATCTGTTTGCCGTCGTAGAGGTACTCGGGGCCGATGAATCCGACGACGGTGTTGACGAGGAACGGGTCCAGCGCTCGCGCGACCCCGTAGGCCCGCGCTTCCAGCGTCTGCTGGTCCACCGGGTGGCCACCGACACCCAGGTGGGCGTCCGCACTCAAGGCGGATCCTTGCCCGGTCTCCAGGTACATCACCTGGTCCCCCACCGTCCCGCGGCCGAGCGATCGCGCCGCGTCCAGGCCTTCGCGCAGGATCGCGAGGTCGACCCCGAATCCGGCGTTGGCCGCCTGGGTGCCGGCGATCGACTGGAACACCAGGTCGACCGGCGCGCCGGCCTCGATCAGGTCGATCGTCGTCGTGACGTGAGCGAGCACGCACGACTGAGTCGGAATCTCATAACGCTGCCGGATCTCGTCCACGAGACACAGAAGGTCGGCGGTGGCGCGGGGCGAGTCGCTCGCCGGATTGATGCCGATGACCGCGTCCCCGGCGCCGAGCAGCAGCCCGTCGAGGATCGCCGCGGTCACGCCGCGCGGATCGTCCGTCGGATGGTTGGGCTGCAACCTCGTCCCCATCCGGCCGGGCAGCCCGATGGTGGTGCGGAAGGCGCTGGTCACCTGCGCGGCGGCTGCGACGGCGATGAGGTCCTGGTTCCGCATGATCTTGCTGACCGCCGCCACCATCTCGGGCGTGAGGCCCGGACTCACTGCGGTCAATCGCCTCGCCGCGTCCGGTGCCACCGCCGTGGCGAGGAGCCAATCGCGCAACTCGCCGACCGTGAACGATGCGACGGGCGCGAAGGCCTCGACGTCGTGAGACTCCAGGATCAGCCGCGTGACCTCGTCCTCGTCGGGGTCGACGACCGGCTCGTTGAGGAACGCCGTCAGCGGGATGTCGGCGAGAACCTGCTGGGCGGCGGCCCGCTCGGCGTCGGTGTCCGCCGCACATCCTGCGAGTTGGTCGCCCGAGCGAGCCGGGCTCGCTTTGGCGAGCACCTCGACCAGATGACCGAAGACGAAGGTGTGCGGGCCGATCGTTGCGCGAAAGCGGGACACGACCAGCGAGCATAGGGCCGGCGTTTTACGACGAGGTAAAACGCCGGCCCCTGCTTGAGGTGATCCGCCTCAGCGGATCACTCGCGCGCGGTACACCTGCTCGTACACCGACCGCTTCGTCATCCGCTGTCGGCGCATAGCCTCCGGCACCATCGCGCGTTCGAGCGCGCGGTCCTCCGAGGCGCGCACACGCCGCTCGGGGCGGTTCAGGAACGCCATCGCCTTCACCCCCTTCCCCGTCTCGTGACGAACCGGGACCTCGAGGGTCGAGGTGGTCGTCCGTGGGTCGAGGGTGAAGTCGAGCTGGGATGTGTCAGTCGTTGCGGGCATCTGGTCGGTGTGGTTCAGGGTGATCATGTGCGCGCCTCCTTTCTGAGTGGTGGGTGGATGGGCATGAAAAAAGCCTCTCCGGGTGGAACCGGAGAGGCTGTGAAGCGAGGATCAGCGGTAACTGATCACACGTGACGACAGACGAGACTCTCCGGAGAGCGAGCCGGGACGAGACGGAACGCGAACGAAGTCGTGTTCGTCATGGGGCTCACCTCCGAAGGCTGATCGTCGTGGATATCCGCGTGGTGCGGTGTCGTCACAGTAGCGGATGTCGCACCACGATGTCGAGCGACACATCGCGGGGCGGCGTGTCGCTCGACATCGCGGCCTAGATGTGATGTCCAGGCAGGTTGTTCTCGATCCTGCTGATGGGTGGTAGTGCTCCGAGCGCGGAGTGGGGCCTGTGGTGATTGTA
>NZ_RQJX01000026.1 GCF_003850045.1 Aeromicrobium camelliae | reverse complement strand
TACGCAACGCAATCCGCTTCCGCGACGGCACCTGCAGATACCCCGGATGCACCACCAAAGCCGCCAACTGCGACCTCGACCATCGTCAACCGTTACCGGACGGCCCCACCTGCGCCGACAACCTCTGGGCACTCTGCCGACACCACCACAAACTCAAAACCTTCGACCACGCCGTGCCCATCCCACACGAGGACGGCTGGACCTGGGACGTCGGTGGAACGATCCTGACCGAGTGACCCGGTCAGGACGGAGTCAGCGCAAGCGCTTCGCGATCTCGGTCGCCCAGTAAGTCAGCACGATGTCGGCGCCGGCACGACGGATCGACAACACGGACTCGTCGATCGCGCGATCGCGATCGATCCACCCCTGCGCTGCAGCGGCCTCGACCATCGAGTATTCGCCGGAGACGTTGTAGGCGGCGACGGGGACGTCGGCCTCACGACGCACGTCGGCGATGAGATCCAGGTACGACAACGCCGGCTTGACCATGACGATGTCGGCGCCCTCGGCGAGATCCAGCAGCACCTCGCGCACGGCCTCGCGGGCGTTCGCCGGATCCTGCTGATAGGTGCGGCGATCGCCCTGCAAGGACGAGTCCACGGCCTCGCGGAACGGGCCGTAGAACGCCGAGGCGTACTTGGCCGCGTACGCGAGGATCACGGTATCGGTGTGGCCCGCGGCGTCCAGCTCCGCGCGGATGCGCGCCACCTGTCCGTCCATCATGCCGCTGGGGCCGACCACGTGAGCGCCGGACTCCGCCTGCACCACGCCCATCTGCGCGTAGATCTCCAGCGTCGCGTCGTTGTCGACACGCCCCTGAGCATCGAGCACGCCGCAGTGGCCGTGGTCGGTGAACTCGTCGAGGCACAGGTCGGCCATCACGACCGTGGCGTCCCCGACCTCGGCTCGCGCATCGGCGATCGCGAGGTTGAGGATGCCGTTCGGGTCGATGGCACCGGAACCGACGGCGTCCTTGTGCTCGGGCACTCCGAACAGCATGACGCCGCCGAGCCCCAGCTGCGCAGCCTCCGCGTAGGCGCGACGCGCAGAGTCACGCGTGTGCTGCACGACTCCGGGCATGCTCGCGATGGGTCGCGGTTCCGCGAGCCCCTCGGCGACGAACATCGGCAGCACGAGCTGCGACGGATCGACGCGGGTCTCGCGGACCAGCGACCGCATCGCGGGCGTGGACCGCAGCCGTCGGGGACGGTCAGCCGGGAACATCAGCTCTTGCGGCGCTTGGTGCGCTGCGACGGCTTGGTGACCGGCTCTCCCGCCTCGATGAGCGCGTCGCGGCGACGCGCGCCGAAGTCGGCGAGCGCGTCCGCGAGGACCTCGACCGACGGCTTGTCCGCGAGGACGTCGACACGCAGGCCGTGCTCCTCGGCGGTCTTGGCCGTGGCGGGGCCGATGCAGGCGATGATCGTCGACTGGTGCGGCTTGCCGGCGATGCCCACGAGGTTGCGGACGGTCGAGCTCGACGTGAACATCACGGCGTCGAACTTGCCCGTCTTGATCGCCTCGCGGGTCGGCGCCGGCGGCGGAGCGGCCCGGACAGTGCGGTAGGCCGTGACGTCGTCGACCTCCCAGCCGAGCTCGACGAGCCCGGCCACGAGGGTCTCCGTCGCGATGTCCGCACGCGGCAGGAACACGCGGTTGATCGGGTCGAGCAGCTCGTCGAAGGGCGGCCAGTCCTCGAGCAGGCCGCGCGCCGACTGCTCTCCGCTCGGGATGAGATCAGCACGGATGCCCCACTGCGAAATCGCCTCGGCGGTCTTCTCACCGACCGCGGCGATCTTCAGCCCCGAGAACGCGCGGGCGTCGAGCCCGTACTCCTCGAACTTCTCGCGCACGGCCTTGACGGCGTTGACGCTGGTGAAGGCGATCCACTCGTACCGGCCCTCGACGAGACCGCGGACGGCCTTGTCCATCTGCTGCGGATTGCGCGGCGGCTCCACCGAGATGGTCGGGACCTCCTCGGACACGGCGCCGTAGCCGCGCAGACGCTGCGCGAGCCCCGCCGACTGCTCCTTGGTGCGCGGAACGAGGATGCGCCAGCCGTAGAGCGGCTTGGTCTCGAACCACGAGAGCGCCTCGCGCATCGCGACGACCTCGCCGACGACGGTGATCGCCGGTGACGTCATCTTGGCGGCCTTCGCGTCGGCTGCGATGTCCTTGAGGGTCGAGACGACCGTGGTCTGCTCCGTGGTGGTGCCGACGCGGGTCATCGCGACCTGCGTCTCCTCCGAGCGTCCCGCGGCGATGAGACCCTTGGCGACCTCGCCGATGCGGCCGACGGCCGAGAGCAGGACGAGGGTGTCGTCGCCCGCGTGCTCGTTCCAGTCGATGACCGAATCGCCGACGCTCACGACGGTGAACTCGCGATGCTGGCGGTTGGTCAGCGGCACACCGGCGTAGGCGGGCACGGCCGAGACCGACGAGACGCCGGGGATGACCTCGAACCGGATGCCGGCCTTGCTGCAGGCGAGCGCCTCCTCGGGACCGGTGGAGTAGGTGAACGGGTCGCCCACCATGAGCCGGACCACGTGCTTGCCGTTCTTGGCGTGCTTGACGACGAGCTTGGCGCGCGCAGCATGCGACAGCTCGGTGCCGTCCTCGGCGCGGCCGGCGTCGACGATCTCGGCGTCGTTGGTGACGAGCTGAGCCTGTTCGGGGGTCTCGACGATGACGACGTCGGCCGTTGCGAGCAGCTCGGTGGCCCGCACCGTCAGCAGGCTGGCGTCACCCGGGCCGGCGCCGACGAAGCTCACCTGGCCGAGGGCCGGCGTCGGAGTCGTCGCGGGCGTCACGGGCGCATCCATGGCGGTGGTGGTGGTCACGGTGTTCCTTTTCTCGTTCTGCCTGGTCTTCATCGGGCGGTGGCGCTGGCGCTGACCAGCTGGTCGGCCCCTTCGGCGAGCATCTCGGCAGCGAGACGCTCCCCGATCGCCGTGGCCTCGTCGGGCGAGCCACTGGCGGACAAGCGGATGGACGGTGCTCCGGAGATCTCCCCCACGACGGCGCGGAGCCACAGCTCCTCGCCGTCGTTCACGATCTCTGCGAGCGCTCCCACAGGAGCACTGCAGCCGGCCTCGAGGGTGGCGAGGAGGCTGCGCTCGGCAGTGACGGCGGCCCGGGTGTCGGGATCGTCGAGCACGCTGAGCAGGCGGATGGTCGCGTCGTCGTCGACGCGGCATTCGCAGGCCAGGGCCCCCTGCCCCGGCGCAGGAAGCATCTGGATCGGGTCGATCGCCTCGGTGACGACGCCGAGCCGGCCCAGGCGGGACAGACCCGCGCGGGCCAGGACGACGGCGTCCAGCTCACCGGAGGTGACCTTGCCGAGGCGGGTGTCGACGTTGCCACGCAGTGGAACCGTCTCGACGCCGAGTCCGAGGGCGTTGAGCTGGCTCACCCGCCGCGGCGAACCGGTGCCGACGCGCGCGCCGGACGGCAGTTCACCGAGCGTCAGGCCGTCGCGGGCCACGAGGGCGTCGCGCGGATCCTCGCGCAACGGGATCGCGGCGAGCGAGAGACGCGGATCGGGCGTCGTCGGCAGGTCCTTGAGCGAGTGGACCGCGAGGTCGACCTCACCGGCGGCGAGCGCCTCGCGCACGGCGGCGACGAACACTCCCTGACCGCCGAACGTGGTCAGCGGCGCGGACGAACGGTCGCCCAGCGTGCTGATGGTGACGAGTTCGACCTCGACGCCGGTCTCGGCGCGGAGCCGATCGGCGATGTGCGAGGACTGCGTGACGGCGAGTTCGCTGCCACGGGTCCCCAGACGCAGGGTGGTCATGGGGTCTCACCGCCGACGGTCGTGACGGCCGAGACCGCGCCCGGGTCGAGGGCGAAGAGGTCGGCCAGCGCATCGGCGTACGTGAGCCCCTCGGGCCCGTCGACGAGCTGCTTGACCCGCACGGTGGGTGCGTGGATGAGCTTCTCCGCCACGCGCCGCAGCGCCTGACGGATCTCCTTGCGGGCGGCGTCGTCCACGGCAGCGCCGAGGCGCGCCTCGAGCCGCTCGGCCTCGGCGCTCACGACGTCGGTCGCCATGCTGCGCAGCGCCACCACGGTGGGCGTCACCTTGGATGCGGTCTTCGCGGCGAGGAAGCTGCGGACCTCGTCCTCGACGATGTCCTGCACCTGACGGACGTCGTCGGCGAGCTCGGTGTTGGCGGCCTGCCGCTTGAGGACGTCGAGGTCGACGACCCGCACCCCGGGGAGGTCGCGGACCGCGGGGGCGACGTCACGCGGCAGCGCGAGGTCGATGACGGTGAGCGAACGGCCCTGCGTGGCGCGCTCGATCCGCTCCGTGTCGAACACGACTCCCGTCGCGCCCGTGCACGTGATGAGAACGTCGGCGCCCGCGAGCTCGACGTCGAGAGACTCCCAGCGGACCGCGCTCACACCGAACGCGGCCACGAGCTCGAAGGCACGCTGGAACGTCCGGTTGGCGACCCAGATCCGCTGCGGATCGACGCCCCGCTCGATCAGCGTGCGCACGGCGAGACTCGACATCGTGCCGGCACCGGCCACGAGGAACCGCGTCGACGGGTCGGCCACGATGTCGCCCGCGGCCTCGAAGCCCGCGGTGACGATCGACGGCGCGAGCCGGTCGATGCCGGTCTCGGCGTGGCCGCGCTTGCCGATGCGCAGCGCCTGCTGGAACAGGGCGTTGAGGGCAGATCCCACCGTGGACTCGGCCTGCGCCTGCTGCAGCGCATCGCGCACCTGGCCGAGGATCTGGCTCTCGCCGAGGATCATCGAGTCCATGCCGGACGCGACACCGAACAGGTGAGCGACGGCAGCCTCGTCGTAGTGGACGTAGACGTTGCGCACGAGCTCGTCACGGTCGAGACCGGCGTGCTCGGCGAGCAGCCGCGAGACCTCGTCGACGGCGCCGTGGAAGCGCTCCGCCTCGACGTAGATCTCGACCCGGTTGCACGTGGAGATCACCACCGACTCGCTGACGTAGTCGTTCTCCAGCACCCGATGCGACAGCTTGACACCGGCATCGGTGTCCAGCGAGACCCGCTCCAGCAGGTCGACCGGGGCGGACTTGTGCGACATCCCGACGACGAGGACGCTCATCCGGACACCGCCTCCTCTCGTGGCGAGCTCTTACGCTGCTCGTGATACGCCAGGATCTGCAGTTCGGCGGCGACATCGACCTGGCGGACGTCGACACCGTCGGGCACCCGCAACGCGACGGGTGCGAAATTCAGGATGCTCGTGACGCCGGCGGCGACGAGCCGATCCGCGACGTCCTGAGCGGCGTGCGTCGGCGTCGCGAGGATCGCGATGGACACCGCGCGGTCGCGCACGATCTCGTCGAGATCGTCGGCGGACTCGATGACGAGGCCGTCGACGACCTGCTCCCCCAGCCGCTTCGGATCGGCGTCGACCACCGCGACGATCCGGCTGCCTCGGGAGGCGAAACCGGGATACGCGGCGAGCGCCTTGCCGAGGTGTCCGGCACCGACGAGGACGACGTTCCACTCCTGCGTCTGGCCGATCGCCTGCGCGATCTCGGCCTGCAGGTGAGCGACGTCATAGCCTACACCGCGCGTGCCGTGGGAGCCGAGGTGCGACAGGTCCTTGCGGACGTTGGCCGAGGAGACACCGGTGGCTTCGGCGAGCTGGTCCGACGAGCAGGTCGCCGAACCGGTCGCCCGCAGCTGGGTCAGTGCCCGCAGATACAGCGGGAGTCGGGCGACGGTGGCGTTGGGGAGGCCACGATCGGTCGTCGAGGCGCCCGTCAGCCGGGGACTACGCGGAAGTAATGTCACAGTGCTCCTGCGCCGAACGACCGGGATTTGCCCTGTCAGGACTGTCAGAAGGCGCTAGAACAGTCTACGAGCTGGTGAAGGCGTTCACAAAATCGAGAACGCCGTCCGGACCGTCAGCGGCGGTCCAGCGCAGCGCGGAGCCGGGCCGGATCGACCCGCCAGAAATCGTGCTGGCGACCGTCGACGAACGTCACCGGCACCTGTTCGGAGAAGCGTTCGCGCAGCTGCGGGTCGCCGTCGATGTCGACGCGCACCCAGTCGTCACCGCTGCCGGCGACCACCTCCGCGACCGTCTGCTCGGCCGCCTCGCACAGGTGGCAGCCCTCGCGCGAGTAGACGACGACGCGGGCGTCGGTGGCGTGCGGGGGAAGGGTCACGAACTGCTCCTTGCGGTGTCGTCGGGGTCGAGGCCCAGCTCCTCGCTGCGGGCCAGGGCGCGCAGGCGTCCCTTGGCGACCTTGCCCGTCGGCGAATGCGGCAAGCCCGCCACCACGACGATGCGCGACGGCACCTTGAAACGCGCGAGGCTCTCGCGGCAGGCGGAGTCGATCCGCTCGACGAGTTCGTCGTCACCGGGCGCGTCGTCGGCGGGGACCACGAAGGCCACGACCGCCTCGCCGGTGCGCTCGTCGGGCATGCCGATCACGGCGACCTGATCGACGCCCGCCACGTGGGCCACCACGTCCTCGACCTCGGAGGGGTAAACGTTGAAACCGGAGACGAGCACGAGCTCGCGGAGGCGGTCGACGAGAGCGAGCGCGCCGTGCTCGTCGAGGATGCCCAGGTCGCCGGTGGCGTACCAGCCGGCCGCATCGGGTCCCTCGGCACCGTCGGGCCAGTAACCGGAGAACAGGTTGTCGCCGCGCACCCAGATCTGCGCGGGATCGCCCGGTGCAGCAGGTTTGCCCAGAGCGTCGCGCAGCTCGAGCTCCACCCCCGGCACCGGCCAGCCGACGCTGTACGGGCGTCGCGGGACGTCGGGGCGCACGAGGGTCGCGGTGACGACCGGACTCGCTTCGGTGAGCCCGTATCCCTGCTCGACCCGGTGCCCCGTCGCTCGGGCGAAGTCCTCGGCGAGATCGGGGTCGAGCGGCGATGCGCCGGAGAGCACGAGCCGCACGCCGGCCAGCGCCTCGCGCGCCCCCTCGCGCCCGGCCCACGCCGCGATGACCGGTGGCGCGATGGGCACCACGGTGACGCCGCGAGCCGCGATCAGCGTCAGCACGGCATCGGGATCGAAGCTCTCGATGAGCACGACGGTCGCCCGTGCCCGCAGCGCCTGACCCAGAACGGCATTGAGCCCGTACACGTGGAAGAGCGGCAGCAGCCCGAGCACCACGTCGCCGGACCCGATGACGGCTGGCTCCACCCGCGCGACCTGCTCGACGTTCGCGACCAGGGCCCGGTGGGTCAGCTGCGCGCCACGCGGCAGGCCGGTCGCCCCGGAGGTGTAGAGGACGACGGCCAGCGCCTCGGGGTCCGCCGGCGCGACCGGTGTCTGCGACGATGCCCGCCGCAAGAGGTCGCCGAAACGCAGTTCGCCGTCCTCAGGAGCAGCGCGGTGCACCACGACGAGCGCGCCGCGCCTGTCGCTCGCGCGTACCTGCGCGATCGAGTCGGCGTCCGCGACGATCAGTCTGGGATGGCAGTCGGCGATGACGCGGCTCAACTCGCGCGCTGTGGCGCGTGGGTTGAGCGGAACCGCCACCAGACCCCCACGCAGGACGGCGAGGTAGGCGACCGCGAGATCGATGCCGTTCGTCATCACGAGCGCGACGCGGTGACCGGCCACGAGACCGTGTCCCAGCAACGTCTGCGCCACGCGGTCGACCCACTGGTCGAGTTCCGCCCAGGTGAGCTCCCGGTCCGTCCGCGGCTCGACCAGGGCGATGCCGTCGGGCTCGTCGCGCGCGGCTTGCCGGAGGTAGTCGCTCAGGTTCACGGGCACACCTCGAGTCAACCACACGGGCGGTCTTCACCGGACCGATACGCTGTGCTGCATGTCACCGGGAGGACAGCGCCGCCTGCCGCGCAACTTGCAGTCCCGGTCCTTCCTGGCCGGGCAGGCGGCGGCCGCGTCCGCCGAGGTCGAACGGGCGCTGGAACCCGCCGCGGACCGCAGCGCCGCCGCCTTCTTCGACGTCGACAACACGATCATGCAGGGCGCGTCGATCTTCCATCTCGCCCGCGGCCTGCACCGGCGGGAGTTCTTCAGCGGCGGCGACCTGTGGGGACTGCTCTGGAAGCAGCTGTACTTCCAGTACCTGGGAGGTGAGCGTCCCGACCACATCGCCGACGCCCGCAGCTCGGCGCTGGCCTTCGTCCGCGGCCACCGGGTCGACGAGCTGCGCGAGATCGGCGAGGAGGTCTTCGACGAGTACATGGCGCACCGCATCTGGCCCGGGACGCGCGCCCTCGCCCAGTGGCACCTGGACCGCGGCCAGCGGGTCTGGCTCATCACGGCCGCTCCCATCGAGATCGCCGAGGTCATCGCCCGCCGACTCGGGCTCACCGGCGCCCTCGGGACGGTGGCCGAGTCCGTCGACGGCGTCTACACCGGTCGGCTCGTCGGCGAACTCCTCCACGGCGAAGGCAAGGCGGTCGCCGTCCTGGACCTCGCCGAACGCGAGGGGCTGGATCTGTCACGCTGCTACGCCTACTCCGACTCCGGCAACGATCTGCCCATGTTGTCGCTCGTCGGTCATCCCTGTGCGGTCAACCCGGACGCGAAGCTGCGCGCGCAGGCCAAGGCCGAGGGCTGGTTGATCCGCGACTACCGCACCGGCCGGCGCCTGACCATCGCCGCGTCCCGAGTGGCGCTCGCCGGGATCGCCGTGTGGGGCGCCGGGGCGCTCGCGCGACGAGCGCTGCGTGCCCGCTCCTTGTGACATCGCGCACGTCACGAAGTACAGTCGGGGCAGTTGCGGGAGGGAAAACGTGACGGTCGCGCATTCTGGAGGGTTCGCCGTATCGACTGCGGCGCCCTTCGACGTGCGCGCAGTGTGGATCGCGCTCAGCGAGATCGGAGCGCCGTCCGGTGAGAGCCGCCGCGCGGCCGCGCCGCCCGATCCCGAGGAGTCCGAGCGCGTCCACGCGCTCGTGGAGCTGGCCCGCACCGGCGACGCCGAGGCGTTCGGCCAGCTCTACGACATCTACGTGAGCAGCGTCTACCGCTTCATCTACTACCGCGTCGGCTCCCGCCCGCTCGCCGAGGACCTCACCAGCGACACCTTCATGCGCGCCCTCGGGGCCGTCGGCCGGTTCACCTGGCAGGGCAAGGACTTCGGGGCGTGGCTGACGACCATCGCGCGCAACCTCGTGACCGATCACCACAAGTCGGCGCGGTCGCGGCTCGAGGTCACGTCCGACACGGTGCCGGACCGCGGCCTGACGACGGCCAGCTCCGAGACCGAGGCGCTGTCCGGGCTGGACGACCGCGTGCTCTACGAGGCGATCCAGGCGCTCGCCCCCGAACAGCGCGACTGCGTCGTCATGCGCTTCATGTCCGGCATGTCGATCGCGCAGACCGCCGCCGCCCTCAGCCGCAGCGAGGGAGCCGTCAAACAACTTCAGCTGCGGGCCCTGCGCAATCTCGCCGCCCATCTGCCCGAGGAGCTGCGCCCCGGACCGTAACTTGCCCCGCCTCGCCTCGTTGATCAGTGCACACCGTCGAAAGGTCCGTCCACGTGTTCGCCCGCCGCCACCGCGCCGCCCAGGCCTTCGAGAACGCCTGGGCCTCTCGTCGTCGTCCCGACGACGCGCGCGTCCGCGAGTTGGTGACCGTGGCCGACCTCCTGGCCCGATCCGCCACGGCCGAACCCGACCCGAAGTTCCAGCAGGAACTGCGCACCCGCTTGCTCACGGCCGCACCGAGCACCATGGTCGCCGGCGCCCCGGACCGGACCGCGCTGATCCCGGCCGCCCCGCCTCGTCGTCGCGGACGGGTCGCCGCCGTGCTCGCCGCCGCGGCCATCGCGATCGTCGGCTCGGTGGGCGCGAGCGCCAACGCCGTGCCCGGCGACATCCTGTACCCCGTCAAGCTCGGGACGGAGAGCGTCGAACGCACGCTCGCCCGCAGCGACGAGGCACGCGGGCGCGTCGTGCTCGAGCAGGCCACCACCCGGCTCACCGAGGCCGAGGTCCTCAGCACCCAGGACGCGAGCAACGCACGCACCCGGATCAGTTCCGCGCTCGACGCGTTCTCGGAGAACGCGCTCGACGGCTCCGCGCTGCTCCTCGGCAATCCGAACGGCTCGGTCGATCAACAGAACGCTCAGGAGGTCGCGGACTTCGCTGACGACGCGGCGGCGCGGCTGTCGGCGCTGCTCGAGCGACTCGCCCCCGACGACCGTGTGAGCGCCGAGCGCGCCGTGCAGGCGCTCGCAAGCCTGGGAGTCGACCTGCAGACGGCGTGCCCGCAGTGTGCGCGGGACACGCAGCGGGTCGCGCAGACCGTCGACCAGCTCCTCGCCGACGTGCAGCGCACCCTCGTCGAGGACCCCGCTCCCCCGGCCACGGAGGATCCTGCAGCCCCCTCCGGGCCCGACACTTCGGCTCCGAGCCCGGACGCCGAGCCGCCGGAGGGCCAGCTCGATCAGAAGGCGCCGCAGGCGCCCGCACCCACCACACCGGCTGAGCCCGACAAGGGCAAGCCGGTCATCGCGCTTCCTGAGCCCTCGATGCCCACCTCAGTGGGCGATGTCGTCTCGCCGGTCATCGGCATCGTGCTCGGCGACGACCGTCAGGTCGGTCTGGTGCCGAGCCTGCTCGGCGTCCTCGGACTGCGCTGACCCGCTCTCACACGAACGGGTTGCCGCGCTCCACGAGGAGCGAGTAGAGCGTCTGCTGGATCGTCTCGCGCACCTGGTCGGTGACGTTGAACAGCAGCATCGGGTCGTCGGCCGCCTCGGCCGGATAGGCGTCCGTACGGATCGGCTCGCCGAACTCGATGATCCACTTGCTCGGCAGCGGCACCATGCCCAGCGGGCCGAGCCAGGGAAAGAACGGAGTGATCGGGAGGTACGGCAGCCCGAGGAGTCGGGCCAGCGACGGGACGTTGCCGATCAGCGGGTAGCTCTCCTCCGCGCCCACGAGCGAGACCGGGATGATCGGCACCTGCGCGCGCATCGCGGCCGACACGAAGCCGCCGCGACCGAACCGCTGCAGCTTGTAGCGCTCGCTGTACGGCTTGCCGACGCCTTTGAAGCCCTCGGGCCACACGCCCGCGAGCTCACCGCTCTGCAGCAGCCGCTCGGCGTCCTCAGCACACGCGAGGGTGGCACCGAGCTTGCGGGCCATCTGGCTCACGAACGGCAACGCGAACACGAGGTCGGCCGCCAACGGACGCAGCGCACGATGCGCGTAGCGCCGCACGGCGTACCCGGTGATGAGCCCGTCGAGCGGGATGGTGCCCGAGTGGTTGCCGACGAGCAGCGCCCCGCCTTCGGCCGGGATGTTCTCGATCCCGCGCACCTGGAGACGGAACCACGTCTCGGCGAGCGGTTCGATGACGTGCTCCAGCAGCGCGACGACCTCGGGGTCGTAACCGAATTCGTCGACCGCGTAGTCGCCGGACAGACGGTGACGAAGTCCGCCGGCGATTCGCAGGAAGCGGTCCTCCCAGTCGTCGCCGAGCAGCCGGCTCGCCCCGCCCAGGAGCGCATCGAGCAGGTCGTCGAGGCCCGGTTCCTCCTGCTCGTCGGCGCCGGTCGCCGCGCGCTGGGCACGCGACGCCTGGGCGGCCTCCTCAGCGGCGGCCGCTGCCGCCGCGGCGTCCTCGTCGGTGACCGCGCGCAAACGCGGCGACTCCTGCGGCTCGGGGATCTGGCGCTTCTTCGGGGGACGGCGGGGCGTGCCCGAGCCGGCGAGCGACCGGGCCGCCGCGGACGGGGAGGTGGAGCGGTTGCCGCGACCGGGCTTGCCGGACGAGCCGATCGTGCGTAAGTCGTCGTTCACCGCGGCACCCCCAGATGCAGTAGACCGGGCCGCAGGGCAGCCGCGAAGGACTCGAAGGTCTCGCGTGTGGTGTGCCGCGGCTCGTACCCGAAGATGTGGCGCAGCGCCGTGGTGTCGACGACCCGACCGTAGGTCAGCAGGCGGTGCAGATCAGGACTGATCTCGGTCCCCATGACGCGCGCGAAACGCGCGAACGCCGCGCCGAGAGCGACCGGCGGAAGCGGCGCGACCGGACGTCCGAGGATGCGCGCGCACTGCGACAGCAGCATGACGCCGTCGCCGGCGATGTTGAAGGTGCCGGGACGATCGTGGGCGGCCGCGAGCCGGACGACCTCCATGGCGTCGGCAAGGTGAAGGAACTGCAGCCGCGGATCGAAGCCCAGCACGCCCGGCAGCACCGGGCCGCGGAAGTACGCGGCGAGCGGCGCCGTCGAGCGCGGCGAGAGGATCTGCGCCATGCGCAACGTCGTCACGATGACGTCGGGGCGGCGACGGGCGAATCCGCGCACGTACCCCTCGACCTCGACGACGTCCTTGGGATAACCACTGCGTGTTCCGCCGCGGGCCGTCCCGGACTCGGTCCAGACCGCGGGATCGCGGGGCGAGGTGCCGTAGACGGCCGTGGACGAGCCGAGCACGAACTTGCGCAGCGTCTCGCTGCGCTGGCACGCGGCGAGCACCTGCATCGTGCCGATGACGTTGAGCTCTTTGGTCGACTTGAATCGACTCGAGGCGGGCGCGACGCCCAGATGCACCACCGTGTCGACGTCCTCGACCGCGAGGACCTTGCCGATGACGGGGGTGCGGACGTCCGCCCTGATGAACTTGACCTTGCCCAACTCATGGGTCGGCAAGGTGGTGTCGACACCGACGACTTTCTCGATGCCGACCTCGACGCCGCGGTCGGCGATCAGCCGGGCCGTCCGAGCCACCGCACCATCGGCGACACCCGTGACGAGGACGACCCTGCTCATCGCGACTTACTTACCCAGGCGGCGGCGCTGCACTCGCGTGCGCTTGAGCATCTTGCGGTGCTTCTTCTTCGACATGCGCTTGCGGCGCTTCTTGATGACAGAACCCACGGATTCACCTTCGGTTACTGAGGTACAGGACGATCGCTCCAGGATACGACGCAGCGCGAATCCCGGCTCATCCGGCCTGGTAGAAGGACTTCTCCAGATAGTCGCTCAGCGCCTGCTCGCTCACGCGGAAGGACCGTCCCACGCGGACGGCCTCCAACTCACCGGAGTGCACGAGGCGGTACACGGTCATCTTCGACACGCGCATGCGCTCGGCAACCTCAGCCACGGTGAGGAAGTCGGGTTCTTTCGCCATCGGTGGTCACCAACCTTCGGGGGGACACGCGCGCTCTCCGGCTTCCCCACCGGAGAGTCCGCGCGTGCGTGCCATCGAGCCTAGTGGGTGCTGGGGCCCGAGTGAAAGGTGTGAGTCGAACTCGTCCACGCAGCGAGCGGCCGGGAGGCGTCGGTGCAGGGGCGCGGTGATGATGGGGGCAGGAGGTCGACATGCCGAAGACGACACGAACGGGCAAGGCCCGCCGCGACGAACTCCCCTCGACCCTGCAGCGGTCCGACGCCAAGGCACAGCGGACGTTCGCCGCCGCGCACGACTCCGCGATGGAGGAGTACGGCGACGAGGAGCGGGCCTACCGCGTCGCCTACGCCGCGCTCAAGCACACGCACGAGAAGGTCGGCGACCGCTGGCAGCCCAAGGAGGAGAACGGCCCCTCGGACCGCCAGGCCGAGGGCGGCTACGACACCGACCGCGAGACCGCCGGCGGTGTCGACGCGAACGCCTCGAAGCAGCACCTGTACGAACTCGCGCAGCAGCTGGACGTCCCGGGGCGCTCGCGGATGTCCAAGGACGAACTGGTCGACGCCCTGCGCAAAGCCAACGACCGCGAGACCCGCCGCGCGCGGGAATGACGCCTCAGAGCGTGGGGTCGAGCCCGTTGAGCGGGAACGCCTCGGTGCGCGTGGCTTGGATCGAGCGGTCCAGCCAGCTCGCTGGGTCGTAGCCCTCTTCCCAGGGGCGGAACCGCGCATGCCGCCCGTCGGTCATCCGCGACGGTGCCGGCTGTCCCCGCAGGCGTTCGACGTCCGCGCGCCACTGGCTGGGCGTCGGCGTCTCGGGATCCAGCGGCCTACCGGCGACGATCGACAGCAGATGCGCCCACGCCCGCGGGACGACGTCCACGACCGCGTAACCGCCGCCACCGGTGGCGATCCACTTGCCGCCGGTCAGCTCCTCCGCGAGGTCGCGGACCGCCAGATAGGAGGCACGCTGACCGTCCACGCTCAGCATGAGGTTGGTGAGCGGATCGTCCATGTGGGAGTCGCAACCGTGCTGGCTGACGATGATGTCGGGGGCGAATTCGCGGATGAGCGGCGGGACGACCGCGTGGAACGCGCGCAGCCAGCCCGCGTCCGACGTGCCTGGCGGCAGCGGGACGTTGACGGCCGACCCCTCGGCGCCCTTCGCGCCCACCTCGGTGGAGTACCCGGTGCCGGGGAACAGCGTCTGCGGGGACTCGTGCAGGGACACCGTCAGGACGCGGGGATCGTGGTAGAACATGGCCTGCACGCCGTCGCCGTGGTGGGCGTCGACGTCGATGTAGGCGATCTTCTGAGCGCCGTGATCGAGCAGCCAGCGGATGGCCATGGCGATGTCGTTGTAGATGCAGAAGCCGCTCGCCCGGCCGGGCATGGCGTGATGGAGCCCGCCGCTGACGTTGATGGCCCGTGACCGCTCGCCCGTCCACACCAGGCGCGCGGCCTCGACACTCGCACCGGCGATGAGCGAACTCGCCTCATGCATGCCCGCGAACACCGGGTTGTCGTCGCCGCCGAGGCCGATCGTGAGGTCGGCGTGCGTGGGGTGCTTGCTGAGCTTGAGGACCCGCTCGATGTACTGCGGGGTGTGGACGAGCGCGAGGTCGTCCTCGGAACAGGGACGGGCTCCCACGATGTCGAGCTGGTCGAGCACCCCGAGTTCGCGGGCGAGCTGCATCGTCAGCTTGACGCGGACCGGCGCCATGGGGTGCGACGGTCCGAAGTCGTAGTCGGTCAGGTGGTCGTCGAAGACGACGCAGGCCCGGCCCTGCTCGCTCATCCGGCCAGCTCCCGGGCCCGGGCGGCCGCCGCGGCGACGCCCGCCCTCAGGGCCGCGCCCGCTCCCTTCTCATCGAAGGTCGTGGTGGCGGCGTACGTGGTGCCGTTCGGCGAGGTGACCTGCCGGCGCAGCTCCTCGGGCGACTCCTCCGAGCCCGCCAGGAGCGCCGCCGCGCCCACCAATGTCTGCTGCGTGAGTTCGCGCGCCGTCTGCGCGTCGAGCCCGGCCGCGACACCGCCGTCGATCATCGCCTCGGCCAGGTAGAACAGGTACGCAGGTCCGGAGCCGGAGACGGCCGTGACGGCATCCTGCTGCGACTCGTCGACGACCACGACCTTGCCCGCCGTGCTCAGCAGCTCGACGACGAGACCGAGCTGCTCGGCGCTGACGCTGCTCCCCGGCGAGACACCGAACATGCCCTGGCCGATGACCGCCGGAGTGTTGGGCATGGCGCGCACGACGGCGACCCCGTCATGGAGTCCGGACTCGATGGAGGCCGTCGTGATGCCCGCGGCGACGGAGACGACGACCGCGTCGGAGCGCACGTCGTCGGCGATCTGCTGCACCGCATCGGCGATGTGGTGGGGCTTGACCGCGAGGATGACCACGTTGGCGCCCGCCACCGCCTGGGGCGAATCCGCGCTCTCGATGCCATGGCGTTCGGTGAGTTCCGCGGCTCGCTCGGCGCGCGGCTCGCTCACTGTCACGTACTCGACTCCCGCCGACCGCAACGCGGCGATGAGGGTTTCGCCCATCACGCCACCGCCGATCACCGCAACCCGCAATCCGGAGGTGAGAGTGCTCATGCCCTGAGACTAGTCTCACCCCGTGCGCCTTCGGCTGGACCCCTTCATCGTCGCCCTGCTCGCAGTGGCCGTCACGGGGGCGCTGTTGCCGGCCCAGGGCCGCGTCCTCGACGCCGTCCAGGTGCTCTCCATGGCGGTGATCGCCGGACTGTTCTTCCTCTACGGCGCTCGTCTCTCGACCGCCGAAGCGGTGGCGGGCGCCGCCCGATGGCGCGTGCACCTGGTGATCCTCGCGATCACCTTCGTCCTGTTCCCCGTGCTCGGCCTGGCGGTCGAGCGTGCCGCTGCGGCGTGGTGGTCCGCTCCCCTGGCCTCCGGCGTGCTGCTGCTGTGCCTCGTGCCGTCGACCGTGCAGGGTTCCGTCGCGTTCACCGGCATCGCCGGCGGCGACCGGGCGGTCGCGGTCGTGGCGGCGTCGCTGTCGAACCTGCTCGGCGTCCTCATCACGCCGCTGCTCGTCGCGGTGCTGCTCGGCGGCGACACCCACGTGACGCTCGGGTCCGTGGCGCGCATCGTCGGGCTCCTGCTCGTCCCGTTCCTGCTCGCCCAGGTCCTACGGCGGTGGTGGGTCGGCGATTTCGTGGCCCGCCGCGACCGCCTGCTCAAGCGGTACGACCGGGGCAGCATCCTCTTCGTCGTCTACGTCGCGTTCTCCAGCGGCACCAACGCCGGTGTCTGGTCGGCCGTGAGCTGGGTGGACGGCGCGATCCTGCTGGTCGTCGTCGCGTCGCTGCTCGTCTTCGGGCTGAGCATCGCCGCGCTCCTGGCCCGCCCGTACGAGCGGCCCCAGCGCATCGCGATCCTGTTCTGCGGCTCGAACAAGTCGCTCGCCTCCGGGCTGCCGATGGCGACCGTGCTCCTGCCGCCGCATCAGGTCGCGCTGCTGATTCTGCCGCTCATGGCCTACCACCAGCTGCAGCTCATCACCTGCACGCTGCTCGCCAACCGTCTGGCACGTCAGGACGGCAACGCGACGGCGTGAAGCCGCGCGTACGCGAGCGCCTCGAGCAGGTCGTTCTCGCGGGCTTCGGCGTCGGCGGCCTTGCGGGTGCTGATCTCCACGACGACCTGACCGTCGAAGCCCGTCCCGGCGAGTTCCTCGAGGAAGTCGGCGCAGGGCTGGGTGCCCCGGCCGGGGACGAGGTGCTCGTCCTTTCCGGTGCCGGTGCCGTCGGCGAGGTGGATGTGGCGCAGGCGGGGGCCGAGTTCGCGGGCCATCGCGATCGGGTCGGCCTGAGCGGTGGCCGTGTGGGAGAGGTCGAGGGTCACGTGCGCGTAGTCCTGGGGGATCGGGTCCCAGCCGGGCGCGTACGCCTGAAACTCGCGCTTGCCGCTGCGCCAGGGGTACATGTTCTCGACGGCGAAGTCGATGCCCTCATACTGCGCCTCCAACTCGGCGACGCCCTCGACGAAGCCGCGCGCATAGTCGCGCTGCCACCGGAAGGGCGGGTGCACGACGACGATCTCGGCGCCCAGCTCGAGCGCCATCTCGGCGCTGCGGTGGAGTTTGCCCCAGGGTTCGAGTCCCCAGATGCGCTGAGTGAGGAGCAGGCACGGCGCGTGCACCGATCCGACCGCGATGCCGTGCTCCTCGGAGAGGGCCCGCACCGCGTCGATGTCCGTACTCGGCTCGTCGATGCCCACCATGACCTCGACCGCGTCGTAACCCAGACGCGCCGCGGCCTCGAAACCGGCGGCCGTGGAGTCGGGGTAGACCGACGATGTCGAGAGCGACACCGTGATCGGCGGACTGTCCTTCACTTCACCCAGATTAGTCCGAGGAGGGTGAGCGCAGCGGCGATCACAGGTGGTCCAGATACTCGATGAGCACGCCCTCGCGCAGCGCCCACGGACAGATCTCCAGCTCCTCGACGCCGAACAGGTCCATCGTCGCCTCCGCGACCACCGCCCCCGCCCGCATCTGGTGAGCGCGATCGGTGGAGACGCCCGGCATCGCGGCGATCTCCTCGGTCGAGCAGGTCGCGAGCTCGTCGACCAGCCGGGAGAGCTGCTGACGGGCGAAGACGCGGCGCACGTACGGACCGTCCGCCGAGGGGGCCGCGCCGCACATGCGGGCGAGCGACCGGAACGTCTTGCTCGTGGCGACAGCACGATCGAAGGAGCCACCGCGCAGCAGCGGGCCCGCGGCCTGACCGATCTCGCGGCGCACGGCCAGCCGCAGCTCCGGGACGGACACCCCCTGGTCGAGCCGCTCGCGGGTGAGGCGGCCGGCCCCCAACGGCAAGGAGGACACGACCTCGGGCTGCTCGTCGGAGCCCGCGGCGAGCTCGAGCGATCCCCCACCGATGTCGAAGACGCCGAGACGGCCCGACGACCACCCGAACCAGCGCCGCACCGCGAGGAAGGTCAGCCGTGCCTCGTCCTCGCCGGGCAGCACCTGCAGGTCGAGATGGGTCGCGGCATTGACCGCGGCGATGACCTCCTCGGCGTTGACGGCGTCGCGGACCGCCGACGTCGCGAAGGCGAGCACGGTGTCGCACCCCTTCTCGGCCGCCTCGTCGGTCGCCGACACCGCGTACTTGACGAGCCGGGCGATACCTTCGGGGCTGACCCGCTGCTCCGCGTCGAGGTGCTCGGCCAGACGCAGCGGCTCCTTGAATGAGTGCGCCGGCACGGGCGGCCCGCCGCGGAACGCGTCGACGATGAGCAGATGCCCCGTGTTGGAGCCGATGTCGAGGACACCCATGCGCATACCGGTAGTCTCGCACCCTCCCCGGACCTACAGTGGTGCGATGCCGGAGATCGACCTGGGCTTCCCCCGCTCGTTCGTCGAGTTCGCGAATCCCGACGATCCGTCGGAGCGCTTCCGCTGCGACCTCACGTGGCTCACCTCGCGGTGGACGTGCATCTTCGGCCAGGGCTGCCCGGGCATCGATTCCGCCTCGCCCGACGCGGGCTGCTGCGCGCTGGGAGCGCACTTCAGCGACGACGAGGACGTCGCCCGGGTCGCCGCCTTCGCCGAGCGCCTCGACCCGACAGAGTGGGAGCTGCACGACGAAGGGCACGCGCGGGGCTGGACCGAGACCGATGACGAGGGCGAGCTGAAGACCCGGGTCGTCGACGGCGCCTGCATCTTCCACAACTCGGCAGGGTTCCCCGGCGGGTACGGCTGCGCGCTGCACGCTCACGCCCTCGCCATCGGGCTCGAACCGCTCGAGACCAAGCCGGACGTGTGCTGGCAGCTGCCGTTGCGTCGGCAGTTCCGCGAGGTCGACCCCGGGGACGGCGCCGTCTACACCGAGGTCACCATCGGCGAGTACACCCGCGCGGGGTGGGGACCGGGTGGGGCTCACCTCGACTGGTACTGCTCGTCGAACACCGAGGCCCACGTGGGGCGCGATCCGGTCTACGTCTCGTATCGCCCCGAACTCATCGCGCTGATGGGCGCGGACGGGTACGAGGCCCTGCGCCGGCACTGCGAACGGTTCGAGGCGGCGGGGCGCACCCAGCCGCATCGCGCCGATCCCGTCTGAGGCGACCCTGGCCTCGGCGGCCGGCGAAGCGCCGGTAACAATGCCGTATGCACCTGGACCACCTGACCTTCGCGGTCGGGCCGAACGGCCTCGCCGAGACCACCGCCGAGCTGAGCGAACGCCTCGGCGCCCCGTTCCTCGACGGCGGCGTGCACCCGCGCTTCGGGACACGCAACATGATCCTGCCGCTCACCCACCACCAGTACCTCGAGGTCGTCGAGGTACTCGAGCACCCCGCCGCCGAGAAGGCCGCGTTCGGACAGGCCGTGCGCGCACGCTCCGAGATGGGCGGCGGCTGGCTCGGCTGGTGCATCGCCGTCGACGACATCACCCCCGTCGAGCGCCGCATCGGTCGCCACGCGGTGCCGGGTAACCGCCATCGCCCCGACGGCTTCAACCTCGAGTGGATGCAGATCGGCACCAGCTCGATGAAGGCCGATCCGCAGCTGCCCCAGGTTCTGCAGTGGCTGATCGACCCGGCCGAGCACCCCTCGCAGATGGCGCCGACCGACATCGCACTGGTCGCGCTGGAGATCGCCGGCAGCCCGGAGCGGGTCGAGGACTGGCTCGGCGAGGGCGCGATCAAGACCCTCGAGCAGATCGAGGTCCGCTGGGTCGCTCCCCACGCCCTTCCCGGCATCACCGTGGCGGAGTTCTCCACACCCCAGGGTCTCGTCCGCATCTGAGCCCTGTCGGTCCAGGCGCCTAGGCTGACGCCATGGCCAAAGTGACCAAGCCCGCGTACGCCTGCGCCGAGTGCGGCTGGACCACGAGCAAGTGGGTCGGCCGCTGCGGCGAGTGCCAGGCGTGGGGCACGGTCGACGTCGCCGGAGGCGGCTCCCGCACCGCCCGCACGAGCGCTGCGCCCGTCGCGGCCCCCGCCGTGCCGATCACCGAGATCGGCGTCGAATCGGCGTCGGCCACCGGCTCGGGCATCGCCGAGCTCGACCGCGTCCTCGGCGGCGGCGTCGTCCCCGGCGCGGTGATGCTGATGGCCGGCGAGCCGGGGGTCGGCAAGTCGACATTGCTCCTCGAGGTCGCCGCCCGGTGGGCGCGCGCCGGGCGCCGCACGCTGTACGTGTCGGGCGAGGAGTCCGCAGCTCAGGTGCGGCTGCGGGCCGAGCGCACCGGGGCGCTGCACCCCGAGCTCTTCCTCGCCGCGGAGACCGACCTCGGCGCGCTGCTCACACACATCGACGAGGTCAAGCCCAGCCTGCTCATCGTCGACTCGGTCCAGACCATCGGCTCGGCGGACATCGAGGGGGTGCCGGGCGGCGTCACGCAGGTGCGCGAGGTCGCCACGACCGTCATCGGGCGGGCCAAGGCCGAGGGCATCGCCACCCTCCTGGTCGGCCACGTCACCAAGGACGGCTCCGTCGCCGGCCCCCGCGTGCTCGAGCACCTCGTCGACGTCGTCCTGCAGTTCGAGGGCGATCGCACCTCGCGCCTGCGACTGCTGCGGGCGGTCAAGAACCGATTCGGCCCCGTCGACGAGATCGGCTGCTTCGACCTGGTCGACCACGGCATCGTCGAGGTGCCCGACCCCACCGGCCTGTTCGTCACGCGGCACGAGCGGCCGGTGCCCGGCACGTGCATCACGGTCACCATGGAGGGCCGCCGGCCCCTGTTGGCCGAGGTTCAGGCGCTCACGGTCGACGCCACCACGCCCTCCCCGCGTCGCACGTCCAGTGGACTGGATTCCTCGCGCATCGCCATGGTGCTCGCGGTGCTGACCAAGCATGCGCGCCTCCCGCTCGGCAAGTTCGACGTCTACACCGCCTCGGTGGGCGGCGCCCGGCTGCACGAGCCCGCCGTCGATCTCGCGGCGGCGCTCGCGATGTACTCCGCCATCTCCGATGCTCCGCTGCCGGCGCAGCTCGTCGCGATCGGCGAGGTCGGCCTCGCCGGGGAGGTTCGCCCCGTCAGCAACGCGGCGGCGCGGTTGCGCGAAGCGGCGCGCATCGGCTTCACCCACGCGATCGTGCCGGCGGGCACAGACGGGCTCGACGCGGTACGCGGTCAGCTGACGATCGTCGACGTTCCGCACATCTCTGCCGCTATCGCCGCAACCCGCCGGTAGGCTGTGCCCGTGGCACTGTCCAGCGACCTGCGCAGCGCCCTCGCCTCCGTCGCTCCGGGCACGGCACTGCGCGAGGGCCTCGAGCGCATTCTCCGTGGACGTACCGGTGCTCTGGTCGTCGTCGGCATGGATCGGCAGGTCGAGGCCATCTCCACCGGCGGTTTCGTGCTCGACGTCCCGTTCACGGCCACCGGACTGCGGGAACTGGCCAAGATGGACGGCGCGATCATCGTCGACGCCACGGCGTCGCGCATCCTCCGCGCGGGCGTGCACCTCATGCCCGACGCCACGATCCCGACCGAGGAGACCGGCACCCGGCACCGCACGGCCGACCGCGTCGCCCGGCAGACCGGCTTCCCCGTCATCTCCGTCTCGGCCTCGATGCACATCATCGCGCTCTACCTCGGCGAGACCCGGTACGTGCTGGAGGGCACGGCCACCGTCATCAGCCGTGCCAACCAGGCCCTGCAGACGCTGGAGCGGTACCGCACTCGCCTCGACGAGGTGTCCGATGCGCTCTCGGCGCTCGAGATCGAGGACCTCGTGACCGTGCGCGACGTCGCGGCCGTGGCACAGCGCATGGAGATGGTCACGCGTATCGCCAACGAGATCGACGGATTCGTGCTGGAGCTCGGCACCGACGGCCGCCTGCTAGCGCTCCAGCTCGACGAGCTCGTCGGTGGTGTCGAGGCCGAGCGCGCGCTCGTCATCCGCGACTACCTGCCGCAGACGCGGCGCAAACTCACAACCGACGACGTCCTGTCCGATCTCGCCGCGGTCAGCGCAAGCGACCTCGTCGACCTCGGCCGGGTCGCCACCGCACTGCGGATCGGCGATGCCGACAGCCTCGACGCGGCACTGTCCCCGCGCGGCTACCGCCTGCTGGCCCGGATCCCGCGCCTTCCCAACGCCGTCGTCGAGCGCCTCATCGCCCACTTCGGCTCCCTGCAGCGACTGCTCGCCGCCAGCCTCGACGACCTGCAGGCCGTCGAGGGCGTGGGCGACCTCCGGGCCCGCGGGGTGCGCGAAGGCCTGTCGCGTCTCGCAGAGTCCAGCATCCTCGAACGTTACGTCTGAGCGCCGGTCCTGCGCTGCCAGCTCTCGGCGAGGAGGTGCGCGTTCACGTCCGGGGGCGGCGTTCCGTCGAGGTCGAGGTCGTAGGCACGGAACGTGTGCACGGTCTCAAGGTCGCGCCGGGCATCGCCGACGGGGCGGTCGCCCCGCGCACGTTCGCGCTGCTCCAGCATCTCGAGCGGCGTGTGCAGGCCGACCCAGAACACGTCGATCCCCTCCAGCTCGCTCGTCAACTCGGCGAACGCCTCGGGAGACTCGATGATGTAGTCGGAGATGACGTCGACGCCCTGCTCGCTGAACACGCGATAGGTGCGGTGGAACGCGGCGAAGAAGCCGTCCCGTAGGTCTCGCCAACCGGGCGGTAACGCGTCCCGGAAGTAGAGGTCGGGGCTGTGGTACAAGAACGGCGCTGGCAGGACCCGCTGCGCGGCACGGCACAACGTGCTCTTGCCGGCGCTCGACGCGCCGTGGACGAGGATCAGCCGCCCGCTCACGGAGCAGGAGGCTGCTCGGGCTCGCCCTCGGGCTGCGGCTCCGGTTCGGGCTCGCCTTCGGGCTGCGGCTCGGGCTCGGGCTGCGGACGCGGTTCGGCGAGACGGAACGTCGCCTCGCCCGGTTCACCGCCCAGCGTGCCGAGCTGAATCGCATACTCCCCTGCGTTGGCGAAGCCCTCGCCGTCACCACAGGTGGCGCCCGACCCGCGACCGCTCCACTGCACCGACGCCTGCGTGGCCCAGCCTTCGGGGACCGCGATCGGCTCGGTGACGAAGGGCTGCCGGCAGACCGTCGAGTCGTACACCGGAGTGCCGCCGCTGGAGATGATGACGAGCAGCTGAGCCTCCTCCGGCGAGAGCACGCACCCGGAGCCGTCCACGGTCGAGACCAGCAGGTCGACGGTGACGGCCTCGCCCGCCGGCTGACCGTCGGCCACCGATGGCACGATCCGGATGTTCTCGGGAGCGCACGCACCCTCGGCGGCCGGCAAGGCCACCGGGACGAGGTCGGTCGGTTCGGGCGACGGTTCCGGTGAGGGCGTCGGGGATGCGGTCGACGCGGCCGTGGGCGCTGGCGTCGCGGCGTCGGCCGGCTCGTCGCGATCGTTGACCCACCCGACGATCTGGAGAACGAGCCAGGCGAGGCCGATCAGCAGCGCCAGGAGGAGTAGGCGGCGCCGCCAGTAGATCTCTGCGGGCAAGGGTCCTCGGGGCACGGTCCCACGCTACCGATTCTGCCTGGCGTGAGAGGATCGACGCGCCATGGACCCACAGCTGAGCTCACTGCACGACGACGTCCTGGCCTGGTTCGGCGAACACCGGCGCGACCTGCCCTGGCGTGGCCGCGACGGCGAACGTCCGGACCCGTGGTCCGTCCTGGTCTCGGAGTTCATGCTGCAGCAGACGCCCGTCGCTCGGGTGCTGCCGGTGTTCGACGCGTGGATGGCCACCTGGCCCACGCCCGCCGATCTCGCCGCCGCGACCGCGGGCGACGCCGTACGCGCCTGGGGCCGCCTGGGATATCCGCGCCGGGCACTGCGGCTGCACGCCGCGGCGACGGCGATCGCCCACCAGCACGCGGGCCGCGTCCCCGACACCTACGAGGCGCTGCGCGAGCTGCCGGGAGTCGGGGACTACACCGCAGCGGCGATCGCCTCGTTCGCGTACGGGCGCCGCGTGCTGGTGCTGGACACCAACGTCCGCCGCGTCTTCACGCGCGTCGTGCGCGGCGAGCAGTACCCGACACGCTCCGTCACGGCTGCCGAACGCCGACTCGGTCAGGAACTGATGCCGGCCGACCGGGCCGATGAATGGGCGGCGGCGACGATGGAACTCGGCGCGCTCGTCTGCACGGCACGCGCTCCGCGCTGCGCTGCCTGCCCGATCGCCGACCGCTGTGCGTGGCGTGCCGCCGGCTACCCGCAAGGCGAACAGCCGAAGGGCCAGACGTGGCACGGGACCGACCGCCAGGTGCGCGGTCGCCTCATGGCGGTGCTGCGCGAGTCCCACGCGCCCGTTCCCAAGGCGGCCCTCGACGCGGTGTGGGACGACGCCACGCAACGGGACCGCTGTCTCGCCGGGCTCCTGGACGACGGCCTCGTCGAACTCGTCGACGACGACGTCTTCGCGTTGCCCGGACACGACGAAGGGCGGTGACCCTCAGGTCACCGCCCTTCGTTCGGGATCACTCCTCGGAGCCGCCCGTACCGGCCTCCACGGCCGGCCGCACGCCCTCGAGCTCGAGGTCGGCCTTGTCCGTGCCGGTGAAGGTGAAGCGGGCGTCGGCGCCCTCTCCCTCCACGTCGACCAGGACGATCTGACCGGCCCGCAGCTCGCCGTAGAGCAGCTTCTCGGCGAGGGCGTCCTCGATCTCACGCTGCACGGTGCGACGCAGCGGGCGCGCACCGAGCACCGGATCGAAGCCGCGCTCGGCCAGCTTCTCCTTGGCGGCCGTCGTGAGCTCGACGCTCATGTCCTTCTCGGACAGGCGCTGCTCCAGGGCACCGACCATCATGTCCACCATCTGCAGGATCTCGTCCTGGGTCAGCGGCGGGAACACGACGACCTCGTCGACACGGTTGAGGAACTCCGGACGGAAGTGCTGCTTGAGCTCCGTCGCGACGCGCTCCTTCATCCGCTCGTACGTGCCCACGGCGTCGCCGGCCTGGGCGAAGCCCAGGTTGACGCCCTTGGAGATCTCACGCGCACCGAGGTTGGTCGTCATGATGATCACGGCGTTCTTGAAGTTGACGACGCGACCCTGACCGTCGGTGAGGTGGCCTTCCTCGAGGATCTGCAACAGCGAGTTGAAGATGTCGGGGTGGGCCTTCTCGATCTCGTCGAAGAGCACGACGCTGAACGGCTTGCGGCGCACCTTCTCGGTGAGCTGGCCGCCCTCGTCGTAGCCGACGTAGCCCGGAGGCGAACCGAACAGGCGCGACACGGTGTGCTTCTCGCTGAACTCGCTCATGTCGAGCTGGATCAGCGCGTCGTCGTCACCGAACAGGAAGTTCGCGAGCGCCTTGGACAGCCACGTCTTACCGACACCGGAGGGGCCGGCGAAGATGAACGAACCGCCCGGCCGCTTCGGGTCCTTCAGGCCTGCACGGGTACGACGGATCGCCCGCGACAGCGCCCTGATGGCCTCGTCCTGACCGATGACCCGCTTGTGCAGCTCCTCCTCCATGTGGAGCAGACGCGTGGACTCCTCCTCGCTGAGCTGGCCGACGGGGATGCCGGTCGCCTTGGCGAGGACCTCGGCGATGAGGTGCTCGTCGACGATCGCGACGGAGTCGAGGTCGCCGGACTTCCAGGCACGCTCACGCTCCGCCTTGGCGTGGATGAGCTTCTTCTCCTCGTCGCGCAGGCTGGCGGCGAGTTCGAAGTCCTGGGCGTCGATCGCGCCCTCCTTGCGGCGGCGGACGTCGGCGATCTTCTCGTCGAACTCCTTGAACTCCGGCGGCGTGGCCGAACGACGGATGCGCAGACGCGCGCCCGCCTCGTCGATGAGGTCGATCGCCTTGTCGGGCAGGAAGCGGTCCGAGATGTACCGGTCGGCCATCGTGGCCGCTGCCGAGAGGGCGTCGTCGGTGATCGAGACGCGGTGGTGCGCCTCGTACCGGTCGCGGAGCCCCTTGAGGATCTCGACGGTGTCGGTCACCGACGGCTCGTTGACCATGACCGGCTGGAAGCGGCGGTTGAGGGCCGCATCCTTCTCGAAGTGCTTGCGGTACTCGTCGAGGGTCGTGGCGCCGATGGTCTGCAGCTCACCGCGGGCCAACATCGGCTTGAGGATGCTGGCGGCGTCGATCGCGCCCTCGGCGGCACCCGCGCCCACGAGGGTGTGGATCTCGTCGATGAACAAGATGATGTCGCCGCGCGTGCGGATCTCCTTGAGCACCTTCTTGAGGCGCTCCTCGAAGTCACCGCGGTACCGCGAACCAGCCACGAGGGCACCGAGGTCAAGCGTGTAGATCTGCTTGTCCTTGAGCGTCTCGGGGACGTCGCCGCGGATGATGTCCTGCGCCAGCGACTCGACGACGGCGGTCTTGCCGACGCCGGGCTCGCCGACGAGCACGGGGTTGTTCTTGGTGCGGCGGCTGAGCGTCTGCATGACGCGCTCGGCCTCGTCGTCGCGACCGATGACGGGGTCGAGCTTGCCCTCGCGGGCCGCCTGGGTCAGGTTGCGGCCGAACTGGTCGAGCACGGCCGACGACGCCGGGGCGGGCTCCGACGCGGTACCGGCCGCCTCGGACTCCTTGCCCTGGAAGCCGCTGACCAGCTGGATGACCTTCTGGCGCACGCGGTTGAGATCGGCGCCCAGCTTGACGAGCACCTGGGCTGCGACGCCCTCACCCTCGCGGATGAGGCCGAGCAGGATGTGCTCGGTGCCGATGTAGGTGTGACCGAGCTGCAAGGCCTCGCGGAGGCTGAGCTCGAGCACCTTCTTGGCGCGCGGTGTGAACGGAATATGGCCGCTCGGTGCCTGCTGGCCCTGGCCGATCATGTCCTCGACCTGGCCGCGGACGGCATCGAGCGAGATGTCCAGGCTCTCCAGGGCCTTGGCAGCGACGCCTTCGCCCTCGTGGATGAGGCCGAGCAGGATGTGCTCGGTCCCGATGTAGTTGTGGCTGAGCATGCGCGCTTCTTCCTGCGCAAGCACCACGACCCGTCGGGCCCGGTCGGTGAATCTCTCGAACATGGCGTCCCCTCTGCTGGACTGTTCGTGTAAGTCTAGTCGCCGGGCGATGGACCCGGCTCGGTTGTCCAGACGCTTAACTCAACTGTCACACCCGCGTGGGTGTTCCGCTGTTCGCCCTGGGCGGAATCGGTCCTATTCGCGACGCGAGATCGGGAAGAGGATGGCCTCGCGGATGCCGATGCCCTGCAGCAGCATGACGAGGCGGTCCACGCCGAGGCCCATGCCGCCCGCGGGCGGCATGCCGAACTCCAGCGCGCGCAGGAAGTCCTCGTCGACGTCCATCGCTTCCGGGTCGCCGGCCGCGGCGAGCCGCGCCTGCTCCTCGAGGCGCTCGCGCTGGATGACGGGGTCGTTCAGCTCCGAGTAGGCCGGGGACAGCTCGACGCCGTTGATGATGAGGTCCCACGCCTCGACGAGACCGGGCACCGAGCGGTGCCGCTTGGCGAGCGGGCGGACCGATTCGGGGTAGTCGCACACGAACGTGGGCTGGATGAGGGTGTGCTCGACGAGCTTCTCGAACAGCTCCAGCAGCACCTCCCCCGCGCCCCAGTGGTCCTGCAGTGCGACGTCGTGCCGTCCGGCGAGCGCGACGAGGTCGTCGTAGCTCGTGGTCGGGGTGACGTCGGCGCCGGTGGCCTCGGCGACCAGTTCGTGGATGGTGGCTCGGCGCCAGGGGGCCTCGAGGTCGATCGTTCCGCCGTCGCGGGCGGGCACGACGGTCTTGCCGACGGCGCGGGCGGCGTTGACGACGATGTCGCGGGTGAGCTCGGCCATCGTGTCGTAGCTGCCGTACGCCTCGTAGGCCTCGAGCATCATGAACTCGGGGTTGTGGGTGTTGTCGACGCCCTCGTTGCGGAAGGTCTTGCCGATCTCGTACACCTTGTCGATGCCGCCGACCAGCGCGCGCTTGAGGTGGAGCTCGAGCGCGATGCGCAGCAGGGCGTCCTCGTCGAAGGCGTTGACGTGCGTGCCGAACGGGCGGGCCGCGGCGCCGCCGTTGGTGTGCTGCAGGACCGGGGTCTCGACCTCGATGTATCCGCGCTCGTCCAGCGTGGCGCGGATCGACTTGAGGACGGCCGCTTTGACCCGGACGTTCTCGCGGGCCTCGGGCCGCACGATGAGGTCGACGTAGCGCAGGCGCGAGCGCGCCTCGTCCGACAGCGGCTTGTGCTCGACCGGCAGCGGGCGCATCGTCTTGGCGGCCAGCCGCCACGCGGTCGCCATGACCGACAGCTCACCGCGCCGGCTGGTGATGACCTCGCCGGTGACCTGCAGGTGGTCGCCGATGTCGACGAGCTGCTTGAACTCGCCGAGCCGCTCCTCGCCGACTTCCGCGAGCGAGAGCATGGCCTGGATCTCGGTGCCGTCGCCCTCGCGCAGCCGCACGAAGCAGAGCTTGCCGGTGTTGCGCAGGAAGATGACGCGGCCGGCGATGGCCACGGTCACGCCGCTGTGGTGGTCCGGGCCGAGCTCCTCGGCGTCGTAGGACTCGACGATCTCGCGGATGGTGTGCGTGCGCTCGACGGTCACCGGGTAGGGGTCGTCACCCGCGTCGAGGATGCGCTGCCGCTTCTCGCGACGCACCCGCATCTGCTCGGGAAGGTCGTCCTCGGTCTCAGGGGTCTGCGGCGCATCGGTCACGAGGCCCCATCCTACGGAAGAGTGCCCAGGCCCCGGCGGCAGCGTTTGGCGTGCGCGGTGGGCGGCGAACTCACGGCTTCAGGCACGCAGCCCGTGTCACACCACCGGGAACACTCTCGGCGTGCACGGCGACTGCCCCGGGATCATCCCCGCTCACGCGGGGAGCACGGGGGCGTGGTCGCGGCTATTCAGCGCGCGACGGGATCATCCCCGCTCACGCGGGGAGCACGCCCGCGTTGATGTCGGCCGCGATCTGTTCGGCGGATCATCCCCGCTCACGCGGGGAGCACATGCGCACCGATAGCTAGGCGTGCTGCGACTAGGGATCATCCCCGCTCACGCGGGGAGCACGCCACGTGCCAGAACGTCGCTAGGCTTGACACCGGATCATCCCCGCTCACGCGGGGAGCACCTCGGTCTGCGACTCTCGACAGTCCTTCCCGGACGGATCATCCCCGCTCACGCGGGGAGCACCTGTTCGCGTTGTCGGCGTCCCTGGCGCAGATGGGATCATCCCCGCTCACGCGGGGAGCACTCGCATTTGACAGTCTCCACCGTGGCGGGGTAGGGATCATCCCCGCTCACGCGGGGAGCACACAGTGTGACCAGCCTGTCCCACCTGGCCGACGGGATCATCCCCGCTCACGCGGGGAGCACGCGGCGAGTTCGACCCTGCCGACGTCGTCGAACGGATCATCCCCGCTCACGCGGGGAGCACTTAGTTAGTGGCGTGCCATACGTGCGGCCAGTGGGATCATCCCCGCTCACGCGGGGAGCACGCGCTGCCCATGTACCGGACCGGCTTGTATACCGGATCATCCCCGCTCACGCGGGGAGCACTCATTGTTCTCAGCCTTCCAATGGTGGGAATTGGGATCATCCCCGCTCACGCGGGGAGCACAAGTTGCTGCCGTCATCGAGGTACTGACGTCCGGGATCATCCCCGCTCACGCGGGGAGCACGGAATGACTTTCGCTGAGAGTCCGGGAACGAGGGGATCATCCCCGCTCACGCGGGGAGCACTTGCGTCGGAAGCTCGACCAGCAGCGTCGTCGGGGATCATCCCCGCTCACGCGGGGAGCACCCCCGCGTGTACTACAACACGTCGTCACGACGGGGATCATCCCCGCTCACGCGGGGAGCACCTGCTCGCGCATCTCCTGGGCCGAGCGGGTGGCGGATCATCCCCGCTCACGCGGGGAGCACACGACGCCGGCGTCGATGGCGCGGCCCTGGGAGGGATCATCCCCGCTCACGCGGGGAGCACTGGGACGAGGTGCTGTCTCGCGCCGAAAAGGACGGATCATCCCCGCTCACGCGG
>NZ_RQJX01000025.1 GCF_003850045.1 Aeromicrobium camelliae | reverse complement strand
CAAAAACAACAAGGTCCGAACCCACTTCCGTAGGTTCGGACCTTGCAGATGTCCTGAGACATCACAATGGTCGGGCTGACAGGATTTGAACCTGCGACCCCTTGACCCCCAGTCAAGTGCGCTACCAAGCTGCGCCACAGCCCGTGACAACTCGACGATACTAGCGCACCCCTCGCCGCCGCCGGCAGGGAGGTCTGGCATCTCACACGCGCTCGACTTGTGGCCCCAGCGGGCCGGACTAGGCTCGGAAATGAGAGTGATCACTCCGATCACTGAGGAGATGAGCAGATGAGCGCCCCGCTCGCCGGGCGGCGCGAACGCCTCGAGCCGCTGCACGTTCCAGCCTCTCGCGCGTTCCACCGCATGCTGCCAATAGCGGCGCCGCTCCCTCCGCCCCTTCTCGCCTCAACCGGCCTGAGCGTTCACAGCGTTACCGCCGGACACTCACGCAATCGCGCGCACCGGCCGACCCGGCCAGACGCGGCTGTCTGACCCCACCCCGGAAAGGACCACCCTATGAACACCTTCACCAACGTCACCGTGCTCGGCACCGGCGTCCTCGGCTCGCAGATCGCGTACCAGAGCGCGTATCAGGGCTTCGAGGTCACGGCCTACGACATCAACGACGACGCCATCGCCAAGGCCAAGGAGCGCTTCGCCGGCCTCGCCAAGACCTACGACGCCGAGGTCGAGGGCGCCAAGGGCGGCAAGTCCGCCGCCGCGCTCGAGCGCATTCGCTACTCCACCGACATCGCCGATGCCGTGAAAGACGCCGACCTCGTGATCGAGGCCGTCCCCGAGGACCCGGCGATCAAGAACGAGACCTGGCGCAAGGTCGGCGAGGCCGCGCCGGAGAAGACCGTCTTCGTCACCAACTCCTCCACGCTCCTGCCCAGCAGCTTCATGGAGGCGACCGGCCGTCCCGAAAAGTTCCTCGCGCTGCACTACGCCAACCGAATCTGGGCCATGAACACCGCCGAGGTCATGGGGACCTCCAAGACCGACCCCGAGGTGTACCGCAAGGTCGTGGCATTCGCCGAAGAGCAGGGCATGGTCCCGATCGAGATCAAGAAGGAACAGCCCGGCTACGTGCTCAACTCGCTCCTCGTGCCGCTGCTCAACGCCGCGGGCGCGCTGTACGCGAACGGTGTCGCCGACCCCGAGACCGTCGACAAGACCTGGCGGATCGGCACCGGCGCTCCCCTCGGCCCGTTCCAGATCTTCGACGTCGTCGGCCTCACCACCGCCTACAACGTGTCGATCATGGGCGACGAGACCTCGCAGAAGTTCGCCAAGCTGCTCAAGGAGAACTTCATCGACAAGGGCAAGCTCGGCGTCGCGACCGGCGAGGGCTTCTACACCTACCCGTCCGAGGGCTGAGACCCGCGCGGCTCCGCCGCGAGATGTGGTCGTCTTCGTGTCACGCCGACGGGCTGTCCTGACCCGAAACTGACCACATCTCGGGCCGGAGGGCCGGAGGGCCGGGGTTAGAGGACGCCGAGTTCGACGAGGGCGGCGCGGACGTCGGCGGCCGTGACGGCCAGGAGCGCCGGATCGGGCTCGTCGGAGAAGACCTCACCGCGGCGCTGTGACTCGTCGGTGAGCACGACGTGGGGTCCGGGCGGCGGACCCCACTCACTCGGCGGTGCCGGTCCGAAGATCACCACCGAGGGACGCCCGTACGCCGACGCCAGGTGCGCCGCGCCGGTGTCGACCGCGACGACCACCGCCGCACCGGCCACCACCGCGGCGAACTCCCCCAGCCCCAGCGTCCCGGCGACCACGGTCGATTCCTCGAAACCGGCCCGTCGCGCCGCCTCCGATGCTCGCGGCCGCTCCCCCTCGCTGCCCGTGAAGATCACCGGGTGTCCCGCCTCGCGCAGCTCGCGCGCGATGGCCGCGAAGCGGTCGAGCGGCCACAGCCGGCTGCCGTAGGCGGCGCCGACGTGCACGACCGCGGCATCCGGCACCGGGTTGGCCGCCGTCGGCGAGTCCAGTCGGAAGTCGCCCGGATGCGCGTCGATGCCGTGCCCCTGAAGCAAGCGGCACCATCGCTCCCGCTCGTGGATGCCGAGCACCCACTCCGGCCCCTCCCATCCGGGTGCCTGATGCCCGATGCGGCGCCGCGGCTCCAACGCCTCCAACCGCCCGCGGCTCTCCGCCCCGTTGCCGTGCAGATTCACCGCGATGTCCACCAGACCCGGCGGCAGTGGGATCGGCTCGTCGAGGCCGTGCACGTGCAGGTGGTCGTCGACACTCCCGGTCAGCCGCACCACCGGCTCCAGCCACCCCTGCGCCGCGTACACGATCCGGTGCTCCGGAAACGCTCGCCGCAAGGCCCGCAGAGCCGGGACCGCGACCAGCAGATCACCGAGCTTCAGCGCCCGCAGAGCCAGCAGGACGGGTCGGTCATCGGAGTACGGAAGCGACACGCAGTGAAGCATGCCCCGGCCGCCGCGACGGCGCGACTCGACCTGTCGAGAAGAAGAAGTAGTGGCCCGGACGTTTAGAAGCGCACGTCAGAGGGCATGTGGAGGTCATGAGCTACTCCTCGCAGCCGTCGCTCGACGCCGTGCTGTTCGATCGCGACGGCACCCTCGTCGTCGATGTCCCGTACAACGGAGACCCCGACCAGGTCCGTCTGATGCCCGGTGCCGCCACCGTGGTCCGGACTCTTCGTCGTGCGGGCATCGCCGTCGGCATCGTCACCAATCAGTCCGGCATCGGCCGTGGTCTCATCACCCGCGAGCAGGCCGACGCCGTCAACGCCCGCGTGGCCGAACTCGTCGGCGGCGTGGACGTCACCGTCCTGTGCCCGCACGTCCAGGAAGACGGTTGCGACTGCCGGAAGCCGGCTCCCGGGATGATCCGCGAGGCCTGCCGCGTCCTCGGTACGGTCCCGCAGCGGATCGCGATGATCGGCGACATCGGCGCCGACATGGAGGCGGCCAGCACCGCCGGTGCCCGCGCCGTCATGGTGCCCACGCTCATCACCCGGCCTCAGGAGATCGCCGCCGCGCCGCTGCGCGCCGGCTCGTTGGCCGAAGCCGTGCGTCTGCTGCTCCCGTCCCTCGACCTGGAGGAGGCGAACGAGGAGGCCGCGGTGGGAGGCGTGAGTTGAGCCGCGTCCTCGTGGCACGACTCGACAGCGCGGGCGACGTGTTGCTCGCCGGTCCCGCGGTCCGCGCGGTGGCCGGTGACGGTGAACGGGACGTCGTCATGCTCTGCGGCCCGCAGGGCGCACCCGCGGCCGCCCTCCTGCCCGGCGTCACCGAGGTCCTGACCTGGGCGGCACCGTGGATCGTCGACCCTGCACCCCCGGTCACCGCCGACCACCTGCAGGCGCTCCAGGACCTGGTGGCCGACGCCGACGTCGACCGGGCGGTCATCCTCACCTCGTTCCACCAGTCACCGCTCCCACTGGCGCTGCAGCTGCGCCTCGCCGGCGTCGAGTTCATCGCCGGGGCGTCCGTCGACTTCGCCGGCAGCCTGCTCGACGTCCGGCTCAAGCCCGGCGAGGACTTCCCCGAGGACCAGCCCGAGGCCGAACGCGCACTCACGATCGCACGGGCAGCAGGCTACGAACTGCCGGACGGAGATCCGGGGCTGCTTCGGGTCCGCGACGTCCCTGACGTCACCGACCTCGTGTGCACCGACCCGTACGTGGTGGTGCATCCCGGTGCCGCCGTCCCCGCGCGCGCCTGGCCCGCGGAACGGCACCGCGCCACCGTGGACCTGCTGGCCGACGCCGGCCATCGTGTCGTCGTCACGGGCGGCCCCGGCGAGCGCGAGCTGACCGCCTACGTGGCCGGCGAGCACGGCCTGGACCTCGGCGGCCGCACGGATCTGCGCGGGCTGTCGGGCATCCTCGCCGGCGCCGAGGTGCTCATCAGCGGCAACACCGGCCCGGCGCACCTGTCCGCCGCGGTCGGCACGCCCGTCGTCAGTCTGTTCTCCCCCGTCGTCCCGGCGTTGCGCTGGGCCCCGTACGGCGTGCCGGTCGAACTGCTCGGCGATCAGAACGCACCGTGCCGCGGCACCCGCGCCCGCAACTGTCCCGTCCCCGGCCACCCCTGTCTTGCCGACGTGGCGCCCGAGGAGGTGGCCGAGGCGGTCGAGCGCCTCGCCCATCGCGTGCCGTCCTTGAGCAGCCGCAGAGAGAAGAGGAACGCATGAGGATCCTGATGTGGCACGTCCACGGTGCCTGGACCGACGCGATCGTCCGCGGTCAGCACGAGTACCTGCTGCCCACCACGCCCGACGGCGGACCGTGGGGCCTCGGCCGCGGCGGCCGGGACTGGCCCGCGGCCGCCCGCGAGGTCGCGCCCGAGGACCTGCGCCACGAGGACATCGACGCCGTCATCCTCCAGCGCACCGACGAGATCGAGGAATGCGAGAGGCTCCTCGGCCGCCGCCCCGGCAGGGACATTCCCGCGGTCTTCGTCGAGCACAACACCCCGAAGGGAGACGTGCCCAACAGCGTGCACCCGCTGGCCGATCGCAGCGACATTCCGCTGATCCACGTCACCTATTTCAACGACCTCATGTGGGACAGCGGGCGCGCGCCGACCCGGGTGATCGAGCACGGCGTCAACGATCCCGGGCCGCTGTACTCCGGGGACCTGCCCACGCTGGGCGTCGTCGTCAACGAGCCGGTCCGCCGCTGGCGCGTCGCCGGGACCGACCTGCTCCCCCGGTTCGCCGACCGTGCGCCCATCGAGGTGTTCGGCATGGGTGGCGACCCGCTGCCCGACGCGGTCGGTCTGGGCCCGGACCAGTTGATCGTCCACGGCGACCTGCCCACCGCGCGGCTGCACGAGCGACTCGCCCAGTGCCGGGTGTACCTGCATCCGTTCCGCTGGACGTCACTCGGACTCGCCCTCATCGAGGCGATGCACCTCGGCATGCCCGTCGTCGCGCTCGCCACGACCGAGGCGATCCGCGCCGTGCCCCCGGAGGCCGGCGCGATCTCCACCAACGTCGAGGAGCTGCTCGAGGAGGCGGCCCGGCTCGTCGCCGACCCGGACGAGGCCCGCCGCCGCGGTGCCGCGGCCCGGGAGGTGGCGCTGGCCCGGTTCGGGCTTCAGCGGTTCCTCGACGACTGGGACGACGTGTTGGCGTCCGTCGCGGCCGGTTCCCGGTCCGCGTTCGCCACCGAGGAAGGGATTCTGGCATGAAGATCGCGATGGTATCGGAGCACGCGAGCCCACTGGCCGCGCTCGGCGGCGTCGACGCGGGCGGACAGAACGTCCACGTGGCCGCGTTGTCGGCGGCGCTCGCACGACGCGGGCACGACGTCACCGTCTACACCCGGCGCGACGACCCTGATCTCCCCCGCACCGTGCCGTTGTGCCCGGGCGTCGACGTCGTTCATCTCGACGCCGGACCGGCTCGACACATCCCCAAGGACGACCTGCTGCCGTACATGAGCGAACTCGCCGACGAGATCGCCAAGGACTGGGCGACCCAACCGCCGGACGTCGTCCACTCGCACTTCTGGATGTCGGGTGTCGCGACGCTCGATGCCGTCATGCGCCCGGACGGACCGCAGGTCCCGGCGCTGCACACCTTCCACGCGCTCGGCACCGTCAAGCGCCGGCACCAGGGCGCCGATGACACCAGCCCGCCCGCGCGCGCGTGGTTGGAGCCGTGGGTCGGCCGGACCGCCGACCGGATCGTCGCCACGTGCTCGGACGAGGTGTTCGAGCTCAAGTCGATGGGCGTGCCGACCGGCAACATCTCGATGGTGCCGTGCGGCGTCGACCTGTCGCTCTTCCCGACCACCGGTCCCGCCGAACCGCGGCTCCGCCGCCACCGGCTCGTCGCCGTGGGACGTCTCGTCCCCCGCAAGGGCCTGGATCTGCCGATCCGCGCGCTGCGGCTGCTGTGGGACGCCGGCCTCGACGATGTCGAACTGCATATCGTCGGCGGCGGCACCGAGGCCGAGAAGCTCGCGAGCGACCCGGAGGCACAGCGGCTGCGCGCCCTCGCCCAGGAGCTTGGTGTCGAGGACCAGGTCGTCCTGCGCGGGCAGGTGCCGCGCGACCACATGCCCGACCTCATGCGCAGCGCCGACGCGGTCGTCTGCACGCCCTGGTACGAGCCGTTCGGCATCGTGCCGCTCGAGGCGATGGCGTGCGGAGTCCCCGTCGTCGCCGCGGCCGTCGGCGGCCTCATCGACACCGTGGTGGACCGCGTCACCGGACTGCAGGTGCCGCCGCAGGACCCGGAGGCTCTCGCGGACGCACTCGCCGAGCTCCTTCGTGATCCCGCGCTCGGCAGCAAGCTCGGCGCGGCCGGTCAGAAGCGGGTCCACGCCCGCTATTCGTGGGACCGCATCGCCGCGGAGACCGAACGTGCCTACCAGACCACGCTGTCGCGCCGGAGCGGTCAGCTGCAACGAATCGAGGGAAGTGCGCTGTGAAACCGATCATGACCTCCACGCCGACCACCACCTCACGTACCACCGGCGAGGCGACCCCGACCCGGGTCGTGCAGGATCACCTCGACGCCGTCGCCCCGGCCCTCCGGTCCCTGCACGCGCAAGCCGACCTGATCTCCGCTTGGGGCACCGAGCTCGCCCATCGGCTGATGGCCGGTCAGCGACTGCTCGTCGCCGGCAACGGCGGCTCCGCGGCCGAAGCGCAGCACCTCACCGCCGAACTCGTCGGGCGCTTCGACGGCGACCGCCAGCCGTTCGCGGCGATCGCGTTGCACGCGGACACGTCGTCGTTGACCGCGATCGGCAACGACTACGGGTACGACGAGGTGTTCGCCCGCCAGGTACGCGCGCACGGTCGCCCCGGCGACGTGCTGATGCTGCTGACCACGAGCGGCCGCAGCCCGAACCTCCTCGCCGCCGCCGAGACCGCGCGTGCGGTCGGCGTCTCGGTCTGGGCGATGACCGGACCCGCCCCGAACCCCCTCGCCGAGTTGGTCGGCGACGAGGTGCTGGCGGTCGACGGCGCGACACCGAACGTCCAGGAGGGCCACCTCATCGCGGTGCACAGCATGTGCCGCGTGTTCGACGCCGAAGTGAAGAGGAGCGCGCGATGAGCACGCCTTCTCCGTCCCTCGTCGTGGTCGGCGACCTGCTGCTCGATGTCGACCTGGACGGCGCGTCCCACCGACTGAGCCCGGATGCTCCCGTGCCGGTCGTCGACGTCGGCGAAGAAGGCCGCCGGCCCGGTGGTGCCGGGCTCGTGGCGCGGCTCCTCGCCCACGACGGCCACGACGTGACGCTCGTGACGGTCATGGCCGACGACGACGCGGCCGGACGGCTACGGGAGACGCTCGAGGGCATCCGCCTCGTCACCGGCCCGTCGACCGGACCCACCCCGGTCAAGACGCGCGTGCGTGCCAACGGGCACGCGATCGCCCGCATCGACCACGGCTGTGACCCCGTTCCGGTCCCCGACGTCACCGACGAGATGCTCGCCGCTCTCGACGCGGCGGACGCGATCATCGTCGCCGACTACGGGCGCGGGCTCGCCGCGAACGACCGGCTGCGCGCTCACCTGGCCCGGCTGGCCCCGAACGTCCCGATCGTGTGGGATCCCCACCCGTCCGGCACCGCACCTGTCGAAGGCGTCGCAGTCGTCACCCCCAACCTCTCCGAGGCCCTGCGCCTGAGCGAGGTCAGCGGCGCAGGAGTTCCCGCGGCCACGGCGGCGGCGAGCGAACTGCTCGCTCGCTGGGGCGTCGGTGCCGTCCTGGTCACGCTCGGCGGGGACGGGGCGCTGCTGACCCGCGGCGTCGAGGCCACTCCCCACGTGCTGCCCGCACCGCGGGTGCACGCGCCCGACACGTGCGGGGCGGGCGACCGGCTCGCCGCGAGCCTCTCCGCCGCGCTCGCCGCGGGCGCCGAGCTCACCGACGCCGCGCAACGCGCGGTCGATGACGCCAGCGCCTTCCTCGCCCGCGGCGGTGTCGGTTCCCTCGACCACGAGCCCGCCCCGGTGGAACTCGGCGGCGAGGGCGTCACCGCGTTGCGCGTCGCGCACCGCACCCGTGAGGCCGGCGGCACCGTCGTCGCGACCGGCGGGTGCTTCGACCTGCTCCATGCCGGTCACGCCCGCACGCTCGCGGCCGCCCGCCAGCTGGGTGACTGCCTCATCGTCTGCATGAACTCCGACGACTCGGTCCGCCGGCTCAAGGGCGAGTCGCGACCGATCATCGGCCAGGACGATCGCGCCGAGCTGCTGCTCGCTCTCGAGTGCGTCGACGCGGTCCTCATCTTCGACGAGGACACGCCCGAGGCCGCGCTCTCGCGACTGCAACCCGATCTGTGGGTCAAGGGCGGCGACTACACGATCGAGGAGCTGCCGGAGTCCCGGCTGCTCGAGACCTGGGGCGGACGCACCGTCACCGTGCCGTTCCACCCCGCTCGTTCGACCACGCGCCTCGCGTCCGCGTTGGCCAAGGTCGGCTGAGCCACGAACCCCTCCGAGAAAGGAAGTACGCATGACGACTGACAGCACGATCACGAAGCAGGGCCCCGGCCGCGTCCTGGTCACGGGAGGTGGTTCCGGTCTCGGCGCCGCCGTCGTCGAGGCCGTCCTCGAAGCCGGCGGCACCCCCGTCGTGCTCGATCGGGACACCAGCCGCGTCACCTCCGCCAAGGCGTTCCAGGTGGACGTCGCGGACACCGCTGCGGTCACCGAGGCGGTGCAGCAGGCTGCGGAGGCGCTGGGCGGACTCGACGCCGTGGTCACGGCCGCCGGGCTCGACCGGTGCGGTCGTCTCGACGACGTGTCAGCCGACGACTGGGAGCTTGTGATCCGCGTCAACCTCATCGGCACGGCGGCGACCGTGCGGGCGGCCCTGCCGCACCTCAAGCAGGTGCACGGCCGCGTGGTGACGGTGGCCTCGACACTCGGACACCGCGCGCTGCCCGACGCCACCGCCTACTGCGCGTCGAAGTTCGGTGTCGTCGGCTTCAGCCGTTCGCTGGCGGCCGAGACCCGCGGCGAGATCGGCGTGACGATGGTGACCCCCGGCGGCATGAAGACGCGGTTCTTCGACGATCGCACCGAGCAGTACAAGCCGCAGGACGACTCCCGGCTCAACGATCCTCGCAACGTCGCGGACGCGATCGTGTTCGCGCTGTCGCAGCCGCAGGGGTGCGAGGTCCGCGAGCTCGTCATGTGTCACGAGGAAGAGGACTCGTGGCCGTGAGGTGCGCGACGTCCTCGTAGACGGCGGCGGCGCTGACCTCCGCGACGAGCGATTCGTCGTGGGGGCAGCGCTCCGCCGTCCACCCCACCTGGGTCACGTCGATCCCGCACACCGGGCAGTGCGTCACCCAGGACATGTGGACCCGGTGCCGCGCCCGACCGAGCGCACCGGCGTTGATGACGTTGCCGAGCCAGTAGATCCCGACGGTCGGCGTCCCGACGGCCTGCGCCAGATGGCGCGGGCCGCTGTCGTTCCCGACGACGACGGAGCAGGCGTCGAGCACACCGCAGAGTTCACCGAGACCGAGTTTGCCGGCGAGACTCCGCACCCGTCCGGGCGCCACGTGCTCGGCCTGCGCGACGATCGCATCGGCGGCCGGGACGTCGGTCTCGTCCCCCACCACCACGACCGTCGCCCCGTCGTCGAGGGCCCGCGCTGCGACCTCGGCGAAACGTTCGGCTGGCCACCGCCGCCGGGGGTCCGTCGCGCCCGGGTGGATGCCCACGACGGGCCGATCCGCTTCCGCCTGGCCGAGCAGGTCGGCGGCGACCCGGCGCTCCTGCGCAGTGACGTGCAGCGTGGCCTCGACCGAGACCGGCGGCGCACCTGCCAGGCCGACGACCTCGAGCGACCGCATGAACTCGTTCTGGTAGTAGAGATACGGAAGAACCCGCTCGAGCTCCACGGCGTCCGGGGTCTGCGTTCCGACGGTGTGTCGCGCTCCGAGCCGCAACAGGAACGGGTTGGAGTAGCGGCCGCCCCCGTGCACCTGCACCGCGAGGTCGAAGCGACGCTCGCGCATCCGCGCGAAGAACCGCTCGAGTTCGGCGTCGTCCTCGGCTTCACCGTCCTTCGGAGGCCGCACTCCCTCGCTCACCGGCAGCACCTCGACCTCGTCGACGGGCCCGGGACGGTCGGACAGCAGCGCCGCATGCGAACCGCTGCCCAGCAGCGTGATCGTGGCGTCGGGGTACGCCGCGGCCAGCGCCTCGATGGCCGGCATGGCGAACATCAGGTCGCCCAGGCCTCCCCCGCGCAGCACCGCGATCCGCCGAACGTCCTCGAAGGGTTCCAGGATCGGGCCGACACCGTGACGCGGTTCGACCGAGCGTGCCTCGTCCGCCATCGGACCTCCTTGTCGTCGCGCCGACCCTCCGTCGGCCGGCCTCACCGAGGGAGAAGTACCCGCTCCCGCGCTGTCTCAATCAGCGCCCGGCCGGGTACTCCCGAGGCAGACCCGAACGAGTGAGGAGAGACATGACGATTCAGGACACCCGGGACGATGCTTCGCTCATCACCGTGCTCGATCCGCGCGACGGGAGCCTCGTCGGCCGGCTCGAGCCGGCGACCCGCGAGGAGGTCGCGGCGGCCGTGCGGGCCTCCCGAGCGGCCCAGCCTGGATGGGAAGACGTCTCTCCCGAGCAACGCGGCCGGATGCTCAGCGCGGCCGCGAACGCCCTGCGCGACCACCTGGATGAGCTCGCGGAGTTGAACGTCCGCGAAACCGGGAAGCCGATCGACGACGCCCGCGGCGGCGTCGAGGCCGGCGCCAACACGCTCGCGCAGTACGCCGAGCTCGGGCCGCTGCAGCGCGGACACAGCCTGCGCGGCGGCCGGCTCGCCTCGGACTACACCGTCGTCGAGCCCCGGGGGCTCGCGGTCGTGCTGACGCCCTGGAACGACCCGGTCGCGGTGGCAGCGGGCCTGCTCGGCGCGGCCCTCGTCACCGGCAACACCGTCATTCACAAGCCGAGTGAGCGGTGCCCCCACCTGGGAGCCCGCCTCGGCGAGATCCTCGCGGAGGTGTTCCCGGCGGATGTCCTCATCACGCTGATCGGTGCCGGAGAGACCGGCGAACTGCTCACGCACGAGCCGGACGTGGACGTCGTCGCGCACGTCGGGTCGAGCGCGACCGGTGAGCGGATCGCCCGTACTGCCGCGCTCACCCGCGCGCACGTCATCCGCGAGAACGGCGGCAACGACCCCCTGGTGATCGACAACGACGTCGATCCGCGATGGGCAGCAGCACAGGCGGCCCTCGGATCGTTCGCCAACGCCGGCCAGATCTGCACGTCGGTCGAGCGCATCTACGTCCACCGCGACATCGCCGACGAGTTCCGTGACGCGCTCGTCGCTGAGGCCCGTGAGCGCAACGAGCAGCGCCTCATCGGCCCGCTCGTCGACCACCGCATGCGCGACGAGGTGTACGCGCAGGTGTCCGATGCGATCGCCTCCGGCGCGACCGCGTTGTGCGGCGGCGAGGTGCCCGACGGCCCGGGAGCGTGGTACCCGGCGACCGTGCTGTGGGACTGCACGCCGGACATGACGATCATGACCGAGGAGACGTTCGGCCCCGTGGCACCGGTCCAGGTCGTCGACGACTTCGACGAGGGACTGCGCCTCGCCGCGGACGGACGCTACGGTCTGGCGGCCACGGTGCTGACGAACCGTATCGACCACGCGAACCGCGCCGTCGCCGCGCTGCGCGTCGGCACCGTGAAGGTGAACGGTGTCTTCGGCGGCGCCCCCGGGGGTGCCGCGCAACCGCGACGCGACAGCGGTGACGGATTCGGGTACGGACCGGAACTGCTCGACGAGTTCACGCAGGTCAAGGTCGTGCACATCGGAGTCGGCGAACCGCGCGAGGCGCGGTCGTGAGCACGGACGTCGAGACGTCGGTTGCCACCACGACCGAGTCGCTCGAGCGCCACAACGCGCTCTCGGCCTGGCTGCCCGAACGCCTTGCCGAGCTGCAGCTTCCAGTGACCGTCGTCGGTGACGTCATCCTCGACGGCTGGTGGAGCGGCACGAGCGAGCGTCTATGCCGTGAGGCACCGGCACCGGTCGTCGACCTCGAACGCCGCGACTACGCGCCCGGCGGCGCGGCCAACACGGCGATGAACCTCGCCGCGCTCGGGGCACGCGTTCGCATGGTCGGGCTCGTCGGCGCGGACTTCGCCGGGCGCGAACTGCGCCGACTGCTCGACGAGGCCGGCGTCGACGTCAGCGGACTCGTCGAGCATCCCGACGGCGTGACCACCACCAAGTACCGGATCATCAGCGGCGACCAGGTGATCCTCCGTCTGGACGATGCGGCGAGCAGTTGGCCTGAGGACGCCGTCGAGCGACTAGCGGCCACCGTGCCCGACGCGCTTGCCGACGCCGCCGCGGTCGTGGTCTGCGACTACGGCTCCGGGCTGCTCACCGGCGCCGTGTGCGATGCGCTGGCGCAGCGGCGCGAGGGCATCCTCACCGTGGTCGATGCCCACGACCCGCGGCCCTGGCGCGTGCTGGAGCCCGACCTCGTCACGCCGAACGCCGGCGAGGTCGCTCGCGTCCTGGACCTGACCTTCGAGCCCGGCGCGGACCGAGCGGCGGTGGTCGAGGAGCATGCGGCGAAGGTGCTCGAGGCCACCGGCGCCACCGCCGCCGTGGTCACGCTGGACCGTGACGGCACGATCCTGCTCGGCGGCGATGCGGTCCACCGCACGTGGGCCCAACCGCAGACCGAGAAGCAAGCCTCGGGCGCGGGTGACACGTTCGTGGCTGCTCTCACGGTGGGACGCGCCGCCGGTCTACCGCTCACCACGAGCGCCGACCTGGGGCAAGCCGCGGCGGACGTCGTCGTGCGCCACGCGGGCACCTCCGTGTGCACGACGATGGATCTCGCTCGCCACCTGGGCAGCTTCGCCGACACGGCGCTGGACCATGACGAACTGATCCGCCGGGTCGCGGCCGAGCGCGCTGCCGGGCGCCGCATCGTCCTCACCAACGGGTGCTTCGACATGCTCCTGCGGGGGCACACGCGGTACCTCAACCAGGCCAAGCAACTCGGCGACGTGCTCGTCGTGGCGGTCAACTCCGACGAGTCCGCGCGCCGGCTGAAGGGCCCGGGCCACCCGCGCAACAGCGTCGCCGACCGGGCCGCGGTCCTCGCCGCGTTGAGCTGCGTCGACTACGTGACGACCTTCGACACCGACACGGTGGTGCCGCTCATCGAGGCCCTGCGCCCCGACGTCTACGCCAAGGGCGGCGACTACACGCCCCAGATGCTCGAAGAGACGCCGGCGGTGCTGGCCGCCGGTGGACAGGTCCGCATTCTCGACTACGTGCCGGAGCCACCGTGACCGCTCGCTGGTCCGGAGACTGGGCTCGACCGGCAGAGCCCTCCTCTCCCGACGTCGAGGTGCTGATCCCCGCCTTCGGGCGGCCCGCGGAGCTGGCGGTGACCCTGGCGGGGCTCGCGGGACAGCGTTCCCCCGACTTCTCGGTCATTCTCAGCGACCAGACCGAGGACCACCCGATCTGGCGCGAGGCCTCCGTCGCCGCGATGGTGCGCGTCCTACGGGCGCAGGGACGACGAGTTCGACTCGAGCGGCATCTGCCGCGCCGCGGCATGGCTGAGCAGCGCGAGTTCCTGCTCGCGCGGGCGTCGGCACCCTACGTCCTCTTTCTCGACAGCGACGTCTGGCTGGAGCCGGATCAGCTGCGGCGCCTTCACGCAGCGCTGGTGGAGTCCGGCTGCGGTTTCGTGGGGGCGGCGGTGCAAGGACTGTCGTACCTCGATGACGACCGGCCTGCGGAACGAGCGGCGTTCGAGCCGTGGCGCGGCCCGGTCCACCCGGAGAAGATCCGGCGCGGCGACCCCGCGTTCGAGCGCTGGACCCTCCACAACGCCGCCAATCTGGCGCACGTGGCTGCGGAGCACGACGTGCCGGAAGGGCACTGGGTGCTCTACAAGATCGCCTGGGTCGGCGCCTGCGTCATGTTCCGGCGCGACGCCCTCGTGGAGTGCGGCGGATTCCGCTTCTGGGATGAGCTGCCGGACGACCACGCGGGCGAGGACGTGCTCGCCGAATGGCGCGTCATGGAGCGCTGGGGCGGCGCCGGCATCCTCCCGAGCGGCGCGGTCCACCTCGAAGCCGAGACGACCTTGCCCGAACGCAGCGTCGACGCCTTCGACGTCCTCCTCGGCTCCGACTGACGCTCACCCGACCCACGGATCCGCGAGTGGCGCAAAGTGGGGCCGCTCCACGGCGAATCGTCCCCGTTTCGCGCCACTCGGCACACACTTTGCGCCACTCGGCGCGGGCAGCGCGTTACGGATCGGCGACAGGGAGACGGCGACGAGCCCGGCCGAGACCGATGGACTAGCGCTGGGAGCGCTTGGCCCGGACCCGCTGCTGCAGGTGGATCGGGCTGCCGACGAAGCCGAACTCCTCGCGCAACCGGCGCTCGATGAAACGCAGGTAACCGGCCTCGAGCTTGCCCGAGGTGAAGAGCACGAAGGTCGGCGGCGCGGTCGCGGCCTGCGTGCCGAACAGGATCTTCGGCTGCTTGCCGCCGCGGACCGGGTGCGGGTGCTCGGCGACGAGTCGGCCGAGGAACGAGTTGAGCGCACCGGTCGGGACGCGCGTCTCCCACCCCTCCAGCGCGGCGTCGAGGGCGCGGACGAGCCGGTCGACGTGCCAGCCGGTCAGCGCTGCGATGTTGACGCGCGGCGCCCACGGCACCTGCACGAGTTCACGGTCGATCTCCCGCTCAAGGTAGTAGCGGCGTTCATCATCGACGAGGTCCCACTTGTTGAACGCGATGACCAAGGCGCGTCCAGCTTCCTGGATCGCGTTGATGATGCGCACGTCCTGCTCACTGAGCGACTGGCTCGCATCGACGATCATGATGACGACCTCAGCCCGCTCGATCGCGGCGTTGGTGCGCAGGCTCGCGTAGTACTCGTGCCCGGACGCTTCCTTGACCCGGCGGCGGATTCCGGCGGTGTCGATGAAGGTCCATTCACGGCCGCCGAGCTGGATGATCTCGTCGACGGGGTCGACGGTCGTGCCCGACGCGTTGTCGACGACGACGCGTTCCTCGCCGGCCAGCTTGTTCAGCAGACTCGACTTGCCGACATTCGGCTTGCCCACGATCGCCACCCGCCGCGGCCCGGCGGGAGCGTCGAAGTCCTCCTCCGGAGGATCGGGCAGGGCGTCGAGGATCGCGTCGAGCAGGTCGCCGCTCCCCCGTCCGTGCAGGGCCGAGACCGGCATGGGCTCGCCGAGGCCGAGGTTCCACAGCGCCGCGGCCTCCAGCTCCGATCGCTGGTCGTCGACCTTGTTGGCCGCCAGGATCACGGGCTTCTTGGAGGCGCGCAGGAGTTTGACGACGCGCTCGTCGGCGTCGGTGATGCCGACCGTCGCGTCGACGACGAAGAGGATCGCGTCGGCGACCGTCATCGCGACTTCGGCCTGCTGGGCGATGCGCTCGGCCATGCCGCGAGCGTCGGGGTCCCAGCCGCCGGTGTCGACGACGGTGAAGGTGCGGCCGTTCCAGACCGCGTCGTAGGACACACGGTCACGCGTGACGCCGGGGACGTCCTCGACGACCGCCTCGCGACGGCCGATGATCCGGTTGACGAGCGTCGACTTGCCCACGTTGGGGCGACCGATCACGGCGAGCACGGGCTGTTCTGACACCATTCGATCCTATCGGTCGACGCCACGCCGCTTCACGGGCGCACGGCGGCCGCGCCTCGCTCCGCCGACATGTGGTCGGTTCTGGGTGACCCGCAGGGCGTCGGATGACCCGAAAGCGACCACATCTCGGGCCGGAGGGCTAGGAGCGGTCGCGGGCGAGGCCGACGATGTGCTCGATGACCTCGTCGAGCGTCAGGTGCGTGCTGTCGACGACGACGGCGTCGTCGGCCTGCGTCAGCGGCGAGGCGGCTCGCGTCGAGTCGATGGTGTCGCGACGGGTGAGCGACGCCTCGGTCACGGCGGTGTCGACCCGGCCGAGTTCGGCCGCGCGCCGAGCGGCGCGGGCCGCTGTGTCGGCCACGAGATAGACCTTGAGCGGCGCATCGGGCGCAACGACCGTGCCGATGTCGCGGCCCTCGACGACGATGCCGCGGCCAGCGCCCGACGAGGCCGCGATGACCTCGCGCTGGGCGCCCACGAGCAGCTCGCGCACGTGCGGCACCGCGGAGACCGGGCTGACGGCGGTCGTCACGTCGTCCTGGCGGATGGGACCCGCCACGTCGGTGCCGTCCGCGTGGATGGTGGGCGCCTGCGGATCCGTGCCCACCTCGATACTGACGTTCTCGGCCGCAGCCGCCACCGCGTCGGCGTCCTCGACGTCGACGCCCCGCTGCAGGAGCGCCCACGTCATCGCGCGGTACATCGCACCGGTGTCGAGGTAGTCGTAGCCGAGAGCCGACGCCACCCCGCGGGACGTGCTCGACTTGCCCGACCCGGAAGGGCCGTCGATGGCGATGACGATCGGTGTTCCCACGGTGCTCCTCATCGGTAGGCCGCCCAGCCGTGTCCGCGCAGGGCGTCCAGCAGCTTGTCGGCGCGCTCGGGAAGGACGACGATCTCGACGAGACCGACCGGGCGGCCCATCTCGTGGTCGATGCGCAGATCCTCGATGTTGACCGACCCCTCGGCGTCGCCGACGAGGCGCGAGAGCTCGCCGGGCATGTCGTCGATCGGCACGAACACCGAGGCCAGCTCGGTGGGCAGCGTGCCGTGCTTGCCGGGGATCGTGGTGGTGCCTTGGCGTCCGCGCTCGAGCAGCGATTCCAGCGACCGCGGATCGCCGCCGATCGCGTCGATCAGGGTGTCGAGCCGGTCGCGGACCTGGGTCAGCAGCGGCGCGATGGCCGCGGCGTTGTGCCCGATGATGTCCACCCACAGATCGGCGTCGCTGCGCGCGATGCGGGTGACGTCGCGCAGGCCCTGCCCGGCGAGTTCGACATGCCCCTCTGGCGCACCGGCGAGCAGGCTCGCGGTCAGGACGGACATGAGGTGCGGGACGTGCGAGACGAGGGCCACGGCGTCGTCATGCGCGCGCGGCGCGAAGCGGTACGGAACGGCGCCGAGCTCGACGACGCACCGCTCGACGAGCGCCACGGCATCGTCCGCCGTCTCGGCGCCGGGGACGACGGCCCACGGTCGACCTTCGAACAACTGGCCCGATCCCGCGGTGGGACCGGAACGTTCCTTGCCCGCCATCGGGTGCCCGCCGACGAAACGCGGGTCGTCGATCGCCTCGACGATGGGCGCCTTGACGCTCGCGACGTCGGTGACGACGGCCTGCGGGTAGGACGCGAGCGCGGAGCGGACCGCGTCGACGACCGCGGCCGGAGGCGTGGCCACGACGACGAGCGCGGGAGCTTCGACGACGGCGTCCGTGCCGGCGCCGGCCTCGACCGCGAGCGCGACGTTGCGCGGGTCGAGATCCTGCAGGTGGACCTCGACGTCACGGGCGCGCAGACCCAGTGCGACCGACGTGCCGATGAGTCCACACCCGACGACGAGCACGGGTCCGGGCACAGGGGCAGTCATGCTCCCACGCTATCGAAGAGGTCACCACGCTCGTCACGGGACAGGTCGCGCAGCGCGCCGACCTTGAGGTCCCCGAGGCGCAGCGGACCGAAGGCCGTGCGGGTGAGCTCGATGACCGGATGACCGACCTCGTCGAGCAGTCGGCGGACGATCCGGTTACGTCCGATGTGAATGTCGAGTTCGACGAGCGAGCGCCCGCGACCGCGGTCGCGCACGGTGAAGCGGTCCACGCGCGCTGGACCGTCCTCGAGCTCGACCCCCTCGCGAAGGCGCCGCCCCAACCCCGACGGCACCTGACCCTGCACCAGCGCCACATACGTCTTGGTGATCTCGAACGAGGGATGGGCGAGCCGGTGGGCGAGGTCGCCGTCGTTGGTGAGGATGAGCAGCCCGGACGTGTCGGTGTCGAGCCGGCCGACGTGGAACAGCCGCTCCGGTCGTCCGTCGACGAACTGCTGCAGGTCGGGTCGTCCCTGCTCGTCGGACATGGTGCTGACGACGCCACGAGGCTTGTTCAGCATGAGGTAGGCGTGCTCGGTAGGCGGCGGCACCCGCCGCCCGTCCACGCGGATGACGTCGCGCAGCGGATCGACACGGATACCGAGCCGGGTCACGATCTCCCCGTTGACCTCGACCCGCCCGCTGGCCATGAGCTCTTCGCTCCGGCGACGGCTCGCGACGCCCGCCTGCGCGAGGACCTTCTGCAGTCGGATCTCGCCGGAGTCCTCCATCTCAGTCATGTGCGGGCTCCTGCGACTCGGGCTGTTCCTGCGGTTCCTCCGCGGTCGCCGCCTCCTGCCCCGCGACGCGCTCGAGTTCGCCGTCGAGCTCATCGAGTTCGGGCAGCAGCGGCGCGAGCGGAGGCAGCTCCTCGAGGCTGCCCAGTCCCATCCGCTCGAGGAAGTAGCCCGTCGTGCCGTACAGCGTGGCGCCCGTGGTCGCGTCGCTCCCCCGCTCCTCGATGAGACCGCGGGTCAACAGCGTGCGGACGACGCCGTCGACGTTGACGCCGCGGATCGCCGAGATGCGCGAGCGGCTGATCGGCTGGCGGTAGGCCACGACGGCCAGGGTCTCGAGCGCGGCCTGGCTCAGCTTGGCTTGCTGCCCGTCCAGCACGAACGCGGCGACCGCGTCGGCGTACTCGGCGCGGGTGTAGAACCGCCATCCGCCGGCCACTTCGCGCAGCTCGAAACCGCGGCCCTGGGCGGTGTACTCCTCAGCCAGCTCACGCAGCGCCGCCTCCACCGCCTCGGTGGGATGGCCGATGGCCGAGGCGAGGGCGACGGCCTCGATCGGCTCGTCGGCGATCAGCACGATCGCCTCGAGGCTCGGGCGCAAGGGGAAGCTGACCGGTTCGGTCTCAGGCGTCTGGCTCATCGTCACTCTCGTCGAAATCTGGGTCGGGCACCACGTGCAGCTCGGCCTGCGTGGCATCGGGCTCGTCGAACTCGTCGCCGACGTCGATGTCGCCGTCGTCGCTGCCGGTCCACCGGACGGTCAGGTCGCCGAGCGGAACGGCCTGGTCGAAGGCGAGCACCCCCTCGCGGAAGAGCTCCAGCAGTGCCAGGAACCGGGCGACCTTGGTGAGCACGTCCGGAGCGTCGGCGGTCAGGGCGCGGAAGGTCGTGGACCGTTCGCGGCGGAGCCGGTCCACGACCAGGTGGCCCTGCTCGCGCACGCTCACCGCGGGGGCATGCAGGTGCGCCAGCGACAACACGGGCGGCTGCTTGGGCGCGAGCGCCGCGGCGGCCAACGCCGCGAGGTCGTCGATCGCGGCGGGGATCTGCACCTCGGGCAGCAGTTGCGCGAAGCGCGGTTCGAGGGTCACGGCGCGCGGGACGCGGCGCACTTCGCGGTCGAGCCGTTCGTCGAGGAACGCCGCGACGTGCTTGAACGCCCGGTACTGCAACAGTCGGGCGAACAACAGGTCGCGGGCCTCCAGCAGCTCGAGGTCGTCCTCGTCCTCCACCTCGGCCTGCGGCAGCAGCCGCGCGGTCTTGAGGTCGAGCAAGGTCGCCGCGACGAGGAGGAAGTGCGTCGTCTGCTCGAGGTCGTCCTCGAGCGTCTTGGTGTACGCGATGAACTCGGTCGTCACCATCGACAACGCGACCTCGGTGATGTCGAGCTGATGCTTGGCGATGAGTTGCAGCAGCAGGTCGAAGGGGCCTTCGAAGTTGCCCAGCGTCACCGAGAAGCCGGACTCCCCCGCCGGGGCCGTCCCGTCGACCTCGGCGATACTCACGAGTCGGCCAGTCTCCGGGCGACCTCGCTGTCACGACCATACGCGGCGAGGTCCTCCAGCGCGGCCGCGATCGCCGCCCGCACGAAGCGGCCGCGGTCGATCTTGCGTCCGAGGTCGGCCCGCAACTGGATCCGTGCCTGCTCGAGCGCGAGCAGCTCCTCGGACGTCAGGTACACCGTCATCTTCTCGTCGTGCTTGACCCGGCCGCTGGCGCGCGCGGCGGCCGCCGCGTCCTGCTCGGGAGCGGTGGGCACCTCGCGCTGCGGCGCGGTGGCGCGGAACAGCTCGTCCGCGCCGGGCAGGTTCACGCGTCGGGGCATCGCTGCAGCACCTCCCGGGCCAGCTGACGGTAGGAATCGGCGCCCGGCGAGGTGGGCGCGTAGCTCGTGATGGGCTCGCCGGCGACGGTCGAGTCCGAGAACTTGACCGTGCGGCGGATGACGGTGTGGAACACGAGGTCGCCCCAGCCGTCGACCAGCGTGCGCAGGACTTCGCGACCGTGGAGAGTGCGGCTGTCGTACATCGTGCCGAGCAACCCGACGATCCGCAGATCGAAGTTGGTGCGCTCGCGGACCTTCTCGATGGTCTCGGTCAACAGGGCGACACCGCGCAGCGCGAAGTACTCGCACTCGAGCGGGATGATCACGCCGTGCGCCGCGGTGAGGGCGTTGACGGTGAGCAGGCCGAGGGACGGCTGGCAGTCGATCAAGATGACGTCGTAGTCCCGGGCGACCTGGCGCAGCACGCGGGCGAGCGCCTGTTCGCGGCCGACTTCGCTGACCAGCCGCATCTCGGCGGCCGACAGGTCGATGTTGGCGGGGACGAGGTCGAGACCGGTCGTGCTGGTGGGGACGATGACGTCCTTGAGCGCGACGTCGGGGTCCATCAGGGCGTGGTAGATGCTCTGCTCGATCTCGTGGGCGTTGTAGCCGAGGCCGACCGTCATCGAGCCCTGCGGGTCGAAGTCGACGAGGAGCACGCGCCGGCCCTCCTCGACCAGCGCGGCACCGAGGTTGATGGTCGTCGTGGTCTTGCCGACGCCGCCCTTCTGATTGCACATCGCGATGATCTGCGCAGGCGCCGTGGAGCTGCGCGGCCCGGGCTCGCGAAACTGCGGCAACGGCCGACCCGTGGGGCCGAGCTGACTGCTGGTGCTGACGTCCGTGCTCATCGCCGTCCTCCACTTGTCGACATGTTGCTTCCCTCCCGCGTCACTCTACTGCCGTTCATCGCGCCCGCGGATGCGCCGTGGCGTAGACCTCGCGGAGTTTCTCCACGGTCACGAGCGTGTAGATCTGCGTGGTGGTCACGGACGCGTGACCCAGCAGTTCCTGCACGACGCGCACGTCCGCTCCGCCGTCCAGCAGATGCGTCGCGAACGAGTGCCGGAAGGTGTGCGGCGACACTCGTTCGGCCGCGATCCCGGCGCGTGCGGTCGCTCGCGTCAGCACGGTCCAGGCGCTCTGCCGCGAGAGCCGGCCGCCGCGCGCGTTGAGGAACAAGGCGTGACTCGTTCCGTTCGCGAGGCCGGGGCGCGCCACCCGAAGATAGTCGGCCACGGCATCGGCAGCGTAGCTGCCCACCGGCACGATCCGTTGCTTGGAGCCCTTGCCGCACAGCACGACGGCTCCGTTCTCCAGGTCGACGTCGTCGACGTCGAGCCCGACGGCCTCCGAGATGCGCGCGCCCGTGCCGTAGAGCAGCTCGAGCAGCGCCTGGTCGCGTTTCGCGAGCGCGGTACCGGGAGCGCCGGCGGCGGCGATGATCGCCTCGACGTCGTCGAGCGGCAGCGCCTTGGGAAGGCGCGATGCTGGCCGGGGCGGTTTGACCGCGTCGGTCACGTCGGTCGTGACGAGCTGCTCGCGGAGCAGGAAGCGGTGGAAGCCGCGGACCGCCACGATCGTGCGGGCGACGCTGGAGGTGCCGAGCGGCCGGTGCTCGTCGTCGCCCGTGCGCAGAGCGGCGCTGAACGCGGCGACGTCGGCCTCGGTGATGTCGGCCGGGTGTTCACGCCCGAGGTCGGCGAGAAAGCGCGCGTACCGGCGCAGGTCGCGCCGGTACGACTGCAAGGTGTTATCCGCGAGACCTCGTTCGATGCCCAGGTGCGCGAGGTAGTCCGAGACCGCCCGCTCCAGGGTCACGACGACCGCCGCACAGCCCAGGCGAGGATCGCTGCGACGGTGAGCGCATCGGTGATCTTGCCGTCGAGCACGAGCCCGACCGCCTGGTCGAACGGCACCCACCACTGCCGCATGTCGGCCTCTTCGGCCTCACGTTCGGTGCGCTCGGCGTCTGGAACGGCCTCCAGGTCCTGAGCGACGTACGCCGTCCATCGCTCCGTGGAGTATCCCGGCGTCGCAGTGAGCTCGAGCAGCGGCTTCCAGCGAGCCGCCACGATGTCGGCCTCCTCCGCCAGTTCGCGCGCCGCGGCCTCGGCCGGGTGCTCGCCGTCGACGTCCAGCGTGCCCGCGGGGATCTCCACGAGCCGCTGCCCGACGGCATGCCGGTACTGCTCGACGAGCAGGATGCGGTCGTCCTCATCGAGCGCGAGGACGGCGACCGCGCCGTGCGGCCGCACGATGACGCGCTCGTGCTCCTCGCCGCCCGGATCGACGATGGTGTCGAGCGTGACGTCGAGGTAGCCGTTGGAGAACGCGGTGGTGGCCCGCGCCACCGGCCACCCGGCCGGGGCGTCGGCGACCGTGTCGGCCAGCAGCCCGGGAAGCCGCGGATGATGCGGAGCGGTCATCTCAGGCCGTCTCCTCCGCGACCGCGGCGAGCCCGTCGACCGGGAGTCGCAGTTCGAGCTGACGGTCCAGGGCGGCGCGCACGAGACCGGCGAACAGCGGGTGCGGCCGGGTCGGCCGCGAGCGCAGCTCGGGGTGTGCCTGCGTCGCGACGTAGTACGGGTGCACCTCGCGCGGGAGCTCGACGAACTCGACCAGCAGGCCGTCGGGCGAGGTGCCGCTGAACACGAGCCCCGCGTCCTCGATCTGCTGACGGTACGCGTTGTTGACCTCGTAGCGGTGGCGGTGACGTTCCTCGACCGCTTCGCTGCCGTAGGCCTCCGCGACGACGCTGCCGCGCTTGAGCGTGGCCGGGTACAGGCCGAGACGCATCGTGCCGCCGAGGTCGCCGGCGCCCTCGACGAACGCCTCCTGCTCGGCCATCGTCGCGATGACCGGGTGCGTCGTCTGCGGGTCGAACTCCGAGGAGCTGGCGTCGGTGATCCCCGCGAACTGGCGGGCGTACTCGATCACCATGCACTGCAGACCCAGGCACAGACCCAGGGTCGGGATCTTCTGCTCGCGCGCGTAGGTGAGCGCACCGATCTTGCCTTCGATGCCGCGCACGCCGAAGCCGCCGGGCACGCAGATGCCGTCGACATCGGATAGATGCCGCGCCGCGCCCGCCTCGGTGGCGCATTCGTCGGACGGCACCCACCGCAGGTTGACGCGCGTGGAGTGCGCGAAACCTCCAGCGCGCAGCGCTTCGGCGACCGACAAGTAGGCGTCCGGCAGGTCGATGTACTTGCCCACCAGCGCGATCGTGACTTCCTCGGCCGGGTGGTGAACGCGCTGCAGCAGGTCGTCCCACTGACGCCAGTCGACGTCGCGGAAGGGGAGATCGAGCCGGCGGACCACGTACGCGTCGAGACCCTCGGCGTGCAGCACCTTGGGGATGTCGTAGATCGAGGGCGCATCGGCGCAGGTGATGACCGCTTCGGAGTCGACGTCGCACATGAGCGCGATCTTGTCCTTGACGCTCTCGGTCAGGGCGCGATCCGAGCGGCACACGATCGCATCGGGCTGGATGCCGATCGAACGCAGCGCCGCGACCGAGTGCTGCGTGGGCTTGGTCTTCAGCTCCTTGGAGGGGCCGATGTACGGCACGAGCGAGACGTGGATGAAGAACGCGTTCCCGCGGCCCACGTCATGGCGCACCTGGCGAGCCGACTCCAAGAACGGCTGGCTCTCGATGTCGCCGACCGTGCCGCCGATCTCGTGGATCACGACGTCGACGTCCGGGCCGCCCATGGCGAGCATGCGCTCCTTGATCTCGTTCGTGATGTGCGGGATCACCTGGACCGTGTCGCCGAGGTAGTCGCCGCGACGCTCACGGGCGATGACCTCGGAGTACACCTGTCCCGTGGTGACGTTGGCGCGCCCGACGAGGTCCTCGTCGAGGAAGCGCTCGTAGTGGCCGATGTCCAGATCGGTCTCGGCGCCGTCGTCGGTGACGAACACCTCGCCGTGCTGGAAGGGGTTCATCGTGCCGGGATCGACGTTGAGATAGGGGTCGAGCTTCTGCATCGTGACCCGCAGTCCCCGCGATTTGAGCAGGCGACCGAGGCTCGAGGCGGTCAGACCCTTGCCGAGGGACGAAGCGACGCCCCCGGTGACGAATACGTGCTTGGTGACCGCGCTACCTGCCAAGGTGACTCCCGTGGATCGGAGGGTGAATGTGTAGAACCGCTGTCCTGTGTTCCACGGGATTCCAGCCTACCAAGAAAGCACGACGTTCTGGAGCGCCGAGGCCGTGTCGCTGGCCTCACCGTGTCTGCTACGGCAACGGACCGTCGGCCGAGCGCGAGGTGCCCCATGCGCCGGACGTGCCGCCGGCCTCGCGGACGAGGGCGAGCACGGCCGCGATCCGACCGGTGGCGGTGTCGGTGACGTCGAAGGTGGAGACCTCCGGGGCGACCTCGGCCGATCGCACGCGCCCGACGATGCCGCGATCCTCCGAGGACGACACCGGTCCGGCGACCAGCAGTCCCGAGCCCGACTCGTCCAGCGCACCCGCGAACTGCGAGACGACGACACCGTAGTCCGCGTCGTCGGACGACGCCGGACCCGTGATCATGACCGCGAGCGTGGCGTTCTGTTCCGGCTCCTGCACGATGTCGATGAGCTCGCCCTGGGCGAACGCCGACCGGATCGTGCGCGCCGCCTGGTCCGTCTCGCCCGTCTCGGGAGCGAGGAACGCGCGGCCGAGCGCGCTGCCGATGCGCTCGTAGGCCCCGTCGCCGGAGATCTCGTCACCGCCCGCCTGGGTCGCGACGCCCTCGGCGAACTGCCGCTCCGCGGGCGACAGCAGCTTGCCGGTCAGCGCGACGCGACCCGTGACGGTGGCGCCCGCGCTCTGCAGGTTCTCGATCATGCCGGTGATCTCGGCGTCACGGGCCCCCGGCGTGGTGAACACGACGACGCTCTGGTCAGCGAGGGTATTGCGAATGAGCCCCGGCGATGTGCTCTCGGCGTACGCCGCATCGAAGCCGGCGATCGCCGGGGAGATGTCCGGGCGGGCCTGATCGTTGTCGTTGAGCGTGGCCCCGGCGTCGTCGAGGAGGCCGGCGCCCACGGCGATGCCGGCCGCGAGTGCGAACAGCACCGCGGCGAGGGAGACGAGGTGGTAGCGCAGGTTGATCACGAGAAGAGTCCTTCGATCCAGGAGACGCCATCGCCGACGAGGCCACGCAGGTCGTCCCACCAACTCATGCCGGCGGGCGTGGTGGCGATGGCCGCGACGACCGCGACGACGCCGGCGAGCAGCAACAGCACGGGCACGAGCCACGACAGCCGCTGAACGGCGAAGAAGCGGACGGCCTTGGCGTCGACGACCTTCGTGCCGGCCTTCAGCCGGGCCACGAACGCCGAGCCGACGTCGGCGGTGTCGCGCTCGAGCAGCGCGACGAGGGTGGGAGGCGCGCCGGCCAGCACGATGACCGAGGCGTCGTTGTGGTCGGCGAGCAGGATCGCGAGATCCTGACTCGCCCCGCTCGCGGCGAAGACCGTGGCCGGCGTGCCATGTTGTTCGAAACGCTCCGGCCGGGCGATACGGCCCGACGGCGAGACCACGACGACCTCACGGGCCTTGGCGATCGCGCTGGTGGGCAGTTCCTCGTCCGTGCCGATGAGCACGTGCGGCACGAAGCCCATGTCGATGAGCTTGTCGCCGCCCTTGCCGACGGCGATGAGCAGGGGGTCGTTGTCGCGGATGAAACGGCGCAGGCCCTTGAGGTCGGCCTCGACGTCGAAGGCGTCGGCGACGACGATGGCGGCGCGGTCACGCCCGGGCTGGGTGAGTCGCGGGATGCGCGCGCCTTCGAAGAGCATCGCGCGTTCACGACGCAGCTGGTCCGAGGCGTTCGCGGTGACCGAGTCGAGGCGGTTGGACAACTCGGTGGACGCCTGCGTGAGGCCGGCGGAGATGCGCTCGCCGGTCATCTCGACGCCGGTGGCGACGAGTTCCTCCCCGCGGTACACCGCTGCGCCGTCGATGCGGAGCCGTTCACCGCTGCGCAACCGGGCGAAGACACCGTCGCCGACATCGTCGACGAGAGCGATGCCGGCACTCGCGAGCACCTGCGGCCCGAGATTGGGGTAACGGCCCGTGGACGACGGCGACGCATTGACGACGGCGACGACCTCACGGGCGACGAGCGTCTCGGCGTCTTGTGCCTCGAGGTCCGCGATGTCGATGACCACGACGTCGCCGGGACGGACCCCGGCGAACTCCGAGGTCTCGCGGGCGAGCCGCGCGGGACCGGTGACGCCGGGCGCGTCGACCTCGTCCGCGCGCTTGCGTTTGAGAAGAGCCATAGCGATTCCCATGCTGACACGCGCGGGAGGTCAATTCGTGGAGGCAGGGCCGAGGATCAGCGGCGCGCCAGATCGAGCAGTTCGCGGGCGTGCTCCTGGGCCGCCTGCGACTCGTCGACGCCGGCGAGCATCCGCGCCAACTCGTCCACGCGCTCGTCGTCGGAGAGCCGCCGGACGCTGCTGCGGGTGATCGCGCCATCGTCGCTCTTGGCGACGACGAAGTGGTGATCGGCGAACGCGGCGACCTGTGGCAGGTGGGTCACCGCGATGACCTGCGCGTTGCGGGCCAGCCGGGCGAGCCGGCGACCGACCTCGACGGCGGCCTTGCCGCCGATGCCCGCGTCGACCTCGTCGAACACGAGCGTGGGGACCGTGTGCTCGTGCGCGAGGACGACCTCGAGCGCGAGCATGAGCCGCGACAGCTCACCTCCGCTGGCCCCCTTGCTCATCGGCCGGGGCGCCATGCCGCTGTTCGCCGCGAACAAGAACTCGATGGTGTCGCCACCGTGGTGGGTGAGGTCGTCGGACGGTTCGACGAGGACCTCCAGCCGCGCCGAGGGCATGGACAACGCCGCCAACTCGGTCTGCACACGCGCGGCGAGATCCGCGGCAGCGGCACGGCGGACCTCACGAAGCTCCTCGGCGCGTCGCAGCACCTGCGGTTCGAGTTCGGCGAGCTCGGCCTCGATCGCGGCGATGCGCTGGTCATCGTCGTCGAGTTCGGGCAACCGCTCGGCCGCATCGCGGGCCCAGGCGAGGACGTCGTCCAGTGTCGGTCCGTACCGGCGGACGAGCGCCGTGATCGCGGCACGTCGTTCCTGGACGGCCGCGAGTCGTGCCGGATCGAGGTCGATGTCAGAGCCGTACCGCTGGAGTTCCGAGGCGATGTCGCTGAGTTCGATGCCCGCCTCCGCCACGCGCGTGGCGAGCGCGTCAAGCCGAGGATCGTGCCCGGCTGCAGTGGCGAGTTGATGGTGCGCGGCGGCCACGGCCGTCGCCGCACCGTTCTCGTCCGAGGACAGGGCCTCGGCCGCGTGCAGCGCAGCCCCGATGAGCGATTCGGCGTGCGCGAGCCGCGCCTCCTCCGCGGCGAGCTCCTCGTCCTCCCCCGATTCGGGTTCGACGGCACCGATCTCTTCGAGGCCGTGCCGCAGCATCTCGGCCTCTCGCAGCCGCTCCCCCGCGTGATCACGTAGGTCGGCGAGCGTGCGTTGGAGTTCGCGCCATCGGCTGTACGCGGCTCGGTAGGCGGCGAGCGCCTCGGCTGCCGCGTCGCCGCCGAAGGTGTCCAGGGCCTCGCGCTGCTGACTCGCCAGCACGAGTCGCTGCTGGTCGGACTGCCCGTGGACGGCGACCAGCTCGCGCGCCACCTGCGTGAGGACCGCAGCAGGCACCGTGGCGCCGCCGGCGGTCGCGCGCGAGCGTCCCTGGGCGGACAACACGCGGCCGAGAACGAGCTCGCCGTCGTCGAGCTCTCCCCCGGCCTCGGTGACCAGACGGTCGACCACCGAGCCTGGCGCGACGTTGACCGCCGCCTCGACCCGCGCGCGGTCCGCGCCGAGGCGCACGAGACCGGAATCAGCGCGCTCGCCCCGGAGCAGGCCGAGCGCCGTGACGACCATCGTCTTTCCCGCGCCGGTCTCGCCGGTGATGACCGAGAATCCGGGGCCGAGTTCGAGTTCGGCCTCCTCGATGACGCCGAGCGAGGACAGCCGGAGGAACTGCCACATCAGCCGCGTTCCTCTCGTCGTCGTTCCGCCGCCCCGCGCCAGCCGGCGACGGGGAGTTCGAACTTGCGCACGAGCCGGTCGGCGAACGGTGCCGAGTGCAACCGCGCCAGGCGTACGGGCTCGGCACCGCGACGTACCTCGATGCGCGCGCCGATCGGCACTTCGGCCGCCCGGCGACCGTCGCACCAGACGATGCCGGTGGTGGTCTCGCCGACGATCTCGATGGCGAGGGTGGAGTCCGGCGAGACGACGAGCGGGCGCGCGAAGAGCGCGTGGGCGCTGATCGGCACCATGAGCAGAGCCGAGACCTCCGGCCACACGATCGGCCCGCCCGCGCTGAAGTTATAGGCCGTGGAGCCGGTGGGCGTGGCGCACACGACGCCGTCGCACCCCCAGCGCGACACGGGGCGGCCGTCGATCTCCACGACGGCCTCCAGCATGCGCTCGCGCGAGGCCTTCTCAACGGTCGCCTCGTTGAGGGCCCAGTTGTGGGCGATGACCTCGCCGCCGACCGACACGACGACGTCGACGGTCAGGCGTTCCTCCACCTCGAGGTCGCCGGCGATGACGCGCGAGGCGATCTCGTGAAGATCCTCGACGTCGGCCTCGGCGAGGAAGCCGACGTGCCCGAGGTTGACGCCGAGGACCGCGGTGCCGGTGCCACGGCAGAGTTCGGCGGTGCGCAGGATCGTGCCGTCACCGCCGAACACCACGGCGAGTTCGCAGTCGGCGGCGGCCCCGGGGCCGGCTTCCACGGTGACGAGCCCGGATGCGCCCTGGTCGACGAGCGCGGGAAGCTCGGCCTCGACCACGCGCACCTCGATGCCCGCGGCTTGGAGGTCGGCGGCGAAACCGGCGGCCACCCGCGCCGCTTCGGGACGTGCGACGTGCACGGTGAGCAGCACCCGCCTCATGCGCGTTCGCCTCCTAACGGTCCGGCCGCGACGACCTGGTCGGCCGCGGCGGGGTCGGGTGCCGGCGCGTCGGTGCGCAACCAGCAGAAGTACTCGACGTTACCCGCGGGTCCCGGCAGCGGACTCGGCGCGAGGCCGCGCGTTCCCCATCCGAGATCGTAGGCGCTCTCGCAGACACGATGGACGGCGGACGCGTGGAGAGCGGGATCGCGCACGACGCCGTTCTTGCCCAGGTTCTCTTTGCCGACCTCGAACTGCGGCTTGACCATCAGGACGATGTCGCCCTCGGGTCTCGTGACCGCCGTCAGCGCCGGCATCACGAGCGTCAGCGAGATGAAGGAGAGGTCGGACACGACGAGATCGACGGGACCGTCGGTCTGCTCGACGGTGAGCGAACGGACGTTGGTGCGGTCCATGACCCGGACGCGGGGGTCGGACTGCAGCGCCCACACCAGCTGCCCGTAGCCGACGTCGACCGCCAGCACCTCCTGCACACCGCGGCGCAGCAGCACGTCGGTGAAGCCGCCGGTGGACGCACCGGCATCGAGTGCACGCCGGCCGGCGACGTCGAGGCCGAGCGGCTCGAACACCGCAAGCGCCCCGAGGAGCTTGTGCGCACCTCGGGAGGCGTATGTCGGCCCGAGCGACTCCTTGACCACCACCGGCTGGTCCGTGGTGATCTGCGTGGCAGCCTTGCGTGCGACCTGACCGGCGACGCTGACGAGGCCCTGCTCGATCAGCTCACCCGCGTGCTCGCGCGAGCGGGCCAAGCCGCGGCGCACGAGTTCGCTGTCCAGCCGTACCCGTCGTGCCATCAGGACGCGGCGACCTCGTCGCCGTCGAGCAACCGGCGCAACGCGCCGTGCACAGCGTCGAACCGTGCGGGGTGCTCGTGGACGTCCAGGTCCTCGAGTCCGTCGAGGGCCGTGAGGACGGAGGCGACCGTGTCGTCGGGACTGCTCATAGTTCCAGTGTCCCATCGAGGCGAGGGCAGATGCCGGACGTGTCGCGGATCGACCACGCGAGTCCCACGAGGGCCCGGGCATTTTCGACGGCCGTCGGCGAGCGTCGCTCCAAGGCGAGCTCGTCTCCGGACCTCCGCGCGACGGCGTCGCCACACTCGGCGGTATCGCCCGTCACGACGACGGGCGGATGCGCAACGAGCAGCCCGCGCAGGTCGGGCGCCACGAAGTCGGGACGCTCCTCGGGAACGGCCGCGGCGATGTCGGCGAGAGTGGAGACGCCCGTGAGTACCGCCAGAGACCCCAGGCCCGCGGCTCGGGCACCCGAGATGTCGGTGTCGAGCCGGTCGCCGACCATGAGGGCGGTGGACGCGTCCAGTCGCTCGAGAGTGACATCGAACAGCGGACGATGCGGCTTGCCGGCGATCGCCGTCGGCGGCACACGCGTGGCGTTCTGCACCGCCTGAACGAGCGACCCGTTGCCCGGCGCGATGCCGCGAGAGGTGGGGATGGTGAGATCGGTGTTGCTGACGTACCACGGGAGTGCCGCCTGGACCGCATAGGCGACCTCGGCCAACTGCTGCCAGTCGATCCGGGGGAAGTACCCCTGCACCACCGCGACCGGCTCGGCCTCAGCATCGGACACCGGCGTGAGTCCTTGCTCCTGCACCGCGACGCGCAGTCCCTCTCCCCCGGCGACCAGGACACGAGCGCCGGCCGGCAGCTCCGCGGCCATCACGCGAGCGATCGCCTGCGCGGACGTGACGACGTCGGCATCGTCGGCCTTCAGTCCGAGCGCGCGCAATTGTTCGGCGACACTCTGGGGAGTGCGAGCGGCGTTGTTGGTCACGTACGCGAGCGGCGTGCCGGCCTCGGCGACTCGATTGAGCACGGGCACGGCCTCGGGTACAGCCCGCGACGACACGTAGACCACACCGTCGAGATCCAGCACCACCGCGTCGTAGGCATCGACCAGGGGGCGCTCGCAGCTCGACAGGCTCATGGCGTCGAGGCTACCTCCCGGCGCACGGACGAGACGTCGACGGTCACGCGACCGACGACCGCGTCGCCGGCACGGGAGAACCTGGACCGCAGCTCGCCTTCGACGGCGACCCTGTCGCCCACGGCGAGCCGCGAGCAGGCGCGGCGTAGCGCCGCCGTCCATGCGGCGCATTCGAAGCTGTCGACCCGGACACGGGAACGGCGACGTGCTGCACGGCTGCGATCGACGACGACGCGAAAGGAGACGATCTCGTCGCCGCTCGGCAGAGTTCGGGGGACCGGCGCCGCGGAGATACGGCCGGACAGGGATACGAGATTCACAGGCTCATCGCTCATGTCGACAGCCTCGTCGTCACGAACGGGCGCAGCCAGAGCCCCGCACGAACCTGTGGACGGACAATACTGTGGGGGTAAATGCAGCGAGGCCGCCCCAGGGTTGGGGCGGCCTCGCGCTGTGTGGTTGTCCGGCGACGTCCTACTCTCCCAC
>NZ_RQJX01000024.1 GCF_003850045.1 Aeromicrobium camelliae | reverse complement strand
GGTCCGAGCACCAGGCCTCGGGCCGGATTCTCGAGGCCGAGACCGCGCGTGATGACCTGCCAAACGTCTGGAAGGCCTTCGGCGAGGGAGAGATCGACGCTGCGCGTGTCTCCGTGATCGCGAACGGCGCATGGAAACTCACCCAGGCCCGCTCCATCGAGAAGCTCGATGCACGTTCGGTCGCCTACGCGGCCACCCACAACGTTGGCGAACTTCGCCGGTGGGTCAAGCGGTTCATCGCCCGCGTCGAACCGGACGAGGTCGAGAAGCGCTACGCGGACATCGTCGCCGAACGGTCGGTCACCATCCACTACGATGAAGACGGCACCGGCAGCCTCTACGCCGAGAACCTGCCATCGTACGTCCTGGCTGGAATCGATCAGCGACTCGACCGCGCCGCCAAAGCCATCACCGACGACGACCGGACCCTCCATCAGCGCCGCGCGGACCTGCTCGTGGAGGCACTCGACCACATCGACCCGGACAACGAACCCGCCCGCACCCCGAACCTCGCGATCGGTGTCATGGTTCCCGCGTCGACCCTGGCAGGCATCGATGATCAGCCCGCGATCAGCGCCGACCGGGACTGGGTCATCCCGGCCAACGTGCTCCGCACACTCGCCGAGAGCAGCAACCCGTTCTGGTACCGGCTCACCACCGACGACAAGGACGATGTCCTCGCCGTCAGTTACCGCGGATACTCACCACCGGACCACCTCAAGAACGCCATCCGCTACAGAGACGGCACCTGCAGATACCCCGGATGCGCCACCAAGGCCACCAACTGCGACCTTGACCACCGAGAACCCTGGCCCGACGGCCAAACCTGCGCCGACAACCTCTGGGCGTTATGCCGCCATCACCACAAGCTCAAAACCTTCGACCACGCCGTGCCCATCCCACACGAGGACGGCTGGGCCTGGGACGTCGGCGGCACCGTCCTCACGGAATGACGGCGGAAAAGCGAAAGGGCCGCGTTGCCGCGACCCCGTGTGCTCCCCCGGTTGGACTCGAACCAACAACCCTCCGGTTAACAGCCGAATGCTCTGCCAATTGAGCTACAGGGGATGGGCTCCTGCAGGAGGAGCACGGTCTATGACTTTAGCAACCCCCTCCTGACAATGCGACACCGGGTCGGCCCCACTGACGTCGCAGACGATTCAGGGCCCGTTCCTCCCGTGTCCGTACCTGGGATTCGGTGAGCCCGAACAGCATCGCGACCTCGCGGCGACTCCGGGGAGTCCCATCCTGGCCGAGCCCGAATCGGCTGCGGAGCAGCTCGGCGTCGCCCTCGTGGAGCCCGTCGAGCAGGTCGTCCGCCGGACCGGTTTCGGACGGGGCCGTGGGCTCGATCGTCGTCACCGGTACACGCCAGCGCGGGCTCATGGCGCCGTCGATGGCCGCCCACGCGAACGTCGCCAAGCGAACGTTCCGCTCCGGATCGAACCGATCCACTGCGCCGATCAACGCGACCACCCCGTCCTGCACCGCGTCGTCGAACTCAGCCCCGACCCTCCCCCGGCGCAACGCATGCAGCACGACCCACCGCAGGCCGGCGCGGATCAACCGCTCGCGCGCCTCGCGGTCGCCGGCAGCAGCACGCCGCGCAAGCTGCTGTTCGGTCGACCGATCGAGAGCCGGCAGCGCGAGGATCTGACGAGCAAAGGGCGACATGCCCCCACCGTGGCCGACCTCAGCCGCAACCGGGAGGCCGTTCCTGGTCGCTGTGGACGCCGCGGCCCGTCCACAGCGTCAGAGCTGCTCCATCGCGCCGATGACGCGCTCGCGGAAGTCGCGCCGCTGCTGCTCCAACGCCACCAGCTCGCCGAACATCCGGTTGTAGGTCTCGGCCTGCTCGACCGGATTCGTGCGCTGCAGGCGCGACTTGACCTCGACGATCCGCCGAGCCACGGTCAACTCCTGCAAGCGCGCGAGCACCGCCGCCACCACCGCCTGGGTCGACCGCTCGGAGGAGTGGAGCGGCTCCACGGCCGCGACGCCGAGAACCCGGCGGAAGGCATCGTCGGTCACCGAATCCGATAGGCCCGGAAGCCAGCTCGGATCTGGAGCATCAGGCAGGCCGCGCTGCTCGATGCGACGCCACAACTCTTGGGCCACGGGATGCGTGAAGTCGTTCTCACCGATGTCGTCGGCCAGCGGCTTGGCGAGATGCGGGAACTGGACGATCGCCTTGAGCGCCTCGCGTTCATCGGCGAACTGCGGGGCCCCGAAGCTCGGTCCGGCCGGAACCGCCGCGGGCGCCGCAACCGGTCCCGACGCGGCAGCAGACGGCGCAGTGGCACTGCCCGACGAGGAACGGCTCGAGCCCTGAGACGCCTTGAACTCCTGGCGCACCTGGTCGACGTCGGCCCCTACCCGGCTGGCGATCTCGCGCAGGAACTCATCGACCTTCGACTTGTCGCGGATCGCGCGCGCCAGACCCACGGCCTCGCGGATGGCGTCGACCCGCTGGTCACCGCGGTCGAGGTCGTAGCGCGTGAGGGTGTTGTCGAGCACGAAGCGGTACAGCGGGACGCGGGAGGCGACGAGTTCGCGCACGGCGGCGTCGCCGTCGGCCATCCGCAGGTCGCACGGGTCCATGCCGCGCGGCTCGACGGCCACGTAGGTCTGACCGGCGAACTGCTCGTCGCCGGCGAACGCCTTCATCGCGGCGCGCTGTCCGGCTTCGTCGCCGTCGAACGTGAAGATGACCTCACCGTGGAAAGCGTCGTGGTCGAGGAGGATCCGGCGCAGGACGCGGGCGTGATCCTCGCCGAACGCGGTGCCGCAGGTCGCGACGGCCGTCGTCACCCCGGCCTGGTGGCAGGCCATGACGTCGGTGTAGCCCTCCACGATGACGGCCTGGCTGCGCGAGGAGATGGTGCGACGCGCGAGGTCGATGCCGTACAGGACGTGGCTCTTCTTGTAGATCGGCGTCTCGGACGTATTGAGGTACTTGGCCTCGATGCGGTCGTCGTCGAGCATCCGGCGCGCGCCGAAACCGATCACCTCACCGCTGATCTCCTTGATGGGCCACAGCAGGCGCCCGCGGAACTTGTCGTACAGGCCGCGCTGTCCGCGCGCCGCGAGGCCGCCGACGATGAGGTCCTCGTCGCTGAATCCCTTGGACTTGAGGTGACTGACCAGGGCCTCTCCCCCGCGCGGCGCCCAGCCCATCGAGAACATCTCCGCGGCGGCACGGTCGAATCCACGGTCGGTGACAAACTGACGCCCGGGCTGCGCCTCGGGGGCCACCATGAGCGCTTCGTGGTAGAACTCCGCGGCGAGCCGGTGCGCTTCGAGCAGCCGCTGACGCTGACCGGGGTCGCGGCGGGGACCGACCGGGCCGCCTTCCTCGTAGCGCAGCTGGATGCCGTACTTGCCGGCGAGCCGTTCCACCGCCTCAGCGAAACCGAGGCCTTCGATCTCCATGAGGAACTTGATGGAATCGCCGCCCGCGCCGCAACCGAAGCAGTGGTAGAACCCCTGAGCCGGGCGCACGTTGAACGACGGCGTCTTCTCATCGTGGAAGGGGCACAGCCCCTTGCGGGCGCCGCCGCCGGCGTTGCGCAGCGTGACGTACTGTTCGACGACCTCGTCGATCCGCACACGCTCGCGGACGAGTTGGATGTCCTCGTCCTTGATGCGTGCCATGCCTGCATCCTATGACGTCACAGAAGCAGCCTGTTGGCCCAACTCACAGCGGACAGATCGGTGAGGCTGGCGACCTGATCGAGGATCACCCGATGCCGCCCCGCGTCGTCCTCCGCGGCCGCGAAGTCCTGCGCGAAGTCGGGATCCAGGTGCTCGTCTCCGGTCTTGACGAGCACATCGACGAGCTCCGTCAGCAGCTCACGCTGTTCGCGCAGCGAGGCCGTGCGATCCTCGCTGCGCATCATGTGATGGGCCGCGATGGCTTTGAGCACGAGGATCTCGTCGGCGGTGTCACCGGGAATCTCGAGGTCGGCCTCGTAGCGCACGAGGGGCCCGGTTCCCCACGCGTCGACGGTGGCCCGCTGGGCGGCGACCGCGAAGCGCCCGATGAGCGCACTGGTGAGGCTCTTGAGTACTGCGCGCGCGGCACGACTCCCGTCGAATCGCCGCTGCGGCCATTCGGGCATCCGGCGGAGACGTTCCAACGCCGCCGTAAGCCGCTCGTCGGAGGCTGACGGCTCGTACCATTCACGCGCGACAGCATGTACCTCCGACAGCTCGAGCCCGTCGACGAGATCGAACCATCCCGCGACCACTCCGTCCTCGACGTCGTGCACGGAGTACGCGATGTCGTCGGACAGGTCCATGACCTGCGCCTCGATCGGCCGGCGGAACGTGCCCCGGGCGTCGGAACGGAGCCAGCGGAAGATCTCGAGGTCGTCCGTGTAGACGCCGAACTTGTGGCCGCCGTCGGGCGCCTCCTCCCGCGTCCAGGGGTACTTGACGCAGGCCCCCAGCGTCGCGCGCGTCAGGTTCAGCCCCACGCTTCGGCCGTCCGCCGTGACGGTCTTGGCCTCGAGTCGGGTGAGCAGGCGCAGTGTCTGCGCATTGCCCTCGAAGCCGCCGATCTGCTCGGCGGCGGAGTCCAGGGCGGCTTCCCCGTTGTGTCCGAACGGCGGATGGCCGAGGTCGTGCGCGAGCGCCGCGGAGTCGACGATGTCCGGATCGCACCCCAGCGCCTTACCCAGCTCACGGGCGACCTGGGCGACCTCGAGCGAGTGGGTCAGCCGGTTGCGCACGAAGTCATCGACGCCGGCACCGAGTACCTGCGTTTTGGCCGAGAGCCGACGCAGCGCCGACGAGTGGAGGATGCGCGCACGGTCGCGCTCGAACGGCGTACGCCCGGGCCGCTTCGGCGACTCGTCGACGTAACGCGCCCGCGCCTCGACCCCGTACAGCTCGCTCATCGCGGCGAGCCTACCGCGTTACCAGCGCCCGTTACGGGGACGCGGCTGGCAGCGGGGGCACCAGTAGCTGGAGCGGTTCATGAAGGCGTCGCGGCGGATGGGGGTGCCGCACCGGTCGCACGGCTCACCCTCGCGGCCGTACGCGTGCAGGGAGCGATCGAAGTAGCCCGACTGACCGTTGACGTTGACGTACAGCGCGTCGAACGACGTGCCGCCCTCGGCGAGCGCATCGGTCATGACATCGCGCAGATGCCCGAGCAGACCGTCGATCTCGCGAGTCCGCAGGTGCCTGGTGTTGCGGGCGTAATGCAGGGGCGTGCGCCACAGCGCTTCGTCGGCATAGATGTTGCCGACGCCCGAGATCAACGTCTGGTCGAGGATGGCGCGCTTGACGCCCGTTTCGCGCCGCCGCAGCCGACGGGCGAACTCCGCCGCATCGAAGAGCGGGTCGAGGGGGTCGCGGGCGATGTGCTCGATCTCGGGCGGCAGCTGGGCGCCGCCCTCGCTGACCGACAGACCGCCGAAGATGCGCTGGTCGACGAAGCGGAGCTCGGAGCCGTCGTCCAGCCGGAGCCGTACGCGCAGATGGCGCGGATCGGCGATGTCCGGGGAACTGACCAGGAGCTGGCCGCTCATGCCGAGGTGACCGAGGATCGCGTCGTCGTCGTCGAGCGGGAGCCACAGGTACTTGCCGCGGCGTTCGGCGGACACGATGCGACGGCCGCGCAGTCGCGCGACGAAATCGGTGGGTCCGGGGCCGTGCCGGCGAACGGAACGTGAGTCGAGGATCTCGACGTCGGCGATGCCGCGCCCGACGACGTGCTCAGCCAGGCCGCGGCGGACGACCTCGACCTCAGGGAGTTCGGGCATCCGCCAGTTCGGCGTTGATGGCGCGCCACGCGACCTCGGCGACCATCTGCTCGGCTTCCTTCTTCGAGCGGCCCTCGCCGCCCTCGAACGTGCGGTCGCCCACGACGACGCGCGCCGTGAACTTCTTGTCGTGATCGGGTCCAGTGCCCTCGAGCTGGTACTCGGGGACGCCGAGACCGTTACTGGCCGCGATCTCCTGCAAGGAGGTCTTCCAGTCCAGACCCGCGCCCAGGGACGCTGCAGCGGCGATCACCGGATCGAAGATCGCGTGGATGACCTCGCGGGCGCGCTCGATGCCGAACTGCAGGAACACGGCGCCGATGACGGCTTCCATCGTGTCCGACAGGATCGACGCCTTGTCGCGGCCACCGGTCGTCTCCTCGCCGCGGCCGAGCAACAGGTGATCGCCGAGGCCGAGGGTACGCGCCACCTCCGCGAGCGCCTTGGCGCTGACGACGGCGGCCCGCAGTTTGGCGAGCTGACCTTCCGGGAGCTCGGGGTGCTCCCGGAAGATCGACTCGGTGACGACAAGCCCCAACACCGAGTCGCCGAGGAACTCCAGGCGCTCGTTGTTGGGGACGAGTCCGTTCTCGTACGAGTACGAGCGATGTGTCAGGGCATGCTGCAAGAGCTCGGGGTCGAGATCGGGGACCCCGAGGACATCGCGCAGCTCGTCAGCCACGAAGACGGGTCAGAGAACCTGACGCCGCTCGCCACGCGCGCCGTACTGGCCGCACTCGGCGCACGCGCGGTGCGGCACGACCTTGGCGTTGCAGGCGGGGTTGGCGCAGTCGACGGTCTGAACCGCGGTGGCCTTCCAGGCCGAACGACGGTGACGCGTGTTGCTGCGCGACATCTTCCGCTTGGGAACTGCCACGATTACTCCTCGTTGTGCTCGGTCAGATGGGTCAGCGCCGCCCACCGGGGGTCGATCGCCTCACCGTGTGTGTGGTCTGGATCATCCGCGAGCCGGGCCCCGCATTCAGGGCACAGTCCCGGACAGTCCGGATCACACAACGGGTTCTGCGGCAGTGCGAGCACCACCGCGTCCCGCAGGACGGGCTCGAGGTCGAGCAAGTCTCCCTCGAGGGCCAACTCGTCCTCCCCCGGATCGTCGTAGACGTACAGCTCCTGGAAGTCGACGTCGAGATCATCCTCGACGCGCTCCAGGCACCGCACGCATTCGCCGACCACGTGGGCGGACGCCGTGCCGGTCGCCAGGACGCCGTCCATCACCGCTTCGAGCCGAAGCTCGAGCTCGATGGGCGACCCTTCCGGGACTCCCAGCACGTCGAGGCCGAGATCAGCGGGTGCGTCCAAGGTACGGGCGTACGTCTTCTCGGTTCCGGGGCGGCGCCCCAGTACCTGAGTGTCGAACACCAGGTCACCGGAAGACACGGTCATTCCTTCGTTGTCAGCACAGCAGATCACGACCTGCGAACAGGCCGACGTCCATCGTAACCCGCCGCACCACACCAGCACCAATCGGCCCGGCGCGCCCGATCGCGATGTCAGTGGGCCGCGCGACGATCGTGCCATGAGCACCGACGGCAGCGAGGAAGGCATCCTGCATGCCGACCTCGATGCCTTCTACGCCTCGGTCGAGCAGCGCGACGAGCCGAGCCTGCGCGGGCGCCCGGTGATCGTCGGCGGCGGTGTCGTGCTGGCGGCCAGTTACGAGGCGAAGGCGCGAGGCGTGCGCACGGCGATGCCCGGGCGGCAGGCCCGCCGTCTCTGCCCCGAGGCGGTCGTCCGGTCACCGCGGTTCGAGGCGTACACGGCGGCCAGCCGGGCGGTGTTCGCGATCTTCCGCGACGTCACGCCGGTGGTCGAACCACTCTCCATCGACGAGGCCTTCCTCGACGTGAGCGGTCTACGGCGGCTGCGCGGGCCCGCGCTGCCGATCGCGGCGGCGCTCCGCGACCGCGTGCGGGTGGAGGTCGGGCTCCCGATCTCGGTGGGCGTGGCGCGCACCACGTACCTCGCCAAGGTGGCGAGTGCCCTGTCCAAGCCCGAAGGCCTGCTGCTCGTCCCCCGCGAATCCGAACTGACGTTCCTGCACGCCCTGCCGGTCGAGCGGCTCTGGGGCGTCGGCGACGTCACCGCACGGAGCCTGCATCAGGCGCGCATCCGGACCGTCGCCGACATCGCCCGCACCGATGAGGCTGAACTCGCCGCGGTGATCGGTCCTGCCGCCGCCCGTCACCTCAGCGCGCTGGCGCACGGCCGTGACCCCCGACGGGTCGATCCGGGAGTCCGACGGCGCTCCATCGGAGCGCAGCACGCCCTCGGGCCGGCGGTGCGGTCAGAGCGTGAGATCGAGACGGTCCTGCTCGGCCTGGTCGACACCGTGAGCCGGCGTCTACGCGCCGGAGGGCTGACGGCACGCACGGTCACGCTGCGCTGGCGATTTGGCGACTACCGCCGGGCCACATCCTCGCGCACGCTCCGGGTTCCCACCCACGACACGGCACAGATCGCCCGGGTGGCCGCGGCGCTCCTCGGCGAGCGGTCACGCGACATCCGTCGTGACGGCCTGACCCTCGTCGGCGTCGCGCTGAGCGGACTCGACCGCCACGGTGCGCAGCTGGCGCTTCCCCTCGAGGGCGAGCCGGACCCGCGTCTGGACGACGCGTTGGACGCCGTGCGCCAGAGATTCGGCACGAGCGCCGTGCGGCGGGCCGTTCACGTGCGGGAGTAGGCCTCCTGCAGGGCCTTGAGCACGTGCGGCGGCACGAGATCGGTCACGTCGCCACCGTGCTTGGCCACTTCCTTGACGAGGCTCGACGCCAGATAGGCGAACTCGGGACCGGTCGGGATGAACACCGTCTCGATCCCCGTGAGGCTGCCGTTCATCTGCGCCATCTGCAGCTCGTAGTCGAAGTCCGAGACGGCCCGCAGCCCCTTGACGATCGCCTGCACGTCGTGGTCGCGGCAGTAGTCCACGAGCAGTCCGCGGAAAGAGTCGACGCTGACGTTGTCGAGGTCAGCGACCGCCTCACGCAGCAAATCCATCCGCTGTTCGATCGAGAACAGGCCCTTCTTGGACTCGTTGATGAGCACCGTCACGACGACCTCGTCGAACAGGTGCGCCGCCCGCCGGAAGATGTCGACGTGACCGTTGGTCACGGGGTCGAACGAACCGGGGCAGACCACCTTCGTCATGTCAGCGACCGTACCAAAGGTGAGTCTCGCCGTAGGCCTTGTCTCGCAGGGCGTCGACACCCTCCGGCCACGACCAGGGATCGCGCGAGGAACGTTCCACGACGAGCAGGGAGTCCTCGGTGCGCCAGACGCCGATGGTCAGACGCGAGACCAGTTGCTGCAAGGCCGCGGTCTCGAGCGCGTAGGGCGGGTCGAGGAACACGAGGTCGTAGGGGTCGGTGGGCGGCGTGGCCACGAATCGCTCGGCGGTGGTGCGGTGCAGGCGCGCGCCCTGAGCGCCGAGTTCGCGGATGTTGCGGCCCACCACCGTGGCGGCTTTGCCGTTGGCCTCCACGAGATCGGCGTGCTCGGCGCCTCGGGACAGGGATTCCAGGGCGAGCGCACCGGAGCCGGCGAACAGGTCGAGAACGCGGACCCCGTTCCAGCCGCCGAGCTCGGAGGCGACCGACGCGAACAACGCCTCGCGGACGCGGTCGGTGGTCGGGCGGGTGGTGGCGCCGCTCAACGTCGCCAGCCGGCGTCCACCCCAGACGCCGGCGATGATGCGGGTCATGTGCGCTCCAGATACTCGGCTTGCTGGGTTTCCTCGAGACGCAGCACGGCGTCACGCAGGGCCGGCAACGACGCAAGCTCGGGATCGTCGGCCACCACCTTCATCGCGACGTCGCGCGCCTCGGCGATGACCTTGTCGTGCGCGACGACCGACAGCAGCTTGAGGCTCGACCGGTGACCCGACTGGCGCGCACCGAGGACATCGCCCTCACGGCGCAGCTCGATGTCGAACTCGGCGATCCGGAACCCGTCGGTGGTGGACGCGACGGCGTCCAGCCGCTCGCGGGCGAGAGTGTCGCCCACGACGCTGGTGACGAGGAGGCAGAGGCCGGGGTGGCCGCCACGGCCGACCCGACCGCGCAGCTGATGCAGCTGTGACAAGCCGAAACGGTCGGCGTCGAGGATGACCATCATCGTCGCGTTGGGGACGTCGACGCCGACCTCGATGACCGTCGTCGCGACCAGAACGTCGAGGTCGCCGGCGGCGAACGCCGCCATCGCGGCGTCCTTCTCATCGGTCGGCATGCGCCCGTGGAGCGTCCCCAGGCGCAGACCCTGCAACGGTCCGTCGCGCAGCAGCTCGACGACGTCGAGCAGCGCGACGGGCCGCGGCTGGTTCGACTCCTGCGACTCGGTGTCCTTCTTGGCGTCGTCGTCATCGCCGCCGATGCGCGTGGTGACGATGTAGACCTGCCGGCCCTGCGCGACCTCCTCGCGCACCCGCTCCCAGGCGCGGTCGAGCCAGGCCGGATGCTCGGCCACCGGCACCACGGTCGTTTGGATCTGCTGCCGGCCGGCCGGCAGCTCCTGCAGCGTGGACGTCTCGAGGTCGCCGAAGACGGTCATCGCGACGGTCCGCGGGATCGGCGTGGCGGTCATGACGAGGACGTGCGGCGCGACGGCGGCGCGGTCGACGAGTGCGGCGCGCTGCTCGACGCCGAAGCGGTGCTGTTCGTCGACGACGACCAGGCCGAGATCGGCGAACTCGACGGTGTCCTGCAGGAGGGCGTGGGTGCCCACGACGATGCCCGCCTCGCCCGACACGATGTCGAGCAGCGCCTCCTTGCGGGCCTTGGCACCCATCGAGCCGGTGAGCAGGCGCACGCGCGTGGCTCCTTCGGCTCCGCCGAGCATGCCGCCCTTGGCGAGGTCGCCGAGCTGCGTGGTGATGCTGCGGTAGTGCTGAGCCGCGAGCACCTCGGTGGGAGCGAGCAGCACAGCCTGACCGCCGTTCTCGACCACCCGGAGCATGGCGATGAGAGCGACGACGGTCTTGCCCGACCCCACCTCGCCCTGCAGAAGCCGGTGCATCGGGTGGGAGCGCTCGAGGTCACGGGTGATCGCATGGATCACCATCTGCTGTCCGTCAGTGAGCACGAACGGCAGCCGGTCGACGAAGCGGTCGACGAGGCCGCCGGGCACGCGGGGTCGCGCCACCGCGGGCTCGTCGTCGAAGGCGCGCCTCCGTCGCGCGAAGATCGTCTGGAGGACGAACGCCTCGTCGAAGCGCAGCCGTTGCTGGGCGTTCCACCACTGGCTCCGGCTCGTGGGCTGGTGGATATGACGAAGCGCCGTATCGAGGTCAGGCCATCCGCGCGCCTCGCGCACGTCGACCGGGAGCGGGTCGTCCGGCGGATCGAGCACGGCGAGGACCGTCGCGACGGCGTTCTCCAGCTCCCACGACGCGATGGTCGAGGTGGCCGAGTACACCGGGATGATGCCCCGCGCGTACCCGCTCTCGACGTCGGTGAGCGATCCCCCGTCCGGAAGCTTCTTCATCACCGGGTGGGTGAGCTGCGGCTGGCCGCGGTACTCGCCCACCACCCCGGCGAACAGCTGAAGCGAGTCGGGCTTGATCGACTTGACCAACCAGCTCTGGTTGAAGAACGTGGCCGTGAGCGTCGTACGGCCGTCGGTGAAACGCACCTGGGTGCGGGTGCGGCGGGGGTTGGACCGCAGCGAGAAGTTTTTGACGTCGACGACCCGCGCCACGAACGTGACGTACTGACCGGGCTCGAGATCAGAGAGCGACTCCGACTGCTCCAGATCGATGTAACGCCGCGGATAGTGCGCCAGGAGGTCACCGACCGTCTCCATGCCGAAGGCCTTGTGGAGCTTGGTGGCCGAGTCCTTGCCCACCACCGGACCGAGTTTGCTGTCGAGACTGACCATCACTCCACCGCGATGAACAACGTGTACTTCTCCTGACCACCGTCGTGCACCACCACGTCGACGTGCGGCTGCTCGACGGCGAGCCAGCGGCAGATCGCGTCGGTGAGCCCGGTGGGGCATTCGGCACCCGTCACGAGCGTGACCATCTCGGCCCCGGCGGAATCGAGACGGGCGAGGATCTCTCGCGCGACCTGCGTCTGGTCGTCGCCGATGACCGCGAAGTCGCCGTTGACGACGCCGAGCACATCGCCGCGCTCGCACGGTCCGGCCATCGTGATGCCGGCGTCGGTCGCGACCGTCAGGGCGCCGTGCTTGGCGTGAGCGGCCGCCGCGGACATCGCGACGACGTCGTCGTCGAAGTCGCGGCCGGGGTCGTGGACGGCGAGCGCGGCGAGAGCCTGCACCTGGGCGTGTGTGGGAAGGACGGCCACCCGCGCACCGGCGTCGCGGAGCTGCTTGGCGGCGGCCTCGAAGGGACGCACGTGGCCGAAGCGGTTGGGCAGCACGATGACCTCCTCGGCGTCCACGCTACGCAGCGCCGCCGACATCTCCTCGACCGTGAGGGGGTGCCCGGCGGAGAACTCCACCGCGACTGCCCCGCTGTCGCGGGTGAGCTCGGCCAGACCGGTGCCGGTGACGGCACTGACGACGACCCGTTGCCGCCCCGGACGTGCCCCGCCGCGGCGATGCTCCGCGAAATGCGTGACCTGAATGCGGTACGGCCGTCCGGCCGCGATGCCCGCTTCGATCGCGGCGCCGACGTCGTCGACGTGCACGTGGACGTTCCACAACCGGTCGCCGCCGATGACCACGAGGGAGTCGCCGAGCGGCGCGAGCGCCTCCCGCAACGCCGGCACCGCGTCGTCGTCGGCCTCGAGGAGGTACATGACCTCGTACCCGGGTCCGTCCTCGACGAGGTCGGTCCCAGGCTCGTGCCCAGGCACCGGAACGTGCGACGGCGCCGGGGGCGGGATGCGGCCGGTCAGGGCCTGCGCCGTGGCGTCGAGGAGGACGACGAGCGCGCGTCCTCCGGCGTCCACGACACCGGCCCGGGCAAGCCGCTCCATCTGCGACGGCGTGCGTGCCAGAGCGCCGCGGGCCGCGTCAGCCGCGGCTTCGAAGACGTAGCGTGCCGATCGCCCCTCGGCCGCCGCATCGCGGGCACCGTCGGTCGCGGCGGCCGCGACCGTCAAGATGGTGCCTTCCTGGGGGTCCTGCACCGCCGCGTACGCCGCCGTCGTCGCGGCTTTCAGGGCCGCCACGACGTCGTCCGGCCCGATGACCTCACACCGGTACAGCACGCGCAGGCAGCCGCGCAGCAATTCGGCGAGGATGACGCCGGAGTTGCCTTGCGCGCCGGTGAGCACTCCGATGACGAAGGCGCGGACCAGCGCCTCGGTGCCTTCGTCGTCGGACACCTCCGACAGCGCCTGGTACCCCGACTGCACGGTGAGGTAGGCGTTGGTGCCGGTGTCGCTGTCGGGCACGGGAAACACGTTCAGCGCGTCGATCTCGGCACGTGCGGCGGCGAGCGCCTGAGCGCAGCCACGCGCCCAGTCGCGGAACCGGGACGCCTCGATCGTCAGGGGCATGGGCATGAGGTTAGCGGGCGATTCGCGTCCGGCGCGCATCGTCGGCTATCCTAGAGAGGTTGTCCGCCGATGTACGTCGGCGAGACACCCCGATTCGAGTACAACAACGTGATTGTCAGGAGTGGTCGCTGTGGCAGCGGTCTGTGATGTGTGCGGTAAGGGACCCGGCTTCGGCCACAACGTCTCCCACTCGCACCGACGCACGAAGCGTCGTTTCGACCCCAACATCCAGCGCGTGCGCGCCGTGGTCAACGGCACGCCCACGCGTCTGAACGCCTGCACCGGGTGCATCAAGGCGGGCAAGGTCACCCGCTGACGCACCGGTGAGACAGGAACGGCGATCCCCCTCCGGGATCGCCGTTCGTGCTTTACGCTCGGGCTCATGTCACCGCGCGTTCACGCTTTCACGACCGACGACGTCCTCGGCGACCTCGACGCCGTGGGACTCGCCGCGGCCATCGCCGCAGGAGACGTCAGCCCGCGGGAGGCCGCCGACGCTGCGTTGGCTCGCGTCGACCGGGTCGCCCCCGCGCTGAACCCCATCGCTGTCGACGACCGGGATCGCGCGCTCAAACGCGCCGTCGACGCCCCGTGGTCTCCCACCTCGGCCTTCGCCGGCGTGCCCAGCTACATCAAGAACAACACCGCGTTCGCGGGCATCCCGACGCGGCACGGCTCACCTGCCACGCCCGCACGCGCCGCCCTCGAGAACGAACCGTTCACCGACCAGTTCTGCGCGACCGGCGTGAACGTCCTCGGTGCGACCACGCTTCCGGCGTTCGGGCTGACCGCGACCACCGAGTTCGCGGACGACGAACCGACCCGCAACCCGTGGAACCCGGAGTACTCCAGCGGCGCGTCCTCGGGCGGATCGGCGGTACTCGTCGCCGCCGGTGCTGTGCCGATCGCCCACGCCAACGACGGCGGCGGCTCCATCCGCATCCCGGCCGCCGCGTGCGGCCTCGTCGGCCTCAAGCCCACACGCGGACGGCTCGTGACCTCCGAGCAGGGCAAGGGAATGCCGGTCGACCTGATCGCCAACGGCGTGGTGACGCGCTCGGTGCGCGACACGGCGCACTTCCTCGCCGCTGCCGAGCGGTACCGCCCGACCACCGCACTCCCGTTCATGGGACTCGTCGAGGGACCCGCTCGACGGCGCCTTCGCATCGGCCTCATCGACACGCCGATCACGGGCAACGCGCTCGACGCCGACACCGCCACCGCCCTGAACGAGGCCGTCGAACTGCTCACCGATCTCGGCCATGACGTGGTGCCCGTCCCCATGCCGGTCGACAAGGCGTTCATCGGCCACTTCACCCATTACTGGAGCCTGCTGGCGTTCGCGATCCAGCGCAACGGCCGCAAGATGTTCGGCACCGCCTTCGATCCCACGCTCCTCGACCCGTTCACCCGCGGGCTCGCGGGGCAGTTCCTTCGCGGCGTCTGGCGGACGCCCCGCGCCGTCGCCGCCCTCGCGAACAGCAAGAAGCGCTATCACCGCGCGTTCCGCGGCGGCATCGACCTCATCTGCTCACCCACCTTGGCGCACACCACGCCGAAGATCGGCTACCTGGACCCTGCGGGCGATTTCGAGGAGATCTTCGACCGGCTGGTGCGCTACGTGTCGTTCACGCCGCTCAACAACGCCGCCGGCGGGCCGGCCATCAGCCTGCCGCTCGGCCAGAGCGGTGAAGGACTGCCGATCGGCATCCACTTCTCCGCCGACCACGGCGACGAACGCACACTCCTCGAACTGGCCTACGAGCTGGAGGCCGCGGAGCCCTTCGCCCGCATCCAGGACTGACGGCGGTTACAGCACTCCCCGCGGCCGGAACTGGACGCTGATCCGGGGGCCGGCCGGCTTGGCGGTCTTGAGGATCGCGTGTTCCCACGTGCGCTGGCAGGAGCCGCCCATGACGATCAGATCGCCGTGGCCGAGGGTGTAACCGATCTGCTCCCCGCCTCCGGCAGGCCGCAGGCTCAGTTTGCGGTGCTCCCCGAGCGAGAGGATGGCGACCATCGTGTCCTCACTGCGGCCTCGGCCGATCCGGTCCCCGTGCCACGCGACCGAGTCCCGGCCGTCGCGGTAGTAGCAGAGGCCAGCGGTCACGAACGGCTCGCCGAGTTCCTTCAGATAGTGGTCGTTCAGCGCGTCGCGGCAGGCGTCGAGGGCGGGGTCGGGCAGCGGGTCACGAGCGCCGTAGTGGCACAGCAACCGCGGCACGTCCACGACGCGTTCGTACATCTCGCGCTGCTCCGCGCGCCAGGGCACCTCGCGCTGCAGCTTCTCGAACAAGGCATCGGCGCCCTGCAGCCAGCCGTACCGCAGGTCGACCCACGCCCCGCGCGACAGCGTGACGCGTTCGACCTGAGCGCCCAGCGCACCGACCTCCGCCTGCTCCGCTCCGCCGTCGAGCAGGGAACCTTGGAACCACATGCCGCCACGATACGACGGATCGAACAGATGTTCTAGTGGGTGACGTGGGCGATCACGGAGTCGAGTTCCTGCGGGGCGAACCAGGCGAGGTCGCCCGAGCCGTCGATGTCGGTGTGGAGAGCCACGACCTCACGCAGCGTGACGGGCTGCTCGTCGTCATCGATCTCGGCGACCACGACGACAGGGCCGTCCTCGGCCGCGGCCAACATCGCCTCGTACTCGTGCTCCTCGTCCTCGGACTCGGCGAGCACTGCGGGGCCGTAGAGCTCGCCGGCTCGCAGAGCTTCGAGCCCGCCGGCATCCGTGCCGATGTAGATCCTCATCGTGCTCCACCCTTCTCCGGTCGCTTGCGCCCGCGCGGAGCCCGGCGCCGTGGACTGGTGGTCTCCACGAGTTCCTCCACGGCCTCGTCCACGCACTGCGCGAGGACGTCGACATCGGGCACCGCTTCGCGGTCCGCGACGATACCGAAGTACGCCCGGCCCTGGTACGTGGTGATCCCGATCGCGAGCGGCCGGCGGCCGGTGAGCGGGATCGCGGGGTACACCTGGTGCAATTGCTGGCCGCCCATGAAGACCGGTTCCTGCGGCCCGGGGACGTTCGTGACGACGAGCTGATAGCCGCGGGAGGCCTCGTTCTCGGCGACCCGCGCGCCGACCGCATGGAACGTCGAGGTGGCGAAACCCGGCAGGTCCGCGAGCGTCTGCGCGGCGACGGCATCGCCGGTCTCGCGGTGCGCCTTGAGGGCGTACGACACCTGGTGGAGCCGGACGACGGCGTTGGTCTCCCCCACGGGCAGCGACAGCAGATGGCCGCGCACGCGCGAACCGAGCGAGGTCGGTAACGAGTCGTCCTCGGCACCCTTGAGCCGCACCGACATCGGCACCATCGCGCGAAAACTCGTGGACGCCGAAACCGGCTCGGCACGAGTGAGCAACCAGCCCCGCAGCGCACCGGCGATCGCCGCGAGCAGGACGTCATTGACGGTGCCCCCGTGCTCGTCGCGCACCCGGCGCAGATCGTCGAGCGAGGCCGAGGCGGTCGCGAAACGGCGATGCCGCGACAGCGGAGCGTCGAGAGCACCGATGCGAGCCGGATCCGGGCGCGGCATCGGGATGCGCGACAGCAATCGCTCGGCGCGGAAGGCCGAGTTGCTGAGGATGGTGCCCGGATGGACCACCTGATCGCGGATCGAGGCAAGAGCCAGGGAGACGGCGCTGGGGGTGCCCCGGGGCGCCCACTCCTGGTGCGGCAGCTCGCGCACGTCGGCGGAGTCCTCGAGCAACACCTGCGCGAGGTCGACCGTGTGCGAGCCGTCGACGAGCGCCTGATGAGCCTTGAAGAGCAGAGCGGTGAGTCCGCCCTCCAGCCCCTCGATGAGGTACAGCTCCCACAGGGCGCGGTCGTGGTCGAGGCGTCGGGCGATCAGTCTCCCGACCAGATCGTGGAGCGCCTGCATCGTGCCGGGGCGCGGCAGGGCCGACCGCCGGACGTGCAGCGAGACGTCGAAGTCCTCGTCGTCGACCCAGACGGGCAACCCCAGGGCGCCGGGTACCGGACGAGGGACCTGCCGGTACCGCGGGACGAGGTCGAGGCGCTCGGAGATCAGCTGCAGCAGCGTGTCGTAGTCCAGCGGCCGCTCTCCCGGTTGGAGCAGCACCAGCGAGGCGATGTGACGAGGAGACTCCGGCGCGTCGCGCTGCAGGAACAACGCATCGAGCGGGCTGAGTCGTCGCATGTCACTTCCTGGTCGAGATGCTCGCGACCCTATCACCGACGTCGTTCCACAGCTCCCGAGCCAACCGGTCGATGCGGGCGACCCAGGGCGACGTGGGAGCGGCTTCGCGGACCGGTATTCCATGCAGGGCGGCGGTGTCGTGAGCGTGCGCGTCCTCCGGCAGGAAGGCCCTCACCGGGTGCCCGCTCACCTCACGGACCATGGCCGCGATCTCGCCGTCACTCCAGCCGAGCGAACTGCGCACGTGGTTGACGACGACCCACGGTGGAGCCGACCACGGGCTGCCGTCGTCGAGGCATCGCAGCAGCCGCGCGAGGCCGAGTGGCTCGGCACGTCCGACGACGACCGTGACGTCGGCACGGTCGAGGGCCGCGATCGTGGCTTGGTCGCGCGCCGGCCCCGGCCCGACAGCACCCTCGTTCCCGAAGCCGGTGTCGAGCACGACGAGGTCGTGCGTCGCGGCAAGACGGTCCAGCACGGCGTGAAGCGCCGCGGGCCGGACCTGCGTCCACATGTCGGCACGGGGCAGGCCGGTGAGGACCTCGAGCTGCGGTGCCACGGCGGTGACCGCCGCGTCCACCTCATCGGGACGACCGGCGTTGGCGCTGCGACACGCCGCCACGAGGCCACTCACCTCGTCGAGAAGGCCGAGCGCCTGCGCCACCGCGCCCCCGTGGGGGTCGACGTCGACCACGACCGTCGAGGCATGCCGGGACAACGACGCAGCGAGTTCCACTGCGACGCTCGTGCGACCCGGGGCTCCCGTCGGCCCCCACACGGCGATGACGGGAGACGTGGGCCGCTCCTTGACCGGTGCACGGACCGAACGGCGCAGGTCCTCCCGGGCGAGCTCATCGAGCGCACCAGGCTGGACCGCGGAGACGATGCCGAGCTCGGGCACCACCTCCCCGAGCCCGACGACCGCGATGCCACCCTCGCGAAGCCGGCTCACCGCATCCATGTCGAGACCCCCGAGCTGCGGATCGACGACGGCGACCTGCGCGCGTCCGGTGTCCCTCAGCGCCAGCAGATCCGCGGCGTCCACACAGCGGCGTGCCAGTGTCAGCGCCGCCGATCGTTCGATCTCCTCGAGCACGCCCGCCTCCCAGCTCGCGCCCCCGGCAGCGACCGCGACGGCGATCACGAGCGCCGCACCAGCGTGACGTGACCCGCCCCGACCGAGGCCACGGTGGTCGCCGACGGAGGTTCCTCGCCCACGCCGACGACGACCGTCGCGGCACCGCCCGTGGGCGCTGGATCGACCCCGACCACGCGGACGTCGGCGAGGACGCGTTGCGCCGATGTCGCGGCCGCCATCCCTTCCTGCGGCCCCGGTCCGACCCAGACGTCCACCCGGTCACCGGGCGCGAGGTCGGCGGGCATCGCTCCTTCTCGGACCGCGAGCGGGACTTCATGATCACCGACGACGTCGCCGACCCACGCACCCTCGGGCACGATCACCCCGGCAGGCATGTCGTGAGCCCACACGGTGCCGGGCTCGATCGTGGCGTCGGCGGGGACGACGGCGTCCTGGACCGCACCCTCGAGCCGGGCGCGGGTCGCGACCAGTTGCTCCTCGCGCACCGGCTCCCCTGCCCGGACTCCGTCGCGGACCGACCAGTAGAGCTCGTCGTCGGCGAGCCCGGCCACGACCCATCCGCCCGCCGCTGTCGCGGCGAGCACGAGCGCGAGCCCCAGCATGAAGCGGGGCGAACGCCAGGGACCGGATCGCCAGCGGCGCGCCGTCCGCGTCGCGGTTCCGGTCCGAGTACTCATGGCACCAGTCCTAGCGGATCGGGACGACATCGTCCAGATCGGCTATCCACACGGTGGACAACGGCGGGCCCGCCGCGTGCGAGAATGCCGACATGTCCTCGCAGCAGCGGTTCATGTCGATCCCCGACGTCGCCGAGGTCCTCAACGTCAGCGTCCGTCAGGTGCGGGCTCTGCTGACCTCGGGCGAACTGCGCGGCATCCAGATCGGCGGCCGCGGCGTGTGGCGTATCGAGCACGACGAGTTGGAGCGCTTCATCGCCCGCCAGTACGAGCGGACCGCCGAGCAGATCAACGCCGACGCCGCACGAGAGCGATCGCGGACCACGGAATCGTGACCACGTGCCCCGTCACCGTCCGCAGCATCACGGCATCGGCGGCGACGGCGCGCACCTCACCCTCGGCGACCTGACCGTCGACGCGCACGAGGCGCACGGGATCGCCGTCGTCACGCGCCGCGCGAAAAGCTCCACCCCAGCCGACGCGCGTGTGTGCCGCCGGCTCACCCTCGCCTCCGCTCACGGCCATGACCGCAGAGCGCGCGACGAGCACGTCCTCGTGGATACCGGCGAGGTGAACGAAGTGATCGGTGACGGCGCTGACCGTTCCGGTGATGTCCCCGGCTCCCCGCACCGACACCACGATGTCCCCGGCCAGCCCCTCGGCCCACGACCGTTCCGCGAGCAACTCGTCCCTCAGATCGTCGGCCAGCGCGTCGCGCTCGACTCGCACCACGTCCTCGACCGAGGCCTCGAGATCGTCGAACAGCCGGTCCCACCGCATGCCGTCACCGTACCCAACCGAGAGGATGACCGGTTGACAAGCGTGCTCGGACGTCATCAAATGTCATCGAACGTCATTACACGCACCATTCGGGGGTCCTCATGAGAAGTCGACCGGCGGTCATCGCCCTCATGTCGATAGGAACGGCGGCCACGGCCCTGCCGCGTGTTCCTCGGTGGCTCGACTCGGCGGCGCAGGGCGAGCTCGAATCCACCGTGACCTACGGCGCCGCAGCGGGCGCAGCCGTCCTCGTCGGCTGGTGCGCCGTGCTCTCGCTCCTCGCACTCGTCGACCCGCGCCTGATCCGCCACCTGGCTCCGCGATGGGTCGTGATGCTCGTCCTCGGCGGAGCCGGGGCGGGTCTCATGGCCAGCCCGGCAGCGGCGTCCGGGGACCTCGACGGCCTTCGGCTACCGGATCGACCAGTCGGCGTCACCCCCGTGGCGGTGGAACAACCACCGCCGCCCGCGCACCATGTCGTCGTCGCCGGCGACTCGTTATGGACGATCGCGGCTCGTCACCTACCTCCCGGGCACGGCACTGCACAGATCGCTGCCGCCACCACGGCGTGGCACGAACGCAATCGCGACGTCATCGGCCCGGACGCCGACTACATCGTGCCCAGCCAGGTCCTCATCGCTCCGGACGGGGCGCGATGATGCTCACCGCCACCGCATTCGTCACCGAACCGCATCCCCAGGGGCAGCTGGACGCGCAGATCCCGCTGCCGTTCCCACCCGCGCCGCCAGTGCTGCCGGTCCCAGTCGAGCGCGACAACAGCGGCGAACTGCGCGACCGTTCCGCCCGCTTCGTCCAGGCCGTCGCCGAGGTCATCCACGGCCACCGGCCGGTGCGGCAACTCGGCCCGTGGATGACCGCCGACGTGTTCGAGCACCTGCAGGACCACCTGCAACGTCGCCGAGTCCGCGCCAGCCGGCACCGTGCTCGACTCGCGTCAGTACACGTGTCGATGGTGCGCGACGGGGCAGCCGAGATCGCCGGACGGATGGTCCACGATGGTCGCTCTCACGCGATCGCCTTGCGCCTCGAGCGCGACGACACGGCACCGCGCGGACCGCTGTGGCGATGCACCGCCCTCACCTGGGCGTGATGGTCAGCGGTTGCGCTTGCGAGACTGGCGCTGCTGCTTCGCCTTCTGCCGGGCCTTCGCCTTCTGCTTGTTCTGGCGCACGCGCTCGGCCTCGTCGTCCTCGCCGACCGTCTGCACGGCATCCGTCTCGTCCTGCACGGCGGTGCCACCGCGGCTCGCGACGGCCGAGCCGTCCTCCGAGGGCGCCGAGTACTGCAGTTGCTTGGTCGGAGCGCTCTGGACACCGAGCCCCTTGGCCTGGACCGCCAGCTGGTCCTCATCGGACTGCGGTGCCTGCACCTGGACCTCGACGTTGAACAGGTAGCCCACCGACTCCTCGGCGATGCCGTCCATCATCGCGCTGAACAGGTCGTAGCCCTCACGCTGGTACTCGATGAGCGGATCGCGCTGCGAGTAGGCGCGCAGACCGATGCCCTCGCGCAGGTAGTCCATCTCGTAGAGGTGCTCGCGCCACTTGCGGTCCAGCACGCTGAGCACGACACGACGCTCGAGTTCGCGGACGACCTTCTCGCCCAGCTCCTCCTCGCGCTTGTCGTAGGCCGCGAGGGCGTCGGCGACGACGGCCTTCTTGAGGTCGTCGCGATCCAGGCGGTCGATGCCGCCCGCGCCCTCGACGACGTCGTCGATCGACAGCGAGACCGGGTACAGCGTCTTGAGCGCCGTCCACAGCTGCTCGAGATCCCACTCGGCCGGCACGCCTTCGGTCGCACCGTCGACGTAGGCGCCGGTGACGTCCTCGATCATCGTGCGGATCCACTGCTCGAGGTCCTCGCCCTCGAGCACGCGGCGGCGCTCGGCGTAGACGACCTCGCGCTGACGGCTCATGACGTCGTCGTACTTGAGGATGTTCTTGCGGGTCTCGAAGTTCTGCGCCTCGACCTGCGCCTGTGCCGACGCGATCGCACCGGTGACGCGCTTGTTCTCGATCGGCACGTCGTCGGGGATCTTCATCGTCTGGAGGATCCAGTTGACCCAGTCGGCCTTGAACAGGCGCATGAGGTCGTCTTCAAGCGACAAGTAGAAGCGAGTGGCGCCGGGGTCGCCCTGACGGCCGGAGCGACCACGCAGCTGGTTGTCGATGCGCCGCGACTCGTGCCGCTCCGTGCCGATGACGGCGAGACCGCCGGCCTGCCGCACGGCTTCCTTCTCCTTCTCGACCTCGGCCTCGAAGTGCTTGACCATCTCGGACCACTCGGCCTCGTACGCCTCGGAGTCCTCGAGCGGATCGAGGCCCTTCTTGCGCAGTGCTTGGTCGGCGAGGAACTCGGGGTTGCCGCCGAGCATGATGTCGGTACCGCGGCCGGCCATGTTGGTGGCGACGGTGACCGCTCCGCGGTGGCCCGCCTGCGCCACGACCGCCGCCTCACTCTCGTGGTGCTTGGCGTTGAGCACGCGGTGCGGGATGTTGCGCTGCTTGAGCAACGCCGACAGCCGCTCGCTCTTGGCGACGCTCGTGGTGCCGACCAGCACGGGCTGGCCGGCGGCGTGACGCTCGGCGATGTCGTCGGCGACCGCGTTGAACTTGGCTTCCTCGGTGCGGTAGACGAGGTCGGGAAGATCCTCGCGCTGCACCGGCTTGTTGGTGCGGATCGGCACGACGCCGAGGCTGTAGATCTTGTCGAACTCCGCGGCCTCGGTCATGGCCGTACCGGTCATGCCGGCGAGCTTCTCGTACAGACGGAAGTAGTTCTGCAGCGTGACGGTGGCGAGGGTCTGGTACTCCTCGCGGATGCGCACGCCTTCCTTGGCCTCGATCGCCTGGTGCAGGCCCTCGTTGTAGCGGCGGCCGGACAGCAGTCGGCCGGTGTGCTCGTCGACGATGAGGACCTCGCCGTCGATGACGACGTAGTCCTTGTCGCGCTTGAACAGTTCCTTGGCCTTGATGGCGTTGTTGAGGAAGCTGATGAGCGGCGTGTTGACGGCGTCGTAGAGGTTGTCGATGCCGAGCTTGTCCTCGACGACGTCGATGGCCTTCTCGGTCACCGAGACGGTGCGCTTCTTCTCATCGACCTCGTAGTGCTCGTCGATGCGCATGCCGCTGACGATGCGGGCGAACTCGGCGTACCACTTGACCTCGTCCTCGGTGGGACCGGAGATGATGAGCGGCGTGCGGGCCTCGTCGATGAGGATCGAGTCGACCTCATCGACGATGGCGAAGTGATGGCCGCGCTGGACGCAGTTCTCCAGCGAGTCGGCCATGTTGTCGCGCAAGTAGTCGAACCCGAACTCGTTGTTGGTGCCGTACGTGATGTCGGCGGCGTAAGCGACCTTGCGCTCGGCGGGCGTCTGCCCGGCGACGACGACACCCACGGTGAGGCCGAGGTACTGGTAGACGCGTCCCATCCACTCGGCCTGGTACTTGGCGAGGTAGTCGTTGACGGTGACGACGTGCACGCCCTTGCCGGTGAGCGCGTTGAGGTAGGACGGGAGGGTCGCGACGAGCGTCTTACCTTCACCGGTCTTCATCTCGGCGATGTTGCCCAGGTGCAGTGCCGCGCCACCCATGATCTGCACGTCGAAGTGCCGCTGGTTCAGCACCCGCGAGGCGGCTTCGCGCACGGTCGCGAACGCTTCGGGCAGGAGGTCATCGAGGGTCTCGCCGTCAGCGAGGCGCTCCTTGAACTCCGCGGTCATGCCGCGCAGCTCGTCCTCGCTCATCTCGCGGAACTCGTCCTCGAGCGCGTTCACCTGCTTGGCGATCGCCTCCAAGCGGCGGACGATCTTGCCTTCGCCGGCGCGGAGGATCTTGTCGATGATCTTGGGCACCTGCTCATCCTAGGGTGTCGTCACGCCACACCCAACGCCTTGGCCAGAGCAGGGGCCAAATCACCACGCGCAGGTGGACGGACTTCGGAAAGCCCGAGCCACCCGCTCAGCACCTGCAGTTCGGCGGCCAACTGCTCGGCGACGTCGTCGGGAGCGTAGGACTCGGCCCAGGCGCCGACGACATTCAACGCGCCGCCGGCCCGGTCGGCCTTCAGGTCGACCCTCGCCACGATGCGCTCACCGAGAAGGAAGGGCAGCACGTAGTACCCGTACTCACGTTTGGCCTCGGGGACGTAGATCTCGATGCGGTAGCGGAAGTCGAACAGCTGCTCGGCCCGGGTGCGTTCGAAGACGAGCGGGTCGAACGGGCTCAGCAGCGCCCTCGCGTCGACCCGGCGGGGCTGGCGCGCCTCGGCGTGCAGATATGCCGGCCGGCTCCATCCTTCGATCGCGACCGGACGCAGCACGCCATCCTCGACCAAGGAGCCGACGGCACGCCGTGTGGGAGCGGGCGAGGTGCGGAAGTAGTCGCGCAGACACGGTTCGGTGGCGACGCCGAGCGCACGCGCGGCATGCTCCACGAGGTGGCGGTGCGCTTCCTCCGCATCGAGCGCCGGCCGCGCGAGCACCTCGGCGGGGATCACCCGCTCGCTGAGGTCGTAGACCCGCTCGAAGGCGCCGTTGCGCCGGGCCGCCGTGATCTCGCCGATGAAGAAGAGGTACTCCAACGCCTTCTTGGTCGCTGACCAGTTCCATCCCCAGTTGCTGCGATCGCGCGTCACGTTCTCGCCGTGCAGCAGGGCGTCGGCCTCTCGAGCGGTGAGGGGCCCGTGATCGCGGACGAGGTCGAGCACCGTCTCCACGAGGCCGGGGTGGGCCTGCGCGATCTCCCGCATCGAGCCCCACATCCCGTGTCGCTCGACCATCCGGTGCTGCATCGCCGGCCACAAATCGATGTCGACGTAGGTCGCGACGTGCGCCCAGTACTCGAAGACGCGCCGCGGCGGCCGTTCGGCGGCGCGGGCCAGCAGTGCGGTGTCGTAGGGACCGCACCGCGAGTACAGCGGCATGAAGTGGGCGCGCTGGAGAACGTTGACGGAGTCGATCTGGAAGAACCCGAGTCGGCGGACCGTGCGGGTCAGGTGCCCCATCGTCACGGGCCCGGCGGGCCGAGGCGTGCTGAATCCTTGGGCGGCCAGCGCGATGCGCCGCGCCTGCGCGGTCGAGAGCGTGAGCACCGGTTACGGGATGTCGTCGATGAGCTTGCTGCGCACCGCGAACATGGCCGCTTCCATGCGCGACTTCATCTGCAGCTTCTCGAGGATGTTGCGGATGTGGTTCTTGACCGTGTTCTCGCTGATGTACAGCTCCTGCGCGATGTCGCGGTTGCTCTTGCCGTGCGCCACGAGCCGCAAGACCTGGAGCTCACGCTGCGTGAGGGTGGTCGCCGGTGCGGCTCCACGCGACATCTGCACGAACTCGTCGAGCAACTTGGTGGCCATGCTCGGGCTGATGAGGGACTGCCCGGCCGCGACGAGACGCACGGCCTCGCCCACCTGGTCGTACGTGGAGCCGTCCTTGAGCAGGTACCCGGAGGCGCCGGCCTTGATCGACTCGTAGAGGTCGACCTCCTCGTCGCTGGCCGTCAGCATGATGATACCGGTCGACGGAGCGATCTCCTTGATGGCGGCGCACGTCTCGACGCCGCCGCGGCCGGGCATGCGGATGTCGAGGAGGACGACGTCGAAGGGCTCCTCGGCGATCCGCTCCAAGGCCGCGTCGCCGTCGTCGACGTCCTCGATCTCGAAATCGGAGTCGGCACCGAGCACCATCGTCACTCCACGGCGGAAAAGCTCTTGGTCGTCGACCAGCAGAAGCCGGATGGCGTCGGAACGAGAAGTCACAGTCCGAATGATGCCACTAATACCCCCCAAAAACCGAGGGTCCGCACCAGGCGGACCCTCGATCTCCTCAGCCGTGCTGCGGACCCGGTGTCACTCGTCGCGGACGTCGAGGTGAATGACGCCGTAGTCGTACCCCTTGCGGCGGTAGACGACCGACGGCTGCATCGAGTCCTTCTCCACGAAGAGGAAGAAGTCGTGCCCCACGAGTTCCATCTCGTAGAGCGCCTGCTCGAGGGTCATCGGGGTCGTGGGGTGCGTCTTCTCCCGCACCACGAGCGGGCCGTCACCGTCGACGGCGATGGGCCCGGCCGCCGATGCCTCCTCCGGCTGGCGCTGGCCCTCGAGCTCCTCGAGCAGCGAGTCGGGGACGGCGGACGTGGCCTCGGCGAGCGAGGTGGGACGCTGCTGTCCGCGGTGGATGCGCTGACGGTCCACGGCCTTGCGCACCTGGCGGACGAGCCGGTCGAGTGCGAGGTCGAGAGCCGAATGCTGATCCACCGAGACTGCTTCGGCCCGAGCCACCGGTCCGCGCGAGTGAACGGTCATCTCGACGCGGGCCGCGGTGGCCGGATCCCGGGGGTTCTTCTCGTGGCTGACGACCACGTCGACGCGGTTGATGCGTTGGCGCGTGTCGAATTTCGCCACCCGTTGGAGTTTCTCTGCCACGAGTTCGCGATAGCGGTCCGAGATCTCACTGTTGCGACCCTTGACGACGATTTCCATCAGAACCTCCTCGGTCGACGGACGACCCTTTCGCCCTGTTTCGACGTTAGCCCGCGCCCGCCCCGATCACCACCGCTGCGCGGTGGTCGCCCGGAGGTGGGGTGGCGAGGGCAGCCACCCCTCCGCACACGTTCCAGCCCGCTGCGGTGAGCGCGGCCGCAACGGCCTGCATCGTCGCACCCGTGGTCACCACGTCGTCGACGATGACGACGGGCCCCGCGCCGTTCGGGGGTCTCGCCGAGAACGCGCCGCGGGTATTGCGGGCGCGCTCGACGAGACCCAGCCCGCGTTGATCCGCCGTCTGACGCCGCAACCGGACCACCGGCGCGACCGACACGTCCATATCGCCATGACGCCGCAGCAGCGTCGCGGCGTCGCGTGCCAAGTCCCCGACCAGCCAGGCGCCACGGCGGCGCCGTGAACGGCGGGTCGCCGGGACGGGAACGAGGACCGGCGCGTCGAGCGCGAACTGCAGCACGCACGAGGCGACGGCATACGCGGCCCACCGGGCGGACTCCCGATGCCCGACACCCTTCCACCGGCGCACCACTCGCTCACCGACGCCGCGGTACGAGCCGGCAGCGACGATCGGGAGGTCGACGCCGGCGATCTCGACCGTCCGAGGCTTCGGCCGCACGGCACTCGCGCACCGCGGGCAGATCCCGAGCCCGGGTCGTGCGCACCCCGGACAGTGCGCACCGATCACCAGATCGGCGGCAACATCGACCCACTGACGCATGACGGCATCGTCGTGACTCCTCCGCCGGTGCGCCACCGTCATACCGGCGCTTGTGGACGAGCGGTCCGTCAACCGATCGCGCTGACGGCCTCCGCGTCGATGCGCTCCCACCCGCGCGTGCTGAGCAAGCGCACCCGGCCTTCGACGTCGAGCACGTACAACCGCGGTTCCTCGGCCAGGCCCACGGCCAGGGAGACCGGTTCGATGCGCGGGAGGAGGGTGGTGAGCCCGGGGAGGGACGGGCGCAGGTCCGATCCGTCGATCCGCACCGAGTACACCTGCTCCCCGGCGGAGCCCTCGGCCAGCAGCGCGAGGCGAGTACCGGTCACCCAGGTCACCGACCGCATCGCCGAGAGCGAGGGGGTCGGGACCTGCGTCGGCGCACCCAGCCGCTCGACGACGTCGTCCTCGCGCAGCACCGGACCGATGAGGAGCTGCTCGCCTCCTTCCGGCGTCACCGCGGTCGCGCCGTAGCGCGCCGCGTCCGGGGAGATGGCGAAGGACGTGAGGGACACGCCCGCGAGCGGGCCGGTGTCGACCGTCCGCACGTCCCCGTCGGCGACGACCCGGACGGCGCTGGCGTCGACGGCCCATGTCGTGCCGTCGCGGTCCACGACGGGGTCGAGGAACGCCGTGCCGGACACCTCAGTGGGCGCGCCCTCCTCACGGACGGTGAACGTGGAGCGGTCCGGTGCCACCGTCGCGACCACCGTCTGGTCCGACGCCACCCCGGCGACCTCGCCGACCTCACTCACGCCCGGGACGGCGCGCTGCGTCTGGGCGTCGAGTCGCCGCAGCCGCTCGTCGACCACGGCGGCGATCCGTCCGTCTGAGGAGGAGGGAGCGAAGGATGCGTAGGCGGCAGTGTCCTGGACGACCTCGCCGCCGATAGCCAGGACGCCATCGGAACCGGAGATCCGCACCGCGCCCACGCCCGGCGCCCCCTGGAGCGTCCACACGATCTGCGCCGCGAGCCGTTCACGCTCGTCGGTCGCCAGCTCGCGGAGCGGGATCGTGAACTCCACGTCGGCGACGCGTTGCGTGTCGATGGGGACAGAGCCTCGCAGGCGTTCGGCGGCGGGCACCTCACTGCGAGTGCTGGCGGCCCGGGCGGACTCGGGCCCTTCGGCGATGCTGGCGAGCAGCGCGGTGGGCAGCTGGTCGCCGACGACCCGGAACACCGGATCGGGAACGACGTGCGAGCCGGTCTGGTCGAGGAAGTAGACGTCGAACGGCCGGAAGTAGTCCTCGAAATACTCGGCGGTGACGAGCATGCCGTCAGGAGGGTCCGCGATCCGCCATTGTCCCTCGACCCGCTCGAGTCGCCACTGCTGTTCGACGCGGTCGTCCGCGGGGCGATAGTGGCCTTGCTCGTCCAGCCGGGCGGTGGCTCGCCAGCCCACGCGAATCTGACGACTGGAGCCCTCCGGCGCACTCTGACCGAAGCGCGCATCGGTGTAGACGGTCGTCGACTCCCCCGGCCGCCAGTCGCGGGCCGCGTCGGGAGTGAGGTACTCCGCGGCGATCTGGGAGCTGACCGGGTAGGCGAGCATCGCTTCGAGGAAGCCGCGCACGATCTGATCAGGAGTGGCGCCCGGCGCCGGTCCTGCCGGCGTGTAGCGCGCGGTGCTCTCCCCCAGTCCCCGGTCGTCCTCGACCTCCGTGACCGGGCCACTGGCCGGGATGGACGCGCATGCGGCCAGGACGAGCGCTGCCAGGGCACCCAGGACGGCGCGTCTCATGCGAAGACCGATCTGACGGCCGGGCCCTCGACGGTGCGTCCGGGCTTGGGGAGCGTGAGCACGAACTCGGTGCCGAGCCCCCGCCGCGACCAGACCTGCAAGGTGCCGCCGTGGAGCTCCGCGTCTTCACGGGCGATGGCCAGGCCCAAGCCGGTACCCCCTTGGGAGCGGGCGGGATCGGCGCGCCAGAACCGGTCGAAGACACGAAGTTGCTGCTCGGCGTCCAGCCCGACACCGAAGTCCCGCACGGCGAGGGACACCACGTCCTCGTTCTGGCCGACGACGATGTCGACCCGGCTCGACTTGCTGTACTTGGCCGCGTTCGCGACGAGGTTGCGCACGATGCGGTTCACGCGCCGAGGGTCCGCCTCGACGATCGCCGGAGCGCGCGGTCCGCGGGTTCGGGCGGTCATGCCCGCGCGGGCGAAGGCCTCGTCGGTGACGGCGCGTTCGGCGACTTCACGAAGGTCGACACGGTCCAGTTCGAGGCGGGCGGCACCGGCGTCGAAGCGACTCAGATCGAGCAGGTCGGAGAGCAGCGACTCGAAACGCTGGAGCTCCGTGTGCAGCAGCTCGGCCGAGCGGGCGGTGTGGGCGTCGAAGTGCTCACGCTCGGCATAGAGGATCTCGCTGGCCATCTGGACGGTCGTGAGAGGTGTGCGCAGTTCGTGCGAGACGTCGGAGACGAATCGCTGCTGGAGCCGCGACAGGTTCTCCAGCCGTCGGATCTGGCGCTGCAGACTCTCGGCCATCTGGTTGAACGAGGATGAGAGACGGGCGATGTCGTCCTCTCCTCGCACATGCATGCGCTGCTCGAGATGACCCGCAGCGAAGCGCTCGGCGATCCGGCGGGCCAGGCGCAGCGGGTCGACGACCTGGCGTGCCACGAGCCAGGCCAGGAGGCCGACGAGGAGCACCATGACACTTCCGCCGGCCAGCAGGGCCTGGCGGACCAGACCGAGCGTCTGCTCCTGATCGCGCATCGAGAACACGTAGAACAGCGCGTACGACTCCCCCGCGTTGGGCGCAGTGAGCCGGCTGCCGACCACGACCGAGGGTGCCGGCCCGCCGCCGAACAGCGGCAGCTCGCTGTACTGCCACACCACGCCTGGGCCCGACCGAACGCGGTCGACAAGATCGGTGGGAAGCGCGGAGAGGGCGATCTCACCGGACGAACGGACGGGAGCCGTGGTGTCCTCGTCGCCCAAGGGCCCCTCGAGCACCAACTCGTACGTGCGGGACTCGCCGCGCGTCGCGGCGAGTCCGTCGACCAGTTGGGTCAATGTCTGGGCCTGCGCGGTCGCGTCGGAGTCGACTGCCGCGTCCAGCTGGGACTGGGCGAGGTCGAACCCGGCGCGCGCCTCGGCCACGGCGACGTCCTTGCGCGAGTCGGCCAGTCCGTCCGCGACGGCGCGCAGCAGAGCCCAGCCGGTCAACAGGATGACGAGGGAGGTGAGCACCATGGTGCTCACGACGACGCGGAACCGGATCGAGCGACGCCACAGTCCCGCGACGCGCCGCATCACGCCTCGTCGGGGTCGATCGCCTGGTAGCCGACGCCGCGGACCGTGCGGATGATCCGGGGGCTGTCCGCGTCGTCCTCGATCTTGGAGCGCAGGCGGGTCATGTGGACGTTGACGAGCTTGGTATCGCCGGGATGGTGGTAGCCCCAGACCTTCTCCAGGAGCACCTCACGCGTGAACACCTGGGACGGATCGCTGAGCAGACACGCCAGCAGGTCGAACTCCAGCGGCGTCAGGGGCAGCACCTTGCCGTCGCGGGTGGCCTGGTGGGACGTGGGGTCGACCGTGATATCGCCGAAGACGATCGGTTGCGACACCGGGCCGACCCTGCGCAGCCGGGCACGGATGCGCGCGACGAGCTCGTTGTTGCGGAACGGTTTGGTGATGTAGTCGTCGGCACCCGCCTCGAGACCGGCGACGACGTCCGGCGTCTCCGACTTGGCCGTCAGCATGATGATCGGCACGGCCGAGACCTGCCGGATCTGGCGGCATACCTTCATGCCGTCCAGACCCGGCAGCATCAGGTCGAGCAGAACGAGATCGGGACGGAACCGCTCGAACGCGGCCATGACCTCCGAACCGGAGGACACGACCTCACTGCGCAGGCCCTCACCGCCGAGGACGATGCCCAGCATCTCTGCCAGGGACGGATCGTCGTCGACGATGAGGACTCGGTCGCGCTTGGACCGGCGGAAACTCCCGCTCGCGGCCGCCATCGATCAGTAGCGGTAGTGGTCCGACTTGTAGGGACCGGCCACGTCCACACCGAGGTACTCGGCCTGCTCCTTGCTGAGCTCGGTCAGCTCGACGCCGAGCGCGGCGAGGTGGAGACGGGCGACCTCTTCGTCGAGGTGCTTGGGCAGTACGTGGACACCCAGCTCGTACTGCTCACCCTTGGTGAAGAGCTCGATCTGCGCGAGCACCTGGTTGGTGAACGAGTTCGACATGACGAACGACGGGTGGCCGGTGGCGTTGCCGAGGTTCAGCAGACGACCCTCCGACAGCACGATGACCTTGTGGCCGTCGGGGAACGTCCAGACGTCGACCTGCGGCTTGATCGTCTCGCGCTTGATACCCGGGTACTGCTCGAGGCCGGCCATGTCGATCTCGTTGTCGAAGTGGCCGATGTTGCCGACGATGGCCTGGTTCTTCATCTTCTCGAAGTGCTCGACCCGCACGACGTCGAAGTTGCCCGTGGCGGTGATGATGATGTCCGCCTGGTCGATGACCGACTCGAGCGTGGCGACCTGGTAGCCGTCCATCGCGGCCTGCAGCGCGCAGATGGGGTCGATCTCGGTGACGATGACGCGAGCGCCCTGGCCGCGCAGCGACTCGGCGCAGCCCTTGCCGACGTCGCCGTAACCGCAGACCACGGCCACCTTGCCGCCGATGAGGACGTCGGTGGCGCGGTTGATGCCGTCGACGAGCGAGTGGCGGCAGCCGTACTTGTTGTCGAACTTGCTCTTGGTGACCGAATCGTTGACGTTGATCGCCGGGAAGAGCAGCGTGCCTTCCTTGAAGCGCTCGTACAGGCGCAGCACACCGGTGGTGGTCTCCTCGGTGACGCCCTTGACGCTCTCGGCGATCTTGGTCCAGCGACCCGGGTCGTTCTCGAACGCGCGGCCGAGGACCCGCAGGACCTCCTTGAACTCCGCGTTGTCGGTGGTGTCGGGCGACGGGACGGCGCCGGCCTTCTCGTACTCGACGCCCTTGTGGAGCAGAAGGGTGGCGTCGCCGCCGTCGTCGAGGATCATGTTCGGGGTCTGACCGTTCGGCCACACGAGGATCTGCTCGGCGAGGTCCCAGTACTCGGCGAGGGTCTCGCCCTTCCAGGCGAAGACGGGGACGCCCTGCGGATCCTCGGGAGTGCCGTTCTTGCCGACGACGATCGCGGCGGCGGCGTGGTCCTGCGTGGAGAAGATGTTGCAGCTGGCCCAGCGCACCTCGGCACCGAGCTCGACGAGGGTCTCGATGAGCACCGCGGTCTGGACCGTCATGTGCAGGGAGCCGGCGATCCGGGCGCCCGCGAGCGGCTTGCTCGCGCCGTAGCGCTCGCGCATGGCCATGAGGCCGGGCATCTCATGCTCGGCAAGGGTGATCTCGGCGCGGCCGAACTCGGCCAGCGACAGGTCTGCGACGCGGTAATCCATACCCGCCATCGTAGCGAGGAAACCCTCGCGGTCGAGAATCGGCGCGGCTCAGCGCATGCCCGGCGGCAGCGCCGGCGGGAGGCGTAACTCCGGGCGCAGCGCGTGCATCCGGTCGAGCAGGTCGTAGGTGCGGCTCGCGCCGTCGCGCGGGGCCCGCCCACGCATGACCTGGTCGTGGAGGAAGCCGAGTTCGGTCGCCAGCGCCTGGTACTGCTCGACGACCTTCTCGGCGCGCCGGCCGCCGTGCTGACGCGCGAACGTGCGGGCCTGGCGGCGTCGCGCGAAGGAGACGAGGAACGGCACCTCGGCCGGGTGGATCCACCCGCGCTGGCCGATGTAGGTGAGCGAGCGCCAGAGCGTGCAGATCTGGCGGAAGCGCAGGATGACGGCGAGGCATCCCAGCGCGACAAGCAGAGCGCCGAGGGTCAGATAGACCACGACGTAGGCAGCCGGTCCGCCGACGACGAGCGAGCCGTTCCACATCGCGTGGAGGATGACGCTGATCACGCAGCCGGCGACGACGAGCGCCCAGCGGGCGGCGCGTGACCGGCGCCCAGCGGCCAGTCCCATCGCGATGCCGATCGCGGAGGTGAAGAGCGGATGCGCGAACGGGCTGAACAAGCCGCGGACCACGAAGGTGAGCGTGGCCCCCTCGGCTCCGGCGATCTCGTTGCCGTCCTCCCCCAACCCGAAGTAGCTCGCCGCGTAGTAGCCGATGTTCTCGACAGCGGCGAAGCCGATGGCGACGAGGCCGGACACGATGAGCCCGTCCAGGACGCCGTCGATGATGCGGCGAGCACGCAGCACGGTGAGGACGAGGAACAGCCCCTTCGCCAGCTCCTCGACCACGGGGGCCACGACCGCGACCAGCACGTCCTCCGGCACCTCCAGCCAGAGCGCCGCGGCACCCTCGAGCAGCAAGGAGATCGCGACCGCGACGACTGCGCCCCAGACGAACGCCGCCCACTTGTAGCGCAGCGGCTCGGGCTCGACCCGGTCCAGCCACCAGTACATCAGCAGGATGAGCGGCAACGGCACGAGCGCGAACACGATGGCGAGCGCCGCTCCCGGAACGTCGCCTGCCTGGGCGGCGAAGAACACGGCAGCCCCGGCGCCGACGAATCCGGTGATCCACGTCAGCACGACCAGCACCAGCCGACCGCGCTGAGGGCGGTGGACGACGGGCGGCGCGTAGGCGGTCACGAGGGCAAGCCTAGGACTCGGCCCCGACCGTCGCCCTCGAGCGGTGACCCGTTCTGCACGTGCGGCGTCGGCGGGCGATGCTGCCCCGCGGCGACGCCCGTCCCGTACCCTGTTGTCGCCAAGCCTCCGTAGCTCAGCTGGATAGAGCATCGGCCTTCTAATCCGACGGTCGCAGGTTCGAATCCTGCCGGGGGCGCTTTGTGATGTCTCAGGACATCTGCAAGGTCCGAACCTACGGAAGTGGGTTCGGACCTTGTTGTTTTTGGGGCTGGTAGTCCCG
>NZ_RQJX01000023.1 GCF_003850045.1 Aeromicrobium camelliae | reverse complement strand
ACGGGACTACCAGCCCCAAAAACAACAAGGTCCGAACCCACTTCCGTAGGTTCGGACCTTGCAGATGTCCTGAGACATCACATCGGTGCTCCCGGTGGGATTCGAACCCACACTGGGACGGGTTTAAGCCGTCTGCCTCTGCCGTTGGGCTACGGGAGCGATCACGGTCAGGTGCGGACCGCGACGTTGATCGGCTCTTCGCCTGCCGCGAGCGCCTCGATCTGCCGGCGCACGACCCGTTCGATCCGGGGGCGCATCGCCGAGGTCATGCCACCGACGTGCGGCGTGATGATGACGTGGGGAGCCGACCACAGCGGGTGCTCGTCGGAGAGCGGCTCGGGATCGAAGACGTCGCTGGCGAACCGGATGCGGGGCACGGCGCGCAGCACGGCATCGGTGTCGGCCACCTTGCCGCGGGCGACGTTCACGACGATGGCGTCATCGGGCAGCGCCGACAGGAAGTCGTCGTCGATCAGGCCGGTGGTCTCCTCGGTCAACGGGACCGCGACGATGACGACCTCGGCCTGCGGCAGCAGCTGAGGCAGCTCATCGCTGCCGTGGACGTGCCCGTGCTCGTCATCGCGCGCCGTGGTGCCCACGCGGATGAGCTCGCAGCCGAAGCCGCTCAGGCGAGCGGCGACCTCGCGGCCGATGCCACCGACGCCGAGCAGCATCACGCGTTTGTCCACGAGGCTCGACGTCCACGACTTCTGCCACCTCGACGAGGCCTGCTGTCGGCCGAACTGATCGAGGCGCCGGGCCGACGCCAGTGCCAGCGTCACAGCGAGCTCCGCGGTCGACTCCTCGTGCACCCCCACCGCGTTGCAGAACACCCCGCCGGCGGGGAGGTGATCGGCGACCCCGTCATAGCCGAGCGACTGACCCTGGATGGCACCCACCCGGCTCGTGTCGACGTTCGCCATCGCGCTCGGCTCGAGCGTGTAGGGCCACACCACGAGATCGAGGTGTCCGTCGGGCTGAGGGCCCTGGGTGTCCCACACGAGTAGGTCCAGGCCGAGGTCGCTGAGGCTGTCGAGCCAATCGGCGTCGGGCACGCTCACGCGCATGCGGGTCACACTCCCTTCGTCGCGGCGGCACCCCATGCGATGCCGTCCAAGATGTCGTGTTCGCTGACCACCATCGTGTCGGTGGACAGAGGCAGATGTTCGATGAGCCGGTCGAGGATCAGCGCGCCGGCGCCGATGACGTCAGCGCGGCCGGGGTGCATGAACGGCAGCGCCCGGCGGTCCGCCACGCCCATCGAGGCGAGCGACAGGCAGGCCTCGCGCACGTCGTCGAGGTGCAGCCGGGCCTGGTGGATCGCCTCGGAGTCGTAGGACGGCAGACCGAGCGAGTGAGCCGCGATCGTCGTGATCGTGCCGGCGACGCCGACGAAGGTGTCCGCGGCGGCGAGACCGTCGACCGCGGGAACGATCACCCTGTCGGCGTAGTCCATGCACGCGGTCATCTCGCCGACCGACGGCGGATCTCCGGGCAGGAAGCGCTCCGTCAGGCGCACGCTGCCGATGTCGAGCGAGGTCGCGAAGCTGACGCCGCTCTGGTCGCCGACGACGATCTCTGTCGAGCCACCGCCCAGATCGATGAGCAGGGTGCGGTCGCCTGCCAGCTCACGGGTTGCGCCGTCGAAGGAGGCCCGCGCCTCGGCGTCACCGCTCAGGATCTCCGGCCGCACCCCGAGGATCTGCTCGATCCCGTCGGCGAAGCGGTCGGCGTTCGCAGCGTCGCGCACGGCCGACGTGGCACAGAAACGGATGGCCGACGCCTCGAGGCCGCGGATGAACTGCGCATACTCCGCGGTGGCCGCCAACGTGCGCTCGATCGCCTCATCGGCGAGCCGGCCGGTCTGGTCGACTCCCTGCCCCAGACGCACGATCCGCATCTCGCGCAGCAGATCGGTCTTGGTGTCTCCTGCGATGTCGGTGACGAGCAGACGGATGGAGTTGGTCCCACAGTCGATGGCAGCGACGCGCTCGGGCATGCACCTCACCCTAGCGAGCGGCGCGCTCGATCCGTGACGCGCCGACCCTAGAGTGAGCTGGTGACTTCGCCCCAGCGCCGCATCGTGACCGTCCTGTCGCTCGTTCAGGTGATCGGCGGCATCGGTAACGGAGCCGGGCTCGCGATCGGTGCCCTGCTCATCGAGGACATCAGCGGGTCGGAGGGGTGGGCCGGCCTCGCGACGGTGGCCCTGACCCTCGGTGCCGCCCTGTTCACGGTTCCGCTGTCGACGCTGGCTGCCCGCCGCGGTCGCCGGCCCGCCCTCACCGCCGGCTGGTGGCTGGGGGCCCTCGGGGCCGGATGCGCCGTCGCGGCAGCGAGCCTGACGTCTCTCCCGCTGGCGCTCGCCGGCCTGCTGCTGTTCGGCGCGAGCACCGCCGCCAATCTGCAGTCCCGGTTCGCGGCCGCCGACCGGGCCGAGCCCGCCCGGATCGGGCGTTCCATCTCTATCGTCGTGTGGTCGACGACGGTCGGCGCGGTCACCGGGCCGAACCTGACCGGCCCGGGAGCCGCGGTAGCCGACCGCGTCGGCATCCCCCAGCTCGCGGGGCCCATGCTGTTCTCGGTCCTCGCGTTCGCACTCGCCGGGCTCGTGACGTGGCTGTTCCTGCGCCCCGACCCGCTCATCGGGACCGGCCGCCGGGCCGACGGCTCGTCCCACGGCGCCGTGCGCCGTGCGCTCCCGCATGTCCGCGGACGCGCCGCGGTGGCCGTGTTCGCGGTCGCCTCGTCGCACGCCGTGATGGTCGCGGTCATGGCGCTCACGCCCGTGCACATGCAAGGTCACGGATCGGCGCTCCACATCATCGGACTCACCATCAGTCTGCACATCGCCGGCATGTACGCCCTGTCCCCGGTCCTGGGGTGGCTCGCCGACCGGATCGGGCCCGAACTCACCATCCTGCTCGGGCAGGGGATCCTCGTCGCGGCCACGGTCCTCGCCGGAACCTCCGGTCACTCTGAGGCTCAGATCACCGCCGGCTTGATCCTGCTCGGCCTGGGCTGGTCGGCCTCCGTGATCGCGGGCGCCGCACTGCTGACGCGGACCGTCGCGCCGGAGGTCCGCCCCCTCGTCCAGGGATTCAGCGACTTGTGCATGAACCTCGCCGGTGCGGCCGGCGGCCTGCTCGCCGGCCTCGTGGTCGCGGCGTTCGGGTTCGGCGCGCTGAACGCGGCGGCGGCCCTCCTGACGATTCCCGTCGCCGTCGCGGTGCTCAGCTCGCGCCGGGCGCTGCGCCCGGTGGCGTGACGACGAGCAGGTCGCCGACCTCGCACCGCAGCACGTCGCAGATGGCAGTCAGGGTCGAGAACCGGATGGCTTTGGCCCGGTCGTTCTTGAGCACCGACAGGTTGACCACGGTGACGCCCACCAACTCGCTCAAGCGGGTGAGCGTCATGCCCCGCTCCGCCAGCAGTTCGTCGAGCCGACAGTGAATGCGGCCCAGATCGTCCTCGGGAGGCATCAGACCAGGCCCTCGGTGTCGCGCTGCATCCGTTCCCCGGCGTGGAAGGCGGACGCGAGTGCACCGACGCCCATCGCAGCGAGCACCGCGACCCAGTCCACCCGGAACTGCACCGAGTCGAGGAGGGCACGATCGGCGACCAGCGCGAGCGCACCGTTGCTGGCCATGGTGGAGAAGATGAAGGAGATGAGCCAGCCGAAGGCGATGAGTAGCGCGACCGACGTCACCAGGCGCGTATTGGTCCGGCTGAAGAAGCGCCCCGCCATCAGATTGCGGCACAGCACCATGACGCACACGATGACCGCGACCGTGGTGATCGCGGGGACGACGGCCGCACCGAGCGCGGAGACGTACGTGGCGACGGGCAGGTCCGAGACGTGAATCGTCGCGGTGGAGACCTCGCCGGTCACCGCGTCACCGCCAGGGCCGACGGGAAGCTCCAGTTGCTCGCCCATCAGGTCGACGCTGACCGGCACGTCCCGGTTGGGCACGATCTCGATGAGCCGCGAGACGAGACTCACGAGGGTCGACACGACGATCACGCCGCCGATGACGAGCACGGTCCACAGGTCCGACCGCGAGACCTCGAAGGGGGACTTCCCTGCCATGACTTCCTCCTTGTATATCGAATTTCGATATTATCGAATCACGATATGTTCCGCCGGTCAACTCGGGGCGAGAGAGACGTGGTGCGCGCCTGGCAGATGTGACTGCCGTCTCATAGGGTGAGCGCTGTCCGGTATCGTCCCACCGGTCGTCGAACGAAAGGGAGCAGAGCAGTGGCAGAGGTGAAGCGCGAGGCCTGGGGTGGCCGAACGGCGTTCATCGTGGCAGCAGTGAGCTCGGCGATCGGGCTCGGCAACATCTGGCGCTTCCCCGGCGTCGCCTACGAGAACGGCGGAGGCGCCTTCCTCATCCCCTACCTGGTGGCCTTCCTCACGGCAGGCATCCCGATCCTCTACCTCGACTACGCGCTCGGCCACCGCTACAAAGCCGCCCCGCCGCTCACCTTCCGGCGCGCGGACAGGCGCCTCGAGCCGCTGGGCTGGTGGCAGGTGGCCGTCTGCTACGTCATCGCCATCTACTACGCCGTGGTGATCGCCTGGGCGCTCGCGTACGCGGTCTACTCGTTGACGCTGGCGTGGGGTGACGACGCCAACGCGTTCTTCTTCGGCGACTACCTGTCGGCGGCCGATCCCGGCTTCTCGCTCGACTTCGTGGCCACCGTCTTCTGGCCGCTGCTGATCGTGTGGGTGCTGACGGTCGTCGTGATGAGCCTGGGCATCCGTCGAGGGCTCGAGCGGGTCAACCGCGTGACGCTGCCCCTGCTCGTGGTGCTGTTCGTGGCGATCGTCGTCTACGCCATCACGCTGGACGGCGCGATCGACGGCGTCAACGCGTTCTTCACGCCGAGCTGGTCCGCGCTCGCCGATCCGGCGGTGTGGATCGCCGCCTACGGGCACATCTTCTTCTCGTTCTCGATCGCCTTCGGCATCATGCTCACCTACTCGTCCTACCTCGGCCGCAAGGCCGACCTCACCGGGTCGGGCACCGTCGTGGCCTTCGGCAACTGCAGCTTCGAGATCCTCGCCGGCATCGGCGTCTTCGCGACCCTGGGCTTCCTCGCCGCCCAGCAGTCCACGACCGTCGCCGAACTCGAGGGCATCACGGGTGTGGGGCTCGCCTTCGTCACGTTCCCGACGCTGCTGTCGCAGATGCCCGGCGGCGCCGTCATCGGCGTGTTCTTCTTCCTCAGCCTGGTGTTCGCCGGCTTCACATCGCTGCTGTCGATCCTGCAGGTCGTGTCGGGAGCGGTCCAGGACAAGACCGGCTGGAGCCCGGCCAAGGCCGGCATCGTGGTCGGGGTCGCCGCCACCGTGCCGTCGATCCTCCTCTTCTCGACGACCACCGGCATCAACACGCTCGACGTCGTGGACGCCTTCATCAACAACATCGGCGTCGTGACCTCGGCGGTCCTCACCCTGGTACTCGTCGCCTGGGTGGCCCGCGCGGTCCCGCGCCTCGCCGACCATCTCAACGCCGGCGCCACGCTGCGGGTCGGCCCGTTGTGGAAGGCGATGGTCATGTACGTCAGCCCGCTGATTCTCGCGGCTGTCCTCGTGACCGGAGCCTGGACGTACATCACGGACGGCTATGGCGGCTTCCCGCAGTGGTTCCTGCTCGTCGCCGGATGGGGGCTCATCGGCGTCGTCGCGATCGTCTCGGTCGCGCTCAGCTTCCAGCGGTACCGCCGGCCCGACGCCGAGAACTTCGCACCCGATGACGTCGAGGCGCTCGCCCGCGACGTCTCCGCGGCACGAGAGCGCGTCCGGACCGAGGGCAACGGAAGGAGCAGCTGATGACCCCGACCGCGATCATCGTCATGATCCTCGCGATCGCCATCTTCTGGGGCGGACTCGCGTGGAGCATCGCTCGCCTGCGGCACCATCCCGAGCTCGACGATTGAGTGAGTCGGGGCGGTACAGTCGGCGGCGATGACCGCCCTGTACCGCCCCACACCCCTCATCGCGTCGGCACCCCTGAGCGCGGCGGCCGGGCGCGACGTCGAACTGAAGCTCGAGTGCCTGCAGCCGAGCGGTTCTTTCAAGAACCGCGGAGTCGGCGCGGCCTGCGCCGCGTACGTCGCTCGCGGTGCCCGGCACCTCGTCTCCTCCTCGGGAGGCAATGCAGGACTCGCCGCGGCGTACGCCGGACGGCGCCTCGGCGTCCCTGTCACGGTCGTCGTACCCGAGACGACCTCCGCCCGGGCTCGCGAGCTCATCGCGGCGGAGGGGGCGGCGGTCGTCGTGCACGGCGCCTCGTGGAGCGAGGCGAACGAGCACGCGCTGCACCTGGCCGAGCCGGCCGATGCGGTGCTCCTGCATCCCTTCGACGATCCGCTGCTGTGGGCCGGTCACGCCACCCTCGTCGACGAACTGGCCGCTGACGGCCCCGCCCCCGACGCGGTCGTGCTCTCGGTGGGCGGCGGCGGCCTGCTGGCGGGGGTGGTCGAGGGACTGCGCCGCAACGGATGGGCCGACGTCCCGGTCATCGCCGTGGAGACCGCGGGGGCCGACTCCCTCGCGCAGTCGCTCGCCCTGGGCACCGTGGTGACCTTGCCGGCCATCACGAGCATCGCCACGACCCTCGGCGCGCGCCGCGTCGCGGACCGCGCCTTCGACCTCGCCCGCGAGCATCCCGTGCGCAGCGTGGTCGTCGACGATGCGGCGGCGTTGCGCGCATCCCGCCGGTTCCTCGACGATCACCGTATGGTCGTCGAGCCGGCCTGCGGCGCGAGCCTGGCGGTCGCCTACGACGCCTTTCCCGAACTCGACGATGCCCGGCGCGTCACGGTGGTGGTGTGCGGCGGTGCGACGACGACCGCGGCGGATCTCCTCGCCTCAGCCGGCTGAGACCTGGCGCTCGACTTCGGCCCGATACGCCTCGTCAAGACGCTCCAGCACCGAGGGACCGGGAGGTCGCTCGGCGCCCAGATGGATCGCCCGCAACTCGTCCATGAACGCGTCCCACAACTCCGGCCCGCCGTCCTCGAGCAGCTGGGCCCGGATGCTGAGTTCAGGACTGACCGGCAGGAACCGCCGGCCCCACGCCCCGAGCTGAACGATCACCGGAACGAGCTGGATCGACTGCTCGGTGAGACTGTAGATCTGCCGTTGTCGGTGGCCCGGGTCGGGCGCCCGCGTCACGAGACCCGCGTCCGTCAGCCGCTTGAGCCGGTCGCTGAGGATGTTGGAGGCGATCCCCTCCTCGGACTGGGTCAGCAAGTCACGGAAGTGCCGCCGCCCGCCGAACATGATGTCGCGGATCACCAGTAGCGACCAGTTGTCCCCGATCACCTCCAGCGAGAGATTGATCGGGCATCCCGACCGCAGTGTCGCGGACCTCGCCATGCCACCTCCTCAAACCACTTGCAGTTTACCAGCAGTCTGTGATGAAGTAGCACTAGATGCAGAGTGCAACCGGTTGGGAGGGATGTCATGAGTCAGGTGGTGTGCGACGTCACGGTCTCGCTCGACGGGTTCGTCGCCGGCCCCGGGCAGAGTCAGGAGCAACCGCTCGGGCGCGATGGCGAACTGCTGCACCGCTGGCAGTTCGAGGGAGCCGAGGACAACCCCGACGAGCTCGCCGCGATCGTCGCGGCCGGCGCATTCATCATGGGACGCAACATGTTCGGGCCCGTCCGCGGCCCCTGGTCCGACGAGGCCTGGGCCGGCTGGTGGGGGCCGGAACCGCCGTACCACGCACCCGTGTTCGTCCTCACCCACCACCCGCGGCCGCCGATCACGATGGAAGGCGGAACCAGCTTCACCTTCGTGACGGAGGGCTCGGCTCATGCGCTTCGTTTGGCTCGCGAGGCCGCAGGCGGCACGGACGTGGCGATCGCCGGCGGAGCATCCACCATCAACCAATACCTGGCCTCCGGAGACATCGACGAGTTGCGCCTCCACATCGCTCCCGTCACGCTCGGCACGGGCGAGCGTCTGTTCGACGGCGTGGGAACGATGGCCCTCTCCCCCGTCGCGAGCCGCGCGTCACGGCTCGTCACCCATCTGACGTATCGCCGCGCCGCGGCTGAGGAGAACTGACATGCCGACACCGACCCACCTGCTGATTCGGCGCTATATCCCCGGGACGGGCCCCGCAGGAGTGCCACCGGAGGACGACCCCGGTACGCCGGACCACCTCGCGGCCCCGACGGTCGCGGGGCGCATGCCGCGCTGGAACGACGGGTCGGTCGAGATGCGACCGCTGGTGGCGCGATGACGACCTTCCTGTACTCCGCCTCGATGTCGCTCGACGGATACATCGCCGGCCGCGACGGGGACATGAGTTGGCTGAAGCCGTATCTGCGACCGGACCCGCTCATCGACGAACTCGTGCCGCAAGTCGACGTCATCGTCTCGGGCCGCCGCACCTACGACGGCGACGATCCGAACGCCGGCGACCCGGAGCACGAGGGAGCGTTCGAGGGCCGATGGAAGGGCACGCAGGTCGTACTCACACGTCGGCCGCTGTCCGGCCCACCCGCCGATGTCGTCGTCGCCGGCACCTTGGCCGAGGCCGTGGACGCGGCCCGCACCGCTGCCGGGCCGGACGGTCTGGTGAACGTCCTCGGCGCCGACGTCGCGCGGCAGTGCCTGGACGAGGGCGTTCTCGACGAGGTCCTCGTGTTCATCGTCCCGGTCTTGCTCGGCGGCGGGACCCGATTGCTGGAGGGCACGCGGCGCCCGTACGCGTTGGACCGGATCCGTGAGGCGATGACCCCGAGCGCGGCCGCTCTATGGTTCCGGGTCGGGTCCTGATCGCACTGAAGACCGCGGGTAGGGTGCCCACGTGCGCCTCCTGGATCTGCCCGCTTCGACGACGGAGTCACCGAGGATTTCGACGGACTTGCGCCGATGAAGAAGTGGTTCCTGCTCGCCTGCGCGATCGCCGCCGAGGTCGTCGCCACGATGGCGTTGCGCGCGAGCATCGATCACTCCGCCTGGATCGCTCTCGTCGTCGCCGGTTACCTCGCCGCCTTCACCGTGTTGGCTCTCGCACTGCGAGAGCACCTGCCGATCGGGGTGGCCTACGGCATCTGGGGAGCGACCGGGGTGGCCCTCACTGCCGTCCTCGGCGCGGCGATCTTCGGCGAGGTCCTCAGCCCGCCGGCCATCGCCGGCCTCGTGCTGATCATCGTCGGCGTGGTCCTCGTGGAGACGGGGTCGCGTCATGGTGAGGCGGCCTCGTGAGCTGGGCCTGGCTCAGCCTCGCCATCGCCGCGGAAGTCGTGGCGACGTTGAGCCTGCGCGCTAGTGAAGGGCTTCGCCGTCCCGCCTGGATCCTTCCGATCCTCGCGGGCTACGCGATCGCGTTCACGAGCCTGGCCCGGGCGCTGGCGGAGGGAATGAAGGTCGGCGTCGCCTACGGCGTGTGGACCGCGACGGGCATCGCCGCGGTCGCCGTGCTCGCCCGCGCTTTCTGGGGCGACCCCCTCACCCGCCGCATGATGGCCGGCATCGCGGTGATCGCCGTCGGCGTGCTGCTCGTCGAGCTCGGCTGATCCGCGCGAAGCGTGACACCCCCGTCCGTTCGGGTCATGATGGAAGGGGTCCGTCCGGAGGAGCCGTGGTCCCTTCGGATGATTCGACGGGCTTCCGTTCGCCTCGTCGCCCAATCGTTGATATCACCGGGATGGAGGGGTAGAGCGTAAGGGGCCCGCATGCTGCAGCGAAGCAGACTGAGGGGGGATGCGCCGGGACACGAGGTCCCGCGAATGAGCGCCGCTGCGGCTGTGCCCTTCCTGTCGCGCTATCTCGCCTCGGGGGCAGACTCACCGCTCCTCGTCGTCGGCGCGTCCGGCCTGGGTAAGACCTACGTGCTCGAACAGCTCGCTCGCCGCGAGGACGCCCCGATTCTGAGGACACTAGAGGATGAGCAGCAGTTCGACCTGTCGGGGCTGTCATCCTTCTTGGGCATGCTCCATCCGGCGATGATGCACGAACTGCTCCGCCACTTCGAAGTCCGACGCGACGACGACGCCGGGCTCTACGCCGCCGCGCACGACCTTCGCGACCTCATCGCGGGGATGCAACTCCCGCCCACGTTGGTCCTGATCGACGACGTGGACCTGTTCGACCGTCAGAGCTCGCTCATTCTCGCGACCCTGCTCCCCCGGCTGGCCGGGACGAACGTCCGCGTGATCGCCACCGCGACCCAACCACCCCGCGGATTCGGCTCGCTCAACCAACTTCGACTGGGCGAGTTCAGCGACGTGGAGGCCGAACGGCTGGCGAAGGAACGATATCCCGATGCCGAGTCGACCACGTTGCGGCTCCTCCTCGCGTATTCGACCCGCGAACCCGCCGCCTGGTTGCGCGCCGTGGCTGACCTCTGCGAACAGCAGCGATGGGGCGCCACGCCGCTCAACTTGCCGTTGACATCCACCGATATCACCCACTCCTTCACGCCTTCATCGGAGAGCGAGCAGGCTCTCCTCCTCGACATCGCGCTGAGTCCGCTGACGCATCGCGGCACCCTCGCGGCCCTCCATGCGGACGCTGATGGGGCCATCGCCGAGTTGCTCGACGCCACCATCCTCCGGGCGCACGGCCCCTACCTGTACCTCCACGACCAGCAATTGCGCTCCGCGACGCTCCAGCAGGCCGGCAAGCGGCAGTGGCGCGAACGGCGCGCGGCCCTCGCCGACGCGGTGAGCCCCGATTTCCCTGAGCTGAGCGCCTGGTATCGGAGTTTCCTCACCACGGACGCCGACGTGGCCGAGACGTTGTTCGTGGCCGCGACGCGGGCCGTGCACGAGGGACATCTTCCTGCCGCGGCCGAGATGGCGGAACGAGCCTTCTCCCGGTGGCCGCTCACCGTCCCGTATCCGTCGGCCGTCGTCGACCTGTGCTGGTCGCTCCAATGCGCCGGTGAGACAGCGCTGGCGAGCCGTTACGGCAAGTGGGCGATAGCCGTGCGCAGCGGCGCCGAGAACCAACTGCGTCTGGCTGCCGTCCAGTCCGTCGGCGCGCTCAGCACCGGTGAGCGACTGTTCGACGCCGAGGACGAGGCCCTGGCGACGCTCCACGGCAGGCGACACCGGGACGAGGTCATGATGCTCGAGAGCATCGTCGCCGCCGCTCACCTGGAACGCTGGGAGCCGGAGGCGGCGCGAGAGTCCATCGAGCGGGCCCGTGCCTTCGGTCGCTCCCCCGGCACGCTCGGCGACCGGCTACTCGACGAGCTGGCGCGCATCGCCGATGCCGTCGAGGGCAAGCCCGGCGCGACACCATTGCCCCTGACCACGTCGGAGTGCACCGTCGAGGAGCTCATCGTGCGCGGGCGGCTGCTGTCGCTGCGTGAGAACCACGCCGACGCCCGGCGACTGTTCGAGGTCGCACTCCGCCACCCCGCGATGCAGGACCGCGCGTGGGTTGCGTTCGCGCACTACGCCTCGTTGATGAACGAGATCGCCGGCGGCGACTTCCACGCGGCCCGACGCGCGATCGATGCGTGGTCGGGGGACGCTCCTTGGATTTCGCGGGAGACCTCGACCAGCACCTGGACCGAAGCGTGGCGCCACTACTCCCTGGGTGAGATCGAGGAAGCGATCGCGATGGCGGGGTACTCCCTGGAGCTGGCCTCCCAGGGCGGAGCCGCGGCACACCATGCCCGGGCGCTCGCGCTGCGTGGTGTCGTCCAACTGATGGCCGACGATGTCGATGCGGCCCTCAGCGACCTGCGGGCAGTCTCGGTCCTCACGCGCGACTTCCCCTACCCGGGCCTCCTACGACAGTGGGGTGACTACGTCGAGGCTTGCGTCCGGGCCGACTGCGCCGGTGAGGGCCGGCGCGCGGTGGAGAGCTTCGCATCCCGCATGCGGGGCAGGTCCAGTCGCTGGGCTGCGCTCGTGCTCGCGAGGAGCCGCGCTCTCGTGGCCCCCGTCCCCGAATCGGTCCGCCAGCTGACCGCGCTCGTCCGGTCCCTCGACGAGGGGGAGTTGCTGAGCTACGAGGGAGCGCGCACCCTTCGGTGCCTGGCCGCCCAGCAGGAGGCCGCCGGCCATGCTGCTGAAGCGCACCGGACGGCCACGACCGCCGCCACCGTCTTCGACACCCTCGGTGCAGTGGGTTGGGCGGCGCACACGCGTCAGGCCACGGTCCGGACGCCCGCACGGCCCTCGACGCCGGCCGTGTTGGAACGGCTCACTCCCCGCGAACAGGAGATCGTGCGCTTCGTCCAAGCAGGCCTGCGCAACCGCGAGATCGCCGAGCGACTCTACCTGTCGCTGCGCACCGTCGAACTGCGGCTGACGCAGATCTACCGCCGTCTCGGTATCGCCTCGAGAGCCGAACTCATCGCCCTACTCAGCGACGACGCCGCCTGAGCGGTCCGCCGGAACCGGTTCGATCCTGCGAGCCGGGCTGCTCCACACGCCCGTCGAGCGGCGCGTCGTGGCATGGACGAGCGCCCGCAGACAGAGCGCTGCGTCGAGGACCCGCACGAGCGGGAAGACCGGGGCGAGGAGCACCATGCTCGGGCGGCGCACGAGCGCCGCGACGTAGATCGTGGCCACAGCGTCGACCACCAGCACCCCGAGCAGTGCCGCCGCCAGCGGCGCCCCCGCCGGTGAAGGGTCCCACCGCCACGGCTCACCCGCCACGGTTCGCGCCAACGCGACCGTGGTCGTCAGCACCGACGCCACCGCGATCACGATCACCAGCACGCTGCTGAGAACGACCTCGGCCGCGAAGAGCGAGACGGCCGCCCAGAAGAGGCCCCACCGGGGCCGGTGACGACGCAGCGTCTGCCAGAACCCGAGGTTCCACCGACCGACTTGCCGCACGTAATCGCCGATCGTGTCCGGGTCCTGCGTCATGGCGCGCGCCGCACTGGGCTCGAAGGCGACCCGGCCCAGTTCCTTGGCGTGAATCTCGAACGTCATGTTGTAGTCCTCGATCGCGAGCCCGGGCGCGGCGATGTCGAGCCGCTCGAGCACGTCGGCGCGGTACATGCTGGCGAATCCCGGGACGATCGCCACCGCGTTGGCACGCGGCGCCGCCTGACCGTACTTGAGGAGTGTCTGGAAGAGGACGTAGACGCGTTCTCGATGCGCGATCAGCACACGGCTCATCCACCCGCGCGAGGACGACCACCGGGTGCTCGCCCGGCCCGCGACGGCGGCGACGGACGGATCGTCGAACAGCGGGAGGCCGGTCGTCAGGTAGTCGGGCGCCGGAACGGTGTCGGCGTCGAGGATCATGATCACGCCGAAACGGCGGGTCAGCCCGAAATGGTCGAGCCCGGCGACCAGCGCTCCTGCCTTCCCGCGGCCGGGATGCAGATCGAGCACGTTCGCGCCGTGAGCCCGCACGAGCTCGGCGGTCCGGTCATTCGAGGCGTCCGACACCACGAAGACCTGTGACGCCGGGACCAGCTCCTCCACCGCGGCCAACGTCGCATCGATCACAGCCTCCTCGTTGTGCGCGGCCATGAGGACGGCGACCTCACCAGTCGAGATCCTGGAGCTGGAAAGCGTGTCACGTCTCAGGAGCCGCAGGACGCGCCGGATGCCCCCGACGCCGGCCCAACACGCTGTGCTGAGGCCGAGCAGGAGGAGGGCGGCCGCCAGGATCGTCGCCATGTCGCTCATCGGTCGTCCGTTCGTCGGAGATCAGGGCCGTGACGACCCGGGCGCCCGCCAGGTTACGCGCCCCGCGACGATGTGCGAACCGAAATGGACCGCACCTCGTTTTCGCTGCCATTGCGGTTTTTTGCGGTGCCATTGCGGCGCCCCGCACTGTTGTGCAAATCCCGTTGACCCCTCCCCTCAGCGGCGATGAGGGTGACGAACAGGCGGCGTCCGGTTCCACTCCCGATCGGTCCTCGGCCGGCCGCCACCCACCTCGATCGACCCAACGATGGGAGTCCCCCATGAGCACCCTCGACCTGCCTGATCCTCGCCCTGAGCGAACCGCGCCCACCCCGGCCGGCCGCATCGAGCATCCTGGCGCCGCTGACCCCGCCGCGACCGCTGACGTGGCGATCGTCGGACTCGGCTACGTCGGCCTTCCGACTGCCCTGGCGTATCACCATGCCGGACAACGCGTCATCGCGTTCGATATCTCGCCGCAGCGTCGCTCGGCCATCGCGCGCCACGATGTCGATCTCCTGGCCAGCGATCACCGACGCCTGCATCGCGCGATGGACGACCCGCAGTTCGAGCTCGTCGACGACCCGGAGCAGCTCCGCCGAGCTCGCGCCGTGATCGTCTGCGTCCCCACTCCCGTCGACCGCCATCTCGTCCCCGATCTCACGCCGTTGCGCTCGGCCTGCGAGACGCTCGTCGAGCAGACGGTCCCGGGCCAACTGCTGATGCTGACATCGACGACGTACGTCGGCTGCACGGAGGACCTCCTGGTACGACCGCTGCGGCGGCGCGGGCTCGTCGCCGGCGAGGACATCCACGTCGCGTTCAGCGCCGAACGCATCGATCCGGGCAGCGCCGCGGTCCGCACCGAGGAGGTGCCCCGCGTGGTCGCCGGCGCGACGCCGTCGTGCACCAGCGCCGCGCAGCGGGTCCTGGCCGCCTACGCCGAACGCGTCCACCCCGTTCCCTCGTTGGCCGTGGCCGAGATGACGAAACTGCTCGAGAACACCTTTCGTGCTGTCAACATCGCGCTGGTCAACGAGTTCGCCGACATCTGCGGATCCCTCGGACTCGAAGTGACCGATGTCATCGACGCCGCCGCCACCAAGCCGTACGGTTTCATGCCGTTCCGGCCCGGCCCGGGTGTCGGCGGCCACTGCATCCCGTGCGACCCGCACTACCTGTTGTGGCAGTTGCGGAGGGATCGGGTGGACGCCCCGATGATCAGCACCGCCATGCAGCAGATCGCCGCGCGGCCGACGCGGGTGGTCGAGCGCATCCGGGACGTCCTGTCCCGGCATGGGATGGGGATGCCCGGCGCACGGGTGCTCGTCTCGGGCGTGACGTACAAGCCCGACGTCGCCGACCTCCGCGAGTCGCCGGCGCTGGAGATCCTGCAACGGTTGATCGAGGCCGGAGTGGTGGTGGCGTTCGCTGATCCTTACGTTCCCATCGCCACACTTCCGAACGGGGTCGACCTGTTGAGGGTGGAGGACCCGACGGCCTTCTCCCCGGATCTGGTCCTCCTGCACACGGCGCATACAGGAGTCGACACCTCCTGGATTCCCGACTCGACGCTGGTGCTCGACGCCACGTACGGCGCCCACGCCCTCCCGAATCGAGTGGCGCTGTGAACGCGGCAGCGGTGCCCACCGGGCGACGCAGCGTCGTCACCGGCGGCGCCGGGTTCATCGGCAGTCATCTGGTCGAGGCGCTGCTCGATCGTGGCGACACCGTCACCGTCATCGACGACCTGTCCACCGGCGATCGGGCCAATCTGGCCTCCGTGTGGAACCACCCGTCGTTCGAGTTCGTCGAGGGCTCGATCCTGGACCGCCCGTTCCTGCGCTCGGTGATGACCGGGACCGACCGGGTCTTCCATCTCGCGGCGGCGGTCGGGGTCCATGTGATCATCGACGAGCCCCTGCAGAGCTTGCGGACGAACATCCACGGCACCGAGAACGTGGTCGACCTCGCCCACGAGCTCGGACTCACGATGCTGCTCGTCTCGACCAGCGAGGTCTACGGGAAGAACACGGCCGACCGGTTGAGCGAGGACGCCGACCGCGTGCTCGGCTCGCCGTTGCTGTCGCGGTGGACGTACGCCGCGGCCAAGGGGATCGATGAGGCCTACGCGCACGCGTACTGGTCGGCGTACGGGTTCCCCGTCACCATCGTCCGCCTCTTCAACACCGTCGGGCCGCGCCAGAAGGGCCGGTACGGGATGGTCCTCCCCCGGCTGGTGCGCCAGGCACTCGCCGGAGAACCGATGACGGTGTACGGGGACGGGCGGCAGACGCGCTGCTTCTCCTACGTCGGCGACGTCATCCCGGCACTCATCGCGCTGTCGCAGACGTCGGCCGCCCTCGGGTGTGCGGTCAACCTGGGGGGCGCCGAAGAGGTGTCGATCCTCGACCTCGCGCTGCGGATCGGCTCCGTGCTCGGGTCGGACAGCCCGGTGAAGCTCGTCGATTACGCGGAGGCGTACGCTCCCGGGTACGAGGACATGCGTCGGCGCGTTCCAGACAACACGCTCGCCGGCGACCTGGTCGGTTACCGCCCCACGACGAGCATCGACACGATGATCCTCCGGGTGGCGGAGCACATCACCGGCCGGCCGCTCACGCCCGCGGGGCGAGTCTGATGTGCGGGATCGTCGCCTGCACCGGGACGCCCGGTGCGGGACGCCTTCTCCTCGACGCCCTCAGCCGGCTCGAGTACCGGGGTTACGACTCGGCCGGCATGGCGGTCAGCGTCACCGGAGACCCACGGTCGGCCGTATTGCGGACGACGTTCCGCGTCGACGATCTGCAGCGCCGACTCGACCGGTGGAGCCCCGGCCTGAGCGCCACCGCAGGGGTCGCGCACACCCGGTGGGCGACCCATGGCGAGGTGAGCGTCGACAACGCCCACCCGCACACCGACTGCTCGGGGCGCGTCGCCGTCGTGCACAACGGCGTCATCGACAACGTCCTCGAGCTGCGCGCCGAGCTGACGGGCGCGGGACACACGCTGACGTCCCAGACCGACAGCGAACTCGTCGCCCACCTGATCGAGCGATGCCTTACGCAGACGTCGCTGCGGGCGGCGGTCGAGGCGGCGGTTCAGTGCCTGCGTGGTGCGTGGGCGCTCGCCGTTCTCGATTCCGCGAGCGGCGAGCTCGTGGTCACGTGCCACGGCTCGCCGCTCGTCGTCGCAGAATCCGAGCAGGGAGTGTTCGCGGCCAGCGACCTGGCCGCCATCGCCCCCTGGGTCGACCGGTACCGCATCGTGGAGGACGGCGACGTGCTGCAACTCGCCCCCGGTCTCCCGTGGTGGCGCGAGGGTGTGCTCGTCGAGCCGCCGTCCTCGGTGGCCTCGACGTTGCGCGGCACCGACCTCACTCGCGGTCTCCACCCGGACTTCATGGCGAAGGAGATCGAGCAGCAGCCCGAGGTCGTCGCGGATTTCATGGCGACCTGGGGGCCGTCGATCGGCCGCAAGCTGTGGTCACCGTTCGGGCTGGCGATGCCGCGCCATCTCACGATCGTCGGATGCGGGACGTCGCTCCACGCCGGACGCGCCGTCGCACAGGTGGCCGCGCGGCTCGGCGGCATCCCCTTCACGTCGATCGAGGCGAGTGAGGTGGCCGCGACGACGACGGTCCCCGGAAGCCTTGCCGTCGTCCTGAGCCAGTCCGGCGAGACCGCCGACGTGCTGCGCGCCGTGGACGCCTTACACGGCCGCTCCCATCCGATACTCGCGCTGACGAACAACCCCCATTCGGCGCTCGCTCGGCGGGCGCAGGCGGTCATGATCTGCCGGGCAGGGCCGGAGATCGGGGTCGCGGCCACGAAGACCTTCACGGCGCAGGTCGTCGGGGGGACCGCCGTCGTGCTCTCGATGCTGGCGGCCGGGGGCGTCCTCGACCGTTCGGACATCCACCGGCTGGTCACCCAGCTGGAGAGTGTCGCGGACCTGATGGCCTACGCCATCGGCGCCGCCCGCGGGAGTGTGCCCGATCTCGTCCCGGCGTTGGTCGACTCCCCCGGGTTCGTCTTCCTCGGACGCGGACCGGGCCGCGTTTTCGCCGATGAGGGCGCGCTCAAGCTCAAAGAGCTGACGTACCGCTGGGCCGAGAGCCACGCTGCCGGCGAACTCAAGCACGGCCCTCTCGCACTCATCGAGCACGGGACGCCCGTCATCGTGGTCGACGACGGCAGCGACCGTCTTGCCGCCACCATCGAAGAGGTTCGCGCCCGCGGGGCACGCGTCCTCAGCATCGGACCCGAGCAGGCCACGATCCCCGCCCGCACCTCCACGAACGCGCACGGCCTGGCCCGCGGCGTGGACTGGCTCGGGCCGCTCGAATCCGTCGTCGGGCTTCAAGTTCTGGCGCGCGAACTCGCGGTCGCCTTGGGCCGCGACGTCGACAAACCACGCAACCTCGCCAAATCCGTCACCGTCGAATAGGGAGCCCTGAGGACCATGATCACAAGAACTCGAGGACGAGTGTCGGTGGTCATCGCCGCCGCGATCGCCGCCGCGGGCACTGGAGCGGTGCTCGTGGGTCTAGGCCCTGACGCCAAGCCTGCCGACGCGGCACCCCGAACGATCGTCAGCCTCACCTTCGACGACGCCAACGCCAATCAGGCCGACGCCGTCGCGTTGCTGAACGAGTACGACATGCACGGGACGTTCTTCGTCCCCTCCGGGTATGTGGGGGCACCGGGTCATCTGACGCGCCAGGACCTCGAGCAGATCGCGGCGGCGGGTCACGAGATCGGCGGCCACACCGTGACGCACGCCGACCTCACCGCCATCTCGCCGGAGGAAGCGGCGCGACAGGTCTGTCACGACCGGGCGCAGCTCACGGCCTGGGGCTTCGACGTCCGCAGCTTCGCCTACCCCTTCGCTCGGGTGAACGGCACGGCGAAGGACGCGGTGGCCAACTGCGGCTACTCCAGCGGACGAGGCCTCGGCGGGCTCGACCTCGAGCGGTGCCGCTCCTGCCGCAATGCCGAGTCGCTGCCGCCCGCCGATCCGTACCTCACCAAGGCACCGCCGCAGGTCGAGACCGGCTGGACGCTCGACGATCTCAAGGGTGTCGTCACCCGAGCCGAACGCCGCGGCGGCTGGGCGCAACTCACCTTCCACAACGTGTGCGCCTCGGGGTGCGACATCGCCGTGGCGCCACAGACGCTCGAGCAGTTCCTCGCCTGGCTCCAGCAACGCCGCGACAACGGGACCGTCGTCAGAACGGTTGGCGATGCGATCGGCGGTCCGGTGAAACCTGTCGTGGAGGCACCACCGCCGGCGGTGACGGAGCCGGGACAGAATGCCGTGGTGAACCCCGGCCAGGAGGAGGTCGGGCCGGACGGCACACCGCGATGCTGGATGCGGGGCGGCTACGGCACCAACACTCCGCTCCACGACGCGGTCGCCGAGGGGCGCGGAGGCTCCATCGGCGCCCGGGTGCGCATGTCCGACTACGTCGACGGCGACGCGAAGTGGCTGCCCTCGTTCGATCTCGGCGACTGTTCACCCACCGTCGGCGAGGGCCGGCAGTACTCGCTGCGCAGTTGGTACACCTCCAGCACGGTGACGCAGTTCGCGGTCTACCTGCGCGACACCTCCGGACGCTGGCACTACTGGACGTCGAGTCCGTGGTTCGGAGCATCGGCTACCTTCCAGCAGGCGGTCTGGACGACCCCGGAGATCCCCGAGGGCATGAACGGAATCAGCTTCGGACTCAACCTCTTCAGTAACGGCACGCTGGTGACCGATGATGTCGAGATGTACGACGCCGAGGCCGCGCCCGAGGCCGCCGCTGCGGCGGCGGAGACACCCGCGGTGTCTCCGGAGGTCGGGCCCGCCATCGAACCGCAGGGCCAACCGGCCGCGGGCGATTGAACGTCCACCGGGCGCAGGGGTACGTCGCAGCGCTCCTCCTCCTGATCGTGCCGTTGAGCTGCTCGGCACTCCCGCGCCCCGAAGGAGGTGAGGGGATGGCACCGCCTGGAACGTTCGCGAGCCCGTCGGAACGTCCTCGGACGTACCCGTGGCACACGGACATCCTGGCCGCCACGTTCTGGGTCGGGGAGGTGCTCAACCCGCACGCCCCGGACGGGTCTCAGCGCGTCTCCGCCTACGACTCTCAGTGGATCGAGCGGTACGGCGGGTGCGACGGCGTGTGGATCGGGCAGGAGTGCCACACCGAGCAGCGGTACGAGGAGGACGGCTGGTGGCCGCGCCACATGGAACCGCGCATGAACCCGTTCTATCTGGACCTGCCGTTCGACGATGTCAACAACGACCGGGCCTTTGAGATGCGCGGTGAGGTGATCCCGTGGGCCAACGATCCCGGCTACGCCGAGCAGGTGGAGAGCCGCGCGTTCAGTCTGATGAAGAACCGCTGGGTCGAGATCCGGCACGCCGGACGCACCTGTTACGGGCAGATCGCGGACGCAGGCCCGGGCGTGTACGACGACGCGGCGTACGTCTTCGGTGTCGACGACCGCCGGCCCGCCAACCGCAAGTTCCGCGGCGCGGGCATGGACGTCTCGCCCGCGCTCAACGGGTGTCTCGACCTCGCCGGGCTCGACCAGTTGATCTCCCGCGTCGACTGGCGGTTCGTCGAGGCCGAGGACGTTCCGGAGGGACCGTGGACGCGCATCGTCGACGACGACCCCTGGGTGCACTAGGCAGGGCAGGGGAATCGTTCAGCGCGCCGACTGGAGCTGCGCGTCCTAGGCTGCAGAGGCACTCTCGGGAAGGACAGCATGCCCCCTCACGACACCATCGCCCGCGCCCGCGGCCTGGCCGCCGAGGCGTTCGGCTGGGAGGAACTTCGCGGCGGGCAGGAGGACGCGATCTCGGCCCTCGCGGCCGGCACCGACGTCTTGTGCGTGATGCCCACCGCCTACGGGAAGTCGGCGATCTACCAGGTGGCGGGGATGCTCGTCGACGGCGTGACGGTCGTCGTGTCGCCGCTGATCGCGTTGCAAGCCGACCAGCTGGCCGGCCTCGAGGACGCGCCGAACGCCCCGGAGGCGGTCGCGATCAACTCGGCACAAAGCGAGGGTCGCAACGAGGACGCCTGGAGCTCATTGGCTGTCGGAGAGTCCGAGTTCATCTTCCTCTCGCCCGAGCAGCTGGCGAAACCCGACGTGGTGGACCGTCTTCGTGAGCAGACGGTCTCGCTGTTCGTCGTGGACGAAGCGCACTGCGTGTCGGCCTGGGGCCACGATTTCCGCCCGGACTACCTCCGACTCGGAGCCGTCATCGAGCGGCTCGGCCATCCCGTCACGCTCGCCCTCACCGCGACCGGAGCGCCGCCGGTTCGCGAGGAGATCGTGGAACGGCTGGCCATGCGCGACGCGCGCATCATCACCCGTGGCTTCGACCGCCCGAATCTGTGGCTGGGCGTGAACCGTCACGAGTCGGAGGACCGCAAGCGCGAGGCCGTACTCGACCAGGTGGCCGAACTGCGCAAACCCGGCCTCGTCTACGTCGCGACCCGTCGAGCGGCCGAGGAGTATGCGGAAGCGCTGACCGATCGCGGACTTCGCGCGGCCGCGTATCACGCGGGGCTGCGTGCCGCGGAACGACGCCGCGTCCACGAAGCCTTCCTCGATGACGAGCTCGACGTCGTGGCGGCGACCAGCGCGTTCGGGATGGGCATCGACAAACCGAACGTCCGGTTCGTCGTGCACGCCGCGATCACGGAGTCCCTCGACAGCTACTACCAGGAGGCCGGCCGGGCGGGACGCGACGGCGAGCCGGCGCTCGTGGAACTGCACTATCGGCAGGAGGACCTCGGGATCCGTCGCTTCTTCGCGGCCCGCCACCCCGATGCGGAGTTGGTGCGCGCCATCGTCTCCGCGCTCGAGGCTGCCGATTCGCCGGTCTCCAACGCCGAACTCGCGCGCCGACTGGATGTCAGTCCGCGCAAGCTGAGCGGGCACCTCGGCCTGCTGCACGACGCGGTGGTGGTCGAGCGCGTCCGGACCCGTATCCGATTGTCGCCGCAGTTCGCCGGCTCGCCGGCCGACGCGGTCGAACGCGCCGAGGAGCAGTCGGCGATGCGCGAGCGCATCGACGAGTCGCGACTGGAGATGATGCGCGGGTACGCCGACACGACCGGGTGTCGTCGGCAGTACCTCCTGCGCTATTTCGGCGAATCGCTGGACGAACCCTGCGGCAACTGCGACACCTGCGATGCGGGTACCGCCGAGGCCGCCGAGCCTGTCGCCGATGACCCGTTCCCCGTCCAGACCCGCGTCCAGCACGTCGAGTGGGGTGAGGGGGTGGTGATGAGCACCGAGGACGACCGCATCACGGTCTTCTTCGAGAGCGAGGGTTACAAGGTGCTCTCCCGTGAGGCGATCGAGGAGGACGATCTGCTCGAGCAACGCTGAGCGTCAGCCCAGGTGTTCACTCCTGGCCGTTCGGGGTACGTCCTCCTCATCACACAACCCGCGAGGAAGGGGCACACCATGACTCACCACGCGAGGGTTCCACGGTTGGTGCGATGGACCCAGAAGCTGGAGGAGGACGCCGGGCTCGACCCGTACGTCGCGCGGCTCGGTGCCGTCGCGGACCGGCTGATCGCCTCCCCCACGCGCCGCGAACTGCTGCACGGCACCCGGATCGGCCACGGCATCCATCCGCTCATGACCGACCTTCCGCTCGGCATGTGGACGTCGGCCATCGTCCTCGATCTCCTCGGCGGCAGGCCGGCCCGGCCTGCCGCTCGGCGTCTCATCGGACTCGGGATTCTCGCCGCCGTCCCGACCGCTACCACCGGTGTGGCCGAATGGGCGGTCACCGGCAAGCGTGAGCAACGCGTCGGCATCGTCCACGCGGCCGCCAACAGCGCCTCGCTGACGTGCTTCGCCGGATCCTTCCTCGCCCGGCGGCGCGGGCATCACACGCGCGGCGTCCTCTACGCCCTGGCCGGCGGGCTCGCGGCCGGTGTCGGTGGCTACCTCGGGGGGCACCTCACGGAGGTCCGCAAAGTCTCGACCTGGCATCCCGCCTTCGGAGACGAGGACCCCGCCCAGCAGTAGCGCCCTGCACCATCCGCCCGACCCCGCAAGGAGCACCTCCATGCACGTCATTCCCAGCAGGATCCACACCTACATCGGGCTCGTGGTCGGCGTCGTTCTCGTCGCCGCTCCCTGGATCTTCGGATTCAGCGACGCGTCGGCCCCGACGTGGACCGCAGTCGTCATCGGATTGTTCCTTCTCGCGAACGAGTTGACGACGACCAGCCCGTCCAGCCCGGCCAAGGTCGTGCCCATGCGCATCCACATCATCATCGAGATCACCACCGGGTTCGTCCTCGCGATCTCGCCGTGGGCGTTCGGGTTCGCCGATCTGGACGCCAACGCGTGGGTCCCGCACCTCGTCGTCGGCATCCTGGTAGCCGGCTACGCCTTCCTCACCGACCCCTCCGACGATCCGACGGCCGCGAAGCGGACGTCGACCGGACGCCGACCCGGATCGGCAGCGTGAGCTCGATGCGCGCCATGGTCTACCGCGGCCCGTACAAGGTCCGCGTCGAGGAGAAGGACAAGCCCCGCATCGAGCACCCCAACGACGCGATCGTCCGGGTGACCCGGGCCGCCATCTGCGGCTCCGACCTGCACCTGTATCACGGGATGATGCCGGACACGCGAGTCGGCATGACCTTCGGTCACGAGTTCATCGGCGTGGTCGACGAGGTCGGTCCGTCGGTGCGGAACCTCCAGCCCGGTGACCGGGTGATGGTGCCGTTCAACGTCTACTGCGGCTCCTGCTACTTCTGCGCCCGCGGCCTGTACTCCAACTGCCACAACGTCAACCCCAACGCGACCGCCGTCGGAGGCATCTACGGCTATTCGCACACCTGCGGCGGTTACGACGGCGGACAAGCGGAGTACGTTCGTGTGCCGTTCGCGGACGTGGGTCCAAGCGTCATCCCCGACTGGCTCGACGAGGACGATGCGCTGCTGATGACCGATGCGCTCGCAACCGGGTACTTCGGCGCGCAGCTCGGCGACATCCGCGAGGGCGACACGGTGGTCGTGCTGGGTGCCGGCCCGGTCGGCCTGTTCGCGGCAGCGTCCTCCTGGCTCATGGGGGCGGGGCGCGTCATCGTCGTCGACCATCTCGATTATCGGCTCGAGAAGGCGCGGACGTTCGCCCATGCGGAGATCATCAACTTCGCCGAGCAGGACGACGTCGTCGTGACGCTGAAGAAGACGACCGACCGTCTGGGCGCGGACGTCGTCATCGACGCCGTCGGCGCGGAGGCCGACGGCAACTTCCTCCAACACGTGACCTCAGCCAAGTTCAAGCTGCAGGGCGGCTCGCCGATCGCGCTCAACTGGGCGATCGACGGAGTGCGGAAGGGCGGCACCGTCTCGGTCATGGGCGCGTACGGACCGATGTTCAGCGCAGTGAAATTCGGTGACGCCATGAACAAGGGACTCACCCTGCGGATGAACCAGTGTCCGGTCAAGCGGCAGTGGCCCCGGCTCCTGGACCACATCCGGAATGGATACCTGCGCCCGCGCGAGGTCATCACCCACCGGATTCCACTCGAGCACATCGCGGAGGGGTACCACCTGTTCTCCGCCAAACTCGACGACTGCATCAAGCCGGTCATCGTGCCGAACGCCTGAGGAGTGACGATGCCCTACACCCCGGAGAAGCCCCCGACCCCGAGCTCGGAGGAGTTGCGTGCCCGCATCCCCGGCTGGGGAGCCGACCTCGATCCCGCCGATCGACCGGCCGTCCCGAAGGAACGCTTCGCTCCCGAGGAGACCGGCGCTCACTGGCACTTTCCCGAGCGACAGGAGGAACGGTGGCCCCGCGAACGCTCGATCGAACACGCGCAGCTCACCCCCGTCTTCGGCACCAGCAGCCCGCCGAAGGGGCTGTCGGGAGTCATCCGCAAGCATGCGTACCGCACGTACAGCGAGGGCCGGGCCGCGCACTGGCTCCTGCTGCTCGGGGCCGACCGCGTCGATGCGTGGGAAAGCCACCTGCGCTCGTTCCTGACGAGCCGTCCGGATAACCCCATCACCGAGACGGGGGTGCGCGCCGAGCTGAGCGGACACGGTCTGACATCCCGGTGGGGGCGCAACCGCGCGGACGTGAACCACCAGTGGCTCGACCCGATCATCGTCGGCGGGCCCTGGATCGCGGGCGCAGGCGTGCTCGTGGCCGCGGCACGCCGCGCCCGGCGCCGGCGGACTCGGCGTGCCGATGCCCCGGACGTTTAAGCGTCGTCCTGCTGCGGCCCACGTCGCCGATCTCGACGACCGGCCAGGAGAGCGCCCGCACCGAGATCAGCGACCAGCGCATCGAAGGCCTCGTCGTACCCCTTGCGTCCCCGCAGGCGGATCACGGAGGACGGATGGGCGGTGACGAGGACCGCCGGGTCCTCGGACAGCACCTGTCCACGCTCCTCGCCGACCTTGACGTCGCGACCCAGCACCGCGCGCCCGGCGGTCGCGCCCATCGCCACCACCACCGCCGGTCTCACCGCGGCGAGTTCGGCCTCGAGCCACGGCCAGCACGCCTTGATGTGGGCGATCGCGGGTTTCTTGTGCAGCCGGCGCTTCCCGCGCTCCTGGAACCGGAAGTGCTTCACGGCGTTCGTCACGTACACCCGGTCACGGTCGATGCCGGCCGCCTCGATCGCCTCGCCGAGCAGACGGCCGGCGGGTCCGACGAACGGTTCGCCGTCGCGGTCCTCCTGGTCGCCCGGCTGCTCGCCGACCAACATCACGTCGGCATCCGGCGGGCCCGCGGACACCACGACCTGCGTTGCGTCCGCCCACAGTTCGCACCCACGGCAGTCCGGTGCGGCGGCGCGAATGCCGTCGACGTCGGGGTCGTCGGGAACCCACTGCTGCGCACCGGGACGCTCCACGCTCACACCGGCCTCCTCGTCGTCTCGTCTGCTCCGCGACGATACGACGATCCCCCGGTCCTCGCTCAACGCCCGACCTTTGCGCAGCTCGGCCGCCAGGCGCCGTCGGGAACAATGAGAGGCATGACGTCACCAGCCACCTCTCGCACGGCCCGCGCATTGCTCGCTGGCGCTGCCACCTCCGCCTACTACGCGACGCCGGACTTCATCGCCTCACGACGACGCCGAGGACTGACGAAGATCGCGCTCGCCGCCGTCGTCACAGCCGCGTCCCTTCCCGACGCGCTCAGCCCCCGGTCGGACGACCCCACCGACAGCCGGTCGCGCCGTGCCGAGATCCAGTCGCTGCCCAGGTCGCGCAAGCTGGCGCTCGCCGGTGGGGCGACGGCGTTCCTGGCCGGTTCGGTCGCTCTCACCGTCGGCGCCGAACGGTGGGTCTTCCGCCGTGGCGAGGCCCGCGCAGCAGCCGGCGCCCGCCTCCCCCACACCCGCGCGGCGGTCTTCTACGGGGCACTGACGACCGTGCTCTCACTGATCCCGACACCGGACGAGCGCCGTTAACCGACTCGCTCACCAGTTCGCACGAGGTTCGCGATGAGCGGGAACGCCAGCACGGTGACCGCGCCCGCCGCGACCAGCACCGACGCGGTCGTGCTGTCGATGAGGTCCGTGCGGCGGGCGACTTCGGTGACGGCGACGATCATCGGCAGTCCCGTCGCCGAATACAGGCCGAGCGCGAGCTGATCGCGATGGGTCTCGAACGCCGATCCGTGGCGGTCGAAGCGCTCGCGCAACCACACCGGCATGCCCCGGACGAGGGCGATGACGCCGACGATGCCCAGCAGCAATCCGAGGTGCTCACCCACCTCCGCGATGTCGATCGCCATTCCGCTGGTCACGAAGAAGACCGGGATCAGCAGGCTGAATCCGGCGACTTCGACCTTGTCGAGCAACGTGCGGTCGTCGTGCGGCAGGAGCTGGCGCAGCAGCATCCCGGCGACGAAGGCACCGAGCACGACGTCGAGCTCGAACAGGGCCGAGACCGCCATCAGCGCGATCAGCACGAGCATGGCGAACCGGAGCAGGGTCTGGCTCGTGGAGTGGACCCCGGCGACCATCGCGTGATGCGCCCCCGACACGCGGCGGACGAGGTGCGCGGGAACGAGCACGATCGCGATCGCCACGACCGCGAAGGCGATGAGGATCAGGCCCGCGCCGAGTGGGCTCCGCGTTGAGAGGAGCAAGGACATCGCGATCACCGGACCGAGTTCCCCGATCGCGCCGTGCGTCATGACGGCGCGGCCCAGCGCGCTGGCGGTGCCGACCGATTCTTTGCCGATCGGCAGCAGTGTCCCGAGCGCGGTCGACGTGAGGGCGATCGCGAGCACGGCGGCGAGACGGAGGTCCTCGCCGCTCACGAGGAGATAGCCGCCGGCCAGCGCGAGAGCGAAGCAGATGAGCCAGGTGACGATCGCGCGCCGCCCGCGCCGATCCCGCAGAGAGTCGGGGTTCAGCTCCAATCCGGCCAGCAGGAACAGCAGCCCCAATCCGATCTCCCGCACCAGCGCGACACCGTCACTCACGTGGGCGATGTCGAGCACGTGCGGACCGATGAGGATCCCGAGCACGAGCAACCACACGACGTCCGGGACCTTCTTGCGCGTGAGCGACGCCAACAGCGGTGAGACGACGGCGGCGGCCGCGATCCACGTCAGCGAGACGAGTTCGGCGGTGAGGTGCCCGTCATCCATGGTCGGACCTTTCTGTCGACGAGGAGCGGGCTGGTGCCGGCTGTGAGCGATCGAGCATGAGGATAGCGACAGCCGTCCTCCACCGGGCCGACCTCACGGAAGCGAACTGCGTCGCTCGATGAGAACGGTGTCGCGCCACTGCCCTGCGCGCGAGCCGTACGTCATCTGCGCGATCCGCTCCCGCGTGCCGACGACGCGGAAGCCCGCCCTCTCATGCAGGTGCCACGAGGCCGTGTTCTCGGGGAAGATCACCGATTGAATCGTCCAGATGCCTGCTGCCTCCGTCGCCTCGATGAACGCGTCGAGGAGCGCGCGGCCGACACCGTGCCCCTGAGTCTCGCCGGCGACGTAGATGGAGTGTTCCACCACGCCCCGATACACCTCTCGGGGCGAGACGAGCGAGGCCGCGACCCAGCCGACGACCGTGTCGTCGAGTTCGGCGACGAGCCGACCGGCGGCGATCCTGCTCGCGTCGAACCGCTCCCAGCTGGGCGGTGCCGACTCGAAGGTGGCGTTGCCGCTGGCGATCCCCTCGGCGTAGATCGTTTCCACCGCCGGCCAGTCAGACGCCTCCATCGGCCGGATCGTCACGCGCGACCCGTCACGGCGGGTAGCCGGGGTCGTCGCGCGAGCCATGACCTCATTCTGCCCAGCGGTGCGCGACGTATTCAGCGGGGGCCGGCATCGCGAGCCAGCACAGCGGCGTGCGTGCGCGTCGCCACCCCGAGTTTCTGCAGCACCCGCGAGACGTGTGTCTTGACTGTCGCGGGGGAAATGGTCAGCACCTCGGCGATCTGCTTGTTGGTCATCCCCTCCCCCATGAGCCTCCAGATCTCGTGCTCACGCGCAGTGAGCCCGGCGTCGGCCACCGGCTCGCCGGCGCGGTCCGATGGGGCGCTTCCGCGGCTCGTGGCCCGCTCGACGACGTGCCGCGTCACCGTCGGCGTGAGGTAGGCGTCGCCCTGGGCGACGGCGTGGATCGCGACGCTCATCTCCTGCGGGTCCGCTGCTTTCGTGAGGAACCCCGAGGCACCGGCGTCCAGAGCGGCGATGACGTTCGCGTCGATGCCGAATGCGGTCAGGATGAGTACCCGGGTGCCCGTGGTCTCGGTGACCTGCTGGCAGACTTCCGTCCCGTCGAGGTCGGGGAGTTGGAGGTCGAGCATGAGCACGTCCGGTCGCAGAACCCCGACGAGTTCGAGCCCCTCCCGCCCGTTGGCGGCCTCCCCGACGACATCGATCCGCTCGTCGAGCTCGAGCATCGCCTTGACCCCGGCGCGCACGGCAGCATGATCGTCGACGATGAGCACGCTAGGCACCGACACGCTCCTCCTGCCGAACGCGCGGAAACCGGGCGCGCAGGAGCCAGCGTCCCTCCTCGGGGCCAGACGTCAGCGTGCCGCCACACCAGCGAACGCGTTCGGCCAGGCCGATGAGCCCGTAACCCGTGCCCGTTCCGGTGCCACCGGCTCGGTCGTACTCGTTGGCGAGCTCGAGCTGCACCTCCTCGTCGGACTCCGTGACGGCGATGGTCACCGGTTTCCCGGGGGCGTGTTTCCCGGCGTTCACGAGCCCCTCCCGTATGACGTGATAAGCGCCCGTCCCTGCGTCCGGCGCGAAAGCGAGGTCGCGCAGGTCGCGGCCGGTCACCGTGACGGGGGTACCGCCGGCGACGGCCTGCGCGATGACGGTGTCGACCTGCGCCCAATCACGTGGCAGGGCGGCGGCAAGCGCGTCGTCGGCGCGCAGGACATCGATCATGATGCGCATGTCCTCCAGCGCGGCAAGACTCAGCTTCCGGATCCCGACGAGCCGCTCCTGCAGGTCCCCGGCTGTATGGGCCTCAGGGGGCCGCGCGGTGGCGGCAGCCGACTGCATCGCGATAGCGGAGAGGTGGCCGCAGATCGCGTCGTGCAGTTCCCTGCTGATCTGCAGACGCTCGGCGGTGACCGCCTCGCGTTCGCGGGCACGAGCGGCTCTGGCGATGAGGTCAGCGCGTTCGCGCTGATGTGCCGCACGCGCCAACGGAATTCGCACTGTGACGCCCCACCACAGCGTGACGCCCAGGGCCAACAGCAGCATCGTGACCTTGAGGACCGCTGTGGGAAGCGCATCGGCCAGGAGCAGCCCGGCGACTGCGAGCGCGAGGCATCCGGCGGCCAGACCGGGAAGCCACCGTTGGCTCCGCGGCGTCGAGCGAGCGGTCACGTGCGCGTAGAGCAGGTCGGACTGGATCAGGATGCCGCCCACCGACGTGGTGCCGGTGAGGACGGCCTCGATCGCGAGGACCACCGCACCGGCCAGCGTGGCCGTTCCCGGGGCGGCCCGTCGGCACAGGTGCAACGCAGCGAGAACCACCGCCGTGGCGACGCCGACCCACAGCGTGCGCGCCGGGTCACCGGCTCGCCACTGGATTCCGGTACCAGGCACGCAGGCGAACGCGACGGCGACGAGCAGGTAGCCGACGCTGACCCAGGCGTCCCGGCCCCGCACGATCCACCTCGTCATCTCGTCCTCCCGTCCTCGTGGACCGCCACCATTACATCCGCCCGCCACGGGAGCCGACAACCGCCCATCGGCGTACGCCGTCTGGCGTACGACTGTGCTCGAAAGTCCGGTCGTTCGGCCGATGACGTGGTGGCGGCGTCCTGACGAGAGTGGAGGCATGGAATCCGACACGTCATGGATCGTCGCGGCGATCGTCGCCGCCGAGGTTGCCTTCTGGATCGTCCTGGCAGCGGGATTGTCGGCGCGCTACCTCTTGCGCTGGCGTCGCGTCAGCACCGTGCTGCTGGTCGGCGTGCCGGTGGTGGATCTCGCGTTGATCGCGTTCGTGGCACTGGATCTGTCCCACGGGAACACGCCGACGACCGCGCATGGCCTCGCGGCCGTCTACCTGGGGTTCAGCGTCGGGTTCGGGCACTACGTCATCAGCAAGGCCGACGGCTGGTTCGCGTTCCGCTTCGCCGGGGCACCGCGCGCTCCCAAGGTGCCCCGAAGCGGGCCCGCGCGAGTTCGCCACGAGTGGCGCGACTGGTCGAGAGCCCTCGTAGCCTGGGCGGTCGCGGTCGTGGCACTGCTCACGATGAAGGCGTTCTCGGGCTGGAGCGTGCCGTCATCGATGGAGGAGCTGTGGAGCACCGACGAACTCTGGTCCTGGGTGGCCCGCTTGACCCTCATCAACATCGTGTGGTTCGTCACGGGGCCCGTCTACGCCAGCCTGTTCCGCGCCTCCCCGTCGAACGAACCCGACCCGGAACGGAGGGTTCATGCCGTTCGTGAGCACTGACGTGGGCATCGGCCCGTGGAGCATCGAGGTCGGCGCCTTCGGGCTCGTCCTCCTCGCTGCGCTCCTCGGCCTCGTCATCTATGACCTCCGCAAGGACGACTGAGCGCGGCGCTCGCTCGGGATCGTCCAGCTAGACGATGAACGCCAGGAGCAGCACGGGCGGCAGCGACACGAGGGCGCCGATCGAGGTCACCACGGTGAGCGTTTTCAGCGCCCCCTGGGTGGACAACCCGAGCAGAGCCTTGAACATCCAGAAGAAGTTGCTGTTGACGTGCACGGCGAACATCGCACCCGAGGCGATCGCCAGGCCGACGACAACCGGGTCGACCCCGGCCGATCCGACCACCGGCGCGATGATGCCCGCGGCCGCGATGGCGCCGACCGAGACCGAGCCGATGGCCAGATGCAGCACGGCAGCGATCAGCCACGCCAGGAGGACGGTGAACGCCACCGCGCTTCCCGGGGAGGCGTTGAAAAGGTCGACGAGGCTGTCCTCCACCGTGGTCGCCCCGATCACGGCGCCGAGCGAGCCGCCGATGCCGGTGATGAGCAGGATCTCGCCGGTGGTACGAAGGCCCGACGAGACGGCATTCTCCGTCGCGTCCCCGCCGAGGCTGTACCGGACCATGACGAAGGCGATCAGCAGACCGATGAACAGCGCGACATTGGCGTCGCCCAGAAACGTGACCACCGTCGGCGCGTCACCGGCCAGGTCGATGAACGCGGCCGAGGCGATCAGCACCAGCGGGACCAGGATGGGAAGCAGCCGCACGAGCAGGGGCAACTGGTTGCTGGACCGTGGCCCGGAGGTGCTGTCCGCGTCCGCGGTGGCCGGCGCCGCGGCGGAACCGGTGGCTGCGCCGTGCGCACGGTCCGGGGCGAACGCCGCTCCGGTGGCACCATCACCGTGCTCCGGATGGTCGGGATGCTCGATTTCGTCAGGATCGATGTCCTTGTCGGCGTTCCACAGGCCGGCGCGCAGACACAGCGCGAAGATCAGCGTGGTGACGAGAGCGGTGGCCAGCCCGATCGGGGCGCCCAGCAGCAGATACTGGCCCATCGACAGGTCCAGGAGCCCGACGATGGAGACGGCCGCGAGCCCGGGGGACCACGAAGACGTACCCGGCGAAGATGCCCACCCCGATCGCGCCGGCGAGCCACGGAAGTCCCCGCTTGCGGTCCACGACGGGGGCCGCCTCCCTGGCGATGGGCGAGGCGAGGACGACCTGAACGTCCACGTAGATGGACGGGAAGATCGTGGACAACGCCGCCGTCATGGCGTACGGGAGGCGCCGACCGACGCGACGGGCGATCAACGCGACCACGTCGGCGAACGTGCCGGTGGCCTGCAACAGCGCTCCGATCAGTACGCCGAACCCGATGAGGAGGCCGACCTCCGTCATGATCTCGCCGAAGCCGCCGGTGATCGCCTCCAGCGTCTCCATCAGCCCCACCCCCGCCGCCAGGCCGAGGTACAGCGAGGAGATGATCAACGAGATGACGGGGTCGACCCGGAACCGGACGATCAACACGATCGCGGCGACGATGGCGATGGCTGCGTGGAGAACGTCCATTGCACGAGCCTAAGCACCTGCGGGCGACATCCGCATGCCGATTCCGGCCCGGTCCCTGCCGGTCGCCGCTTCAGGACCGGCGTCGGCGTCCCGACGCGCTCACTGCCGCGACGCGGGAAGCCGTACCGTGACGCGAAGACCTCCACCCGGTCGGGGCGCGAGAGCGAGTGCCCCGTCGTGGGCCTGCACGATGCTGTTCACGATCGCCAGCCCGAGTCCGACGCCGGGGTGGTCCTGACGGATGCGCTCGGTGCCTCGCTGGAAAGGCTCGGTGAGGGTCGAGAGCACCTGCGGAGTGAGCTGCTCCCCGGTGTTCTCGACCGTGAGCTCCACCGTGCTCCCCTCCAGTCGAGTGGTGACCTGAACCATGCCCTGGTGAGCCAGATTGTGCACGATCGCGTTGTGCAGCAGATTCGTCGTCATCTGCAGGAGGAGGGTGGGCGAACCCTCGGTCGAGGCGATCTCTCCGGACGTCTCGATGGCGACCCCGCGTTCTTCCGCGACCGGGAGGAGAGTCTCGGCGGCGTCCTCGGCCACCAGGGACAGATCAACCTGCTCACGGCGGAACGCCCGCTGGTCGCTGCGACTGAGCAGCAGCAGGGCCTCCGTGAGGTCGATCGCCCGGCCGTTGACCGTCTGAAGAACGTCGAGGAGTGCGGCGACGTCGCGGTTCGGGTCTTTGACGGCCACCTCGAGAAGAGTCTGCGTGATCGCGAGCGGCGTGCGCAGTTCGTGTGAGGCGTTCGCCGCGAATCGCTGTTGCTCCGCGACCTGTGCTTCCAACCGCGCGAGCATGGTGTCGAAGGCGTCGGCGAGTTCACGAAACTCGTCGGAACGGCCGCCCAGCTCGATGCGATGGGACAGCGATCCGTTCGCGGCGAGCCGGGTGGCCTTGGTGATCCGGTCGAGCGGCGCGAGCATCCGCCGAGCAAGTACCCACCCCCCGACCAGTCCGAACGCCAGGAGGAAGGCCATGACGACGGCGGCCCGTGGCACGAACGCGCGTTGCAGATCGGAGCGGTTGGGGATGAACGGACCCGGCCCCTGGATCACCTCCGGGACATACCGCAGCAGGAACACCCAGACGGCCGCCAGCAGCAGCGATCCGGCGACCATCAGGAATCCGGCGTAGCTCAGGGCGAGCTTGACGCGGACGCTCAGACCGGGCCGCCTATCCACGATCGGCGTCTCCATCCCGGGGCCCGGGAACGGTCTCGATGCGATAACCGACGCCGGGGACCGTCGCGATGATCCACGGTTCCCCCAGACGCTTGCGCAGGGCCGACACCGTGATGCGAACCGCGTTCGTGAACGGGTCGGCGTTCTCGTCCCACGCACGCTCGAGCAGCTCCTCGGCGCTGATGACGCCGCCCTCGGCGCTGACGAGCACCTCCAGCACGGCGAACTGCTTGCGCGTGAGTGGCACGTAACGCCCGTCGCGATAGACCTCCCGCCGGAAGGGGTCGACGCGCAGTCCCGCGAGCTCACGCACGGGCGGCCTGTTATGGCCGCGTCGTCGGTCGAGCGCTCGGAGCCGGAGCACGAGTTCTTGCAGCTCGAACGGCTTGGTGAGGTAGTCGTCGGCGCCCAGCTCGAACCCGGACGCCTTGTCGTCGAGCCGGTCGGCGGCGGTGAGCATGAGGATCGGCATGCCGCTCCCTGACGCCACGATGTGGCTGGCGACCTCGTCACCCGAGGGGCCCGGGATGTCGCGGTCGAGCACAGCGATGTCGTAGGCGTTGACGCTGAGCATCTCCAGCGCGGCAGAACCGTCGCCGGCGATGTCCGCCGCGATCGCCTCGAGGCGCAAACCGTCGCGGATCGCCTCGGCCATGTACGGCTCATCCTCGACGACCAGCACACGCATGGCTCCATGCTAGGAGCCGGCGCATATCGTCCGTGTATCGAAATCTGCCTACGGCGCGGCAACAGCGTGCTGCCTTGACTGGCCACATGACTCGCGCTGCAGAACCGCTGAACACCCGCCGACGTCTCACTCCGGCGATCGTCGGGCTGATCATGCTCGCCGCGGCGATGATCGGGACCATTGCCGACCGGGCCGCATCGTCGCAGGTTTCCTCGTGGAACGACGACGTCCTTTCTCCAGACCACGGCGCCGCGCACGTTGAGGCCGATGGCATGGTCACGGAGGCCGACGGCGTCCTTCCTGACGGTGTGACCGTGTTCGACGACGCATACCCCGGCATCAGCAGGTTGGATCGGGACCTGCTCGAGGCTCTCCGGGAGGCCGCCCGCAACGCCCGGGTCTCCGGCATCGAACTCCACGTCAACAGTGGATGGCGCTCACCTGAGTACCAGGATCAGCTGCTCACGGACGCGATCGCGGTGTACGGGTCGGAAGCGGAAGCCGCCCGATGGGTGGCTACGGCCGGCACGTCTCCGCATGTCCTCGGAACCGCTGTCGACATCGGCGGGTACGACGCGACCACGTGGCTGTCGCAGTACGGCGCCGAGTACGGCTTGTGCCAGATCTACGGCAATGAGCCCTGGCACTACGAACTGCGACCTGAGGCCGCCGACCGAGGCTGCCCGGTCATGTACGCCAACCCGACGCAGGATCCGAGGATGCAGCAGTGAGGAACGAGCGCAACCATCGACACCGGGGCACCGTCGCCTCGGCCCTGTCATGAGCATGCTGTGGCGTCGTCGTGCGGCAGACCGCAGCATCATCCGCGCAGGATCTTCTCCATCGGTTTGCCCTTGGCGAGTTCGTCGACCAGCTTGTCCAGGTACCGGATCTCGCGCATGGTCGGCTCCTCGACATCCTCCACCCGCACGCCGCACACGACGCCCTTGATGAGAGTGCGCGAGGGGTTGGGTCGCGGGGCTTGGGCGAAGAAGGTCTCGAAGTCCGTCGCCTGCTCCAGTTGCGCGTCGAGCTCCTCCTGCCGGTACCCGGTCAACCAGCGGATGATCTCGTCGACCTCGTCCTTCGTGCGCCCCTTCCTCTCCGCCTTCGTGACGTAGTGGGGGTAGACGCTCGCGACGCTCGTCGTGAAGATCCGATGCTGGGCCATGGCGCTGCTCCTGGTCTCGGCGGCCGCGGAGGCGGCCCTGGGGTCCAGATTGTCACAGCCGACAGTGGTCCCGAACCCGTTGCGGCGGACGATATGCTCCGTCACGCCGGGCGGGGTGCCAGGCCGCGCGGGACAGCGAGGTTGCCCGACCGACTCACCGTGGAGGCTCGATGGCCAGTTTCTCCGATCAACGGCGTGACTGGGCCCGAAGGAACGGCTGGAGCTACGAGGAGCAGCGCACGATCGAGCCCGACCTGTTCGGCCAACTGTCGTGGCGAGGGCCCGGTGAGCGCGACCAGACGGTGACCGTCGTCGGCGAGATGCGCGGCCGCTATGGAACCCGCGACGCCTTCGCGCACGATCGTCCGCTCCCCCTCCTGCGGGCCGAGGTCCGCGCCCAGATCTCCTTCGGGAGGATCTCGGGCCTGTCGACCCACGCCGAGCTTCCGTTCGGCTTCATACTGCTCGAGCGGCACGGGTTGCATGCCTCCATCTACCCGTTGCCGTGGGCCGAGGGGCTCACCGCGGTGCGCCGGCCGTTCGGCACGACGACGGCGGTGTGGGTGCAGCCAGGGACCGAGGACCTGGTCATGCCGGCGCTGGGACCAGTGCTGCAGAACGCCAAGCAGATCCTGGCGTCAGGAAGCGATCGTCGCTACCTCGTCGGATTCGGTGGCGGGCAGGTGCTCGTCGGAGAGCCGTTCGAGAGCGATCCGGAGGCGGCGCTGTACCGGATGGCGCTCGGCGACGACGTCGCGACCCGGCTCGAACGAGCGCTGCTGAACGCGACGTAGGCGAACCCCCGGAACGGGAGATCACGCTCATCGCCCGGTGGCGGTACGGCCCAGCAGGCCGAGAACGTCTTGACGCCGACCTCGGCGCCGGAACCAGGCAAAAGCGTCCCGTCACCCTGTGCCGTGCCGAAGGGGCCGAAGAACGGGACGCCGACCACCGTCCCGCGGTGCCCCGCCGCACGTGCCCATGAACAGTCAAGGAATGCGGGGCAATCGCGTCGTTCCCAACCGGACCGTGACCGACCTTCGCCAGGCCGCCGTGGAGCACTCCGAGGTCCTCGGGCCACGTGTGCTCATGGATTTCGGCTGGATCGCGACACTAGGAGACGACCACGGGCATCAGGTCAGCCCGATCACGCGGGACGCCTCCCACCGGTCAAGGCGCGGGAGGACGAGTTTCCGCCACGGCGATCCAGAGGCGAGGGGCCCATGTGCAGCGCCCAGGTAACCCCTCCGCGACAAAAAATGCCCCGCCATCCGGGGGGCATTTTTCGATTCTCGGGTGGGGCTCCTACGGACTTACTGCAATCAAAACGAGACGACTCGTCAAGTTGATGGTCTGATAGCGGAGGCACGCGCCTCTGCGGGGCAGCCACTTCCGCCCCGTCCGCCTTCGCCACGGGGCCACCGCAAGCTCCCAGCGCGAACCAGGCAGGAGATCGTCAACAGATACCGGTCTGGAGAGCGCGTCATCGACATCGCCCAAGCTCTCTCGGTCGACAAGGTCACTGTCATCGAACATCTCAACCGCGCCGAGGTCGAGCGCCGCCCACGTGGCATGAGCGAGGGGCAGGTCGACGAAGCAGTGCGTCTCTACGCATCAGGTCTGTCGCTTGCTCGGGTCGGTGAACGGGTCGGCTTCAGCGCCCGCACCATCCGCACGATGATTCTGCGCCGCGGCATCAAGACCCGCGGCCCACATGGACGGGAGCGCTGACGTTCTAGGCTTGCGTGCGCAAGTGCTCACGGTACGCAGCGCGCAGTTCGTCGTACTGACGATCGGTCAGCGAAGCTAGGTGGCTGACGGCGTCTCCTGACCAGACGTGCGACGCGCCGTTGCTGTGCTTCCAGGCATACTTCGTGTCCTCGCGCAGCGACTCCTTCCAGCAGATCGCCTGATGGTCGTAGGTCGTAATCTTCCGCCCGGTGCGCTTCTCGTTGACCTTCGCCAGCAACGCCGTTGCACTGTACGGGTGCGTCTGGTTCGGGTCGGTCTTCCGCACCACGACTTGGCCGTCCGCAGTCGGCGATACCGCGACGACGAGGTCGGCGCTGGTCATCTTCTTCACGGACTGCATGTTTATGTCGTAGACCGTTGCCACACGCGCCATGTCACTGCCAGCGGCCTCGACGTCGTCCATGAGGTGTCGCAGCTCATCGATGAACTCCTGCACCTCGGCAACCATCGTGGCGTTCTTGTCGACCTTCATGAACTGCACGGCGTCGGCCGGCGCCGTCGCGCCGAGCGGCAGCAGCTGCCAGGTCATCGAGTCGGCCAGATCCTTTTTGAACTTCGCAAGCATGAAGTCCCGGTAGTTCAGGACGTTCTGCTGCAAGAACGGGTAGATTACCGCGCCCAGCCCCTGGGCGTTGTATAGATGGATCGCCCGGTCACGGTACTCCGCCAGCGCCTTGACGTTGGCAGTCACCGCGGGACCATCGATGCCCGAGGGCCAGAGCTTGTTTGCGGCGACTCTCCCCAGCGCGTCGTCGAGCCCAACCGAGCGGTACCGCTCGCCGCGGTGCTTCGGGTAGAAGATCGAGCGGTTCTTCTGCCGCAGTGTCGCCTTGTGAACCGTCCCGGCGTGTCCGGAGAGCTGATTCATTGGAAGGATCACTCTCATGGCACGACCCAGCAAGTACCCGACCGA
>NZ_RQJX01000022.1 GCF_003850045.1 Aeromicrobium camelliae | reverse complement strand
CTCCATTACGCTGCAAGGAACGAGCTCACGCCGACCGGCTGAGCCAACGAAAAGAGCCTCCGGACTTGCCGGGACGGTTCAGATCTGTTCAACCAAGTACAAAAGCTCATGGACGAACGCGGCTACGCCCGCGAACGCCGCAAGCGCCACGACCATTACCTCAAGGGCACCATCTGGTGCGGGCAGTGCCGCCTCGAACAGCACGTCAACCGCCGCATGATCTTCATGCGCACCACCGGAAGGCACGGCAACGCCAACTACGGCTACTTCTTCTGCCGAGGCGTGCAAGACCACGCCTGCGACGCCCCATACTCCTCGATCGACCGCGTCGAGGACGCCGTCGCCGAGCACTACAAGACCATCCGCCTCAGCCCCGCGTTCGTCACCGCCGTGCGTAACCACATCGAATCCGCGCTCAACGACCAGGTCGCCGCGCAGCAACTGCTCCGCAAGAACCTCGAAGACCAACTCGCACAGCTCACCGTCAAAGAAGACAACCTCCTCGACCTCGCCGCCGATAGCTCGCTCCCGCAAGAACGCATCCGCCAGCGCCTGCGCGACATCGCCCGTGACCGGCAACGCGTGACCGAGCAACTCAGCGAGGTACACTGCGACCTCTCCAGCGGTCGAGCGTTCCTCGACGTCCACCTCGATCTGCTTGAGAACCCCTACGAGCTGTACCTCCACGCCAGCGAAGCCACCCGACGCAAGCTCAACCAGGCGATCTTCGCCCACGTCTACGTCGCTCACGACGAAGTCATCGGCGACGACATCCGCTCTCCGCTACGGGAACTTCTCGCCGCCGAACGCGGCTGGGAAGCCCTCACAGCGGGCGCAACACCCGAGGCCGCCCGCGCCGCCACTCAGGCCGCGACAGCGCGCCACAGCGGCCCAGAAACGCCAAAAGCCGCCCCCGAAGGGCGGCCTGGCCGAACTAACAAACCTCTGGCTTGACCTGCCTAGCGGCGTTTACGAGGACGCCGATTGCAGTAAGCCTCTTATGGTGGCCGGTGGTGGACCCAATCGGAACTTCCAGCGGCGGCTGGATCGCCTGGTTTCCGCGTGGGAGCAGGGCGATCGAGATGGGTCAAACGAGTCGAGCGTCGTCGAGGAGCCGGATCACGGAGTGGTCTCGAACCCTGGTAGACGTAATCGAACCCCTCTGACGGCGAAGGAAGTAGAGGCTATTCAAACCGCTCGGGCGAACGGTGAGAGCGTGCTCTCGATCGCGAAGCGGTTCAACATCCACCGGATGACGGTGTGGGAGCACACGACGCAGCGACGCGATCGAAGCGACGGCGATACTCAGTCGGACGCCTCGTCCGTCACGAACTCTTCGTAGGTCGCCATGCCGAGCGTCGCCTGGGCGTGGATGGAGCTCTGGTGATGATCCGCTCCGCCTTGGGCCGAGAAGACTGCGACGTCTGCCTCGCGGAGCGCGTCGATGCTCTCGAGGTAGGTGGCGAAGCTACGGCTGAGGCGGTCCGGCCGGGTGACGAGCAGCGTGGTGATGTTGCCACGGGAGGCGTCCTCGAGCATGTGCTGGAAGTCGTCCCGCTCGGTGCCGGTGTCCGTATAGCAGCGGGTGACGGTGAGCCCGGCTCGGTCCGCGAATGCCTGGCATTCGGCTTCCTGCCGCGCCAAGATCGTCGGCGTCGGACGCGCGCTCCGTACATAGATCGCTGTGCTCATCTGGCCCTCCCGAGTCGTCCTTGTCTAGGAACCTACGATCACCAGCGGTAGGTAAGCAACGCTCTCTTGGCTCACCCCGTCGAGAGGTGGCGTTCACCTTGTTAGCGGCCTTCCTCGTGGACCTCCGTACCTGAGCAAGTGCAGAGAGGGAGCTGACATGACGGATGTGGTGCGGGAGTTCCTCGGCGATGACCGCCGTGCACGGATCGCGCTCGCGCTGGCATCGCAACCCGGCGACCCGTTGACGAGCTACATGGTCGACAAGAATGGGGCCGCAGGGACGCTGCGATGCGCGTCGGACTTCGCCGAAGGTGTCACGGACGCTGGCGCACAGCTGAACGAATGGGCTCGAGAGTTGATGACCCGCTTCGACCCGAAGCTGGCTCGCGAGGTCCTGGACGAGCTCGAGCACACCGACGCCCGGATCCTCACCCCCGCTGATCCGGAGTGGCCATCACAGCTGGACGGGCAGAACTCTGTTGCTCCACTGGCGATCTGGGTCGCCGGCAACCTCTCCTGGCTCGGCGCGGAGGCTGGGCGTGCGGCGGTCGCGGTGCTCGGGTCGACGAGCCCGTCGTTCGCGGCATCGCTGGCTGCGACACGACTTGCAGCCGAACTGACCGCCGAAGGGTACGGGGTCATCACAGGCGGCACCGGCGGGATCAGCGGCGCGGCGATCGAGGGCGCGGTTGCTGCCCACGGCGTCCCATTGGCAGTGCTGCCCGCTCGCTCGACGCGACCCTGGGTCGATACCGACAGCGCTGCGCTCACGGCGACGTCAGGTGCTGCGATCGTTGCGGAGCTTGCTCGGGAGGACGGCGAGTCATTCGCCGAGCGGGAATCCCGGGACCACCTGCTGCTCCCCCTGGCGGACGCGGTCGTTCTCGTCGAGGCACCCTTCCGGGACCCGAATCTCGAGACGATCCGCAGTGCGGTCCTCGCCGGGATAGGCACCGGGGTTGTCCCGTCTGCGGCCGAGAGGCCGGCTGGCGCTGGCGGGGCACATCTTCTCAATGACGGGCTTGCTGCCCGGGTGGGCGGTGCCGACGACATTCATGAGCTGCTCGATCGTCCTGGCACCCCGGCTTGGAGCGCTTCTAGGGAGGCTCGAGCGCGAGTCGTGCGCGAGAGGTTCGCACGATGAAGAAGGCCGTCAGCCCAACAGCGAAGCGTGTGGGATGCCAGAGCCTGCGAGTCTGCGCGGACGGCTCATGAGGCTGCGGATCTGAGCCAGGGAGTGGTGACATGGATGCATGGGATGCGTTCGGACGCGAGATGCCGGGAGGACTGCGGCGGGGGTCTTCGATGCCTGCTGCTGAGCTGCCCGACGCGACCGCGCCTGTGAGGTGGTCGGAGATCTCTGCACGATCTGGGCGCAACGAGAAGCCCGGGCTGCTGGTCGGCGCGGTCGGTACCGGGCTGCTATCAGACCCTGGCGAGCTGCGGGTCGCGCTGGAGGACACGTGGACGACGTGTGAGTGGCCTGGCCTGGTCGCCGAGTATGACCTGTGGCTGACCCTGTTCGACATGGCGGTCGAGGAGGGCACGTTCCTGGAGGAGACGGAGCTGCGGCCGCTGGAGGCGCTGCCGGAGTCGCTGCAGCTGTACCGGGCCGCCGCCCCGGAGTACGAGCAAGGCCTGTCCTGGACCACGAGCTTCGAGCGTGCGCACTGGTTCGCGACCCGCCTCGGATGGGCAGCGGGCAAGGCGCACCGGATCTGGGAGATGGATGCCCCGCGGGAGAGCGTGCTGGCGAGCTTCCACGCCACCCGCGGCGAGCACGAGTACGTGCTGGATGCCCGGCGGCTCGATCCCGACGGCATGCGGGAGGTGCTCCCCGAAGAGTGGGAGTACCTGCTGACGACCGCGGAGGACAATACCGCTCCGTGATCAGCCCTTCCGCGCGCCTGCTCAGGCCTCGGCGCGGAGGGCTAGCTTGCGCTGGCGGCGTTCGCGGAGCCGGGCGCGGGCGAGGAGGACGAGGCTCCACGGGCCGAAGATGAGGAACTTCAGGGCGTTGTAGAAGAAGAGCAGGAACGGCACGTAGAGCCACTCGGTCCAGCCGTGCTCGACGAGCGCGGCGCAGCCGACGGCCGCGGCCAGGTAGACGACGCCGAGGAGCATCGCGGGCACGCCCCAGCGCAACCCTTCACGGGTGCGCAGCCGGTTCAGGAGACGGTTGGTGGGCGCGTATCGCTGCAGCAGGGTGTGGGTGCGGACGCTGAGGCTCCACAATCCGGTGAACATCTCGGACCTCTTTCAGCACAGGCGGATAGCCGGTTGGCGATGTCGCAGGCCTGTGCTGGTGGGTCTCCCGATGGCGAGAGGGTCTTCCGCCCAGGCTGCGATTCGCTGGGTCGGACATCTCTGTTTCCTGCTCGCTACCAGGATACGACCGCCCGCCGATAACTACCACCCCTCTCGGCCGGTCCGAGTCAGCGTTGCTGGGCGTCCCGGCCGGGACGCCTTTCGGCGGGTGCCGGAACCGTGGGCTCGTCGGTGCCGGTGCGGAGGATCTCGAGGTGCGCGCTGGCGCGCCGGTAGTCCAGGCGCTGGGCGTCGTTGTCCGGGTCGGGGCCGAGAGGGTCGGTGCCGGTGATGCGCCACCGGTCGCGGTAGGCCGCGATCACCCGCAGCGACGCCTGCTGCCGCGTGCTGTGCGGCTCGGGCAGCCCGGTCAGCCAGGGCTCGTGCTGGTCGCGGGCGCGGTCGAGGACGGCCTGGGCGCGCTCTTCGATCAGGTCCTCGCGCTCCTCCAGCCCTGCCCGGTCGTCCGGGTTCATGGCTCCCTGGGCGCGAGGGATGAGGCCGGCGATCAGGCCCGGCCGCGGGGGCGCTGCTGGCTGGTAGCGGTCCGCGAGGCGGGTGAGACGGTGCCTGAGCAAGGAGCCGATGTCCTCGACGTTCTCCAGTCTCCCGGCGCGGACGACCGCGGCCAGGAGCTGCTCGACCCGGTGGCCGGAGGCCTCCAGGCGGCGCAGCTCCGCGGAGAGCACGCCGAAGGACTCCGCGTCCGCCACCTCGTCCAGCTGCTCGCCGGTCAGCCCGGCCTGGGTGAGGACGGTGAGCCACCGCCGGGCCTGGGCTTCGACGGCGATGGTCTCGTACTCGGCGGCCAGCTGGGCGATCGAGGAGGCGTCCTCGTGCTCCTGCTCGATCATCTCGTGGACGGAGACCTCGACCCCGGTGTGCTGCACGATCCCGTACAGCACCGACCGGCCACTCATCTCCAGGTCGTCCCGATACTGGTGCTCCTCGAGGTGCGCCTGATCGGTCGCGACATAGACGTGGTTCGCCTCGCGGCCGCGGGTCATCGACACGTACAGGCTCTCCCGGGTCATCTCCGGGGAATGCACGAGCGCGTGCGCGGTATCGACGGTCGAGCCCTGCGCGCGATGGGCCGTGACCGCGTAGGCGAGCTCGAGGTCCTCGGCGACATACGAGGCAGGAAGGGTGAGGGTGGTGCGCCACCGGGACTTCTCCCGCCGCACGGTGACCGACCCGTCCTCTCGGGTGCCGGTGACGATCCACCGGTCTCCGTTCTTCACCCAGCCCCGCCCGAGCGCGAGCCGGCGCTCGTTCCGCCGGGTGACGACCAGGTCGCCGCGGGAGGCGTGGTTCCCGTCGTGCAGGCTCACGCCGGGCTCGTCGACGACCTCGCCGGTGGCGATGCGGTCGAGGCGGGCGCGGGCGTTCAGGGCGGAGACGGTGTCGATGGTCTCCGCGATCAGCAGCGACGCCTTGCCCGCTCGCTGATCGGCCCGCCACGCCTGGTAGGCCTCCTCGAGGATGTCGTCGTAGTCGCCGTCATGCACCCGGTCGCGGGCGATGTACTCATCGATCACGTCCGCGTCGCCGAGCCGCAGCGCCAGGGAGGTGCGCTTCTCCCAGGCGTGGCGGAAGCGATGCAGCTCAGCCAGGCGCGCGACGTCCGGCCGGTCGCGGACGATCAGCCCGAACGCCCCGCCGGCGTCGACCGCGGACAGCTGGTGCGGGTCGCCGACCAGGAGGATCTTCGCCCCGACCTGGGTGGCGTGGGCGGTGAGCTGGTCCAGGGCGAGCGTGCCGGCGAGCGAGGCCTCGTCGACGATGAGCAGCTGCCCGGGCTGCAGGTCCCAGGCGCCGCGACGGTGCTCGAAGAGCCACTTCGCCGTGTTCTCCGTCTGGATGCCCAGGTCTTCACCCAGGACCGCGGCGGCGGCAGCCGACGGGGCGAGCCCGACCACGCTACCCGCGCCGTGCTCGGCCTCCCAGGCGCGGCGCAGGGCCTTCATCGTCGAGGTCTTCCCGGATCCGGCCGGGCCGACCAGCACGTCCAGGACGCGTCCGGAGACCCCGATCTGGCTGATCGCCTGCTCCTGATCGATCGACAGCACCGGCTCACGCGGGCTGGCCGGGGTGCGGGCGGCCTGCTCGAGCGCCCGCAGCGTGACCGTCGGCGCCTCGCGGTTCCGGGAGGCGGCCAGGAGCCGGTCCTCCGCGGCGAGGAGGTCCGTCGAGGAGTACACGGTCGCGTGCCGGGGGCGGAACGCACTGGACCCATCCGAGCGCAGGAACCGCTCCGGCGTGGAGGCGAGCTCCGGTGGGGTCAGGGCGAGGGAGGCCTGCTCGGCGGCATCGGTGATCATCCCGACGATGGCGTCACGGTCCTCGGCCGAGGCGAAACGCCACGGCATGGACTGCCGGACCGCCTCGGCGTGGAGGTTCCAGCGCCGCCACGTCGACCGCCGGTCGGCGACCGTGGCGACAACGACCTCCGCGAGCTCGCTGATCGTCTCCGCCGGGAGGTCGTCGGCCCGCAGCAGCGGCTCCGACTCCGCCTTCGCGAGCATCTCCCGCGACCAGGCCACCGGATCCGCCTCCAGCGTCGCCTCCGCCCGTTCCCGCCACCGGGCCGTGAGGTCGGCCAGGGAATGGTGCTCCTTCTCGGGCCGGGTCTCCAGGGTGGCCTGCTGCCGGATCTGCCACAGCACCTTCGACGACGGCTGGCGGCCGTGCTTGGCCACGTACTCATCGACCAGCCGGGTCTTGGCTTCCTCGATGTCGCGGGTGCGGGAGGAGAACTCGTCCATCAGATCCTGCGGGACGCCGGCAATCTCCCACGCCGTCGACCGGCCCGGCCCTCGCTCCCGCGCCTCCCACCTCGCCTCAAGGGCACGGGAGAGATGATCCGACAGGACGGCGTTGTAGTGCTCCGAGAGTCCCGTGATCGCGTTGTGCAGTGCGCGGGAGTCCAGGGTCCGCCACTTCCCGTCCTGCACCGCCTGGACACGGTTGGCGATCACCAGATGCGTGTGCAGCTGCGGATCCGACGACCGGCTGTCGTAGTGGTCATACGCCGTGGCCAGCAGGCCACGGACCTCGACCTGCGCAACCGCGCCGCGCGGCCCAGCCGCACCGACCCGGGTCATCGCCACATCCCGCTCGATCAGATCGATGACATCCGCCATCGCCGCGTGATGCGCCTGCGCGATCAGCGCCTGCGTGCCCGCATCCGAGACCGCCCAGAGCGTGGCGACCGATTTCGGCACGCTGAAGGTCAGATCGAACCCCGCCACCGGCGCCGCGACCGGCTTCGCGGCCTCCTCCGCCTCGATCCGCGCCGCCTCCGCCGCCCGCTCCTCGCCCGTCAGCGAGTCCGGCAGCTGCTCCACCCGGGCCTGGACACGCTCGCCCTCCGGGACGAACGTGCGGAACGGCCGCCCCAGCGGGGTGTCCGTGACGGGATCGTGCCCGTGCCCCACGAGCCGCCTGAGCTGCTCCTCGGACACCTCGGAGCCTGCCTCGACAGGCTGCTCGAGACCGGCCAGGCCCGATCCGTGCCAGTGGCCGGGCGGGGTCCCGGACTGCTCGTAATAGCGCGTCAGCGCGGTCGCCGCGTCCCGGTCGCCATCGCCGACGACCACGCTGTTCAGCAGATACCGGTAGCCCTGCCCGGCCGTCATCACCCGGATCGAGACCGTCACATGGAGCAGGTACGAGCCTGAGTTGATGCGCTCAGCGTGGCAAGTTCAAGCGACAGTAGCCGACGCGACAGACCGGCGGCCGGAACTTGGTGAAAGGCTACTTCCTACGATCCGGTGATCTCGCCGATCCAGGCGATGAAGTCGTTCGGATCGATGTTGGTGGCGTGACCTTGATCCCAGTAGTAGGCGTGATCGACGTCGTCGCCGATGTTGTGGACTGCCGCAGCGAGGTTGGCGGACACCGTGAGCGAGGTGTCAGTGTCGTTCGCGCCCAGGCGGATCCACCAGTGACGGGACCGGTGGGGGTTCTTCTCCGAGATGAAGTGCATCGGGTTCATCAGCCGCAACAGCGTGGGGATGTCGCCGTCGATGCTCGTCGCAGGCGACGCGGCGGTACTCCTAGTGGCGCTGTACGCGGTGAAGTGGCGCGCCCCGGTCGTGGCCGTGCCGAACTCGTCGTTTTCGGGGGTCGACGCGTCGAACGCGTCGAACGCCGGTGCGGGCTTCTTTCGGGCGCCGACGTGTGAGAGGTAGTCATCCCAGGCGAAGGTTGCCCGCCCGTCGTCCCACGAGATGAAGGTGTTCTTGGCCAGGTAGACGGCGCGGTCCGCGTCGGACAGCGCCTTCAAGTGCTTGGTCGCCGACGGCTGGAGGTACGTCTCCAACAGGTACTGCGCGTAGTTGTCGGCGGTGAGCGGGCCGAACCCGTCCAGCCCGTCGAGCTGGAGACCGGCCTGATACTCGGTGAACTGAGACTTCAGGTCAGCGGATACCGTCGGGTCGACCGGTGTTCCGCCGGGCTGCGTGACGTTGTCGCCCCAGTTCCACTCGTATGCGGCATCCGCGTGCTCGAGGTCGGTGATCGGGCACCATGCGGCGGTCGCGAAGATCGCGTCGGAGGCGTCGGCCGCCCCGATCTTGTCGAGATGGTCGTCGTAGAGCGAGCTGTCGCCAGAGGCGCCTAGCAGTGCGGACAGTGCGCCGCCCGCGCTCGTCCCGGTGGAGACGATCCACTCCGTGTTGCCGGGTATGCGATCGGCATTGAACCTGATGTATCGGACGGCGGCTTTGAGATCCACGATCGCGGCGGGGGCGGTGCCATAACGGTTTCCGGATGCATCCACGAGACTACGGCCACGAGCTCCAGGCTCGACGACGACGTAGCCTGCTACTAGTGCGAGCTTCGCCAGGTTCACCAGCCCGTTGACGGGGCCGGTGTCGCCTCGTCGCCCGGGTGCGGGGCCGATCCCCGGCAGCTGCAGCTGATTCTGTCCGACGCCGACCGCGGTCTCGACCGTGGACGGCATGTACGCGCCCACGGCGTTGGCCAGAACGATCGGTGCAGTGGATGCGTCGACGGCCTTGCCGTCGATCTTCACCGGCGCACTCACCACGAGGCTCTGGTGCGTGTCGTCCAGCGGGTGGGCGACGTACTCGCGGGGGCCGTGGAAGCGGTACACCACTTCATGGGTGGTGCCTGATGCGTCGACAAGGGTCTCCGTTAGCTCTTCACCGTCGTCCTCATCGAAGACAAGTGCGCTCGCGGACGCCGAGCCGTTTCTCATTTCGTCCTCCGTTCGGGTGGTGCGATGCGGTCTCGCCGGGTGAGGAGATCGGTCGGCTGGGAAACCGACTTCAACTGCTTTCTGGAACGGAGCTGCGGCTGGCGCGGAGCATCCCGATCGCGGACGCGAGAGCGAGGGCTCCACAGATGGCGAGGGCGATGTAGGCGTGCCAGGTGCCGGTCCGGGTGGCTTCGACGTACGCGTCGCCGTCGCCGGCGGTGAAGGCGCCCTGCGAGGTGGCGACGATCGTCGTGACGATCGCCGTTCCGAAGGCGCCGGCCACCTGCTGCACCGTGTTGAGGGCGGCGTTCGCGTCGGTGGAGAGGTCGCCGGCCGTCGCGCGCACGCCGAGGGTCAGCGTGTTGCCCGCGACCAGGCCGTTGCCGAGCATGTACGCGACGTAGATCACGATGATCACCACCGCTCCCATCGACCGGGACACGATGGCGAACGCGACGAGCGCGGTCAGCGCGGCGAGGTAGCCGGCGGCGACCGGTCGCGTCGGACCGAGCTTGTCCAGCAGACGGCCACCGAGGGGAGACATGATCGCTCCGACGACCGCGCCCGGGAGGACGAGCAGACCCGCGACGAGTGCGGTGAATCCCAGGACGTCCTGAATCTGGTTTGGCAGCAGATAAGACAGCCCGAGGGTGATGAACTGCAGCAGGAACAGGGCTGCGACCGCCCAGCGGAATCCGACAGAGCTGAACACGTCGAGGCGGATGAGCGGCTGAGCGATGCGGCGGGACCGGAGCACGAACAACGCCCCCGCGATCAGGCCGACCGCCAGCGGCCCGAGAGTCCGCCAGCTCGTCCAGCCCTCGCTAGCCGCCTGATTGAGCCCGTAGACCAATGCGGTGAACGTGACGGCGAGGGCGAGCACGCTCGACACATCGATGCCAACCCGTTCGGTGGGCCTGCCCTGCCGGATCGCCCAGAGCCCGAGCAGTAGCGACACCAGCAGGACCGGCAGCAGGATCCAGAAAATCCACCTCCAGCCCAAGGCGGAGACGACGACGCCACCGAACGTCGGCCCGACGGCGGGCCCGACGGCGGTGACGGCCGTTCCCACGCCCATCATCATGCCCAGCCGTGCGGGAGGGACCGAGTGCAGGATGATGTTGAACATCAGCGGCAGCGCGATCCCTGTTCCCACTCCCTGCACCAGTCGTCCGGCCAGCAACACGGCGTAGTCCGGAGCGACCGCATCCATGACGACCCCCGCGGCGAAGAGCACGACCGCGGTCACGAAGAGAGAACGGGTCGTGAAGCGCCGCACCAGCACGGACGACAGCGGCACCATGGTGGCGACGACCAGCAGGTAGCCCGTCGTCATCCATTGCACGACCTCCGTGGAGACCTCGAACTCCGCCATCAGCGTCGGGAAGGTGATGTTCATCGAGGTCTCGACCACGATGCCGGCGAAAGTCGTGAGCCCCGCGGCGATCACCGCGATCAGAACGCGCCCGCTCAGACGTTCGGTGCCTGCCGGCTCGGCGTCGCGCTCGCTGTGGTGATGAGAGTCGCTCATTGCTCTTGTTCCGTCCTCGCGCTCACGAGCGTCCGGTCATCACTCACAATCCGCTCCCCGTCCATCGTTGTTCGCGATCCCGTTGGGATCGAAGGTGCTCGCTTCTAGCGTGGTCTCTTCGAGGCGATCTGTCTAGGACAACTCACGGGCGGTGTCTATCGTGAAACGCGATGGTGATGATGCGGGATCGCGCTCGTGGTCCTGGCTGGCGTGGCCTGAGCGCCGTCCCGCGCACGTCGAGCATGCGTCCGACGACCGCTGCGAGCGTCTACGCCTCGATGAGCCCGATGTCGACAGAGGAGCCGCGCGCTCTGCACAGTCGCCAAACGCGCGCGGATGCCCCACGGGCCGACGCGCTATGAGGCGGAATGAGCGTCAGCGAGTGGTGGCGGCTCCGAGGAGGAGTTCGGCTAGTCGGCGGGCGGCGGGCGAAGCGTGTTCTTTGTCCAGGATGAGGCTGACTCTGTGCCGAGCGTCGAGGTCGGCGAGTGTCAGCGTCGAGAAGGTGGGAAGCTGCGTTCGGTTCAGGTGGCCTGGCGTGGATGCGGGCACGATCGCGATGCCGAGACCGTGCGCGGCGAATCGCACCATGTCCTCAAGCTGCCACGCCTGGATACCCCAACGCGGTTGTATGCCGAGTCGCTGGAGCGCAGCATCGGTCACCGCGCCGAGGCTACTGCCCTCGTGGAATCGGATCAGCGGTTCGTCGTAATCGACGAAGAGCTCGCGCGGGCTGATCGTGGTGCGGTCTGCCAGCGGGTGGCCGGTCGGCAGGATGGCGACGACCGGTTCGTCGACGAGGAGGTGCTCCTCCAGCCCGCTCGGTAGAGCGTCGTGTGGGGTGCCAACCACGGCAACGTCCAGGCCGCCGTCCTCGACGCTGGCGATCATCTCCGTGCTCGGTGCGGAGATGATCTCAATCTCCACGAGCGGATGACGGCGATGGAGTTCACCGAGCACGGCAATGATGGGAGTGATCGTGGCGCTGGTCTGGATGAGTCCTACGCGCAGTCGGCCGCGCAGGAGCCCGACCAGCTCGGCAATCTCGCTTCCCGCGCGATCGGTCTGGTCGATGATGCGCTGCGCGTGTGCGTTCAGGAGTTCGCCGGCCTCGGTGAGCCGGACGCCGCGTGGGCCTCGGATGAGCAGTTCGGTTCCGAGTTCGCTCTCGAGTTTGGCCACCTGATGGCTCAGAGCGGATTGGGCGACGCGGAGATTCGCCGCCGCCCGTGTGAAGTTCCGCTCGGCGGCGACAGCGCAGAAGTAACGCAGTTGCCGCAGTTCCATAGGGACGATGCTAAGCCCCCGTTCGCCCGCCTCGTCGGTGTCCGTCAGCTGGCCGGGTCGGTGGCGCGATCGTGTCTTGGGCTGCGCGTGCGAGCGATGTGGACTCCGATGCCGAGGGCGGCCCAGCCGAGGAGGACGAGGAAGGGCCACGCGCGCTGGTGCCCGGGGAAGTAGACGGCGGTGTGCTGGGCGTTGACGGAGGCGCCTGGGGGTAGCCAGCCGCCGATGACGGCGAGCCATTGCGGCAGGAACGGCCACGCGACCACGCCCCCGGAGGAGGGGTTTCCGAGGAGGATCATCAGTCCCCAGGTCGGGAGCATCGCCCATCTGCCGAACAGGTCGTTGAACATGGTGTAGACCATGCCGCAGGCGAACATCGTCAGCGCGAGGATCCCCCAGGACTCGACGAAGGGGAGGTCGAGGGTGCCGAGCAGCCAGTCGACGGTCGCGACGATGGTGAAGCCCGCGAACACGGCGTACGCGGCGGTGAAGGCGATGCGTTCCCCCGGGCGAAGGCTCTTGGCGTTAACTCCGAGCTGCACCGCACCGACGAATCCGATGACGACCGAGGCGATCGTCATATAGAAGATCGTGAGCCCGTGCGGGTCGCCGTCCTGCAGCGGATGGAGGTCGGTGACCCCCGCCTCGACGCCCAAGTCGGTGGCGGCCTGCTCGACGGCCTCCCCGATCGAGGAGGCGACGGTCAGTCCGGAGGCGCTGGACACGTCGACCACGAGGGTCGAGGCGGAGGTGGCGTCGAAGATCGCGAACACGTCCTGCTCGGCGAGAGCATCCTGCGCGGTCGAGATGCTGGAATCGTGTCGGATCTGCAGCGACCCGTTCAGCACCTCGTCGACGGCCTGCACGAAGGGAGCGGTGTCGCTCGATGTGCTGTCGACCACCGCGACGGGGATGTACTCGGGCTGGGGGTTCGAGGACGCATAGGTGTACGAGCCGGCGAACAGTGCCGCGGCCGTCCCGAGGATTCCCACGAGCACTGTCGCTGGAAAGAAGCGGGATGCGCGGAACCGCGTCCACGGCGCTGTTCTATTCTCCATGCGGATCGCCTTTCGAGAGCGTCGAGACGAGGACGGAGCGTCCCTCGGTGAGGACGGCGTCGATCTCGGCGGGTGCGACGGTGGGGGTCGCCCATTCGCCTGCGGCGTCCGTGGCGGCGTCGTCGAGGGCGGTCAGGGAGTGCCCGAGCTGGTTGCGGGCGGTGACGATCTGGGTGTCGGTTGAGGATCCCGTGAGCGCGGCTCGCGTGGCGGCGATGGCCTCTCTGGTCTGAGCGACCCGGGTCGCGACCTCGTTGACGGTGCGGTGGTTTGTGAACACGAGCGCGCAGCACAGGCCCAGGAGCGCGCCGATGGCGGTGTCGGCGGCGCGGGAGAACGTCAGGGTGAGGGTGTCCTGCGGTTCGGCGAAGGTGGTCATGAGCAGGGCCATCGGTGCGACGAAGAGGTTGCCCACGGCGTAGTTGCGACTGACGAATGCCTCGATGCCGAAGGCTGCCGCGAGGGTGAGGGTCACGAGCCAGAACGTGTTGAGCGCCGCGGTCGGGGCGATCGCCGCGTAGATGAGGACGCCGCCGACCGTGCCGGCGGAGCGGAGCAGGGCGCGCTGCCACACGATGCTCGTGTTGCCGCGGTAGACGGCCGCCGCGGCCACGATGGCCCAGTAGGGCCGGTCGAGGCCGACGGCGAGGGCGACGAGGCCACCGATCGTCGTCCCGGCGAGGCAGAGGGCTGCGGAGCCCCACAGCGGCGACGCCGGGCGGAGCCTGCCGAGCACCGGGTGCGATGGCCGGCCGGCCCGGCGCACGGCGAGCTCGGCCGTGAGCTCCCGGTCGGTGCGAGTCGTGGCGGCTCGGGCGGCGAAGACGTCCTCGGCGGCGCGGAGCCGGCGGGCGAGTCGGAGAGTCTGTCCGGTGCGTTCCGATGCCTCGGCCAGCATGTCCCAGGCGTGGTTCAGCGCAGGGATGGTGCGCCGCTCGTCATGGAGCGCGGCGAGGCGCTCGGCGTCCCGCACGGCGTTCTCGCTGGGACCCATCGGGTTCCAGAGTCCTGGCGCCATGCTGACAATGAATGCCCATCCGGCGGCGGCGAGGTACAGGCCGAGGTCGCGGGGGATGTCGTCGAGCAAGGTGACAGGCCCGAACATCACCCCCAGGGTGATGAACGACAGCACGGCCTGGGCGGGCGGGCCGACCGCGAACGCGTCGCACAGCAGCTTCTGCACGGTGACCGTCACCGCTCCGGCCACGATGAGCACGATCGTGGCCGGAGCCCACGCCGACAGGAGCAGTGAGACCAGCACGGCCAGGAACTGGCCGGCCGTGAGTCCCGCGAGCATGCGGGCGCGCGAGCCGTAGGCTCGGTCGTGCCCGAAGAGCGCCTGCATCGACCCGACCATCGTGTACAGGGCCAGGTCTAGGCGTCCCAGCGCCGCGAGAAGATAGAGCACGGGCGCCGCTGAGACGACGACGGAGATCGCGAACTTGTACCAGATCGGCGAACCCGGACCCCACGTCAGGACGTCCCGCACGCGCAGTGGCGGCCTGTCGCGGGGCCGTACGCCGGTCACGCTCGATCCTGCGCTGGCGGCCTAGGCGCCGGTCCAGTCGGGGAGGAAGCGTTTCACGTCGACGTCCTGGAAGGGGGCGCGGATGAACCGGTCGCGCAGCTCCCAGGGCACGGTGCAGTCGAAGATGACCTTGGTCGAGATGCCGTGGTCGAAGTTCGTCCACAGGAAGTCCGGGTCCGCCGACGGGTCCAGCGGATGACAGCGCACCCCGGGGATCGGGATCACCGACCGCTCGGCCTGGAACCGGGTGGTCATGGCCCACAGCACGTCGTCGGTGTCGAAGATGTCGACGTCGTCGTCCACGAGGATGATGTGCTTCATCTCCGGGAACGCACCGAACGCCACCAGCGCCGCCTGCCGCTCCCGGCCCTGGTCGTTGTGATCCCGCTTGTGCACCTGCAGGATGCCGACATACTTGCCGCCCCCGGCGGAATGCGAGTAGACGTTCTTCACGAACCCGGGCAGCGCGTCCTCCAGCGCCTGCACGAGCGAGCCCTCAGTGGGGATGCCTGCCAAGCTCACGTGCTCCTCGCCCGGGCCGACGAGGGTCTGCAGGATCGGGTTCGTGCGCGTCGTGACGGCGGTGACCTTGATGATCGGCAGCGACGGGTTGGCGGTGCCGTCGTAGCCGGGGAACTCGGGCATCGCGTATCCGGTGTTCGTGTTCTGGTCCTCGGCGACGCGGCGAGAAGGCAGGATGTGGCCCTCGATGACGATCTCCGCGGTCGCCATCGCGTACTCCTCGACGGTCTTCGCCTTCACCAGCTCCACCGGCGAGCCCGTGAGGCCGCCGGCGAACTCCAGCTCGTCGAACCCGTACGGGGTCGAGGGCGGCTCGAACGAGATCGCCATGTACTCCACCGGGGAGATGCCCATCGAGACGGTGATGGGCATCGGCTCGCCCTTGGCGTCGTACTTCTCGTACATCATCCCGATATGCCGGCCGGTCTGCATGAACACCGAGATCTCGTCGCGATCCTGCACGCACAGCCGGTGGATGGTCACGTCGTGCTGACCGGTCTCCGGGTCGGTGCCGCGCAGCACCGCCATGCAGAAGTACGGGCCGGCGTCCTCCGGCGTGTTCGTCGGCGCCGGCAGCAGCGTGCGCAGGTCGAAGTCGGGGTCGGATGCCAGGTGCACCTGCTCCTGACAGGGAGCGGAGTCGACGATTACCGGGTCCTTCGCATGGTGCATCGCGTTGAGCATGTGCCGACCGAGGTGCTTCTCGTCAGCGCCCATGAACGCCGCGAGCCGCTTGCGCGAGGCGAGCACGCCCACGATCACCGAGATGTCGTAGCCCTTCACGTTCTCGAACAGCATCGCCGGCCCGACCTGCGTCGGGCGCATGACCGTGCCGCCCGCGCCGACCTTGCGGTACACGCCGGCGAGCTCCGCCTGCGGGTCCACCTCCACGTCAGTCGAGACGAACTGGCCGTCCATGGTCTTGAGCAGCTCGATCCCCTCGCGGAGGTCCTTCACCGCTGCCTTCGGGGCGTCGGACTTCGGCTGGTTCTTCGATGTTGCGACGGCCATCAGTCGTCCCCTTCCTCGCCCTGCACGTCCAGGTTCCCGTTGCGGACGCTCTCGCGCAGCGCCGCGTCCCAGCGCGGGAAGATGTCGGTGTGGATGCCGAGCTGGTCCAGCGCCCGACCCACGGAATGGTCCACGATCTCCTCGATGCTCGACGGGCGCGAGTAGAACGCCGGCACCGGCGGAAACACCGTCGCCCCGGCCTCGGTCACCGCGGTCATGTTGCGCAGGTGAATGAGGTTTAGCGGCGTCTCGCGCACCATCAGCACCAGCGGACGGCGCTCCTTCAACGTCACGTCCGCTGCGCGCGAGACCAGCGAGGACGTGACGCCCGTCGCGATCTCGCCCAGCGTCCGCATCGACGTCGGCGCGATCAGCATCCCCCGCGTGTGGAACGAGCCTGACGACAACGGCGCCCCCACATCCGTGTGGTGATAGGCGACATCTGCACGGGACTCCAGATCGTCCTTGCTCAGATCCGTCTCGTACGCGCGCGTCAGCGCAGCCGACTTCGTTACGATGAGGTGCGACTCATATTCCAGCTCGCGCAGGACGTCAAGGGCGCGCACCGCGTACACGACGCCCGTCGCCCCGGTCACCGCCACAACGACGCGATTCGACTCCGGCGTATGACTCACCATGTGTTGCTCCCATCCGTCGCGCGCGACTCGATCCGAGTCACGTCTGCACTATTCCAGCGTGGTACGTCTCCTGCGATCTGTCTAGACTACTTCGATCATGCCCGTCATCGTGATACGCGATGGCCGCCATCTCTAATCGTTCTCGCGCGTCGCCACCGGCCGTGAGAGTCCGGGCCTTCCGCTTCGCCCCCGAAAGGTCTCAGCGAACACGCGGCGCTCGGGATCGAGGCTGCCGATGATCCGGTCGCAGATAGCGGTCAGCTGGGTGATCTGTTCGCGTGACAGCACGTCGGTGAAGTGCTGGTTCACCAGACCGATGTGCCTCGGGGAAGCCTCGGCAAGCTTGTCCCGGCCCATCTCGGTGAGGCGGACGTTGCGCGCTCGGGCATCGGATTCGTTGTGGCGGCGCTCAATGAGCCCGTCGCGCTCCAGCCGGGCAACGACCCGGGAGATGCGCGGAAGCGAGGCGTTCGTACCGGCTGCGAGGTCGGTGAGCCGCATCTCGCGCTCCGGTACCTCCGCCAGCTGTGCGAGCGTCAGGAACTCGAAGAACGTTAGCCGTGCATCGCGGGTCAGCTGCGAATCGAGCGCCACGGGCAGCAGCTCCATCACGGCGACCAGCCCCAGCCAGGCATCCGCCTCACCGCCGCCCAGCCAGCGCGTGTCGTCATCCATGGGGTCGATGCTAGCAAATAGTTGCACCTGTAACCATCGTTGTGATTTACTTGCATCTGTAACCAAGTGATGCGCAGGCATCGTCCGAAGGGAGCGTCATGAAGATCGGGATCGTCATCGGGTCCATCCGCGAAGGCCGGAAGGGGGAACACGTCGGCCGCTGGGTCGAAGGGATCGCACGCGATGACCTCGACGTCGACGTCGAGGTCATCGACCTGAAGGAGTTCGATGTGCCGCTGCTGACGGCGCCGACACCTCCGGCGGCAGCGAACCGCTCGTACGACTCCGCGAACGTACGCCGGTGGAGCGACGCGATCGACGCCTGCGACGGCTACGTGTTCATCACCCCGGAGTACAACCATGGCGTGCCCGGCGCCTTCAAGAACGCCGTCGACACCCTCGCACCAGAGTGGAGCGGCAAGGCCGTGGGCTTCGTCTCCTACGGCACCGCCGACGGCATCCGCGCAGTCGAACAGTGGCGGCAGATCGTGGCGAACTTCCAGATGATCGACATCCGCGCACAGGTCGCAATGTCGAACTTCACCGAGTTCGCCCAGGACGGATCGTTCACACCGCTCGAACGCCGCGAGAGCGAGCTCCGCGCGCTACTCGACCAGCTCACCACCGTCGTCGCGCGCGGTCGCTGAGACGGGAGCGACGATGACCGATCTGACCACGCGTTCCCACCGAACGCTCGATCTCGCCGGCGCGGAACTGCTGCTCGATGCAGCCTCCGATGAAGCGATCAGGAACGACGTCACGCAATGCTTCGCCGTCACCGACCCATCGGGACACCTGATCGCGTTCCGGCGGATGGACGGCGCAGGCCTGGTCTCCATCGACACGGCCATCGGCAAAGCCCGTACCGCCGCCCACCTCGGCAAGGCCTCGCGCGAGTTCGAAGAACTCATCGACGACGGGAAACCGGCCATGCTCTCGACACCTGGGCTGGTGCCGCTGCGGGGCGGGCTGCCCGTGATCGTCGCTGGAGAGGTCGTTGGCGCCCTCGGCGTCAGCGGGGCGACCGGTGACATCGATGAGCGCATTGCCGCCGCTGCGATCACCCGGGCAGGAGCAGCGACATCATGACGAACCTGACAGCATCACCCGATGCTTCGCTCACGGACTCGACGGTCGTCATCGTCGGCGGGACATCCGGCTTCGGGCTCGAGGTCGCGAACCAGGCGGCGGCGCAGGGCGCGCGGCTCGTGCTGGTAGGCCGCGACGAGGCCAAGCTGCACCGCGTGCTGGACGGCTTCACGACTCCGGTCACCGGTTACGCCGCGGATGCCGGAGATCCGGCATCGGCGCAGACGCTGTTCGACCGCATCGGCGAGTTCGATCACCTTGTCTCGACCGTCGGCGGCGCGATGGGAGGCGGATTCCTCTCGGCGCCGATAGCGGAAATCCGGCAGACGGTGGAGGGCAAGTTTCTTGCGAACCTGACGATCGTGCGCGCCGCAGCTCCCCGTGTGCGTGCGAATGGCAGCCTCACTCTCACCGCCGGTGCCGGCGGTGCACCCCACACCGCATCCGGAGCGCTCATCGGCAACCAGGCCATCGGCACGCTGGCGCGCGGGCTCGCGGTCGAGCTCGCCCCCGAGGTGCGCGTCAACGCGGTCGCACCGGCGTGGACGCCCACCCCGCTGTGGCGGGATCTGGCACCCGAAGACCTCGAGTCCACCCGACGGCAGATGGCGGAATCCTTCCCACTGCAGCGCACCGCGACGATCCCCGAGGTCGCCCAGGCCTATCTCTTCCTGATGACCGCCACCTTCGTGACGGGCCAGACACTGTATGTCGATGGCGGCGCATCGCTCATCTGACTAGCGGCGGGATGACGAGCGAGCGGACGCGCGGATTCGGGAAGAGCGGAAGGCATTCAGCCGCTGCCACCACCCTTGCGGCATCCAAGCTATTCGGTAATGCTGGTGTACCGGTGCGCGTACTGGAATCGATCTCCAGCGAACCATCAGGTCCGGTGAGCGCTGAGTCCGTAAAAGTCATCTTCATGGTGGTGGGATGGGCAGAAATTCGCTCCGCCGAGGAGTCGATCGCTGCCTCCAGTGGGACGATACTGACCCTGCCGGCCGGGCTCGAATGCTCGGGGACACCACGAGGGCTAGCCCGAACTGTCACCTTCTATGCCCACCCCGATTACCTTCATGACCAAGTGCGCTGGCTCGGCGGCGTGCACCCTCTCGTGTACCAACTTCATGGCGCGATAAATGGTGACACAGGGATGCAGCAACTGCAGTTGCCGGCAAATGCGATGCGCGCCCTTGCACCGAGACTGGTGCACCTCTCTCAACTACCGCGCCGGTCGGAGAATGAATTTGCAATGCTCTCAGCAGCATCCGACGTATTCGCTGCTGTCGGTCGATACGCGGGTGTACCCGCTCGGCGGATCGGAGATGGTGATCCGACGCAAACTAGACCCCGCGCTGAGGTGATCGCAGCGACGGACCTGATGCGCGGACAGATATCCCGCACCTGGAGCATGGAGACGCTGGCTCGGGAGGTCGCTCTCTCTCCGTCTCAGTTGAGGCGGCTGTTTAATTCGCAGGTCGGTGTTTCGCCAGCGGCTTATCTAGCGAGGCTCCGCGCCGAGAAAATGGCCGAGCTGTTGGCGACCACAAGCATGGGTGTCACACAAGCCGCCAGGGAATCCGGCTGGCGGGACGCGACGGTTGCGGCCCGCAACTTTAAGAAGCGGTACGGAGTTAGCCCCCGAGAATACGCAGCGTCCTTCCGCGTCCGAGATCGCTGTTCAAACGTCGATTGCCGATCGTGTGGACCAGCTTGAGGGCTCGGGAAAGAGGCCGGCACTGGAGCACACGGGTCCGACGCCGGCGGCCCTGGCCTGAGGCATCACAGCACCGACCGGAGCTCGGATGGCGGGAGGTCGGCGCCCCCTTTTCGGCCGGGTGCTGGCTTGAGGCTGGGCTCGCGGGGCGGGAATTGACCGCACCTGCCGGGTGCCGACGTTCCCCCGATCCGCGGGCGGCGCGGCTGATCCCGGGAGGCCGCTCGTGCCCGATCCAACACCCCGCCCTACTACCCCCGTCCCGGCGCCGGCGATCGACCGGCTGGGCGCGCGCGTCTACGAGGGCGACGCCGTGACCCTGCTGCCAGCCCTGGGCTCGGAGACCGGTGACGCGCTGATCACGGACCCACCCTACGGGCTCGGCTTCAACGGCAACGCGTGGGACGGAGTGGCCGGCTTCCGAGACTCGCTCCCGGAACTCGACACGACCGGGATGAGCCCGGCGGAGGTGTTCGAGGAGTGGTGCACCGCCTGGGCGCAGGGCGCATTGCAGGTGCTGCGGCCCGGAGCGCATCTTGCAGCGTTCGGTGGTACGCGCACATGGCATCGCATGGTGCGTGGGGTGGAGCGTGCAGGGTTCGAGATCCGCGACCAGATCGCATGGCTGCACTCGACGGGCATGCCCAAGAGCATGGATATCTCCTATGCGATCGACAAGCACCACGGCGTTCAGCGCCCGGACCGGCTCGTGCAGCGCAGCGATCACGACGGCATCCTCGGTGCCACGCGCGCGGTGAGCGAGCACGGCACTCCGGTCACTGACGACGCGATCCGCTGGGCCGGGTGGGGCACCGCGCTGCGGCCGGCGTTCGAGCCGATCCTCATCGCCCGCAAGCCTTCGCGGGCCTCGACGGTGGCGACCGTCCTCGAGCACGGCACCGGCGGCCTCAACATCGACGCCGGCCGGTTCGGGCAGGGCAAGTGGCCGACCAACGTGGCCCTCGACGGTACGCAGGCGGATGCGCTGGACACGCTGACCGGGACCTGGGACAGCAGCGATCCGGTCTCCCGGAGGTTCCCGATCTTCCGGTTCGAGCACAAGCCGGATCGGGAGGAGCGTCCGCGAGCCTTCGGCGTCTCCCACGCCACGGTGAAACCGGTCGGGCTGATGCGGTGGCTGGTCACCCTGCTCACTCCGCCCGGCGGGCTCGTCATCGAGCCCTTTTCCGGTTCGGGCAGCACGATCGAGGCCGCGATCCGGGCCGGCTTCCAGGTGGACGCGATCGAACGCGACCCCTCCTACCTGCCGTTGATCGACTCCCGCCTCGACCGGGTGGAGGACGAGCAGCAGAGCGGTTGAGAACACTCCGGAAGGAAGCGACCATCAACGAGCCCTGACCAGGCGTCGGGTCCGGTCGGCAGCGGCCGTACCTGTCAGGTAGGCGCCCGACACACCGCGGGGCGCTGTTGGCTGTGAGGAGGGCCGAGATGATCGAGCTGGAGCTACCGGATGAGAACACGCCGCTGTGGGAGTTCCGGGTAGGCGTGGACTTCCTGGTGTCGGCTCGGGACATGGCCGAGGCGCGCACCCTCGTCGACCGAGCACTGGCAGCAGAAGACTCCGATGGCACCGCGTTCGTCACCCGTGACCGGCGTGTCGTGGAAGACGGGTTGCCGTGGGGCGTCTCGGACTGGGAGGCGGTGCCACCTCGTCCGTCGCAGGCCGCGCTGGTGCAGGAGAAGTACCCGGGGCTGGTCGCCGATGTCGCGGTCATCGAGGGGCTCGGAGCGATGCTGAGCTCGGAGGCCGCGAGCCGGTTGCCGGAGGAGACGGTGCAGCGCATCCGGGCGACGCTCGCCGAGGCAGACCCGGAGATCGTAGTCGAGGAGCCAGAGACCGCCTCGGGCGGACGGGTGTTCGAGGGAGCCGCCAGCGATGCGGCCCGGCATCTGGCCGAAGGCGTCTACCAGGCGTTCGATGCCGATGATCGCGAGTACGCGCTGGTCGTGGAGCCCTCGGAGCTGACCCCGTCGGGGCGGGTGTCGGCGGCAATCTCGAAACAGCGCCACGAGTCCCGCACCTTGGATGAGATCTCTCAAGTGCTTCAGCAGCACACCCCAGAGCAGTCGCTGCCAGATCTGGTGCGGCTGATCAGCCGCCGGGTGAACACCACCCGACGCGCCGGGTTCCCCTCCTGGGTCCCGCTGGAAGGCGAGAGGGAGCCCGCGCCGCTGCCTGCTCGAGCGTACGTGGGCGTGATCGTCTGGTCGGACATGGAGGGCCAGGACCCGACGGTGATCGCCGATGCCAGCGCGACGGCGATCGCCCAACGGTTGGCCACGGTGCTGCACGAGACCCTCTCCGACCGGGACGCGTTCGCAGGCGCGGCCGAGTTCCTCGAGACGCACCGCTCCCCGGACGAGTGGAAAGGACCGGAGGACGTCGGCGCCTGGCTGGATGACCTCCGCGCCGCAACCCCGTATCCGGCGTTCTGGTATGAGCAGATCGGCATCGGCAACGCGCCCGCCCTCGGACCCGAAGGGCCGACGGCTGCCGCCGAACGTCCGGCGGCGCCGGAGGGCAAGCTGTGGACCTACCAGGTGCCGGTCGAGTTCGAGGTGTCGGCGAGCTCGGCATCGGAGGCGCAGCGCCTGGTCGATGACGCCCTGACCGGGGACGCGGCACCGGCAACTCCGGCGGCCGTGCAGCAGCGCCAGCAGGTCCGGGCCGATGGCGACGTGTACGGCGTCCTGGGATGGCACCACCCGGATCGGCCGCTGATCGGCAGCGTGGATCCGGTCCGCGAGGTCCTCAGCCAGCGCGCCGACGACATCGCCCCCGACAACGGCGGAGAACCGCCCACGCGGTCGGGTGGAACCGGGGTGCCTGAGCCGGGCCTGTGAGCCGCACAGTGCTCTGCCGCGCACATCGTCCACCAATCCGCGCATCCTCACCCCCATCCCTGGCACCGGTGGTGCGAGTCGCGGTAGGGCGGTAGGCGGGGCGGCGGTGAGCAGCAGACCTACCTACTGGAGGAACACGCTCGCCGATGCACGAGGGAGACGACACGATGGCGGAGAACCAGGACGACGCTCGGGCGGTATCGCCGCGGCACGTGGATGTGCGCGTGATGATCGAGGCGGCCTCGCAGGAGGAGGCTCGCGCGCTCCTGCGGTCGCTGCTGCGCGACGCCACCGGCGCTGACACCGGGGAAGCCGGCCCCGGGTCACGTGAGGGCGGCGCGAGGGTGCGGGGCTGGTCGATCACCGAGCCGACACGAGAGCTCTGGGATTCTCTCTCCGAGGGCGGGATCCCGGAGATCCTCACCGAGATGTTCCCGCCCGAGCCCGACCCGACCGACTACCGCACACCCGGCGGAGCCCTCGACGAAGAGGCCTATGACGAGGCGTGCGAACAGTGGCGGGACCAATGCTTGAGCCTGGCGGTGACGGCGGCACGGCTGCCGGATCTGCTGGAGCGTGTGGAGCGGGCAGAGCGGGTTCGGGACGGGCTGCTGGATGTGATGGAGCGGCACGCTCTGCCCCCGCATCCCGACGTTCTGGAGCTTCGCGATCAGCAGGGCCGTCCGGACGTTGCCGCGTATCGCGCCGCGGTGCACGACTGGGAGCAGGAGTGCCTGACGACGCTGCTGATGCAGAACGAGGCGCTCGAGCAGCTCGGGCAGGAAGGCGGCCCGCGGACGGCATATCTGCCGGCGCAATTCCATCAGGAGTGGCTTCCTGCGGACCTCCTGGCGTTGACGGCCCTGCGGGAGCTGCTCGAGCAGCCGTCCGCGTTCACCGGCCGCCTCCTGGGGCGCGAGCAGCGCGAGGAGCTGGCGGCGATGCTGTTCGCCGCGGACCCTGAGGTGAGCATCAGCGATCCGGACACGCCCGGCGGGATGCCGATCTACGAGGGTCAGGCGTCCGACGCGCATAAGTGGATCATCCCGGGCGTCTATCAGGCGACCGGGATGGACGGTCAGGGCGAGTTCCGGGTCGTCGTCGGCCGCAGCCCGATCGGGAACACGGGCACGGCGTCGGCGGCGTTCCCGCCCGCCGAGCACGACAGCACCGTGCTGAACCAGATCGCCCGCGCCTTGGAGGAAGCCGCCGAAGTAGACCCGGACGACGACTTCCACTGGGAGATCCCCGATGACGGCCTGCGGGAGCTGGTGGAGCGGATCGACACGCTGGTGACGGCTACCGGCCGCACGGCCGCGGACGGGGGAACATTGATCGAACGCGGGAGCCTGCTCAGCGACCTCCTCGCCCGCCGCGAGCAGTCGCTGCACCCCGACCAGGACCGCCCGGATCCCGGCCCGCGCCACGGGGACACCGACCTGTCCCGCTGAGACCCCGGCCTCGCGGCGGGCGGGTGTGGACCTGCATCGTTTCGCGCATCCTTGCGACTCTGCTGCGCAGCTTCCCGCTGAAAGGTTGCTCTCTGCCCGTGGGGCTCGTTAATGGGGAAGGACACCGGTTTTCTGCGGGAGGCCCGCCTCTCGCGACCGCAGACGCCCCACAGCCTGGGGTGTCGCCGTGCCGCACCTGTCTGGTCGCAAGACCCGGACCCGCCTCGCATCGGTCGGGACCGGGCCTGCGCATCCCAGGGAGGTGAGAGCGATGACCGCACAGCAGCGGCCGTTGATGCCGTTCGACCAGACCGCCGGACTGCCGTTGGGGCAGGCGGCGCTGGCATATGCGCGGGCCGGGATCTCGGTGTTCCCGTGCTGGCCGGGCACGAAGGACCCGGCGACCAGGCACGGCTTCCATGACGCCACCACAGATATCGAGCAGGTGGCGTACTGGTGGCGGCGTAACCCGGAGGCGAACATCGCTGTGCGCACCGGGACCGTCCCGCGAGCCGGGTGCGGCGTGGACGTGCTGGATGTCGACGCGCATGCGACCGGCAGCGGGTTCTCGGTCCTGCAGGCGCTGCGCCGGTCGGGGCTGATCGACCAGTGGGCGCATGCCGTGCGCTCACCATCGGGCGGCTTGCACTTGTATTACCCGGCCGACCCGGCAAGGCCCCAGCGCAGCTGGGCACGCCCCGGCTCGCACGTGGACCTGCGCGCCGGCGGCGGCTACATCATGACCGTCCCCTCTCGCCTGATCGTCGACGGGCGGTCCCGCTCCTACACCCCGATCGGCGCCGCCCGCCTGGGCGCGGGGACGATCGACGGGGACCGGATCCGGGAGCTGCTCACCCCGGCGCGGCCAGCCCGGCCCGCGCGTGCGGTCCGGCCGGTGCCGGCGGACGTGTCGGAGCGGGTCGCGGCGCTGCGATCCTGGCTGTCGCGGGCTCAGGAAGGCAACCGGAACGCGTCGCTGTTCTGGGCGGCCTGTCGCATGGTCGAGCTCGGCGCCACGGAGAGCGACACGCTCACGCAGCTCGGCCCGGCGGCGGAGCAGACCGGCCTGGACGGCCGCGAGATCGCGACCGCGATCCGCTCTGCCCACCGCACCGCCACCGACGTCGCAACCACCAGGACGGCTGTCGGCGGGGCCTCTCGCCGGCACGACTGGGGCCGATGATGACGCGGCCGACGGTCGGAACGCGGGGCGGGGTGTCCCGCGGGGTGATCGCGGCCGCGATCGCCGGGACTTTCGCGCTCGCCCTGGGGGCGTTCCTGCTGTCCTTCGAGGCGCTGCAGGACCTTGCCCGGCTCGCCGGGATCGCGGGCGGGCAGGCCTGGCTGTGGCCGCTGATCGTCGACGGCGTGATCCTGCAGGCCACCATCAGCGTGGTCGCCCTCCGCGACGCCGAGGGCTCTGCACGAAGGTTTGCGTGGATGCTGCTCGCCGCCGGCACCGGCGTGTCCGTCGCCGCGAACATCACCCACGCGGTCCTCACCGCCGACCAGCGCGTCCCGGGCCTGGTCGCCGCCCTGGTCGCGTCGGTGCCGCCGCTGGTACTGGTGGCCATGACGCATCTGACCGTCGAGCTCATCCGCAACGCCGGCCCCCGCCACGACCAAGACCAGCAGGAGCAGCCACCGTCTCCGGTCGTGGTCACCGAGCGCCGCGTCCCCGACCGGACGCCGCCCGCCCTCGAGGCCGGACCCGCGCAGGACCACGACGCCCGGGAAGCCAGCGAACTGAGGTCTGCTCCCAGCCGGGGCACGAACTCGCGATCGCGTCAGGAACGCGACGCCAATCGTCGCGAAGCGGCCCGCTTGGCCGGACAGGGTCTGTCCTACCGGGAGATCGCCCGTCGCCGCGGGGTGCACCCGACGACGGTGGCCCGCTGGCTGAACGCACCTGACCCTGCAGACGAAAGGAACGACGATGAGCATGAGCCAGACACCGAACAGCCCTGAGGACCCCACTCCGACGGCTGCCAAGGACGACGCCGGTGACGACGAGACCCGTGAGCGGGCAAGTGTGGCCGAGGAGGATGAGCAGTCCCGCCTGGCCACGCACAAGGACCCGACCCTCCACGTCGAGCCGGAGACGCCGGCGGCGGACGGGCGTGCCCGGGTGGAGTGGGTGCGTCCCACCGACCTGGCCGCGAGGGCGGGAGGCCGCGTGATGGAGCGCGGCCACGAGCTGAACCGGCAGCTGATGACCGCCGTGCGGGAAGCGGGCCGCGAGCAGCGGGACGCGCTGCGGCAGCGGATGGCCGACCGCAGCGCCGAGGTCTCCGTGACAGGCCCGGAGCGCGCCCCAGGGCGTGCAGCCGGACGGGAGGGGGTGAGCCGGTGACCACATCCCGGTCCGGCGCCCGCCTGGGCGCCGACTGACCCGGACGCCGCAACGACCACCACCGTGACCCGCGCGCTGAGCGCTGCGGGGTCGCGGGCCGATCACCAACCGGGGTCCCCGTAGGGGTGCCCGGGCGGGCACGACTGTGCCTGCGCTCTTGACCGCTCCCTTCTGGCCGGTGCGGGTCCGTACCTGACGGATACCACCATTCGAATGCTGAGGGAGTCGCCATGAGCACCACCCGTTCGCCCTTGACACCCGATGACCGTGCGCCCGGGGAGGGCGTGGACTTCACCACCCCGGACGGGCTGCGGCAGGTCATCGAGGAACTCACCGCCGGCCAGGCATGGTCGACCAGCCCTGTCGCCGCGGAGCTGATGGGCTACGCCACCACCAAGTACGCGCCCCTGGCGAAGGCCTGGCATCGCGACCCCGCCGACGCGGCGGTCGAGGCGTTCTTCGCGATGATCACCCCGTCCACGCTGCGTGCCCGCGACCCGTGGGCGGTCGTCACCCGGGCCGTGGCCCGCTCGGTCGCCGCCGAGACCCTCGCCGAACGCTTCCTGACGTCGCAGGACAAGGCCCGACGACCGACCCGCCGCCCGGATGCCGACCCGGTGCGGGCCGGGGACTACGAGGACTACCTGTACGACATCCACCCCCACCAGCCGGGCGAGCAGGCCGAGGACGGCGTGGACCGCATCGTGCGCACCACGACGGTGTTCCTCGTCTCGACCGGGTGGGCGCACCGCGGCGTCGAGCAGGCCGTGGACTACATCGCCCACCGCATCACCGGGCTGCGCTCGCGCGAGGCCGCCGCCGAGACCGTCACCGGCGACCTGCACATCGCCACCCGCCTCGGTTACGACCCCGACACCTGGCGGTCCCTGGTCCGCCTCACCGTCGGGCGCCGGCCCCGCAGCAACGAGCGGGAGATGGGGCTGTTCGCCCGGGTCCTGCTCGGCGACGACCTCGGCGAACTGCTCGCCGACACCCGCCTTGTCGCCGCTTCCCGCCAGAGCACCGGAGGAGGCGGGCGGCCATGACCCGCGGGCATCTCGTGCTCGAGCACGCCATCGACCAGATCACCCGCGGCCACGCCTACCGCCGCGACGTCGAGGAAGACCTCGACGAGCTGTGCGAGTCAATCGCCCGCGTCGGGATCCTCAACCCGCCCACCGTCACCGACGCCTACGTCCTGATCGCCGGGCAGCGGCGGCTGGCCGCGATGGAGAAGCTGGGCTGGCGCGTCACCCCGGTCTGGATCGTCCCGGGAGTGTCCGACAAGCTCTCCCAGGTCCTCGCGATCCGCGACGAGCAGACGCTGCGCAAGGCCCTCAAACCCATCGAGCAGGCCGAGCTGTACGAAGAGCTGAAAGCCCTCTACGCCGAGGACGCCGAACGCCGCGACGCTGCCACCCGCTTCGGCTCCCCGCACCGCGACGCCGCCGAGGATGATCGCGCGGCCGACGGGGAGGACGGGGGTGCCGATTCGGCACCCCCGGACGATCCAGCGAAGACGGACGAGCCGAAGGCGAATGACACGAAGTCCCGCGTGCAGGCGGCCCGCGCGGTCACTGGTCGGGACTCACGGACGATGCTGGAGCAGATCGGCGAGCTCCGGCGGATCGCGGCCGACGATGATGAGGACCCGATGGTCCGCCAGCACGCCGCCGAGGCTCTGCTCGAGCTCAACGAGGACGGCAAGGTCAACGGCAGGTTCCTGCAGGTCAAGACCCGACAGAACCTCGCCGCGCTCACCCGCCTGGCCCAGCACCCCGACACCCCCGACACGGTCCGGGACGCCGCCGGCGCCGAGCTCGCGGCCCTGGCGCCGGACCTTCCGGCGAAGGACGCTGCGAAGGAGTCCGGGCTCGCGCTGGAGCGGGTCCGGAAGCTGCAGGCCGCGGCGGCGGCCGAGGAGAAGGTCGGCTGGGCTGATGTGGATCCGCTGATGCGGCAGAAGCATCAGGTTCGCAAGCTCGTCGACCTGCTCCGTCGTGAGCACGGCTGGTGGGATCGCTTCGACCCGGCGGAGATCGGCCAGTACGCCGACGAGACCCAGTGGGACCTCATCGACACGTATGTCGACGGAGCCACCACCTTCATCACCGCAGCCACCACCGCCCGCGCCACTGCCGAAACGGAGGCGAGCGCGGGGACCGATGCGATCGAGGAGGCGGGGGCCGGCGCGGGCACTGCGCAGCAAGAGACCGCGGAGGAAGCCGGGGTCGAGCATGCCGAGCTTTGAGGATCCGGTGGCAGATGCCGGAGAGCTGTCGGAGGCGGCACGCGGCCTGGCGCATGCGAGCCGGCTCTTCGATGACCCGGCCGACAGCTACACGGTGCTCGGCGAGCTGCAGTCGGCCTTGATCAGCCTGCACCAGTCACTGCAGCAGCTCGCGGCGATGCACACCCGCCTGGCCGGGCGGACCTCGACCGATGCGGGCGACCGGGCCGATGGCCGAGAGCATGCCCTGACCGCGGCCATGCGGCTGGAGAGCGCCGCGGTCCATGTCGACCGCGCGACCGATCACCTGATGGTCGGCTTCGCCGAGAACGGGCAGATCGCCTGGCTCCCGGCACCCTCGCCGGCCGAACGAGCGCTGGCCGAACGAGCCGACGACCTCGAGATCACCTCCAGCGACCGGGCGGATCCGCCCCCTCCTGCACCTGCGCCGGGACGCTGAGCCCTGGGCTGCCGGGCATCGCCCGTACCTGACTGGTGAGAACCCGTCCGGGACCTCCGGGCGGGTTTCGTCCGTGACGGGAGGGAGCGGGGTATGGCCGAGCTGACGCCGTATGACACCGGGGAGCGCCTGGAGCCGCATGTCTGGGTCACCAACGGGATCGTCGTCCCCGGCGGGCGCCCGAGGTTCGCCGAGGAGAGCGAGTTCGGGCGGGTCGACTTCGACGCCGACGACGGCACCACGATCCTCACCCTGCATGTGCAGCGCGCCGACAACGGCTACCGGATGGTCGTCGACCAGCACAGCGAGGAGTACCTGCACGTCGTCGGGCACAACGAGCCGCCCATGCTGACCGATCCCGCTCTGGCGCAGGACGCGGAGTACCGGACCCGGCAGATGATGCTGCTGGATGCGGGCCTGGCCTACATCGGCAAGACCTACGGCGAGGACATCTTCTACGCCGACGACGGGGACCCGACCGCGTTCTCCCTGGGCAACTACACGTTCCAACCCTTGATGGTCAACGACGGCACGGTCTTCGCGATCGAGGAAGCCTACGAGCGCGGCACCGACTGGGCCGACGACGAGCGCGTGCCGATCGGCTGGACCTGGCTGCAGAAGGATCTCGTCCGCCTGCCCGACGGCACCCAGCGGGCCGAGATCACCGCGCAAGGCGAGACGATCCCCTCGGACATCGACAGCCTCATCGACCGCGCCCGCACCTGGGTCGAGCAGACCGTGCGGCGCCTGCAGACCCCGGACATCGACTTCTCGCCCTACCGGAATCCGCCCGGCCGCGACACGCCCTCCCGCTGAACCGGCCCGGCGTCGAGGCCGAGGCATGGCGGGGTGGGGGCCGTACCTGGATCGGGACCGCAACTCCTGGACCAGGAAGGACACCTCATCGTGGCCAGCCAGACCCCGCACTCGCATCCTCGCCGCCGTCTGATCATCACCGTCTGCGCGATCGGCCTCGTCCTCGCGCTGCTCGCCGGCGTCGGCATCTACGGCCTCATCAAGGGCGAACCCCACCCGGACGGCGGCCGACCGGGTGACCGGGGCACCAGCAGCACCGCGTCCCCGTCGCCGACGGAGACGACCCTCACACCGCTACCGGCCACTCGCGACCCCGAGTCCTTCGCGCGCTCGGCCGCGAGCGCGCTGTTCACCTGGGACACCTACACGCTGCTGAGCCCGCAGGACCACCGGGACGTGCTGCTGCAGGTCGCCGACCCGTCCGGGCTGGAGACCCCCGGCCTGGTGTCCGATCTCGACGGCTACCTGCCGGACCAGTCCACCTGGACGCAGCTGCAGGAATACCAGACCCGGCAGTGGCTGGACATCGACCGGGCGTACGTGCCCGACCAGTGGGATGACGCGGAGGCCGCCGCCGGTGACAGTCTCGCGCCGGGCACCATCGCCTACACGATCGAGGGCACCCGGCATCGGGAGGGCGTCTGGTACGACAAGCCGGTCACCAGCGCACACGATGTCGCGTTCACGATCTTCCTGACCTGCCCGCTCCGCGGCGACGAGTCCTGCTACCTGCTGCGGCTCTCGGTCCTCGACGAGCCCCTGCGGTAGCCGAGGGGTCGCGATGAAGAAGGCACTGGCTGTCCTGCTCGCGTTCGTGCTGTTCGCCCCGATGCTCGGCCTGCTCGGCGTCGGCGTCCTGATCAACCCCGCGAACGCCAACTGCGCCGTAGATGGCGGCGGGAGCGGCCCGATCAACGTCGGCAACGTGCCCGAGCAGCTGCGGGTCACCACCGCGGACGGCGAGTCGTTCACCCTGAACAAGACCCAGCTGACCCGGGCCGCCCAGATCATCACCACAGGGTCCCGGATCGACGGCGTGAACCGGGACGCGATCACCATCGCGCTCATGGCGGCCCTGACGGAATCCTCCCTGCGGCAGCTGGCGAACACGTCCGCCTACCCCGAGTCCGCCTCCTACCCCAACGACGGCAACGGCGGGGACCACGACAGCCTCGGGCTGTGGCAGATGAGGCCGCAATCGGGCTGGGGCACGGTCGCGCAGCTGATGGACATCGACTACGAAGTCCGTGCGTTCTTCGGCGGCCCGGACGGCCCTAACCACGGCTCCCCGCGGGGCCTGCTCGACGTGCCCGGCTGGCAGCAGATGGACAAGGGCGAAGCCGCGCAGAGCGTGGAAGTCTCGGCGTTCCCGGACCGCTACCGCAACTACGAGCCGGTCGCGGAGGCCATCATCGCCGCCCTCGCCGGCACTCCCACGACCTCCGCGTCAACTGACCCGGTGGCGGTCGCGGACACGACGGAGTCCTCGCGGGTCGTGTTCCCGCTGCCCGAGGGCACCTGGACGATGACCTCGCCGTTCGGGTATCGGATCCACCCGATCACCGGGGAGCGGAAGCTGCACGCCGGCACGGACTTCGCCGCTCCCGATGGCACGCCGATCATGGCGGCGGCCGACGGGGTCGTGACCGTCGCCCGCTACACCGACTCCGGCGGCGGCCTCATCGTCATCGAGCCCACCATCGACGGGCAGAAGATCGCCACCGCCTACATTCACATGTGGCAGGACGGGATCCACGTCGCGGTCGGCGACCAGGTCACCGCCGGGCAGCACATCGGCGACGTCGGCAGCTCCGGGCAGAGCACGGGACCCCATCTGCACTTCGAGGTCCGCGAAGGCGGCACCAACGGCACGCCCATCGACTCCGCCGCCTGGCTGGACGAGCACGGCGCCGCCGACCTTCCCGGCGCCGAGCCCGGCACCCCAGGCGGGTCCGGCTGCGACACGGACGGCCAGGCGCCCGGGGGTGATCCGGGCGAGGTCGACGGCGACCCGAACCGGATGGTGGAGGACCCGACCACCGACGGGCAGATCACCGCGCGGATGCTCCACGTCTACCAGACCGCTCTCGAGCGCTTCCCCGACACCGGATGGTCCTGCTACTCGCCCCGCGCCGGCCAGAAGTGCGAGCATCCCCTGGGCCGGGCGTGTGACATCACCTTCGGCAACCCGATCGGCCAGCGCCCGACCCCAGGGCAGCTCGACGACGGCTGGGAGGTGACGAACTGGATGAAAGACAACGCCGAGACGCTCGGCATCCAGTACCTCATCTGGCAGGGCAAGATCTGGAACATCGACCGCGACGACGAAGGCTGGCGCGAATACAACGGCGGCGGAATGCACGACCCCTCCGATATCACCGGAGGACATTTCGATCACCTGCACGTGACCGTCAGAGAATAATGTCCGAAGTTGCATCTGATGCACTATAAGCGAGCGGCAGCATGATCGTTTCGGCCACTGCGCTGCGTCCCCAAGGCTCTCATTTCGGGAACCAGGCGGCGGGCGGGCGCGTCGCGATTGAGACTCCGCCACCCACGATTCTTGGTCTCAGCGGCACCGAGTGGACGCCGCACTCATGGGACAATCGGACGATGACGAGCGGGTTCGACGAGTTGATTGAGACGGGCGAATCAGCTGACGTCTCCGGGTGGGACTTCTCCTGGCTCGACGGCCGTGCCACCGAGGAGCGGCCGCCATGGGGGTACGCGGGTCTGCTCGCCCGTCGACTGACCTCGGCCACCGCGTCCCTGGACATTCAGACCGGCGGCGGTGAGTTCCTCGCCGAGGCCGCTTCGTTCCCGCCCGTCGCCGTCGCGACCGAATCCTGGCCGCCGAACATTGCCCGCGCCACGCGGCTGCTGCACCCCCGCGGAGTCGCCGTCGTCGCGGATCCTGACGAGCCGCCGCTGCCATTCGGCGACGAGGCGTTCGACCTCGTCACCAGCAGGCACCCGGCGACGATCTGGTGGGAAGAGATCGCGCGCGTACTCCGCCACGGCGGAACCTACTTCGCTCAGCACGTGGGGCCGGCCAGCGTGTTCGAGCTGATCGAGTTCTTCCTCGGCCCCCAGCCGGAGGCCCGGCGCGGACGCCACCCCGACGACGAGTCGGCCGCGGCGGAAACGGCCGGAATGGAGATCGTCGACCTACGTACCGCGACACTGCGCATCGAGATCCACGATGTCGCGGCCGTCGTCTACCTGCTGCGCAAGGTGATCTGGTGGGTCCCCGGCTTCACCGTGGAGCGATACCGGGACCGGCTCCGGGACCTGCACGAGCTGATCCAGAGCAGCGGCCCCTTCATCGCCCACTCCACCCGCCACCTCATCGAAGCCCGACGCCCCTAGCCACCTCGCCCGCGCCCGCGGAGGATCCCGACGGCGATGCTCCGATAGAAGTCGCCAGCGCCCCGGCCCGGCGCCCGACCGGACAGGTGCGCTGACCCGCGCCCGCACGCCCCGTCAGGCCGTGCCGCCGGGAGAGCAAGCGGGCTCCCCGGCCTCTGCAGCCTTGCGAACTCGAGTCCGCCACGGCGAGCTCGGACGGTTCCTGCCCGCACCTGGACGGTCACCCGAGCCAGGAAGCAGGAGAACCCCATGCCCGTCATCGCCGCCCCGCCCGTGCTTCTCGAGGTCGACGTGTTCCCGGACTTCGACGCCGTGGGCGGGAAGACGGAGATCCTCCAGGTCCTCGGGGCGCTGCTGACCGTGGTGCTGGTCTTCGCCGTTCTGATGCTCCTGGTTAGCGCGATCGTCTGGGCGATCGCCTCCTCCCACGGCAACCTCCAGGCGGCATCCCGCGGCCGGACCGGCGTGCTCGTCTCCATCGGGGCCGCCGCGCTGGCCGGCGCCGGCGTCGCCTGGGTCAACTTCCTCGTCCAGGTCGGCAGCACCGTATAGCCGGCACTCGGCCGCCGACGGTGGCGAGGAAGAGGGCGTCCGATCAGGACGTCGCAGGCGCCCCGCGTCGCAGCGAGGCGACGCGGAGCGCTTCACGTCGCCGGGATCCGGTCGGTGTCCGTGGTGGCGGAGGGGTCTGGGGAGACGCGGGCGGAGCCCGCGCCGGGCGCCGCCAGTTCCGGGGTCGCACCTGATGCGCTGACCCGCGAGTGGCGCGGGCCGGATGTTCTCGAAGGAGCCGCCCCATGTCTGTCCTGCTGGATCTCGTCCCGACCATCGTCCCGGCCCTGGTGCCGATGGATATCAACATCACCCCCAACGACGACGGCCTTCCCGGCATCGCCGCGCTGCGCACGATCGTGGGCGCGGTCATGACCGTGGCGCTCATTCTCAGCGTGCTCGCGCTGCTGATCTCGGCGATCGTGTGGGGCTTCGGCTCCAACTCCAGCAATCCCCATCTCGCCTCGAGGGGAAAGGTCGGCGTCCTCGTCTCCTGTGCCGCCGCGATCATCACCGGCGGTGCCGTGACGCTCATCAACTTCTTCTGGAATGTCGGAGGAACCATTTCCTGACCCGCCCCCACGGGATTCGAAAGGAGGCGGGTTATGGCTGGCGTCTGTGATGTCCCTGTCATCAGCACCGTCTGCGACAAAGTCGGCGAAGGAGCCGCGAGCCTGATCAGCGCACCGTTCGACTGGCTCGCGCAGGCCGTCGGCGGCGCCGCGCAGTGGATGTTCGAGGGTGTGTGGGCGCTGTTCGACACCACCACCCTGGTCGACATCACCGAAGACGGCTACCTCGACGTGTACAACGTCGTGTTCGGCCTGGCCGTGCTGATCACCTTCGCGTTCTTCTGCCTGCAGCTCATCGGCAGCCTCATCCGGCGTGAGCCCGGCGCGTTGGGCCGGGCGGCGACGGGGATGGCCAAGAGCGTGCTCGGCGCGTTCATCCTCGTCACGATCACCGCGACCCTGTTGGAGATCGTCGACCAGCTGTGCATCGGCATCATCCAGGCCACCGGCACGACGCTGGAGGAGATGGGCGGCAAGATCGCCGCCCTCATCGCGGGGCTGACCACGATCCAGATCACCGCGCCGGGCGCGGCGGCGATCATCATCATCTTCCTCGCCTTCCTCGCGATCACCGCCGCCGCCATCGTGTGGTTCAGCCTCCTGGTGCGCAAGGCGCTGATCCTGATCCTCGTCGTCCTCGGCCCGATCGCCCTCGCCGGAGCCGGCTGGGACGTCACCCGCGGATGGTTCTCCAAGTGGGCCAGCTTCGTGCTCGCGCTGATCTTCTCCAAGTTCGTCGTCGTGCTCGTGTTCCTGGTCGCCATCACCCAAGTCAACGCCCCGATCGACCTCGACCTCGCTTCCATCGCGGACCCGGTCGCGGGCATCGTGCTGATGTTCATCGCGGCCTTCGCCCCGTACATGTGCTACAAGCTGCTCGCCTTCGCCGGCGCGGACATGTACCACCTGACCAGCACCGAGCAGGAGGCCAGGCAGTCGATGAACCGGCCGCTGCCGGTTCCGCACGCCCCGAAGCCGGAGAACGTGGAGAAGGTCCTCGGTCCCAAGGGCGACGGCCCCGACGGCGGAGGAGGGGGCGGCGGTGGAGGTGGTGGTGACAACCCGCCGCCCCCGCCGCCGAACTCGCCGAGCCCGGCCACGAGCAGCAGTGGCGCCGGTGCGGACGCGACGGGTGCTGGAGCCGGTGGCACGGCCGGAGCGGGCAGCGCCGGCGCAGGGAGCGCTGGCGGTGCCGGGGCAGGCGCGGGTGCCGGGGCGGGTGCTGGTGCGGCTGCTGGGCCGGTCGGCCTGGGCGTGGCGGCAGGGGTCGCGGTCGTCAAGGGCTCCGCGGAGGCCGGCCCGAAGGCCGGGGACGCGATCGGGAAGGCCGCGGACGCGCAGGCGTCCGGCGCCAGCGACGGGGCCGCAGCACCGCCCAGCTCTCGTCCGGCGGATGCGGCACCTACCTCACCAGCACCGCCGCCCGCCACGCCGCCGACCCAGGATCCGAAACCGGTCCCGCCGACGGATCCGGCACCGCCGAAGCACTGACCGGGTTCCTCAGACGTGATCCTCACGGGAGGGAGGTGGAACAGGACCGGCAGGCCCCGCCCGCCCGGGACGAGCGAGTCATGGCGACCTCGCTCCCCGGGAGTGGCGGGGCCTGCCGCTGTCCCGGCTCCGCACCTGGGTGGCAGGCGCCCACGAGGCGCCGCGTCTGATCCGAGAGGGGACCACCTGCCATGACCACCCATGAGAAGCATGCCAAGGACGCTGAGCCCGAGCTGCATCCGGTGAAGTTCTCCCGGCTGTCCAAGCGCGGCATCCTGCTCGGCCTGTCCCTGGCCCAGCTGATCGCGATCGGCGTCGCGATCGCCGCCTTCGTCCTCGGCCTCTACACCGGCGGCCAGACGGTCCTCTACCTGGGCGTGGTCTGGCTGCCGGCGCTGCTCGTCGCCGTCATCCGGGTCGGTGGGCGCAGCCTCGTCGAATGGCTGCCCATCGGCCTGGCCTGGATGTGGCGGTCGGTCACCGGGCAGACCCGCTACCGGCGCCGCATCGTCAAGCCCCGGCCGGCCGGCACCCTGGCGCTGCCGGGCGACGCTGCCGCGCTGCGCCAGTACGTGGACCCGGAGACCGGGGCGGTGATGGTGCACGACCCGCACGCCCAGATGCTGACCGTGCTGCGGGAGATCACCCACCCCTCGTTCGTGCTGCTCGATCCCGGTGAACAGGAACGCCGGGTCCAGGCGTGGGGGCGGGTGCTCGCCACCGGGTGCCGGTCCGGGCGGATCGCCCGCATCCAGGTCCTCGAGCGCACGATCCCCGACTCCGGGACCGGGCTGGCCCAGTGGTGGGCGAGCCAGGGCGTCGATGACGGTTCCTGGGTCGCGAACACGTATAAGGAGCTCATCGACCGGGCAGGCCCCGCGGGTGAGCGCCACGTCTCCACACTGTCGCTCTCGTTGGACATGAAGGCCGCCGCCCGGCAGGTCCGCACCGCCGGGCGCGGCCTGCGCGGCGCGGCGGCGGTCCTGAAACAGGAGATGACCACCCTGACCACGGCGCTGCGGGCCGTGGACCTGGATGCCTCTGACTGGTACACGCCCGGGCAGCTGGCCATCATGCTGCGCACCGCCTACGACCCGCAGATCGCCGCCACCCTGGACCGGGCCGGGGACATCGGCCAGGACCTCGCCACCGCCGGGCCGGTCGCCGTCGAGGAACGCTGGGACCGCCTGCGCTCCGATTCCGCCTGGCACGCCGTGCTGTGGATCAGCGAATGGCCCCGCTCGCAGGTGTTCCCCGGGTTCCTCTCCCCGCTGCTGCTCACCGGCGGAATCCGCCGCGCCGTCACCCTCCTCTATGACCCGATCCGCGCCGATGTCGCGGCCCGGGACGTCCGCAAGCGCAAGACCGAGCACATCTCCGACCAGGCGCAGCGGCGGCGGATCGGGCAGATCGAGGACGCCGAGCAGTCCGCCGAGCTGCAGGACGTCCTCCAGCAGGAAGCCGACCTGATCAGCGGGCACGGGATCCTCCGCTTCACCGGGCTCGTCGCCGTCTCCGCCGACACCGGCCCCGAGCTCGACGCCGCCGTCGCGGCCATCGAGCAGGCCGCCGTCCAGGCCTCCTGCGAGACCCGCCGCCTGGTCGGGCAGCAGGCCAGCGCCTTCGCCGCCGCCGCGCTCCCGCTCGGCCGCGGCCTCTAACCCCTCTGCTCCCTGGAAGGAGAACCCGCATCATGAGCGATGAAGAGCTCCGCCGCCTGCACACCGCCGTCCTCGTCGGATCGGAGAACGTGCCGCGCCGCGACCGCAAGGCCCGCCAGAAGGCGGCCGCGAAGCGCCTGGCCGCCGACGCCGCCGAACGCAAGGCCATCGCCCGGGATCAGGCGCGCGCCGAGCACGCCGAAGCGAAAGCGACCCGCTACCTGCCCGCCTCCGGCGAGGACGGGCCGGCCGCGCTGCGCACCCAGGTCCGGTTCAAGGCCCGCCCGCACCAGGACACCTCCGCCGTCCTGCGCGCCGCCTACCCGTTCCTCGCCGAAGGAGGCCTCGGCTCGCGCGGGATCTTCATCGGCCAGGACCTCTACTCCGGCGGCAGCTTCGCGTTCGACGCGTTCGAGCTCTACCGGCAAGGCGTCATCACCGCCCCGAACCTCATCATCGCCGGCATCGTCGGCGCCGGGAAGAGCGCCCTCATCAAATCGCTCTACACACGCAGCATCGCGTTCGGCCGCCGTGTCTACCTCGCCGGTGACCCGAAAGGCGAGCACTCGGACATCGCGGAGGCCGTGGGCGGCAAGGCGATCCGCCTCGGCCACGGCCGCCGCACCCGCCTGAATCCCCTCGATGAGGGATACCGGCCCGCCGGGACCAGCGATCAGGAGTGGGCCGGCATGGTCGCCTCCCGCCGCCGTGACCTCCTTGGCGCGCTCGCCGAGACCGTCCTCGAACGGCGCCTGTCGCCGCTGGAGCACACCGCGATCGACATCGCCCTGGCCGAGACCGTCCGCGACAACACGACCCCGATCCTGCCGATGATCGTCGACCGGATCCTCGACCCGAGCCCGGACGCGCTCGGCGACCTCACCGCCGAGGACGGCCGGCTCGTCGGCCACGCGCTGCGGAGGTTGGTCGCCGGCGACCTCAGTGGTCTTTTCGATGGGCCGTCCACGGTGGCGTTCGACCCCAGCCTGCCGATGATCTCGCTGGACCTCTCCCAGGTCGCGGAGAACAGCTCCCTCATCAGCGTGCTGATGACATGTGCGAGCGCGTGGATGGAAGCAGCTCTCCTCGACCCCCGCGGGGGTCAGAGGCTTGTGGTCTACGACGAGGCCTGGCGGCTGCTCGCCCACCCGTCCCTGCTGCGTCGCATGGACGCGCAGTGGCGCCTGGCCCGTCACTACGGGATCAGCAACGCCCTCGTCTTCCACAAGCTCTCCGATCTGGACAACGTCGGCGACCAGGGCTCGATGATGCGGGCACTGGCCTCGAGCCTGCTCGCCAATGCCGAGGTCCGCATCGTCTACCGGCAGGAGACCGACCAGATTGGATCCGCTGCCCAAACCCTTGGGCTGACCGGCACCGAGCAGTCTCTGCTACCCAGCCTCGGGATCGGGCAAGCCCTGTGGCGGATCAAGGAGAGAGCCTTCCTTATTCAGCATCAGATGACGCCCGGGGAGCTCGAATTGTTCGATACCCGTGGTCGGCTCACGCAATAGCAGGCGGCTTGTTGTCGTATCGGAGGCGCTACCTGTCGGCGTTGATGTAGGTGGTGCGGGCAGCAGTCAGTTCCGCCCAATGCGTCTCGAGGCCGCCAAGGGTCGGGCTGACGCCGAGAGTGGGGAGCGGCTGGGAGTGCCCATCGATGTATCGGCACGCTTCCTCAAAGATGCGATTAACGGTCTCGATCGCATCTGGGAGCGCGTCTGCTTTGATCTTTGGGAGGTTCGTCATGCGGACATTGGGCTGGTATCGCTGCGTGACACCTTGTAGAAGCTCAGTCTCTGTGAACACTTCGCACCAGGCGCGGATCCAGTCGTAGCCGGTGCGAACGAGTGCAGCGCGGGCGTCACCGTCCTGCGAGGTTGCGGCCTGGATGGTCTCGTTGATGTTCTTCTTGATGCTGCCAAGGCTGTCCCAGCGTGGACCAGTGGCGCGGGTGATCTTGCCCTTGCCTTCTTCGTCTGTGATCTGGAAGTAGGCGCAGCGCTTGGTGGTTTCCATGAGTGCAAGCAGCGTGCTGGCGAAGAAGATGTCATGGGTGAAGACGATGACCTGGGTCGTCTCCGCGAGGAGAGTGACACGCTGGGCGACCTCGTTGATGCGGCGATGATCGAGGCTGGACACGGGGTCGTCGAAGATCACGGGGGCGGTGATCCCGGCCAAGCGGGCTTCGGCGAGGAAGTCGGCCATGGCGAGAACTTTCTGCTCGCCCTCGGAGAGCACTGCGGAGGGCTTGTGCTTGCCGGTGAGGACCTTGCGTCGCTTGGCGAGGCCTTGCCGGCCGACGAACTCGATGTCGAGGGTGGGGGCTCGCAGGGCAGCGCATTCCTCGGTGAACAGTGCGTCGAAGCTTTCGTTGATCATCTGATCGCTGGCGGTCTTCGCCAACCCGGTGACCGCACGTAGCAGCCCGGGCATGGGCTTGGCCAGGAGGGTCAACCGGTCAGCTTCCTTGGCGTCGCGCACCTGAGCCTCGATCAGCGACCACGACTTTCCAAGTTCGGCGGCGGCTTCGAGCTCGACGAGCTCCTTCCGCTTGGTTGCCAATGTCTCGGTACGAGTTGCGGCCTGCTTCCTCAGTTCCTTCAATGCACTCGTCGTAGACGTCAAGACAACGTTCAACGTCGCGGCGTCCGTGGTCGCGCTCTCGGTGAGTGTGGAGTCGATGGAGGCGCCGGCCTGTAGTTGCTTAGTGATTGTGGCAACGGATAGCAGGGTCCGGTCGAGCTCGAGGTGGTAGTCGGGCTTGTCATCGGTGTCGTCGTACTCGGCGGCGAACGTTGCGGCGTCGCGGATCTCCAGCGAGGTGATTCGTTCTCCGAAGGCGTCGAGTCGCACCTTGGAGGCCGTGATGTCGGCGGTGATCTTGTCCTCGAGATACTCCGAGTACTTGTTGATGAGACCACGTGCGGCATCGTCCAGGGGCTGTCTGCAGTAGAGGCACCGGTCGATGTCGTGCACCCCGAGCTCAACCAAGTGGGCCTCATAGGCTTTGCCGGCCGTAACGAAGGCGCTCCACGTGTCGTCGGGGTCGGCAGGCAGGTCGGCCGCCTCGAACAGGGAGTCTCGGAATGCGCGATAGTCCTTTTGCAATCCGTGAAGTGCCTCGCGTTCACGACTGTATGCGTCTGTGTTGAAGTCGGCGAGGGTCGTGGCGGCATTCGACGCTTGAGTGAGGACTCGTTCAACGCGCTGTTGGATCTTGATCTCTGCGCTGATGGTGTCAGCTTCGAGCGCAGCGACAGTGCGGCGCAACTGAGCGACTCGCGTGTCGACGTCTTCACCCGTGTCGACAAAGCTTTTCAAGTGTTCGAGGTCGGTGGAAGCCCCAAGGGTCTCGATGAGGGGATACACCGTGGCGGTGCGCGTGAAGCGAGAGAGAAGGCCGGTATGACCTGAACGCAGTTCGTGGGCCGCCTGATCAATAGCACTTTGGACTGACTTGATACCAGCGATGACGTGATTGAATAATGCCAACGCGGCGGGTACGTACACGTATTCCAGATCGTCGTCGACGTGGAAGCTGACGGAGGGACTGTCGAAGATCGACATCCGCGTGAACGGGGCGATGCCCTGGCCGCCAGTCCACGTGTAGGTCTTGGTTGTGGATCCGAGGGTATAGCTGATCTCCGCCGACTGTTGCTTCGGTGACGGGGCTTCGATGTCGCCGAGTATCACGTCGGCGGTGCGACTCTTGGCGAGGGCCTTGAAGATTCGGGAGTACCCGGTCTTTCCTGTGCCATTCTCCCCAAAGAGGATGGTCAGTCCGGCGTGGGGCTCGATGACGCCGCCCTCCACCAAGGCGTTCACCCCAACGACGTTGGCTACGGAGGTCAGCGTCAGCGGTTCAATGGCCTCGTCCTCGGACTCGAGGGTCGCGAGAGGCTCTTCTGTAGGCAGCTCTCTGCTGTCGAACGCCTTCTCCTGCCGAAACAGGGCGTATGCCTCGGCTGCTTCATCACTGCTGAGTGGCCCTGCTCCGGTGAGCACGTGCCGAACGATGTACCGCACCCATTCGTCAGAGCTATTGGCCCACTCACTGAGAAGGTCGCGAGGATCGATCCTCTGCGACGTCGCCGTCTCCACTTTCATGCCCCTCCTCGCACTCGAGCGCGAGGTCGGAAGCGACCGTGCTACTCCCCATCCAGTGTAAGTCAGCGATCTCCGTCGTAATCGCTACTATGCCGCCCTCGCGCGTCGGCTGGCAACGGATCCAGGGTGGCCAGGCGCATCGACGCCGTACCTGACGGGCGTGAGAATCCACAGAACCCAGGAGCAGGCAACGGCGCGCGAACTCCTTCCGGGAGGGACGCGATGAAGCATCGAGTGTTCCCTCCGAAGCGCGCTCGGGAGGTACCGCCGGTTCCCGCCGTGCTGCCGCTTGTGGTGCTCGAAGCCCACGCCGACCACCTGGTGATGACGGTCAACGGTGACAAGGCCACCGCCGAGACCATCGCACGCTCCGAGGTAGGGGCGCGGCTGGCGGAGCTGATCGGCGAGTTCGACGTGCCGGCCCGGGTCGAGGTGCACGAGCAGGACGGCACCGTGCGCGCCGACATCCTGCAACCCCCACCCAAGCCCGAACCCCCGGCCGAGCCGGAAGAGGAGCAACCGGAACAGGCGCGCGGGCGGCGCCGCCGCCCGGAGTTGGTGGAGCTAGAGGCGACGGGATTCGTTCCGGGTGAGGAGGTCGCGGTCGCGGTGATCCTGCGGCACGGCTCGGCCGGCCCGGGCGGGCGCGCCCGCGCCCTGATCGACCGGGCCGAGATCCCCGACCCGGATACCGCCGAGGTGGTGCTGCTCGGGCGGATCTCGGGGACGGCGGCGGTGCGGCCTCTCACCTAACACAGGCGAGGCGAGAGGGCCTCGCTCCGTGTCGAGGGAGGCCCCTGTTGCAGAACCGTCCACCCAACGATCTGACCGTCAGCTTGGCACTGGGAGGCCTCGCCGCCACCGCCTCCCTGGCGATGCTGCTGCGTTACCTGGGCAACGTCGCCGCGTTCCTCACCGGGCGCCCGGCGCCGACCGGCGGGCCGGCAACCGGTCTCGGTGTCCTCGCCAGCCCCACGGATCCCGGGGCCGCGATCGGTGCTCCCGGGCTGAATCCGCTCCTGTACTGGTTCCTCGTCGTTCTCACTCTGATCGGCCTGGCCGTGCTGGGCGTGACGGTGTGGCGGCTGGTCCGGCGCAGCCGGGAACGCTCGCGGGTGCACAGCCTCGCCGGGACGGCGAGCAGCGACGAGGTCGCCCGGGTCGCCTCCCGCAAAGCGCTGCAACGACGAGCCGGCACCCTTCGACCTTCGATCCAGGACAAGAAGCCCGACCCGGCTGAAGTCGGCTACCTGCTGGGGACGGCGAAGGGCACCCAGGTGTGGGCGACTGTCGAGGACTCGATGCTCCTCGTCGGCCCGCCGAGATCCGGTAAGGGCCTGCATGTGGTCGTCAATTCGATTCTCGACGCCGCCGGGCCGGTGCTGACCACGAGCACAAGGCCCGACAACTTGACCGTCACGTTGAAGGCCAGGCAGCGCATGGGGCCGGTCGCGGTGTTCGACCCCCAGCACCTCGCGCCGGGGTTGCCGGCGGGAATGCGCTGGTCGGTCGTGCGCGGCTGCGGCGACCCGCTGACCGCGATGATCCGTGCCAAGGGCCTGGCCACCGCGACCGGGTTCGGTGGGGTGTCGGACGGTGGCTTCTGGGAGGGCAAGACCACGGCCGCGATCCAGGCGCTGCTGCACGCTGCGGCCCTGGACGGGCGAGACTCCAAGACGGTCTACCAGTGGTCGCTGAGCCCGGCCGCAGCCGCCGACGCCGTCCGCATCCTCTCCACGAATTCGGACGCCGCGGAGGGGTGGGCGGACTCACTAGACGCGATGATCCAATCCGATCCGAGAACCCGTGACTCGATCTGGCAGGGCGTGAGCCTGTCCTTCGGGTCACTCGCCGATCCGCGGGTCCTCGACGCCGTATCACCCGGCGAGGACGAGCGGTTCGACCCCGAGACGTTCCTGCGGGAGAACGGGACCATGTATCTGCTGGCGACCGGGGCCGGTGCCGGCGCGTCCGCCGCGCTGGTGTCGGCGTTCATCGAGGACATCGTCGAGACCGCCCGGAAGATCGCCGCCCGTTCGGCCGGGGCACGGATGGATCCGCCCCTGCTGCTGGCCCTGGACGAGATCGGGAACCTCGCACCTCTGCCCGCGCTTCCCGTGCTGATGGCCGAGGGCGGCGGCACCGGCATCACCACGCTGCCAGTGCTGCAGTCCCTGGCGCAGGCGCGGGAGCGGTGGGGCGAGAACAACGCGAACGCCTTGTGGGATGCCTCGATCGTGAAGATCATCCTCGGCGGCGCCAGCAACTCCCGGGACTTGCAGGACCTGTCGGCGCTGATCGGGGAACGCGACGAGTCGACCGACTCCGTCACCACCGACGCCTACGGGGCGCACTCGAACCAGCGGTCGATCCGGCGGATCCCGATCATGCCGCCCGAGGTCCTCAGGACGTTGCCGTTCGGCACCGGGGTCGTCATGCTCCGCTCCGCCCGGCCGATCATCACGACCCTGCGCCCCTGGACCGCCAGAGCGGATGCCGCCCAGCTGAAGGCAGACCGGGCCGAGATCGAGCAGCTCCTGCAGCACGCGCACTGACCCCGAGCGGCCCGCGGGGGCGGGCGGGTTGTGGCCCGTACCTGACGTGTGACCCGGCGCAGGGCCGGGCGAGATCTGAGAGGAGACCTCGGTATGCCTATGCCGACCAAGCCCGGCGTGTCCGGGTTCATCGCATCCGACCCGACCCTGTCCTTCACCCGGTACGGCGACGCCCGCTTCTACGCCCGCGTCGGCCTCCACCAGGACGCCGAGCGCGACGAACAGGGCAACTTCCACGAGGTCGAGCCGTACTTCACCGACCTGATCATGTTCGGCCCCTCGGCCGAGCGGGCGCACGCCACCTACCAGAAGGGCGACAACTTCATCGCCCAGGGCCAGGAGCGCACGTATACGCAGAACGTCGAAGGCGAGCAGGTGACCCGGGAGCAGTTCCGGGCCAGCACCATCGGACCGAACGGCAACATCACCACCTTCAGCATCGACCGCACCCCGCACGAGCGGGAGACCCCTGCCGTCGACGCCACCGCCCGCGAGAGCACCTCGCAGCAGGCACCGGCCGTCGACGGCGAAGCGGCCGAGAAGGAGCCCGCCGACCCGGTGGCCGACGTGCTCGCCGAGCGCGAGACCCAGGTCGCCCCCGAAGCCGTCTCCAGCCCGGCCGCGTCGGCGCAGGAACGCGAACCCGTCGCCCGATGACCACCGACGGCACGAGCGGGGCGGCCAGGTTCCTGGTCGCCCTGCACCGTTCGGCGCGACGGCTCGGTGAGGAGGAACCATCATGAGCACGACACCACGGGATCCCGAGCATCCGACTGGCAGCAGTAAAGCCGGGGGCGAGTCGGCCCCGCCGGATCTGGAGAGCCTGCCGCCCGGGGTGCTGCAGCAGGTCAAGAGGATGGTGCAGGCCGAGTACGCCAAGGACCTGCGCACCCAGCTCGGCACCGTGCCCCGCACCATCAACTGGGACGCGCTGACCCCGGAGGACCTCGAGCAGGAGCTCCTCGCGCTGAACGAGTGGGTCGACTGGCTCCGGCACACCTATGGGCTGCCGCCGCAGATCATCCCGCCCATGTGGCACCGCCACGCCGAGTTGCTCTGGGAGCTGTCCGCGCTGCGGCAGCACTGGCTGATCTGCTACGACCAGCAGGCCAAGGGCAATATGGGCGTCGTCTGGCACAGCGACTTCGCCGCCGCCCGCGAACGCCTCCGCGACTGGGTCTCGATCTCCGGCAGCCGCCTCGACCGCGACCGGCCCACCCGCATCACCGCCTGGCCTGGCGGCGAGGCCGACGAATGGACGCCGCCGGACACCAGCGAGCAGCCCGTCACCGAACGCAGCGCCGACTTCGTCGCCTTCGTCCTCGACGCGGTGCGCGCCCGCGGCGAGGAGCAGGACGCGGCCATGCGGGAGATCATCGAGAGCGAATAGGGCACACGCCACCGCGGGGGTCGGCCGGGACGACAACCGTCCCGGCCGACCTCTCTGCCGTCCAGACCCAGCCCCTCCGCCTCGTCTTGCTGGCCTCGCCTGGTCGTGCCCGTACCTGACCGGCATGACCCGCCAGAGTGACCAGTCCACCGGCCGCCGGCTCTACGCCGACCCGGTCGTGCGCGCCGAACCCGACATGGATCGACTCGTCGACCTCGTGCTTCATCTCGCCGACTCCCAGCACCGCGCGGCCACGCTCGCGCGTCCCAGCCGGTCAAGACAGGAGCACGGATCGCCGATCGCAGAATCACTCGCGAACGAGGCCGAACCCAAGGAACAATGAATCACCCTCGACCCGGCCCGGCACCGGCGCGAACGGTTCTCGAGGGCCGATGGAGGATGTCATGACGACCACAACGACCGCAGGGCTGACGCTCGATCTGGAGAACTTGGCGCTCACCGCGGTGACGTACCAGCGGGTGTCGACCGAGGAGCAGGCCGCCAAGGGCGGTCAGCGCGAGGGCTTCTCGATCCCCGCCCAGCGGCAGGCCAACCAGCGCAAGGCCGACGAGATCGGTGCCACCATCGTGGAGGAGTTCGTCGACCCCGGCTACTCCGGGCGCACGCTCAAACGGCCCGACCTGCAGCGGATGCTGAAGTACATCAAGAGCCACCAGGTCACCTACTGCATCGTGCACAAGCTCGACCGGCTTGCCCGCGACCGGCTCGTCGACCTCGAGATCCAACGCGCCCTCATCGAAGCCGGCGTCACCCTCGTCTCGGTGACCGAGAGCATCGACGAGACCCCGTCCGGGACCCTCGTGCACGGCGTCATGTCCGCGATCTCGGAGTTCTACTCCAAGAACCTCGCCGCCGAGGTCACCAAGGGCCTGACCCAGAAGATCGCCACCGGTGGCACGCCGGGCCGCGCGCCGCTGGGCTATCTCAACGTCCGCAAGCACACCGAGGAAGGACGCGAGTACCGCACCGTCGAGGTCGACCCCGAGCGGGCACCCCTGATCCAATGGGCCTTTGCCGCCTACGCCGCTGGCGACACCTCGGTCGAGAAGATCCTCACCGACCTCACCGCCCGCGGCCTGACCACGGTGGCCACACCGCAACGGCCCTCGAAACCGGTCAGCAAGTCCGGCTTCTTCAAACTCCTGCGCAACCCCTACTACATCGGACGGATCCGCTACAACGGCGCCGTTCACGACGGCAACCACCCGCCCATCGTCGACACCGAGGTCTGGGAACGCGTGCAGCGTCTCCTGGACTCCCGCGCCCAGGCTGACGTCCGGTTCCGCAAACACGAACACCCCCTGAAGGGGATCCTGTACTGCGCGACCTGCAAGTCCCGGCTCCACCTGGACTTCGCCCGCAACAAGCAAGGCATCCGCTACGCCTACTACGTCTGCTCCGGCCGGACCAGCAAACGCACCACCTGCACCCGCAAGGCCGTGCCCGTCGGGATCGCTGAGGACCTCGTCACCACCTGCTACCAGCAGATCGGGATCAGCGAGGCCACCTACACGGCCCTGGCCAAGCAGGTCGACACCGCGTTCGATGAGCGCATGGCCTCCCGCTCCCAGGAGCTCGCCGAGCTGACTGCGAACCGCAAACGTCTTCAGGCCGAGAGCGAGAAGCTCCTGGCTGCGCACTTCGCCGACGCCATCGACCTCGACACGCTCAAGCGTCATCAGGACCGGGTCCGCGCCGGCCTCGCGGAGATCGACCGCAAGCTCGAGAACGACCACGAGCAGTACACCGGGCAGCGCAAGTACCTCGCCAGCGCCATGAAGCTGCTGACCTACTGCGCCACGATGTACCGGCAGTCCGACGACGAAGCCAAGCGGCTCGCGAACCAAGCCTTCTTCGACAAGATCTACATCGGCGAAGACGAGCAGCCCGTCGTCGAACTCGCGGAGCCCTTCAACGCACTCACCCCCAACACGCTTTCGCATGTCGGGGGTTCGAGTACGTCAACTACGGTGGAGCTAAGGGGATTCGAACCCCTGACCTCTTCCATGCCATGGAAGCGCGCTACCAACTGCGCCATAGCCCCGTTGAACCTCGTCAACCTTACCTGATGGAGTTCAGACCGCCCAACCCGGGGTCCCCCGCCGGACAGGTGGTCGAGTAGCCGCGAGGAACAAGCGACGTATCGAGACCATCGATCCTGGCGTCCGACGGTCAGCCGGGTTCGTCGACGGGGCGGTCGGTCTGCTCGTCGTCGGAGAGGACCGGCTCGGGGAGGCTGCCGGTGTTCCACTCGGTGAGCCGCCACTCGGCCCAGTCCCCGTGACGGCTCTCCTCGAGGATCGACCAGTTGCAGTTCGCCAGGCCACCGAAGAGCCGCCAGGACGCCACCTCGAAGCCGAGGAACGCGCAAAGACCGGTTCGCAGCAAGGCCCCGTGGGCGACGACCACCAGGGTGTCACCGAGTGGCAGGTCTTCGAGGTGATCCTCGAGCGCCGCCGCGAAGCGACGCCCAGCCTGCTCGTGCGTCTCGCTGCCGGGGATCTTTGTCTCGTCCCCGTTGACCCAGGCCTGCATCCCCTCGGGAAAGGCCTCCCATGCCTGCGGCCACGTCAGACCCTCACGGGCGCCGAAGTCCATCTCCCGGAACCGCTTGTCGAGCTCGACGGGGATGCCGGTGACAGCACTGAGCGCGGCGGCCGTCGATGCCGCCCGCTTGAGATCGGACGACAGGATGCGACTCGGCTCGAGCGCCGCAAGGTAGCCGGCAGCATCGCGCGCCTGCGCAACCCCGACCTCGTCGAGCGGCACGTCGCTCTGGCCCTGGACGCGGCCCGCGAGGTTCCACGCCGTGCGCCCGTGCCGCCAGACGATGACGCGACGCGAACGGGTCATTGCGGCAGCCCGAGCTCGATGGTCGGGCAGTCGCTCCACAGCCGTTCGAGGGCGTAGAACGCGCGCTCCTCGACGTGCTGGATGTGGACGACGATGTCGGCGTAGTCGAGCAACACCCACCGGCCTTCGCGCTCTCCCTCACGGCGGATCGGCTTGGCGCCCAGGCCGTGGAGCTTCTCCTCGACGGCGTCGCGGATGGCTGACATCTGCGGCGGGTTGGCACCCGAGCACAGGACGAAGGCATCGGTGATGACGAGTTGGTCGGACACGTCGAAGGCGACGATGTCGGTGGCTTGCTTGTCATCGGCGGCCGCGGCTGCGGCACGCGCGAGTTCGAGAGCGCGGTCGGTGGCGGTCATGCTGAATCCTTGGAGTGGTAGAGGCGGTGCTTACCGATGTACTGGACGACCCCGTCGGGGACGAGGTACCAGACCGGCTCGCCTTTCTGGACGCGCTGCCGGCAGTCGGTCGACGAGATCGCCAGCGCCGGGATCTCGACCAACGTCACCCGGTCGGCCGGCAGCCCCTCGAGCGTCTTCTCGTCCATCTCGTGGCCGGGGCGGGTGCATCCGACGAAGTGCGCGAGATCGAACAGCTCGTCGTGGTCGCGCCAGGTGAGGATCGCGGCCATCGCGTCGGCACCGGTGATGAAGTACAGGTCGGCGTCGGGGTGTTGCGCGGAGAGGTCCCGCAGCGTGTCGATCGTGTAGGTCGGTCCGTGTCGTTCGATGTCGACCCGGCTCACCTGGAAGCGCGGGTTGGCCGCGGTCGCGATCACCGTCATGAGGTAGCGATCCTCCGGCGGTGAGACCGTCCGGTCGGCCTTCTGCCAGGGCTGCCCGGTGGGCACGAAGATGACCTCGTCGAGGTCGAACCACGACTGCACCTCGCTCGCGGCGACGAGGTGCCCGTGGTGGATGGGATCGAACGTCCCGCCCATCACACCGATGCGGCGGCGTTCGCTGGCGGCCATGTGGCTCAGGTGTGGTCGCGGCCCTTGCCGAAGGCGAGGAGGACGAACAGCAACACCAGGAGGATGCCCAGCGCGGCCACCCCGACGAGGGCCGGATGAACGGCCGGCTCGTGCGCGGCTTCCTCGGCGAACTTCAGCAGATCGAGCATGTGCTTAATCTACCAGCGCGATCAGCGGGGCCGAGCGATGGCGTGATCTGACCTTCCCGCGCCATCCCAACGCGCGCGAAATCGCCGTGGCGCTCGTGCGCAGCGCGGGCACAACCCGTTGAGGTATCGACCGATCATTAGGGACGATCAACGAGAGCGCGGCGCACACCGTGCCGAGCGCGTCGCGAATCGGCGCGGAGATTCCGGCGGTGTCGGGCGACAGCCACGCGTCGAGCCGGCAGAAGTCGTCACGTCGCGCCCGAGCCAGCACCCCTTCGACCTCCTCGCGCGTCGGCACGTGTACCGCGGCGAACGGGGGCGGTCCCGCGACCAACCAGTAGTCGGAGATGTCCTCCTCGATGATCTGCTCGACGCGCTCACGGTCGTCGAGGAACGCGGCTAGCAGCAGACCCGAGGAGTTGATCTTGGCCGGCATCCGCTCGCCGGTCTGTGTGATGTTGGTGATCGCACCACGCGCTCGCAACCGTTCCACGTAAAGCACCTCCGTGCCGTCGAGCACGGCCAGCTGGGTGTTGTGGCCGACGGTCGCGTGGAGATCCTGCATGAACGGCAGGGCGACCGTTCGGACCGCGGTGGCGTTGGACGCCCGGTAACCGAGCTCCCACAGCCGGACGGAGGCTCGAAGCCGGTCGCCCTCCCCCACGCGTTCGAGCAGCCCGACACGGACCAGCTCGCCCACGTACCGGTAGACGGTCGGTAGCGGGATGCCCGTCCGCTCGGCGAGCTGCGCCACGGAGAGGGCGGGACACGACGGCGTGAACGACTCCAGGATGCGCAGCACCCGGCCCAAGTACGAGTTGTCGCTGCTGTGATCCTTCACGCCGCCGCCTCTCTCACCGCACGCCGGTGAAGTCGAAGTCCTCCTCGACGACCCGGTGCGTTAACTCCCAGTAGTCCGCCAACTCCAGCGGCCAGTTCTGAGAGACACGACCGTACTGGTTCTGATACCACGTCGATACGCCGGGAACTCCCCAGGCCCGAAGTCGGTTCGCCGCATCGACACGCTCCGCGAAGCGCTCGTAGGCTTCCACGGTCGGCGCCATCGCCTCCGCGTGGCGCCGCACGAGGGTTTCCAGGCATCGCACGACGTACTCCGCCGCGCACTCGGACATGAACACGATGCTGCCGTTCGCGGCCAGCCCCGAATTGGGTCCCAGCAGCATGAACAGGTTCGGGAACCCGGGAACGCTCGTCGTCGCGTACGCTCGTGCGTCACCCTTCCAGTGCTCGCTCAGCGTCCGTCCCTCGCGTCCCACGATCCGCATCGGCGCGAGGAACTCCTCAGCCCGGAACCCGGTGGCGAAGACGATGACGTCGGCTTCGACCGAGCTGCCGTCTGCGGCGATGAGCCGCCGGCCCTCCACCCGAACGACGCCGCTGCGGACGACATCGACATGATCACGACGCAGAGCACGTCCCCAGGAGCCGTCGTCGCGCAGCATCCGCTTCGCGCCCGGCGGATAGCTGGGGGTGCACACGGCGAGCAGGTCCGGACGGTCGGCGAACTGGCCGCGCAAAGCGTCGAGCAACTCCTCGCGGAATTCGGCGTTCAGTCGTGACACTGTGCCCGGCTCCGACCAGCCGGGGTCGACCTCGACCAGTGGAAGCCACGCCTCCATCGAGGCCACGAACTGCCAGAACCGGTACCACCGTCCGTAGCCGGGGACCTGTTCGAAAAGCCTCCGCTGCGCCCCGTCGATGGGCTGCGTGTAGTGCGGCGTGGGCAGCATCCACGGGGCGTTACGCTGGAAGACGGTGAGCCGGGCGACGTCGTCCACCACCGACGGGACGATCTGGAAGGCGCTGGCCCCCGTCCCCACGACCGCGACCTCGCGCCCGGCCAGCTCTACGCCGTGGTCCCACGTCGCCGAGTGCATGACGTCCCCGGGAAACTCGTCCAACCCGGGAATGTTGGGGATGCGAGGTCGGTTGAGCTGTCCCACGGCCGTCACCAGCACGTCGCAGCGGTACACCTCCCTGCCCTGTGGCGCATGGACGGTCACGACCCATTCGGCGGTCGACTCCTCCCACACGGCCTCCTCGACCTCGCGGCCGAAGCGCATGGCGTCGCGCAGCCGGAACTGCGAGGAGACCTCGATCAGATAGTCACGCAGATCCGGCTGCCGCGAGAAGTGATCCGGCCACACCGGACGCTGGGCGAAGCTGTAGCTGTAGGTGAAGTTTGGGGTGTCGAGTCGGCACCCCGGATAGGTGTTCTCCCACCAGGTACCGCCGACCTCTTCGTTCTTGTCGAGCACAGTGACTTCGACTCCCGCTGCCCGTAGATTCACCGCAGCCGCCAGTCCGGAAACTCCCGCGCCGACCACGACGGCGCGCAGTCCCGACGCCGTCAAGTCCACCGGTGTCGGCGGGCCGACGAGCTCATGACGCAGGAGATCATCGGCGCCGTCGCGAAGCCGGCCGGCGAGGAAGGACACGCTCGGCTCGATGAGTTCCTCACGCAACGCGGGTTCGCGACCGAGGACGTCGGGCAACGCCGCCGCGATGAGCTCCTTCGCACGCTCGACCGCCGGCTCGTCCATGCCGCCGTGTTTGACGAGGCGGGCGCCGCGCTGACGGTGCGGCGGAGCGAGCTCGGGGTCGAGGAAGTCGCGGTCACCCGTGGCATGCGCCATGGCTGCCAGCAGGGGCGGGATCTCCGCCCCTGCCAGCAATTCCTCGATCTGGTCCACACTCACGAGGGGAAGCGTCACCGATCCTCACCCCGGTCGGCGAACATCGCAAGCACCTTCGCGAGCTCGGCGGGCAGCTCGACGTTGGGCGCGTGGCCGCAGTCCATCGTGAGCGCCTCGCCGTGCGGCGCGAGGTCCGCCAGCTGCTTCGCCCAGCCCTGGTCGAGCAGTCGGTCGCGGGCGCCCTCGACGAACAACACCGGAAGCCGCAACTCGGCGAGCCGGGCGAGGAACGGGTCCTTCACGTCCGGGCGCTCGGCCCGGGGGTTGCGCAGGCGGGGGGCGTTCATCGCTTCCCAGTGCCCCGGCACGAGGCTGTTCTCGAGCCGCTGACGCGCATGCTCCTCGAAGGCGTCTGCATCAGCGACGAGCCACGACGTGAGCCGGCGCGCGTCCTCGATGGTGGGATCGAAGCTCCCGATCGCCTCGACCCCTTCCGGAACGCGATAGAGCCCACCGGCCCCGGTGATGCTCACGACTCCCCGGGCGCGCCACGGATTCTCCGGCTCGAGGGCGGCACGCAGGGCCAGGGAACCGCCGAAGGAGGTGCCGACCGAGACCACCTCGTCGAGATCGAGAGTCTCCACCAGCCGCGCGACCTGGCGGATCTTCGACGGATAGGGCGCCTCGCCGAAGTGCACCACCTTGTCGGAGCCGCCCCATCCCAGCAGGTCGGGGGCGACGAGATGGAAGCGGGCTTCCAGCTCCTCGATCACGTCAGACCAGCAGAGCTCGGCGCTGGCGCCGAAACCGCCGTCGTGGATCAACAGCAGCGTCGGTCGGGAACGGTCCCCTGCCTCGATGTACCGCGTGCGGAGCCCATCGATGACGGTGGTGTGGATACGAGCCATGGGTCAGCCTTTCGTCGTGGTGGGGGTGGCGGCGGCCGCCGCGGAGATGTCCTGGCCGGTGCGGTCCTTGACCTTCCAGACCACCGCGAGCGCGATGAGCGCCCAGAGCGCGAGGTAGGCCGCGACCGGCATCGTGGAGCCCGTCGAGGTCTGCAGGGCCGAGGCGATGGTGGGCGCGAAGCCGCCGCCGATGATCGAGCCCAAGGCGTAACCGAGCGAGGCGCCGGTGAAACGGACCTGGGCGGGGAACATCTCGGCGTACATCGCCGACTGCTGTCCGTACGAGAAGCTCAGGCCCACGGCGAGACCCGCCAGCGCCACGACGAGCGCGACGTAGGAACCGGTGTCGATGAGCAGGAACATCGGGAACACCCAGACCGCCAGGCTGATGAACCCGATCTTGTAGGTGTTGACGCGACCGATCCGGTCCGAGAGCGCGCCGGCCCAAATGGTTAACGCGATCCACAGCACGTTGACGACCGCGATGATCGTCAGCACACCGGTGCGATTGAGCCCGAGGGAGTTCGTCGAGTAGCTCAGCACGTAGCCGCCGAGCACCATGTAAGCGGCGGCGTTGACACCGGCGTACGCCCAGGTGGCCTGGAACAACTCGGTCTTGTGACGCTTCAGCACCTGCGCGATCGGGGCGGAGGCGCGCTTGCTGGTCTGTTCCAACTCCTCGAACACCGGGCTCTCACCCACGCGGCGGCGGATGTACAGACCGACCACCAGGAGCACGATGCTGCCAAGGAACGGCAGGCGCCAGCCCCACGCCATGAACTGCTCGGCCGTGGTCGTGGCGCTGACGATCGCGAGCGCTCCCGTGGCCAGCAACATGCCCGCAGCGGCACCGATCTGCGGGAAGGAACCGAAGTACCCGCGGCGGTGATCCGGCGCGTGCTCCACCGCCATGAGCGCGGCGGCACCCCACTCGCCGCCCGTCGAGAGGCCCTGGACGATGCGCAGCAGCACCAGCATCAGCGGGGCGAGCACGCCGATCTGCGCCGCAGTCGGCGTCAGGCCCATGAGGACCGTCGCGGTGCCCATCATCGTCAAGGTGACGACAAGCAGCCTCTTACGTCCGATGCGGTCGCCCAGGTGGCCCGCGATGGCCGCGCCGAGTGGCCGGAAGAAGAACGAGATGCCGACCGACATGAAAGCGACGATCTGCGCCATGGCGCCCGACGTCGCGTGCGAGAAGTACAGCGGCGCGAACACCAGCGCTGCCGCGTTGGCGTAGATGAAGAAGTCGTACCACTCGATGGTGGTGCCGATCATGGTGCCGGCGAGCACCTTACGTTGCTCGGCCGCGGTCGATCGCGGACCGCGGGTGCCGATGGGTGAGGTCACGGGATACTCCTGTCTGTTTCACGCCACCAGTAGCGGCGTGGGCCACGTCACATGGCCAGACGAGGATGGCGTTCCCGGGCCCTACCCTCCAACCAGGATTATCGGGATCCGAGAACCGCGATCAGCGGACCTGCCCGTCGCCGGTCACGATGTACGTCGTCGTGGTCATCTCCTGCAACCCCATGGGCCCGCGGGCGTGCAGCTTCTGCGTCGAGATGCCGATCTCCGCACCGAAGCCGAACTCGCCACCATCAGTGAACCGCGTCGACGCATTGACCATCACGGCGGCCGAGTCGACCCCGCGGGTGAAGCGGTGTGCCGCCTCGAGCGAGCGGGTGACGATGGCCTCGGTGTGGCCCGACGAATAGCGGCGGATGTGCGCGATCGCGTCATCGACCGAACCGACGACCCGCGCCGAGATCTCCGACGCGAGGAACTCCGTCGCGTACGCCTCCTCGGTGACCGCTTGGACGGCCGGGTCGACGGCCATGAACGCCGGGTCGCCGTGGATCACCACGCCGTGCTCACGGAGCGCGGCGACCACCCGCGGGAGGAACTCGTCCGCGACGGCCTTGTGCACGAGCAGCGACTCCGCCGCGTTGCACACGCTCGTGCGGTGCGTCTTGGAGTTGATGACGATGTCCAGCGCCATGTCCAGGTCCGCGTCGGCGTCGACGTACACGTGGACGTTGCCGGTGCCCGTCTCGATGACCGGCACGGTCGACTCCTCCACGACCGTGCGGATCAGCCCGGCACCGCCGCGCGGGATCACGAGATCGACCAGGCCCCGTGCCTGCATGAGGTGCGTCGCGGTCGAGCGGTCCTCTGCCGAGATCGCTTGCACCACGTCGGCCGGGAGACCGGTCGCGGCGACGGCCTCGCGCATGATCTCCACGATCACGGCGTTGGACCGCGCGGCGCTCCTGGAACCGCGCAGCAGCGAGGCGTTCCCTGCTTTGAGGCAGATCGCGGCGGCATCCGCCGTGACGTTGGGCCGCCCCTCGTAGATCATCCCGATGACGCCCATCGGGACGCGGATCTGACGCAGCTCCAACCCGTTGGGCAGAGTCGAGCCACGCACGACCTCCCCGACAGGGTCGGGAAGCGCGGCGACGTCACGGACGCCCTGGGCGAAGCTCGTGACGCGGCCTTCGTCGAGCGCGAGCCGGTCGATGACGTTCTCCGGAGTACCATCGGCACGCGCTGCCGCGACGTCGGCGTCGTTCGCCTCCAGGATGCGGCCGGTGGACTGCACCAGGGCCTCGGCCATGGCGATCAATGCCGCGTCCTTGTCGGCGCGCGTGGCGAGTGCCAGCACAGCCGCTGCCTCGCGAGCGCGACGGGCGGCGTCGTGAACGTGCTCCTTCATGCCCGCATTCTAGGCTCTGCCTCGCGCTCCTAGGATGGGTTGGTGCTGGGACGGGTGCTGACGAGTGTGTGGAGACAGCTCACCACGGTCGCACCAGCGCATCGCGACCACTGGATCGCGGTGCGAGCAGGCGTGAGTGTGGCGATGCCGCTGCTGCTCCTGTGGTCGCTCGACCGGCTCGATCTCGCGCTCGGGGCCGCCTTCGGTGCGTTCACGGCGTTGTACGGCCGTGCGCACAGCCACCGTCCACGCGCGGCGATGCAGGCGACCGCCGCGCCGGTTCTCGTCGGCGGTGTGGGCATCGGGGCCACAGTCTCCACGACAGGGTCCCCCGCCCTCTGGGGCACCGTCGCCGTTGCCGTCATGGCGGCCGTCGCGACGCTGTGCTCACTGGCCTTCCGTTGGCACCCGCCAGGCGCGATCTTCGCAGTTTTCGCGGTGGGCGCCACGGCGGGCCACCCCACGCCGCCGGAACTCGTCGGACCGCTCCTGGGCGTTGCCAGCCTCAGCGCGTTGTTCGCGATGGGCATCTCGGCGCTCGGGGCCGTCCTGCCGAAGCGACGGCGCCGCGAAGTGTCATGGGATGCCGGTGTGGCCGCCGCGCTGCGCTCCCCTGCTGCCCGAGAGGACGTCGCTCTCACCGCGTTCGCCGTCGGCACCGCCACGTGGTGCGGAGCGCTCACCGGGATCGGCCACGAGTACTGGGCCGGGGTGGCCGCGGCAGCGGCTTTCGCCGCGACCTCGAGCACGGTGCGGGTGGCACGGGCCGTCATGCGCAGCGTCGGAACCGTGGCCGGCGTTCTCGTGGCCGGCCTACTGCTGACGCTCGACCCGTCTCCGCTCGCCACGATCCTCGTCGTGGTCGCGCTGCAGGTGGTCACCGAAGTCCTCATCGGGCGCAACTACGTTCTCGCGCTCCTCACGATCACCCCGTTGGCGCTGCTGATGGTGCATCTGGCGTCCCCGGCTCCTGCCGGTGAGCTCATGGTCGAGCGCGTTGTGATGACCGTGCTCGGAGGCGCCGTGGGCGTCCTCTGGGTGGTCGTAGCCCACGTCGCCCGGCCACGCCGAGACCGTTGAGCCTCAGCCCTCGAGCTCGGCCAGCCGCTCTTCGGCGTCGGTGAGCTTGTTGCCGTCGACGGCGACCACGCGGTGGAACCAGGTGACGGCCTCGTCGCGGCGCCCCGCGGCGAGGAGCGTGTCCGCGTACGCGTAGCGGAGCCGAGCCACCCAATCGGCGCGGTTCTTGCTCAGCAGGTTCTCGGTCTCGAGCAGCTGAAGCGCAGCCTCGAGCTGTCCCATGTCGCGGCGGGCGCCCGCCATGACGATGGTGAGCTCGGCGTTGCCGGCTTCGTCGAGATGAGCGCGGATGTCGGGGGTGTCGTATTCGAGCGCCTTCTCAGGGCGCTTCAGCGCACGCTCGCAGTCGGCCATCATGGCGGCGTAGATCAACCGGCCGGTGATACGGCGCGCAGCTCGAAACTCCGAGAGCGCTTCAGACCAATTACCGAGCGCATAGGCGGTCTCGCCGGTCGCCTCACGCACCAGGCCATTGCGCATAGCGCGAGCGCGCGCGGCGAGCGCGTGCTGGTGGGCCAGGGCAGGGTCTTCATGCAGCAGGGAGCCGGCCATCACGAGGTGGCGAGCCACCTTCTCGGCGAGCTTCGGCGGAAGGCCTTGAAGTTCCTGGCGAGCGAAGCGGTCGAGATCCTTGGCACTCACGTCGTCCGGGATCGGCGGACCGTCGTAGGTCTTCTGCGCGTCCGTGCGTTCCTTGGGTTCGGGGCGGCGTCCGCGCGGGGGTCCGCTTCGCTGGCCGCCGGCGGGAGCACCGCCACGGCCACCACGGCGCTCAGGTGCACCAGGACGACCGGTCCGCTTCTGCGGGCCCTTGCCCGCGCCCCCACGACCCTGACTCGGGCGGGGCCTCTTCGATTCAGCCATGACTCTTCCTTGATACCAGGGTTCTCACCCTCGCGGGGATCCTGGGGGTAAATGCAGCGAGGCCGCCCCAGGGTTGGGGCGGCCTCGCGCTGTGTGGTTGTCCGGCGACGTCCTACTCTCCCAC
>NZ_RQJX01000021.1 GCF_003850045.1 Aeromicrobium camelliae | reverse complement strand
GTGGTTCTCCCGGGACTCAATCACCATGCGCACCGCGCGCTCACGCAACTCGGTCGGGTACTTGCTGGGTCGTGCCATGAGAATGATCCTTCCAATGAATCAGCTCTCCGGACACGCCGGGACGGTTCAAGTCCTACGGCCGCCGCGTCGCGATCGAGTCCAGCAACGCCGAACTACGCACCAACCGGTTCCAGATCACCAAACGGTCCTTCCTCGTACGCGGTCGAACCGGGGTCGCACTGCTGTTCGGGATCCTCTGCGCCGCGACGAACACCCTCGGCCTCGCCGACTGGTACAACGAGAACTGGCTCGACCTCATCACTATGACGACCGAGCCGCCGAAGTACGCACGCAAACCCGCCCGACAAGAGGCCACCCACCGCCTCCGGACACCACGCAGCGACGAGTAGCAGCAGGCCACCGCGCTCCCCTCGCCCGCACCCACCGCGGGAAAGCCCCATCAGCAGCTCTCGCCACCGACCGCGGCGAGAGCCTGCCCTGTACCAACCGCAACCGCCTCAGAGCGCCGTCACCCATCGCAGGGAGACGGCGCTCGACGCGTTTCGTGGGCGCCGACCAGGGTCGGAACTGGTCCCAGAACGACGAAACCCGGCCCAGATCTCTCTGGGCCGGGTTTCGTGAAACACACTGGGGTTTTTTGGTGAAACCCCTCGGGTGCGCGAGGGGGGATTTGAACCCCCACGCCCTTGCGGACACTGGCACCTGAAGCCAGCGCGTCTACCGTTCCGCCACTCGCGCGTGTGGCCGTCCGTCGAGTGACGCTACGACCGATAGGCGAGTCTAGCAGTCGCTCCCGTGAGTCGAATACCGGCCCGGCTGTGACCGCCCGATACGATCGAAGGGGAAAACGTCGTGTCCGCCGAGTGAAGGAGTGCAGATGGCCGGCGTCCTGCAGCGCTTCGAGCGTCGTCTCGAGGGGGCAGTCACCGGGGCCTTCGCGCGCGCCTTCCGCAGCGCGGTGCAGCCCGTGGAGATCGCCGCGGCCCTCCAGCGCGAGATCGACAACTCCACGAGCATCCTCAGCCGCGATCGGATTCTCGTCCCCAACGACTTCACCGTGTTCTTGTCGCCCGCCGACTACGACCGGCTCACCCCGTTCGGCTCGACCATCGCCGAGGAACTCGCCACCCTCGTGCACGAGCACGTCGAGGAGCAGCACTACACGCTCGCCGGCACGCTCGCGATCACCTTCGAGCGCGACGACTCGCTGCGCACCGGCCGCTTCACGGTCGAGAGCCGGACCAACGCCACGATCCACGCGTCTCCGCACGAGCGGATGACCGAGACGTCAGTGCGCTCGGCGGCTGTCGTGCTCGAGGTCGGCGGCATCAAGCACCCCGTGAGCCCGCCCGGACTGGTCATCGGCCGTGGCTCGGACAGCGACCTCAAGATCGACGATCCGGGCATCTCGCGGCGGCACGCTCGGCTGCGGGTCGGCGGCATGGCCGACGCCCCCGCCGTGGCGATCGAGGACCTCGGCTCCACCAACGGCGTCATCGTCGACGGCCGGCGCGTGGACTCCAGCCCGCTCGGCGACGGCTCGCACATTCGGCTGGGAAACACTACGCTCACGGTTCGCATCCCGTCGTCCTCCAAGGCCCGGTGAATCCCGCTCATGAGCGAACTGACCCTCACCCTGATCAAGCTCGGCTTCCTGGCCGTGCTGTGGATCTTCGTGCTCTCGGCGGTCTCGGTCATCCGCACCGACATCTTCGGCACGCGCGTTCCCAACCGGCAGGTCGCCAAGCCGGCCAAGAAGTCGGCCGCGCCAGCGCAGAAGAGCAAACCAGCCAAGCGGCGGCGCGGTAAGCGCGGCCAGCCCAGCCTCCTGCAGATCGTCGACGGTCCCAACTCCGGCCAGAGCGTCCCGCTGGGCGACGATCCGATCATCCTCGGCCGCGGTACTGACGCCGCCATCCGGCTGAACGACGACTACGTGTCCACCCGGCACGCCCGCTTCGCCTCGAACGGCGAGCAGTGGTTCGTCGAAGACCTCGGGTCCACCAACGGCACCTACATCGGCAGCCAGCGCGTCACCTCGCCCGTTCCGCTCTCGATGGGCACGCAGGTGCGGCTCGGCAAGACGATCGTCGAGTTGCGGAAGTAGCAGATGGCTCTCACCTACCGCTACGTCGCGCTCACCGACACGGGTCTGCGACGGTCCAACAACCAGGACTCCGGGTACGCCAGCGACCGGCTCCTGGTCATCGCCGACGGCATGGGCGGGGCCGCGGCCGGCGACCTCGCCTCGTCGCAGACGCTGCGGGTGATCCGGCAGGAGTTGGACCGCGAACTCGAGAACACCGACGCGCTGAGCGCGCTGGGCATCGCCGTCGATCACGCCAACGCCCGGCTCGGCGAACTCATCGCCGACGACCCGGCCGTCGAAGGCATGGGCACGACCCTCGAAGCGATGGTGTGGGACGGCGAGAAGCTCGCGTGGGCGCACATCGGCGATTCTCGCGTCTACCGGCTGCGTGACGGCCGGCTGACCCAGATCAGCACCGATCACACCTTCGTCCAGAGCCTCGTCGACGAAGGCCGCATCACGCGTGAAGAAGCCCGCGTCCACCCGCACCGGTCCCTGCTGCTGCGCGCGATCCTCGGACGCGACGACAACGACGCCGACCTCTCCTGGCTCCAGCCGGCGGCCGGCGACCGTTACCTCCTGTGCAGCGACGGCCTCACCGACATGGTCGACGACGACACGATCGAGCGCACCATGCGCCTCGAGACGATCGACATGGTCGCCGCCGAGCTGGTGCGACTGGCTCTGGAGGCCGGCGGCTTCGACAACGTCACGGTCGTGATCGCCGAGTTCGTCGACGCCGACCATGAGGCCGACCCTGATCTGGCGTGTGCTGACGGCTCTCCCCAGATCGTCGGCGCCGCCGCCGACGCGCCGCGCCCCCGGGGCGCTGACGAGATCGACGCCACCCGCGACAGCGCCGGCCTCTCCGCGACGCCCGCGCAGGATGAGCCCGACCCTGAAGAGCTGCGTTACGCGCCCCGACCACCGAGCCGTTGGCGCGCACTGCGCTGGGTCCTCGGTGCGGCGATTCTGCTCGCACTCGCCGGTGGAGCGGCCTACTGGGCCTACGACTGGAGCCAGCAGCAGTACTACGTCGCCGACGACGGCGGCAAGGTCGCCGTCTATCGCGGCGTGAAGGCCGAACTTCCTGGGATCACGCTCAGCCGCGTCGACGAAGTCACCGAGATCGACGTCGAAGACCTCCCCGACTATCAGCAGGGTCGCGTCGAGGCCGGCATCAGCGCGGCCAGCCGCGCGGAAGCCGAACAGATCGTCGCCAACCTCGAGGACGCGGTGGACCGCCCGTCCCCCAGACCGAGCGAGAGCCCCTCGCCGCGGCAGTCGCCGAGCGCAGAGGAGGCACGACCGTGAGCACACCGACGTGGGTGCCCCGACGCCGCCGCGGCGCAGAGCTCGTCCTGACCGTCATGGCGGTCGGCATCAGCGTGTTCGGCTACATCGCCGTCGGTCTCGGCGTCTCCGGGACCATCCCCTCCGACACGTACACGCTCATCGGCGGCCTCGTTCTCGCGGCCATCGGCGCGCACCTCGCCGTCCGGCAGTTCGCGCCGTACGCCGATCCCGTCCTGCTCCCGCTCGTGCTGTGTCTCAACGGCCTCGGGCTCGTCATGATCCACCGGCTGGATCTCGGACGTCAGGCACTCGATCCCGACCGGTCCGCATTCGCGGGAAGTCAGGTCATGTGGACGTTCGTCGGCATCGTGGCCTTCACCGCCGTGCTGCTGATCGTCCGCGACCATCGCCGGCTGCAGGCGTTCACGTACACGTTCGGGCTCACGGCGATCGTCCTGCTGATCCTGCCGCTGCTCCCGGTCATCGGCCACGAGCAGAACGGTGCTCGCATCTGGATCCACCTCGGTCCGTTCAGCTTCCAACCCGGTGAGGCCGCCAAGATCTGCCTCGCGATCTTCTTCGCGGGATACCTCGTCGTCAAGCGCGACGTCCTCGCACTCGCCGGCAAGCGTCTCCTCGGCATCGATCTGCCGCGCGGCCGCGACCTCGGCCCGATCCTGCTCGGCTGGCTGATCAGCGTCGGGATCCTCGTGTTCCAGCGCGATCTCGGCTCGTCCCTGTTGTTCTTCGGGCTGTTCGTCGTCGTCTTATTCGTCGCCACCGAGCGTCCGGGCTGGCTCGTCGTGGGCAGCCTGCTGTTCGCCTTCGGCGCGTGGTTCGGCTACGTCGCGTTCGGGCACGTCCGGGTGCGCTTCGACGCCTGGCTCGATCCGTTCGCCGATCCCGACCGCAACATGCAGATCGTCAGCGCGATGTTCGGCCTGGCGCACGGCGGCATCATCGGCCGCGGCTGGGGCCAGGGCAGCCCGGAGCTGACCCCGTTCTCCTTCTCTGACTTCATCCTGGCCTCGCTCGGTGAAGAACTCGGGCTCACCGGTCTCATGGCCGTCCTGCTGATCTACGGGCTCATCGTCGAGCGCGGCCTGCGCATCGCGCTGACGTGCCGTGACGGCTTCGGAAAACTGCTCGCCATCGGCCTGACGATGTCCTTCGCCATCCAGGTGTTCATCGTCGCCGGCGGCGTCACCCGCCTCATCCCGCTCACCGGCCTCACGGCACCGTTCCTCGCGCAGGGCGGCTCCTCGATCGTCATGAACTGGGCGATCATCGCGCTGCTGCTGCGCATCAGTGACCAGACGCGCCGGCCGGCGCCGCCCACCTCGAGCGTCGGCAGCGACGAACAGACTCAGGTGGTGAAGCTGTGAACAAGCCGATCCGACTGCTCTCCATCGCGTGCCTGCTGATGTTCGCGGCGTTGCTCGTCAACGCCAACGTGCTGCAGGTCGTGCAGGCCGACGACCTCAACTCCCGCCAGGGCAACAAGCGGGTGATCGACGAGGAGTTCAGCCGCGAACGCGGTGCCATCCTCGTCGACGGAACGCCGATCGCCGAGAGCGTGCCGACTGACGACCGGTGGAAGTTCCAGCGCCAGTACCCCGAGGCGGCGCTGTACGCGCCCATCACCGGCTACTTCTCCTACATCTACGGTCAGAGCGCGCTCGAGCGCAGCCAGAACAGCATCCTGTCCGGCTCGGACAACCGACTCTTCGTCAACCGCGTGGTGGACCTGCTGGGCAACCAGGAGCCGCAAGGCGGCAGCGTCGAGCTGACGCTCGATCCTGTGGCGCAGCGAGCCGCCGCGGAAGGGCTCCGCGACCTCGGTGAGGGAACGCGCGGGGCGGTCGCGGCGATCAACCCGCAGACCGGAGAGATCCTCGCGATGGTCAGCCAGCCGACCTACGACCCGAACGCCCTCGCCAGTCACGACCTCTCCGCCACCGAAGCCGCATGGGACCAGCTGACCAACGATCCCAACCAGCCGATGCTCAACCGGTCCACCCAGCTCACGCTGCCGCCGGGTTCGACGTTCAAGCTCGTGACCGCCGCGGCCGCGCTGGAGAACCTCAACCTCACTCCCGACTCCCAGGTCAAGGGCGGCACGGAGCTGACGTTCCCGGGCAAGCAGTACACGCTCCCCAACCAGGGAGGCAGCAACTGCGGCGGTGACCCGATCTCGTTGCGTCAGGCACTCGAGGTCTCCTGCAATGTCTCGTTCGGCGACCTGGCCAACCAGGTCGGCGAGGAGGCCCTCGTCCAGCAGGCCGAACGCTTCGGCTTCGGCGCCGATCCGCTCGACGGCCTGGCTTTCGAGAAGAGTCGTGTGGTCGGCGCGGAGTCCGAGGGACTCGAGGACACGCAGCTCGCGCAGACGGGCATCGGCCAGTACGAGGTCGCCGCGACGCCCCTGCAGATGGCCATGGTCGCCGGTGCGATCGCCAACAACGGCGTCGTGATGAACCCGTACATCGTCGACACCCTCCGCGCGCCGAACCTGGAGGTGCTCGAGCAGACCGAGCCGTCCGAGTTCGGTGAGGCGATGCGCCCCGAGACCGCAGGCATGCTCAAGGACATGATGGTCTCGGTCGTGGACAGCGGCACCGGCAGTCCGGCTGCCATCCCCGGCGTGCAGGTCGGCGGCAAGACCGGCACGGCGGAGTCGGCCGCAGACCGTCCCCCGTACGCGTGGTTCGTGGGGTTCGCCCCGGCCAACGATCCCCAGGTCGCCGTCGCGGTGCTCGTGGAGTCGGTCAACGGTGACACCTCCGACATCGGCGGCGGACGCCTCGGCGGGCCGATCGCCCGCTCCGTCATGGAAGCCGTCCTCCGGTGACCCCGTCCTTCCCCGCCCCAACTCACCCTCTGGGAGACTGAACAGCATGACCGAATCGGACGAGACCCCCACCGTCCCGTTGAGCGACCGCTACGAAGTGGGCGGGCTGCTGGGACGGGGCGGCATGGCGGAGGTGCGCATCGGTCGTGACCTTCGCCTGGGACGCCCGGTCGCCATCAAGCAGCTGCGCGCTGACCTGGCCGCGGACCCGACCTTCCAGGAGAGGTTCCGTCGCGAGGCCCAGTCCGCGGCCTCGCTGAACCACCCCTCCATCGTCGCGGTCTACGACACCGGCGAGGCGCCCGACGTCCACGGCAACGACATCCCGTACATCGTGATGGAACTCGTCGAGGGCCGGACGCTGCGCGACATCCTGCGCGACGGCCGCAAGATCATGCCCGAGCGGGCGTTGTCGATCACGGCCGACATCCTGAGCGCGCTCGACTACAGCCATCGCGCCGGCATCATCCACCGCGACATCAAGCCGGCCAACATCATGCTGACCCCCGCGGGTCAGGTGAAGGTCATGGACTTCGGTATCGCGCGGGCGATCGCGGACTCGTCCTCGGCGATGACCCAGACGGCCGCGGTCATCGGCACGGCGCAGTATCTCTCGCCCGAGCAGGCGCGCGGAGAGACCGTCGACGCCCGCAGCGACATCTACTCCACCGGGTGTGTGCTCTACGAGCTGCTGACCAGCCGTCCGCCGTTCGTCGGTGACAGCCCGGTCTCAGTCGCGTACCAGCACGTGCGCGAAGAAGCCACACCTCCCTCGCAGCTCAACCCCGAGGTCACCATCGAGGTTGACCACATCGTCGCCAAGGCACTCGCCAAGCGCGTCGACGACCGCTACTCCAGCGCCGCCGACATGCGCAAGGACATCGAGCGGGTGCTCGCCGGCGGCAGCGTCGACGCTCCGACCCAGGCCACGGCGGCCCTCGGCGCCACAGCGGTCGCTCCGGCCGCGGCCACGTCCACGATCCCGGCGGCAGCTGCCGCGAACGAGGAGGAGGAGAAGAAGTCCTCCAAGAAGAAGTGGTGGATCGCTGCCGCAGTTCTGCTCATCGCCTTGTTGGCGGCGGCCGGCCTGGTGTGGGCGTTCACCAATCAGGAGGAGCCGCCCCCGGCGATGGTCGACGTCCCGACCGGCCTGCAAGGGATGGACGAGCAGTCGGCCCAACGCGCGCTGGAGCAGGCCGGGCTGCAACTCGGCGATGTCACCTCCGAGGCGAGCAGCGACGTCCCGCAGGATCGCGTCATTCGCACCGACCCGGAGGAGGGAACCTCCGTCGAGGAAGGCAGCGCCGTCGACCTCGTGCTGAGTTCGGGGCCGGAACAGGTGCAGGTGCCGGACGTCTCTGACTACATGCTCGATCAGGCCAAGTCGCTGCTGGAGGGCGAACGTTACGGCCTCGTCGTCCAAGTCGAGGAGGCCGACAGCGAGCAGCCCGCGGGCCGCGTTCTCAACACGAATCCACCGGCGGGCACCTCGGTCGAACGCGGGTCGACGGTGACGCTGATCGTGTCGCGCGGTCAGGTCTCGGTGCCGAACGTCGTCGGGCAGACGCGTGAGCAGGCCGAGCAGACCCTCGCCGGTGTCGAAGGCGCGCAGTTCCAGGTCGTCGTGAACGAGGACCCGAACGCCTCCGCACCGGCCGGGCAGGTCACCGCGCAGAACCCCTCGGCGGGGACGTCAGTCGCGCCGGGCTCGACCATCACCCTCACCGTCTCGTCCAACGATGGCGAGGACAACGAAGGCGGCGGCAACGGCAATGGCAACGGCAATGGGCGCGGCAACTCGCCGAGCACCCCGCCGCCGAACGACTGAGCCGCGTCGTCAGTTGACGATCTCGGCGTGCCGGAGGTTGAGCGACCCCTGGTACGCCGGGGCGTTGACCTCGCGCACCACCTTGCGCTCGTAGCCGAGGTCGTAACGGTCCGCCCAGTCGCGGTACGTCGCGACCTCCGCCGAGTCGTCGAGCGCACCGGTCAGCTCCCACGGGTCGCCCACGGCCTCGATGACGTACGGCGGCGAGTAGGGCACACCGTCCAGCACGACCGTGTTGCCGACGCACTTGATGCCGGTCGTGGAGATGAGCCGCTGGCCCTGCAGAGTGATGGCCTCCGCTCCACCGGCCCACAGCGCGTTGACGAAGGCCTGAATGTCCTGCTGATGCACGACGAGGAAGTTCGGGTCGAGTCCGGCCGGAACCTCGACATCACGCGGAGCGTCCGAGAGCGTGATGCGCACGCCGGGACCGACGACCGGGGAGAAACCGCTGCGAGGTTCGAGGTCCTGCACCTGGGCGCGTGCCGCATCGAGATCCTGGGAGGCCGACACCTGCTGCGTGAGGTGATCGATCTCCTCCTGGAGCGCGGCGGCCCGCTGCTGCCGGGTCTCCACCGACCGCGCGCGGTCGCTCAGCACGGTGCTGATGTCGCCGCCGGCGGGCCGCAGGTCGAGCCCGGCGGAGCTCACGTTCGCCGAGACGAAGAAGAATCCGCACGCGACGGACACACCGAGGACGGCCAGGTGCCAGCCCCGCCGGGACCGACGTGTGCTCCCGGACTCCTCATGCTCCGCCATGCGCACTAGGCTAGTCGAGAATCCACCACGGCCGTGTGCCGTAGCGACCACCGGGAGAACGACCGTGCGACGACGCAACAAGGAGAGCCAGGGCCCCAAGCCGCAGAAGATCGGCAACCGCTGGGCCGCCCCGGCGATGGTGATCTCGGCCGTCATCGGGCTGGCCTGGATCGTCGTGTTCTACACGATCAGCTCCACCGACATCACCATCCCGTGGTACTCGGACCTGGGTCAGTGGAACCTGGCCATCGGCATGGGCTTCATCGTGGCGGCGTTCGGCTTCGCCATGAAGTGGGAGTGAGCCAACCGCACGGACTCGACCCCGACGACGGCGCAGGTGGATCACCACCTGCGCCGTCGTCGTGTTCGTCCACCGCTGGGGGTAAGCGTGTGAATAACACCGATGTAACTCTCCACAGCTGTGTGCACAGGTGTGGATAACTACATGGATGTGATTCGTCAGCCCAGCAGGGTTCCGAGGCCCTGAGTGAGTTCGGCCGAGCGGAGCGCGACGGCGCCGGCGCTGAGCAGCCACAGACCGACGAGCGCCGCCACGTGCACGAGGGTGCGGCGTTCGCGCGGCGCCGCGACGAACACGGCGCCGAGCAGGCAGCCGGTGAGGAAACCCCCGAGGTGTCCTTGCCAGCTGATGCCCGCCTGCAGGCTGATGACACCGTTGACGGCCAGCAGGACGAGCATCCCGGTGATGTTCTGCCCCTGCCGGATGAGGAAGACGAGGGCGAGGCCGAACATGCCGAACACCGCCCCGGACGCCCCGATGGTGGCGGCCTGCGGCGGCGACAACCAGTACACGAAGACAGAGGCCACCAGCGCCACCGTGGCGTAGGTCGCGATGAACCGCCAGCGGCCCACCATCGACTCGACGAACGGCCCGAACAGGTAGAGCGCGAGCATGTTGAAGGCCAGGTGCAGGAGCCCGCCGTGCAGGAAGGCCGAGGTGAGCAGACGCCAGTATTCGTCGCCGAACGCGACCTGGAAGCCCACCATCGCACCGTCACGGAAGATCGACCCGGAGGTGCCGCCGGTCAGCAGCACGAGCACCTGGGCGAGCACGTTGAGCCCGATGATGGCGAACGTGACGACGCCGCCCCGCGCCGTGATAGTCCCGCCGACCGGAGTACGCGTCCGCCGCATCCCGGCGTTGCCGGCCGCCACGCACTCAGGGCATTGGAAGCCGACCGCAGCCTCGCGCATGTCGTCGGGGCAGATGTACCGCTCGCACCGCTGACACTGGATGTAAGCCTCGCGGTCCGGGTGCCGGTAGCAGCGGTACGGCGTCGGTGTCACGAGCGGTCGATGGTCACCGAGGTGATGACGACGTCCTCGGTCGGACGATCGAAGCGATCGGTCGGGGTGCTGGCGATCGCATCGACGACGTCCCGGCTCGCCTGATCGGCGACCTCGCCGAAGATCGTGTGCCGACGGTTGAGGTGCGGCTGCGGACCGACCGTGATGAAGAACTGCGAGCCGTTGGTGCCCGGTCCGGCGTTGGCCATCGCGAGCAGATACGGCCGGTCGAAGCTCAGCTCGGGATGGAACTCGTCGGCGAACTCGTAGCCGGGCCCGCCGGTGCCGTTGCCGAGCGGATCGCCGCCCTGGATCATGAACCCGGAGATGACGCGGTGGAAGACGACCCCGTTGTAGAGCGGCTTGCTGGTGACCTGCTGCGTCGTCGGGTCGAGCCATTCCTTGCCGCCCTCGGCCAGACCCACGAAGTTCTCGACCGTGACGGGGGCATGGTTGTCGAAGAGATTCAGCACGATGTCGCCGCGGTTGGTGTGGAGAGTGGCGGTGAGGGGCACTGCAGGTCCTTTCGAGGGGATTTCTTTCATCTTCCCACGTGCACGCCCGCGGAGCCCGCTACGGTGGGGGCATGTCTGCACGTCGCCTCCTTGTCCTCGCCGGGCTCGTCGCTGCCGGTGTCGTCGTGTACCGCAAGGCCACCGCCGACAAGGGCGGCGTCTACCAGCCGTCCGCGCAGTGACGGTCCGCGTCGAGCGCGAGGGCGGCGTCGCCACCCTCGTCGTCTCCGCGCCTCCGCTCAACCTGTACTCGCTGGACCTGCACGACGAGATCGATCGGGCCCTCGACCAGATCGAGGCGGAGCTGCCGCGTGTGCTGGTGATCGGCGCGGAGGGCCGGATCGTCTCCGGAGGCGTCGATGTCGCGCAGTTCGCCGCCTGCCCCTCGCGTGATGCCACTCAGGCGCTGTACGACCGCATGATGGAGCTGCCGGACCGGATCGCGGCCCTGCGCATCCCGACGATCTTCGCCGCGCACGCCCTGACCCTCACCTGGGCGTTCGAGGTCGCGCTGGCCTGCGACGTGCTGCTGGCCAGCACCGCCGCCCGGTTCGGTCTTGTCGAGCGCGTCATCGGTCTCACGCCCACGATGGGCGGCACGCAGCGCCTGGCCGCTCGGGCCGGCGTCGCTCGGGCCAAGGAGCTGGTGTTCACCGGTACGCACTACGACGCGGCCACGCTGGAGCGCTGGAACGTCGTCAACCGGGTCATTGAACCGGCCGACTTCGATGCCGAGGTCCACCGGTTCGCGCAGGACCTCGCCGACGGCCCGACACGGGCGTTCGGCGCCGCGAAGGACATCCTGCGCGCCTACGAGGCCGGTGGCGTCCCCGGAGCGAACGCCGCCACGACGGCCATCGCCTCGGCACTCTTCGACACCGCCGACCTGCAGCACGGCATGGCCTCGTTCCTCGCCGACGGGCCCGGCAAGGCGACCTTCATCGGCGAATAGCGCCGGTCATTGCGCGACCACCGCGTCCGGGTCGACCAGCACGTCGATGAGCACCGGACCCGCCGGGAGCGGGTCGAGCCCTTCGAGGACCTTGCGGAGTTGGTCCGCGTCGGTGACGGTGTGGCCCTCGGCCCCATACGCGCGGGCCACCTCGGCGAAGCTCGGCCACTGCGTGCTCGCGTGCTCCGGGTCGAGCCCGGCCCGGCGCAGGTGGTGCCGTTCCATGCCGTAGGAGCCGTCGTCGGCGATGACGACGACGAGCGGCAGCCGCTCGCGCACGGCGGTTGTCAGCTCGCCCAGGCCCATCATCCCGCCGCCGTCACCCGCGACGGCCACGGTCATGCGATCGGGGTGAGCCGCCGCGACCCCGACCGCGGTGGCGATCCCGAGCCCGATGGACGCGAAGTTGAGGGTGTGCACGAAGTCGCGCGGGTCCGCGACCCGCAGCTCGCGCCATGCGGTGTAGATGAACCGGCCGGTGTCCGTGGCGACGAGCCGGTCGTCCGGCAGCGCCTCGTCGAGCACCCGCATCGCGGTGCGCAGGTCGAGTGTTCCCGCCGCAGCGCGCGGCCCGTCCTCGGGTGCTGCCGCGATCCGGGCCTCGCGGGCCTGCTGCCGCCAGTGGCTCGGCTCGAGCTCGGCCCCCTCGAGCGCCCGGCTCATCGCGGCGGCGACCTGGCGGGCGTCACCCGTGACCGCCACGGTCGGTGCGGTGTACCGACCGAAGGCGGCCGGGTCGCGGTCCACCTGGATGACCGGACGACCGGTGGCGAGCGCGAAGTCGGCCGTCGTGAACCGGTTGAGGCTCGCGCCGAACGCGATGAGACAGTCGCAGCTCAGCAAGGCGTCCAGCACCGCCGGCTCGCTCAACGTCCCGGCGATGCCGAGGTCGAACGGATCACCGGCGAAGTACTCCCGGCCGAGAAGCGAGGTCGCCAGCGGCGCCCCCAGCAGCCCCGCCAGCCGAACCAGCTCGTCATGGGCATCGGCCAGCACCGCGCCCCGGCCCGCCAGCACAAGCGGCCGGCGCGCGGTCGCCATGATGCCGATCGCCGTGTCCAGGGCGGCCTCGTCCGGCTCGACGACCGCCGGCGCCGGCGGGTCCGAGCGATCCGCGACCGCCATGACCTCTGCCGCTGCGATGTCGACCGGCACGTCGAGCACGAGCGGCACCGAGGCGGCCCGCACCTGCTCCATCGCCGCGGCGATCTGGGCGCCGGCGGTATCCGCCCCCACCCGCACGTACTCCGCCCCCGCGAGCCGCGCCGCGGCGGCGAGATCGAACCGCTGGAGATGATGCGCTACCGGCGCGGTGTCTCCGGTCAGCAGCAGCAGGTGGCTGCGCGCGCGGACCGCCTCGGTGAGCGCGGTCAGCGTATTGGTGAAGCCGGGCCCATGGGTGACCGAGGCGACGCCGACCTGCCCGGTGGTGCGTGCCCAGCCGTCGGCCGCGCTCACCGCCCCCGACTCGTCGAGGGTGGGGACGAACCGGCCGCCGTGCGCCGCGAAGGCGAGAACCTGATCGAGGTTGCCATCGCCCAAGAGGCCGAAGACGGTCGAGATGCCCGCCTCGCGCAGCGACTGCGCGAGGCGGTCGACGACTCGCACCTCACTCCTTGCCGGAGAGCTGGGCCAGGTCGTCCTCGACGCCCTCGTTGTAGGCAGGAACGAACTGGTTGTCGACGTACTCCTCAGCGGCCAGCGCCTTGGGGATCAACTGATGATCGGCCAGGAACTTCGCCGTCGTGGTGGTGCGCTTCTCCGGAGTGTCCCCGAAGCCGGACTGGTCGGTGCCTTCGGGATCGAACTGCTCGAGCGTGAAGGTCAGGATCGCCAGGTCACGCTGCCGACCGGCCTCGTCGGACCGGGCATTCGGAAACTCCTCGTAGAACAGGTCGAGGGCCTTCTCCGGATTCTCCTTCGCCCAGGCGTGGGCCACCGCCGCGGCCTTGCCGAGCTTCTCGATGGCGTCGGCCTTGTTCTCGATGGCGTCGGCGCTCGCGTACTGGACGAAGTCCAGCAGCTGGGCGGACTCAGTGAAGACGTCGCGGATGACCCGCAGTGGCGTGCCGCTGAGCTCGATGGACTTGTAGGCAGCGTCCCACAGGTAGAGGCCGTCGACCTTGCCCGAGGTCAACGCGCTCGCGGCTTGAGCGCCGACGCCGACGGCGACGAACTCGACCGAGTCGGTGAGGCCCGCCTCCGCGACCATCGCCTGCGCCTCCGGAAGCCGTGAGGAGGAGAGGGAGGCGACGCCGATGGTGGTGTCGGCGAGGTCCTTCGGGGAGGTGATCGGACTGTCAGGCAGCACCGCGAGCCCGGAACCGTAAGTGGGGATGATGTTGTAGACGACCTTGATGTCGACACCCTTGTCGACGGCCGCCATCACCGAGGACGGGTTGCCCTGGCCGAGGTCGGCCTCACCGGCCTGCACGAGCTGGATCGCGACGCCCGAGCCCGCGGTCGGCTGGAACTGGACGTCGATGCCGTACTTCTCGAACAACCCGAGCCCCTTGGGGATCGCGTACATGACGGCCTCTTCGCCCGGGTAGGGCGCTTCGTGGCCCATGGCGACCACGAGGGAGGTGTTCTCGCCGGCGTCGGACGAGGAGCCGGAGCAGGCGGACATCGTGAGGGCAGCGGCGACGGCGCCGGCGATGGACAGGCTGAGCTTGGAGAGTTTCATGGAGGGGGCTCCTGAGGGGGTGGGGGGTTAGGCGCCGCTGGAGACAGCGTGGACGTTGGTCCAGAACACGACCTTCTTCTGAACCATGACGAGCAGGAGGTGCAGCAGGAATCCGATGATCGACAGCAGGATCAGCACGGCGAACGAGCCGGCGATGTCGAGCACCGAGTTGAAGATGAGGATCTGGTTGCCCAGGCCCGCGCGCGACCCCATGAACTCGCCGACGACGGCACCGAGCAGCGAAAGCACGATCGCCGCGTCGAGGCCCGCGAAGATGTATGGGAGCGCAGAGGGCAGCTTGACCCGACGGAACGCCTCGAAGCGCCCCGCCCCCATCGCGCGGATCATGTCGATGCGCTGATGATCGGTATTCTGCAGACCCTCGATGGTGTTGACGATGACGGGGAAGAACGCGACGGTGACCGCCACGATGACCTTGCTCGTCATGCCGAACCCGAACCAGATCACCAGCAGCGGGGCGAGTGCGATCTTGGGCACCGTCTGGAACGCCACGATGTAGGGGTAGACGGCCCGGCGGATCCAGCGGATCTCCGCGACGAGCGCGCCGAGCACGATCCCGAGGAACGCGGCGATCGCGAAACCGAGCACCGTCTCGGCCATCGTGTAGCCGAGGTTCTTCACGAAGGTGCCGTGCACGAGGCCGTCGTAGAGCTTGCCCACGATGAGCGAGGGCGGCGGGAGCACGATGGAGGAGATGTCGGCGATGCGCACGACGGCCTCCCAGCCGCCGACGACGACCACGAAGGTCGAAACCACCGCGATCCAGTCGGCGCGGCGGGCACGGCGCGCGGTGCGCCGGGCGGTCCGTCGTGGTGCCGGTGATGTCCGGGGGGAGGCGCTAGCCAGGTCGGCGGTCATCAGTCGATTCCTCCTTTGGCATTGAGCAGGCGGCGGATCCGCCCGGTGAGCTCGACGAACTCGGGAAGCGACACGTCCTCAAGCGAGCGCGGACGGGGGATGTCGACCTCGAAGTCGGCGATCACCCGGCCGGGGCGTTCGGACATGACCAGCACCCGGTCGCTCAGGTACACGGCCTCCGGAATGGAGTGCGTGATGAAGAAGACGGTCTTGCGTTGCTCGGCCCAGATGGTCTGCAGATCGTCGTTCAGCTGCTCACGGGTCAAGGCGTCGAGCGCTCCGAACGGCTCGTCCATCAGCAGGATCTGGGGGTCGGGGACGAGCGCGCGGACGATGCCCACGCGCTGCTGCATGCCCCCGGAGAGCTCGGACGGGTAGCGCGACTCGAAGCCTTCCAGCCCGACCATCGCCAGCAGGTCCATGGCGCGTTGCCGGTACTCGTCCACGTTCCGCTTCTGCACCCGGATCGGGAGGAGGACGTTGTTGAGGATCGTCAGCCACGGCAGCAGGACCGGCTGCTGGAAGACGACGCCGACGTTGGGGGACGGTCCGGTCAGCGGCCGGCCGTCCAACGTCACCTCACCTTCGGACTGGTGGAGCAGACCCGCGAGGATCTTCAGCAGGGTGCTCTTGCCGCAGCCCGAGGGCCCCACGAGCGAGACGAACGCCTCCGCGCGGATGTCGAGGTCGATCGGGTTGAGCGCCTGGACGGGATCGCCGCTGGCGGTGGGATAAGCGAGCGTCGCCCCTCGGATCGAGATGAGCTGCTCATCGTGTCGCTGACCGGCCTGGGCCGGTTCACTGGCTGCCGTTCTCATGACTCCTCCTTCACGAACAGTGCGTCGACGGCGACGGCTCCTTGGCCTTCGGGGAGCACAAGGACAGGGTTGAGCTCGGCGGCCGCCACCTCGGGACCGCCGCGGTGCACCAGGTCACTGAACGCCCGGACGAGCTCGACGAGCGCCGCGCGGTCGGCGCGCGGAGCACCGCGGTACCCGGCCAACAGCGTCCCGAGGGCGGAGCCGTCGATGAGGGCGTCGATGTCCTCGGCGGCTGCCGGGACCGGCGTGGTGCTGGCGGGGCCGGCGAGCTCGGCCAGCACGCCGCCGGGCGCCACCGTCAGCACGAGACCGACCTGGGGGTCGCGGACGATGCCGACGATGCACTCGACGGCGTCGGCCACGACCTGCTCCTGCAGCAGGAAGCCGGCGATGTCGAGCTCAGGTGCACGGTCCCGCACGGTCGCGAGCATCGCCGTGGCTTCCTCGGCCAGCTGGTCTCGGCTTCTGATGCCGGTCACCACACCACCGAGCTCGGTCTTATGCGCGAGCCCGGCGGCTTCGAGCTTGAGCACGACCGGGGCGCTCAGCTCACCCCACGCCGCAGCGGCCGCCGCGGGCGAGGCCGCGAGGACCGCCTCGGGCACCGCGATGCCGGCCTCGCCCAGGACGTCCATGGCGGGCTTGCCCACCAACACCGTGCCGTCCCATGGCAGCGCGCTGTCGCCGCTCGACCGGCTGAGCGGTCGTGGCGGCGGCTGACGGTGCCAGCGCTGCCAGGCGGCGATCGCGGTGAGGCTCGGCCGGGCGCCCGCGAGCAGCGGCACGCCGCGCTCCGACAGCGTCGCGGCGACCACGGGGTCACACGCCCCGCTGGTGAGGCTGAGCGCGAGCACCGGGCTTCCGGCCTCACCGGCACGCTTCGCGAGGATCCGGGCTTGGTCGCGGTAGAGCTCCTGCTGGCCCGCGGATCCGGCGAGAACGTTGAGCGCCAGCACGACCAACCCGACGCCGGAGTCCGACTGCAGAGCGGCCAGCGCCTCACTGGCGATGCCGTGGTCCTCCACGGCGGCACCGGTCAGATCGAGCGGATTCGCGACGGTCGCGAAATCCGGGAGCGTCGCCGCCAACTGCGCGACGGTCCGCGCCTCCAGCGTCGCGAGCTCGAGCCCGGCGTCCTCGGCTAGGTCGGCGAGCAGGCCGGTGCCGCCTCCGGAGATCGACGAGACCGCCACCGCATCGGCCGTCGGCGTGATGCCGGACCCGAACAGCACCAGCAGCTCGCGGAACTCGTCGAGATCGCCGGCCTGCACGACGCCGCACCGACGCAACAGCCCCGCGAGAGCGGAGCCGTGCCCCGCGATCGCTCCGGTGTGCGCATGAGCCGCGTGCTGCGCCAACTCCGAGCGGCCCACCGTGAGCGCCACGACGGGCTTGCCGCGGCCAGCCGCCTCGATGGCGGCCGCGGCGAAGTCGTCGGCATCACGCAGCCCCTCGATGAACAGGCCGATCACCCCGACGTGGTCGTCGGCGGCGAGGGCGCGCACGTACTGTCCCAGGCTCACCCCGACCTCGTTGCCCGTCGTGATGAGGTGGCTGAGGCCGAGCCCGCGGCCCACCGCCGAGTCGGTCACCGAGTGGGTGAGGGCGCCGGACTGCATGATGAGACCGACGGGGCCCGGCGTGAACGGCTCGACGATCTGACCGCTGTACGCGGCGAAGCCGCTCGCGACGTTGAGGATCCCGTAGCAGTTCGGTCCGCAGAGCAGGAAGCCGGAGGCGTCCAGCAACGCGGTCAGCCGCTCCCGCCGATGTGCCCCGGCGCCACCCTCACCGAAGCCGCTCGCGATGAGCATGCCGGCACCGATGCCGGCGGCGATCGCCTCCTCGAGCACGTCGAGGCCGCGGTCAGCATCGAGGGCGATCGCCACGAACTCGCAGGTCTCGGGCAGCGACGCGAGGTCCGGGTACGCCGGGAGACCGGCGATGCTCGCCTCGCGGGGATGCACCGGGTAGATCCGGGCGGTCGAGCCGAACCGCTGCAGGTTCTCGATGATCTGCAGACCCCGGTTGCCGCGCGGCGAGGCGCCGACGACGGCGATCGACCGGGGGTCCAGCAGCGGGCGCAGTGCGGACATCAGCGTTCTCCGTAGGGGGTGTCCCGTGCCCGCAGGAACGCCCCCATGCCGTCCTCGGCGAGCACCGTCATCAGCCGCTCCTTCTCCACGACCCCCTGCGACCCGAGCAGCAACGTGTCGATGTACCGGTGGGCGTCCTGGGCGGCCTTGAAGCCCTGGATGTCGAGCGTCAGCCGGACGGCCCGCTTGGCCAGCGTGAGGGCGAACATGGGGGCGTGCGCCACGCGCTCGGCCAGCTGCTGGGCCGCGGCGGCCAGCTCGTCGCCGGGCACGACGTAGTTGACCAGCCCCAGTTCGCGGGCTCGCGCAGCGTCGAGACGGTCCCCCGTGAGGTAGAGCTCGTTGAAGCCCTTGAACTGCATGAGCCATGGCAGCATCAGCAGCGGTGACAGCGCCCCGTGCCGGATCTCCGGCTCGGACAGGAACGCGGTGTCGGCGGCGATCGTGAGGTCGCCGACCATCGCCAGATTGCAGCCGCCGGCGATCGCTCCGCCGTTGAGCGCGGTGATGAGCGGCTTGTCGCAGTACCAGAGTCGCTTGATGACGTCGGCGTTGCCCTTGGTGTGGTCGTCCCATTCCTCGGTCGTGGCAGGCAGCCCGTCGGCCTCGAGATCGATGCCGGAGCAGAAGATGCGCGAGCCCGCCGCGGTGAGCACGATGACGCGGGTCGCCGGGTCGGCCGCGGCGGCGTCGATGGCCGCGCCGAGCTCGGCGAACGTCTGCTGGCGCAGCGCATTGTGCTTCTCCGGCCGGTTGATGGTGATGGTGGTGACGCCGTTGGTGTGGGCGAGGGTCAGGTCGTCATAGTGCATCGGCGGCACTCCGTTCAGGGCGGTGGTGGAGGTGGTGGTCATGAGCGGCGTCCTTCGTTCTCGTCGGCCGCGGCGACGAGGCCGACGATGTTGCCGAAGACCTGTTCGCCGCGTCCCATCTCGGCGTGGGCGGCGGGCAGCTCGTCGAAGGCGACGGTGCGGCCCAGGCACGGGTCGATGTGGCCGGCGCGGACGAGGTCGTTGTAGGCACGGGCCTGCTCGTCGTTGGTGCCGTGACTGCCCTGGAGGCGCTTCTGACGCGTCCAGTGGTACCGCAGGTCCACCATCGCGTCATAGCCGGTGGTGCCGGCGCAGATGACGACCATGCCGCCGGGCTCGCAGACGAAGATGCTCGTGGGAATGGTGGCGCTGCCGGGGTGCTCGAACACGATCGCCGGATCCTTGCGCTCGCCCACGATCTCCCAGATGCGCTTGCCGAACCGCCGTGCCTCGGCGGTCCATTCCTTCTGCCCGGCGGCGTCGTCGACGAGCGGGGGAATGCCCCAGTGGCTGAAATCCCGGCGGTTGATGTAGCCGACCGCTCCCAGCTTCTCGGCGTAGCGGCCGCGTTCATCGTCCGAGACCACCGCGACCGCCTGAGCGCCGGCATGCCGGGCGAGTTGGATCGCCTGGGTGCCGAGACCGCCAGAACCGCCCCAGACCAGGACGACGTCACCGGCCTGGAGGGTGTTCCCGGCCCAGCCGTGCAGCATCCGGTAGGCCGTCGTGCCGACGAGGGTCGGCGCCGCGGCCTCGGCCCACGAGAGCTGGTCGGCCTTCGGCAGCACCTGGTGCGCCTGCACCCGGGCGAACTGGGCGAAGGATCCGAAGTTCGTGTTGTAGCCCCAGATCTGGGCGCTCGGACCGATCATCGGGTCCTTGCCCGAGCGGGTCCACGCGTCGTCGGCGTCCCAGTAGCCCGGGTGCACGATGACCTCGTCGCCGACCGCGATGTCGGCGACGTCGGCGCCCACCGCGTAGACGATCCCGGAGGCGTCCGAACCGCCGACGTGGAAGTCGTAGGGATCGCCCTGTCGCTGACGGGCGCCGATGACGTCCACCGGGTAGCCGCGGGCCGCCCACACGTTGTTGTAGTTGACGCCCGCCGCCTTGACGCCGATCAGGACCTCGGTCGAGCTGATCGGCGGAACGGGAATGTCGGTTTCGACCTGGAAGGCCGTCGCCGGATCCCCGAAACGGTCCTGACGCACGACCAACGCCGTCATCGAGCTGGGCACCGAGCCCACCTCGGGGAGCTCTCCCAGGGGGACGGACCCCTCGAACGTCGCGACGGAACTGCGGGCTTCGGGCACGGTCTCTCTCCTTCACTCGCCGCCGTTCGTGTGGTGTAGGTCACGCCACGGGCGGTAGGAGTCATCTAAACACGCGTGCCGGTGAGTGGAAAGCTTTGCCAAGACAATTCTTTTATACGGAACATCTTGTTAACATCGTGCACAGATTCTGCCAATAGACGTAAAAAAGAGGTAACGTTCCGCTCATGGGAAAACCTGCTGATGACCAGGAGGGCCGACCGCCCTATCTCATCGAGTCCGCGGAGAACGCCCTGCGCATCCTGTTGGCGCTGCGCCACGCCTCCCAGGTCCGCGTCACCGAGGTCAGCGCGGAGCTCGGCGTGGCCCCGTCGACCGCGCATCGACTGCTGTCGACCCTGACCTATCTGGGCTTTCTGCGCCACGACCCGGTCAAGCGGGTTTACGTCCCCGGTGACGTGCTGGTCGAGATCGCGCTCGCCTCCACCGGGCATCAGGAGCTCCGGCAGATCGCGATGCCCCATATCGAACGGCTCGCGAAGGAGCGCGAATGGACCGTCCACCTCTCGGTGCTCGAGGGGACCGATATCCGCTTCATCGACGGCAGCGAGAGTCCCCGACCGATCCGGGTGACGGTGCGCATCGGCTCACGCTCCCCGGCCCACAGCACGAGCAGCGGCAAGGTGCTGCTGGCGAGCCTGCCCCGTCAGCACCTGACGAGCCTGTACCCCCAGGATCCGCCGCGCGTCACCGAGAACACCATCGCCAGCATCGCGGCGCTCGAGCAGGAGCTCGACGAGGTCGAGCGCAACGGGTACGCCACGAACGTGGGCGAGAACGAGGTCGGTCTGCATGCGGTCTCGGTACCGATCCGCGCCGGGGGCCGCGTCATCGCGGCGATCGCCGCGGCACGACCCTCGACCACCGCCGTGCCCGATGATTTCAGCGGGATACTGGCCGAGCTGCGCGCGACGGCCACGGAGATCGAGGAGCAGCTGGAGCGCGTCGCCTCACTCGACGACGCACTGTGACGGCAGCGCCCGCCGGGGTCAGACCGCGGCGGGGGCGGCGTCCCGATGCACCCGGTGCGTGGTCCGCCGTTCGGCGGCGAACGAGACCGCCGGGATGCACGCGAGCAGCAGGACGCTCACCATGTAGCCCCAGCTCCACTTCTGTCGCAGCGTCAGCTTGGCCACGAGGACGACGAGCACGATGAACAGCAGGCCGTGCACCTGATCGATGATGAGGAACGTGTCCTGGTGACGATGCCAGAAGGATCCCGGGTCGGTGAGCAACTTGCCCAGGAAGCCGGCCATCACGACGAGGAGATTGAGGCCGACGATCGTGGCCATGACTTGATACGCGCGCAACAGCCGGTCGTTCACGACGCCAGGGTATCGCCGCGGTCCAACCGTTCCCGCGCCGTCTCCACCGACTCGCGGCCCATGCGCCACCACATGAACACGACGAATGCGGCGAACACCCACCACTGCAGGCTGTAGCCGAGATTGCGTCCGCCCGCGGTCCACGAGACGTCCGGCTCCGGCAGATCCGGCGAGCGGAGACCGGCGGGCACGATGTTCTCGTCGTCGGCGAGCGCGTAGCCGGACCACAGGTCGTACGGGAGGTCGTTGATGAGCGTCGGAATGCGGACCGACCCGATCGTGCGGGACTCGGGATCGAAACGCCCCGCCGGCCCGTCGGAGGGTTGCAGCACGCCGTCGAAGGACACCGTCCCGCTCGGGACCTCGGGAAAACCGTCCGGCTCCGGGGCCCAGCCCCGCACCACGAGCAAGGCCGAACCGTCCACCATGACCGGAGCGACGAGCCAGGAACCCACTCCGGCTCCGGGGAACTCCTTGCCCGTCACCCACAGCTGCTCCTCCGCGGGACGGAACTCACCGGTGATCGTCACCGGCCGCATCTGCTGCCGGGCGGTGAAGACCTCGTCCGGCCCCCACACCTCGGCGAGCGGCTTGGTGGGCACCTCCTGCCGATCCGCCCGCTCGCTCTCCTGGCGAGCGTCGTAGACGCCCAACTGCCACGCGCCGGCCACCAGACAGACGACGAAGGCCGCGATCGCGAAGGCGTGCAGGCCCAGCATCGACGGCCGGAACCACAGCCGGAGAGTCGAGGGGGGACGGTCGGAGGACAAGGTTCAGGCGGTGAAGGGGGTGAGTCCGGGGTAAAGCGGAAAACGATCGGCGAGGGCCGCCGTGCGCTGCCGCAGTCCGGCGATGTCGACCTCGCCCGGCTGCAACGCAGCGGCGATGATCTCGGCGACCTCGGCGAACTCCTCGGCTCCGAAGCCGCGAGTAGCGAGGGCCGGGGTGCCGATGCGCAGGCCCGACGTCACCATCGGGGGACGCGGGTCGTTGGGGACGGCGTTGCGGTTGACCGTGATGCCGACCTCGTCGAGGCGGTCCTCAGCCTGCTGACCGTCCAGCTCGGAGTTGCGCAGGTCGACGAGCACGAGGTGCACGTCGGTCCCGCCGCTGAGCACCTGGATGCCCGCGGACTTCGCGTCGTCGGCGAGGAGACGCTCAGCGAGGATCCGAGCGCCCTCGAGGGTGCGCGCCTGCCGGTCCTTGAACTCCGGCTCGAGCGCCATCTTGAACGCCACGGCCTTGGCCGCGATGACGTGCTCCAGGGGGCCACCCTGCTGGCCGGGGAAGACGGCCGACCGCATCTTCTTGGCGACTTCTTCGTCGTTGGTGAGGATCGCGCCACCGCGGGGGCCGCCGAGCGTCTTGTGCGTCGTGGTGGTGACGAGGTGCGCGTGGGGGAGCGGGCTGGGGTGCAGACCGGCGGCGACGAGACCCGCGAAGTGCGCCATGTCGACCCAGAGCTTCGCGCCGACCTCGTCGGCGATCGCGCGGAACGCGGCGAAGTCGAGCTGACGCGGGTAGGCCGACCAACCGGCGATGATGACGCGCGGGCGGTGCTCGAGAGCCAGCGAGCGCACCTCGTCCATGTCGACGAGGCCGGTCTCGGGCACGACGTGGTACGGCACGACGTTGTAGAGGCGGCCGGAGAAGTTGAGCTTCATGCCGTGCGTGAGGTGGCCGCCGTTGGCCAGGTCCAGACCCAGGATCGTGTCGCCGGCGCTGGCGAGCGCGTGGAGCGCCGCGGCGTTCGCCGACGCACCCGAGTGCGGCTGGACGTTGGCGTACTGAGCGTCGAAGAGCTGCTTGAGCCGGTCGATCGCGATCTGCTCGACCTCGTCGACGAACTCGCACCCGCCGTAGTAGCGCTTACCGGGGTAACCCTCGGCGTACTTGTTCGTGAGCACGCTGCCCTGCGCCTCGAGGGCGGCAACGGGAGCGAAGTTCTCCGAGGCGATCATCTCGAGGGTGCTCTGCTGACGCTTCAGCTCAGCATCCAGCAGCGAGGCGATCTCGGGGTCGAAATCGACGAGGTGCGCGTCATGGCTCATATCAGAAGGGTATCCGGCCAGGAAATACCGCCTATGCTCGGGACATGGACGCCCTCGAGGCTGTGCGATCGCGGGTCAGCGCTGCGATCTTCGCGCGCGTCGCCGGCGACGAGGGCCCGGCGCGGCGCGACCGCATCCATGGTTCGCCGGGGCCGCGACGCTTCGGTCCGGCCGATCCGATCTGGCGTGTGCACAGCGATGCGTCGATGTTCGTCGGCGGCATCCGTGCCCTGCTGCTGCAGTCCCTGCACCCGCTCGCGATGGCAGCGGTCGACCAGCACTCGGGATTCCGCGGGGACCCGTGGGGACGGCTGCAGCGCACGAGCGGGTTCCTCGCCGAGACCACGTTCGCGCCCGTGGACCAGGCCGATCGCGCGATCGCGGTCGTCCGGGCCGTGCACGCACATATCAGCGGGACGGCGCCGGACGGACGGCCGTACGCGGCGAGCGATCCTCACCTGCTGCGCTGGGTGCACGTCGCCGAAGTCGACTCGTTCCTGCGCGCACACGACCGGTACGGCGCGCGACCGCTCAGCCCCGAGGAGCGTGATCAGTACGTCGCGCAGGCGGCTGTGACGGGTGAACTGCTGGGCGCCGACGAGGTGCCGCGCTCGGTCGAGGAACTCGATGCGGCCCTCGCCTCCTACCGGCCCGAACTCGCGTCCACTGCGGCAGCGCGAGCAGCCGCGCGGTTCCTTCTCGTCCACCCGCCGGTCCCGCTGGCTGTGCGCGCGCCGTACGGGCTCCTCGCCGCGGCAGCGGTCGGTCTCCTGCCGGTGTGGGCTCGGTGGCCGTTGCGATTGCCGTGGCTTCCGGTGGTCGAAGCGACCGCGGTGCGAGCAGCCGGCACCACCGCCACGAGCGGCATCCGGTGGGCGATGGGCCCTCCACCGATCTCGACATGAGGAATCGGTCCGGGCGCGACAGAATGGAAACCTGTCCATCCGAAGGAGTGAACGACCGTGAAGAAGCTGACCCTGCTGGCGGCGGCTGCCGTCGGCTACGTCCTCGGCACGAAGGCCGGGCGGGAGCGGTACGAGCAGATCAAGGCTCAGGCGGAGAAGCTGTGGCGCTCCGAACCGGTGCAGAGCACGGTCGACACCGTGCAGAACGTCGCTCGCGATGCCGCTTCTGATGCTGGTCACAAGGCCGCGGACGTCGCGAGCACCGTGAGCGACAAGGTCACCGAGACTGCGAGCGACGCAGCGAGCGCGATGACCTCCAAGGTCAAGAGTGCGGCGGACTTCGCCTCCGAAGAGCCCGGTGACGCGGACGCCGCCCAGGCGAACGAGACCTGGAACCGCGCCGACGATCTCTCCGCGCAGGCGCAGGCCGACTATGCCCGTGCCGACGCTGAGGCGACGTTCGGTGACGTCGATGGTGCCGAGGCGGCGCAGAGTGCCAACGAGGCGCAGACCGCCGCCGAGGATCTCGCCGAGGCTGCGCAGTCGCAAGCGGCCCGTGGCGACGCCACGGCGGCGTACACCAAGGACGCGATCGACGAGCAGCTTGAGGAGACCGTGATCGACGAGCCGCGACCCGGCTCGACCAGCTGACCCTTCTCCTACACGTCCGACGCCCGGTGGTCCTCGTGGTCGCCGGGCGTTCGACGTCATAGCGCCGTCCGAGCGCGGGGCCCGCTACGCTCCGGATGTGCGAGCGGACCGAAGAGCGGCAGTCGTGGCCGGGCTGGTCACCGCCGCCGTCGGCTTCACCAGTTCTTTCGCGGTGGTTCTCGCCGGACTCGATGCCGTGGGGGCCACGCCCGCCCAGGCCGCGTCCGGTCTGCTGATCTTGTGCGTCACTCAGGGCCTCGGCACCCTGCTGCTCGCGCTCCGGTATCGCGTGCCGGTGACCCTGGCATGGTCGACTCCCGGTGCAGCGCTGCTCGCCACGACCGGCGCCGTGGAGGGCGGCTGGCCGGCCGCGGTGGGCGCCTTCCTGATCGTCGGGATCCTCGTGATCGCCACCGCCGCCATCCGCCAACTCGCCGACCTCGTGCGCGCGATCCCCACCTCGATCGCTCAGGCCATGCTCGCGGGGGTCCTCGTGCCCCTGTGTCTCGCCCCGGTGACGGCGACCGCGGACCGGCCACTGCTGCTCGCACCGGTCGTGCTCACGTGGTTGCTGCTCGCGGCGGTGGCACCACGCTGGGCTTCGCCGGCCGCCCTCGTCGTCGCGCTCGTGCTCGCTGTCGTAGCAGGAGACGAGCGATCCGGAGCGCTGTGGCCGCAGCTGACCTGGACCACGCCGACCTTCTCGCTCGGCGCGGTGATCGGCCTCGCGGTGCCGCTCTATCTGGTGACGATGGCGGCGCAGAACGTCCCGGGCGCGGCCGTGTTGTCGAGCTTCGGCTACCGGCCGCCGTGGCGCTCCGCGATGGTGGTGACCGGAGTCGGAACCGTGGCTGGCGCACCAGCCGGCGGCCACGCGATCAACCTCGCCGCGATCAGCGCAGCGCTCTCGGCATCGCCCGAGGCGGGGCCGGATCCGTCGCGCCGGTGGATCGCGGCGGTCACCACGGGCGCGTCCTACCTCGTCATCGCTCCGATGGCCGCCCTGCTCACCGCCATCGTCGTCGCGGCACCGTCAGGGCTTGTGGCCGCAGCGGCAGGACTCGCTCTGTTGACGACGCTGGCCGGATCACTGCGGTCGGCGCTGAGTGCGGACGAGCGCGTCGAACCGGCGATCGCGACCTTCCTCGTCGCCGCGTCGGGCATCAGCGTGTTCGGTGTCGGAGCGGCGTTCTGGGCTCTCGTGACCGGCGTCGTCGTACATCTCGCACTCCGGCCACGAGGTCACTAGGCCGGGCGAGGACGCGCCATGCTCCAGACAGTCGGCCCGTCGTGGATCTCGGTCACCGCCGAGGTGACGAACCCGTGGCGCTCGTACAGGGTGACGTTGCGCGGATCCGAGGTCTCCAGGTGCACGCTCGCGCCGACACGTTCGTCGAGGTGATCGAGAGCAGCGCGCAGCACCGCGCTGCCGAGGCCGCGGCCCTGCTGGTCAGGCCGGACTCCCACGGTGGCGAGGGTCCAGGATCCGGGGTCCGCGGGGGCCGGAAGGTCGACCGAGGCGAGCCGTGCGATCCGGTCACCGTGGAGGTCGACGACCCTCCGCTCCGCGTCCTCAGGAAGTTCAGCACCCAAGGGCGGAACGAAGGCGGCGACGGCGGCCAGGTCGTCGGTGACCATGATGAGACCCTGGGGCATCGCGAGATGCGCGAGGTAGAGGTACTGCACCTCCCGCAGGCGCTCCGCGCGATTCTCCGGCGGCAGGATCCAGTCGGTCCAGGCGTACCCGTCGAACGCGGCGGCCAGGGTGCGGGCGGCGGCGGCGAGGTCGTTCGCGTCGGCCTCACGTACGGCGGTCATTCGCGCCATCCTAGCTAACGTCATACGTTGGCTGGTCTCGAGGTGAGAGAAGGTGGGACGCCATGGAGCGCATGGGGATGCCGGGGGAGGAGCGGGACGCGTTCCTCTCAGACGTGCGCGCACTGTTGATCGCCGACCGGGCGAGAACCGCGGCGCGCATCCTCGCTCTCGACAAGGACTTCACCGCGATCGTCGAGGACGCGCAGTTGACGGCCACCGACGACGAGCACGATCCGGACGGTACGACGAGCGCCTTCGAGCGGTCGCAGGCGAGCGCCCTGCTCGCATCGGCCGTCGAGCACCTGAGCGACGTCGACTCGGCGCTGTCGAAGATCGACGACGGCACCTACGGCCGCTGCGAACGTTGCGGCGCCGAGATCAATCAGGAACGGCTGTTGGCACGGCCGGCTGCCCGCACGTGCATCACCTGCGCGAGCCGGCCGGCGTAAGCGCCGCGACTCGCATCGCACGAACCCCTGCCGTCGACGGCACGAGCGTTCCGGACCACACGCCGCCAGGAGAGCATCAGGCGACCCTCCACGGTGTGGCGTGGGCATGGCCGAAAAGGCCGGGGAGTCCGCCGCTGTGGAGGAGTACCGTGCGCTCACCCTGCCGGATCGTGCCCTCCCGGACGGCCCGGATCAGGCCCGCCGCGGCCCGCCCGGTGTAGACCGGATCGAGCACGATGCCCTCCGTGCGCGCGACGAGCTGCAAGGCCTCGCGGGACGCCTGTGTGAAGACGCTGTACCCCTCACCGACGACGTCGGCACGGATCGTCAGCCGCCGGGGATCGGTGTCGGCGTCGTCGACGAGTTCCCCCCACAAGCGCTGAACGCGCTCCACCACATCGTCGACGGCTCCGACGTCGACGCCCAGCACCCGGTCCGGCCCCAATGCTGCGACCAGACCGGCCATCGTCCCGCCCGACCCGGCCGCGACGCACATCCGGCAGTTGCTGCAGCAGCTCCTCCCCGGCATCGGTGTAGGCGCGTGCCGCTGCGGCATTCGTGCCCCCGAACGGGACGACACCCACGCGCGCACCCGCCGTCTCCGCAGCTGCGACCTCGCGCTGCACGGCCGTGTCCACGTCCTCCTCGCCCGCCCATGCGATCCGGGCGCCGAACAGTCGGTCGAGGAGGAGGTTGCCGGTCTCGACCTCTGGGGCGCGGCCCTTCAGCACGAGGATGACCGGAACACCGAGCCTCGCCCCGGCCGCCGCCGTCAAACGGGCATGGTTGCTCTGCGCCGCGCCACTGGTGACGATCACGTCGACGCCGCGGGCCATCAGGTCGGCCATGCTCCGCTCGAGCTTGCGCACCTTGTTGCCGTCCCAATCCGACGAGGTCGTCGCGCTTGATCCAGAGGTCGTCGGGCCCCAGCCCCAGTGCGGGACCGAGGCGGGTCATGGGCTCGATGGGAGTGGGCCAGGAGGCCAAAGGCTCGACCGCGCTCATCGGCGTACGCCCCAGTGTCGCTGCATCGTCACATCGTGCCAGAGGAACCGCGCGCAGGAGACCGTTCGGAGGTGTCCTGGTCCGCGAGGAGAAGGTTCGCCGCGAGTGGCGACGACGGCGTCAGTCGCTCACGTGTACGTGGTGGAGCTGAGGGGACTCGAACCCCTAACCCCCTGCTTGCAAAGCAGGTGCGCTACCAATTGCGCCACAGCCCCCGGATCGGATCAGACCTTGTCGCTGGCCTGCGCCCAGGGATCCTGACGGGCCGAACGGCGACGCAGGAGAGCGAACACGCCGGCACCCGCGGCGACGATGACGAGGAGCTTCTTCATGTCGTTTCCCTCCGGTGGGCGGTGGGCCTAGCTGGACTTGAACCAGCGACCTCTTCCTTATCAGGGAAGCGCTCTAACCAAGCTGAGCTATAGGCCCGCAACAGCGATGAACTCTACCGTACGTGTCCACGCGCTGTCGTGGCGGGGGTGGGACTCACTTCTTCTGGTCGGCGAAGGTGAGCTTGATGCCCCCGAGGATCTGCGCAGCGAGGTTGTACAGATGCGCGGCGATGGTGGCGAGCGCGGTCATGAACACCACGTTGAGCGCCGACAGCACCAGCGTCAGGCCGACGAGGCGACCGAAGCCGAAGTACTCGGTGATGTCGAAGCCGCCGGCGTCGTCACTGAGGATGTTGGCGACGCTGTCGTTGAGCGCCGACCACACACCGGTTACCTGCAGCACGACCCAGAAGACGGCCACGGCCACGACGCCGACGATCATCATGGCGACCGAGACGACGAACGCGAGCCGGGTGACGGACCACGGCTCGATGTAGCGCAGCCGCAGCGTCGCCTGGCCCGCGGCCGCGGCGGCCGTGTCAGGCTCGACCTGGACGGCCGGCTTCGAGGCCGGGGCCGGCGCCTTGGCGTCCGCCTTCTTGGGCTCGCGCTTCGCGGGCTCGGGCTTGGTGACGTCGGCCTTCTTCGCAGCGGGTGCGGACGCTTTGGTGGTGCGCGGCGCGCCCTCGCCCTTGGACTGCGGGGTGGGTGCGTCGTCCTTGACCGCCGGGATCACCGCGGTGGTATCGGGACCGGCCTTCGTGGTGCGCGTGTACTCGTCCTTACTCAGGCCGCTGAGCGGCTTGCGAGGACCACCGGCTGCGGACGTCCCCGTGCTCCCGGCCGGACGGCTGAGGGGCTGCCGGGCCGAGACGCTGGGCTCCTGCGACCCCGAGGCGGGCTTGGCACCGGCGGTTTTCTGTGTCACCGGCTTGCTCGGAGTCGGCGAGGCCTTCGACGCCGACGTGTCCGAGGAGGCAGACGTGTCCGGCTCCTTCGACGCACTGTTCTGCGAGGTGGGAGCCTCGGCCTTCGGCTCGTCCTTCGGGACGCGCGGCATCTGCTGCGTGGGCGCCTCGCCTTGGCCCGGACCGTTGCCCTCTGGCTTGTCAGTCACTGCTCTGCCCCTCATCGGTCGACGTGGCTTCGTCGGCTTGCGACTCGATTTCGTTCTGGGCCACCAACTCGGTGTTCCGTGCGATCGTCACCACCCGGTCGTCCCCCTTGAACTTGACGAAGCTCACCCCCATCGTGCCACGTCCCTTGGAAGGAACGCCGGACACCAGGCTGCGGGTGATCTGTCCGCTGGCGGTCACGCTGATGACGTCGTCGCTGTCGCGGAGCACGAGGCCACCGACGAGTTCGCCGCGGCTCTCGGTGATCTGCATGGCCTTGATGCCCAGGCCACCGCGGCCCTGGACGCGGTATTCGTCGATCGGGGTCTTCTTGGCGTAACCACCGTCCGTGACGGTGAAGACGTACAGCTGGTCGTCCTCGTCGTCGGCGCCGGCCTTGACCACCGTCATCGAGAGCAGTTCGTCGTCAGGACGGAACTTCATGCCGGTGACGCCGGACGTGGCGCGGCCCATCGGGCGCAGCTGCTCGTCGCTCGCGCGGAAACGGATCGACTGCGCCTTGCGGCTGATGAGCAGGATGTCGTCCTCGGGGGACACCAGCTCGGCACCGATGAGCTCATCGTCGGGATCGCGGAAGTTGATCGCGATGACGCCGGCCTGGCGCGGGCTGTTGTAGTCGGCCAGGCGGGTCTTCTTGACCAGACCCTTCTTGGTCGCAAGCACGAGGTACGGGGCCTGCTCGTAGTCGCGGATGGCGAGAACCTGCGCGATCTCCTCCTCGGGCTGGAAGCTCAGCAGTCCCGCGACGTGGCCGCCGCGGGCGTCGCGGCCGCCCTCAGGGAGGTGATATGCCTTGGCCCGGTAGACCCGACCGGCGGTGGTGAAGAACAGGATCCAGTGATGGCTCGTCGTGGCGAACACGTGCGCCACGGAGTCCTCACCGCGCAGCGAGGCGCCCCGGACGCCCTTGCCGCCGCGGTTCTGCACCCGGTACAGGTCGGTCTTGGTGCGCTTGGCGTACCCGCCCTTGGTGATCGTGACGACGACCTCCTCGTCGGGGATGAGGTCTTCGTCGGACAGGTCGCCGTCGGCAGGGATGATCTTGGTACGGCGGTCGTCGCCGTACTTCTCGACGATCTCGGCGAGTTCCTCGCTGACGATCTGCCGCTGACGCGCCTCGCTCTCGAGGATCGCCTTGAGCTCGGCGATCTCCGCCTCGATCTTGGCCAGATCGTCGATGATCTTCTGGCGCTCCAGTGCGGCCAGACGGCGCAGCTGCATGTCGAGGATGGCCCCGGCCTGGATGTCGTCGATCTCCAGGAGCGACTTCAGGCCCTCGCGCGCCTCCTCCACAGTGGGGCTGCGGCGGATGAGCGCGATGACCTCGTCGAGCTGATCGAGCGCCTTGACGAGACCCCGCAAGACGTGGGCGCGCTTCTCGGCCTCGCGCAGCCGGTAGCGGGTCCGGCGCTGAATGACCTCGATCTGGTGGTGGATCCAGTTGAGGACGAACCCGTCGAGCGTGAGCGTGCGGGGGACGTCGTCGACGAGCGCGAGCATGTTGGCGCTGAAGTTGCTCTGCAGCTCGGTGAACTTGTACAGGTTGTTGAGCACCACACGGGCCACCGCGTCGCGGCGGACTTCGATGACGATGCGGCGGCCGACCCGCGAGCTCGACTCGTCACGCAGGTCGGCGATGCCCTGAAGCCGACCGCTGTTGACCAGGTCGGCGATCTTGCGCATGAGCGCGTCCGGGTTGACCTGGTAGGGCAGCTCGGTGATGACGAGCTGGATCTTGCCCTTGGTGTCTTCCTCGATCGTGACGACGGCACGCATCGTGACCGAGCCGCGGCCCGTGCGGTACATGTCCTCGATGCCCTTGGTGCCGACGATGAGGCCGTCCGTCGGGAAGTCGGGGCCCTTGATGCGCTGCATGAGCGCCTCGAGCAGCTCCTCGCTCGACGCGTCGGGGTGCGCGAGAGCCCACTGGACACCCTCGGCGACCTCGCGCAGGTTGTGGGGCGGGATGTTCGTGGCCATGCCGACGGCGATGCCGGCGGAGCCGTTGACGAGCAGGTTCGGGATCCGCGACGGCAGGACCGTGGGCTCCTGCGAGCGGCCGTCGTAGTTCGGCTTGAAGTCGACGGTCTCCTGCTCGATGTCGCGGACCATCTCCATGGCGATCGGCGCGAGCTTGCACTCGGTGTACCGCATGGCGGCCGCCGGATCGTCGCCCGGCGAACCGAAGTTGCCCTGCCCGGAGATCATCGGCGCGCGCATCACCCACGGCTGCGCGAGGCGCACGAGGGTGTCGTAGATCGCGCTGTCGCCGTGGGGGTGGTACTGACCCATGACGTCACCGACGATGCGGCTGCACTTGGAGAAGCCGCGGTCGGGGCGGTACCCACCGTCGAACATCGCGTAGAGCACGCGGCGGTGCACCGGCTTGAGCCCGTCGCGCACGTCGGGGAGCGCGCGCGACACGATGACGCTCATGGCGTAATCGATGTACGAGCGCTGCATCTCGTCGTGCAACTCGACCGGCTCGATCCGATCGCGTTCGATGGGAGTGTCTGTCATAGGTCCAGTACCTCTTGCGGATGTGGTGATCGCGGGACGCTGTTACGCGCAGCCCTCGGCCACCGAGACGGAGTCGGTCAGATGTCGAGGAAGCGCACGTCCCGGGCGTTGCGCTGAATGAACGTCCGGCGCTGGTCGACGTCCTCGCCCATCAGGACGGTGAAGATCTCGTCGGCGACGGCGGCGTCGGCGAGCGTCACCTGGCGGAGCAGACGACCCTCCGGATCCATCGTGGTCTCCCACAGCTCGGAGTCGTTCATCTCACCCAGACCCTTGTAACGCTGGACCGGCGCCTCCTTGGGGAGCCGCTTGCCCGCCTCGTCGCCCGCGGCGAGCAGGGCGTCGCGCTCGCGGTCGGAGTACGCGAGCTCGTGCGGGGCGTTGGTCCACTTGATCTTGTAGAGCGGGGGCTGCGCGAGGTACACGTGGCCGGCGTCGATGAGCGGCTTCATGAACCGGAAGAGCAGCGTCAGCAGCAGCGTCGTGATGTGCTGGCCGTCGACATCGGCGTCGGCCATGAGGACGATCATGTTGTACCGCAGCTTGGCGATGTCGAAGTCCTCATGGACGCCGGTCCCGAGCGCGCTGATGATCGCCTGCACCTCGGCGTTCTGCAGGATCTTGTCGATCCGGGCCTTCTCGACGTTGAGGATCTTGCCGCGCAGCGGGAGGATCGCCTGGGTGCGCGGATCGCGGCCGCCCTTGGCCGAGCCGCCGGCGGAGTTGCCCTCCACGATGAAGATCTCGCACTCGTCGGGATTGCGGCTCGAGCAGTCGGCGAGCTTGCCGGGAAGACCGCCGCCACCGAGGAAGCCCTTGCGGTTGCGGGCGAGATCACGAGCCTTGCGGGCGGCGAGCCTCGCGGAGGCCGCGTCCATCGCCTTGCGCACGATGGTCTTGCCCTCGTTCGGGTGCTGCTCGAACCAGGCGCTGAGCTCGTCGTTCAGCACCTGCTGCACGAAGCCCTTGGCCTCGGTGTTGCCGAGCTTGGTCTTGGTCTGACCCTCGAACTGCGGTTCGGTGAGCTTGACCGAGATGATCGCCGTCAACCCCTCGCGGATGTCGTCGCCGGTGAGGCGGTCTTCCTTCTTCTTGATGAGGTTGTTGGTCTCGGCGAAACGGTTGACCGTCGTGGTCAGCGCGGCGCGGAAGCCCTCTTCGTGCGTGCCGCCCTCGTGGGTGTTGATGGTGTTCGCGAAGGTGTGGACCGACTCGCTGAAGCTCGCGTTCCACTGCATCGCCAACTCAAGCGACAGGCCGCTGGGCTCGTCCTCACGCTCGATGTTGATGACGTCGGCGTGGATCGGCTGCCGGTTGCCGGTGTTGATGTGCGCGACATAGTCGACGAGGCCGCCGTCGTAGCGGAAGGTGACCTCGCGCTCGAGCTCGTCGGCCGTGCCTTCGGTGGCTTCGGGGTTCTCGTCACCGGGCAGCTCGCGCTCGTCGCGCAACGTGATGGTGAGGCCCTTGTTGAGGAAGGCCATCTCGCGGAACCGCGTCTTGAGCGTCTCGTAGTCGTACGTCGTCGTCTCGAAGATCTCCGGCGACGCGTGGAAGGTGATGCTGGTGCCCGTCTCGTCCGTCTGCTCGTGTTGCTCGAGCGGACCGTCCGGCTCGCCGTACGTGAACGACTGCGTCCAGCGGTAGCCGTCGGCCTTGACCTCGACGTACAACCGGGTGCTCAGCGCGTTGACGACCGAGACGCCGACGCCGTGCAGACCGCCGGACACCTTGTACCCGCCGCCGCCGAACTTGCCGCCGGCGTGCAACGAGGTGAGCACGAGCGTCACCGCGGGGATCTTCTCGACCGGGTGCTCGCCGACCGGGATGCCTCGGCCGTCGTCGACGACCCGCACGCCGCCATCGGACTGCAGTACGACGAGGATCTGCGAGGCGTAACCGGCGAGGGCTTCGTCGACCGAGTTGTCCACGACCTCGTACACGAGGTGGTGGAGTCCGCGCTCTCCGGTGGAACCGATGTACATGCCCGGGCGCTTGCGTACGGCCTCCAAGCCTTCGAGAACCTGGATATTGCTGGCATCGTACGACTGCGGCTGACCGGTCGAACTCGCGTTGTTGGTCTCAGGCGCTTGGGTCACTCGTCAAGTATACGGGCAACCTCGTGGCTCTCACGGATCCCAGGCCCGAAAAGTGAGCGTCATGTCGTTGCTGAAGTAGCGGTGAACGGGACGTAACGGCCCTCAGGACTTCTTCGCGGGCCCGGCGACGACCAGCACCCCGTCCGAGCACCGGCTGGGCCGCGCTGAGGGCGATCCGCGTGGGAGCGTGAAAGCGTTCGGCCCGGTGCGGCACAGTGGAGGTATGTCCGTCGATACTCCCGTGCAGCCTACGCGACCCGTCGCGCGCCGCGGCAGAGTCAACGGTCTCGCGGCGGTCGTCGCGGTGGCGGCCGTACTGGGGCTGGCTGCCCTCGTCGGCGCTGCGCTCACGTCCTCGGCGGGCCAGCTCGTCGACGACGCGGCGATGAACGCCGTCACGGCGAGCAACACGACCGAGTTGACGCTGCTGAGCGGACTGGGGCGCGTGTCGCTCGGCGCGATCCTCGCAGTGGCGATCGGCTGCGTCGTCATCGCGGTCCTGCGCCGCCGTTTCGCGCTCGCGGTGGGGGCCATCGCGATCATCGGCGGATCGAACGTCACCACACAGGTGCTCAAGGACGTGCTCGATCGGCCGAATCTCGGCCTCGGCGTGCACAACAGCCTGCCCAGCGGGCATACCACTGTGGTCGTGAGTGCTGTGGCGGCGCTGCTGCTGGTCCTGCCGGCGGTCATGCGCCCGCTGATGGCCGTCATCGGCGCGGCAGCGATCGGTCTCACCGGGCTGTCCACCGTCGTCGCCGGCTGGCACCGGCCCGCCGATGTCATCGCCGCGCTGCTGGTGGTGCTCGCCTGGACCGGTGCGGTGTCCGCCGTCGTCGGAGGCCGGCGCGGCTCGTGGCTCCTGTCCAGCGTTGCAGCGTTCCTCGGAGCAGCGAGCTCGGTCGTCATGCTCGTCGTACTCGGCGTTCGGCCGGAGCACTCGTGGCAGGACGTCGTCCTGGCGATCGGTGTCCTCGGTGTGGTCGCGCTGGCCACGAGCATCGCGGTGGCGCTGCTAACGCTGGTCACTCCCGCACGCGACTGACGCTCAGCCGTAGGTGTCGCGCGGGCCTCGCCCGCCCCGCACCGATCTGCGGCCCTTCTTCCACGACGGCGCCTGCGGCCCGCGGATCTCGAGGCGCAGCACGGATCCGTCGCCGAGCAGTTCGTTGAGCTTGGCGACGAGCCGCGGCGCGAGCAAGGTGAGCTCCTTGGCCCACGCGGTCGAGGTGGCCTGAATCCGCACGATGCCGTCCGTGAACTCGACGACCTCGCAGTGCTGCGCCACTTCGGGTCCGACGATCGCGGGCCAGTCGGTGAAGACGCGGGTCGCGGCCAACTGGTCGGTCCAGCCCTGCTGACGCACGAGGTCGCCCAGGAAGTCCGAGACTGGCGTGGCATCCTCGCGTTCGGGTCGCGCGGGTCGTCGCGGGCCGGGGCGCCGGCGCCGTGGGGCCGCCGGGACACCGCCGGTCCGGTAGGAGTCGGCGATCTCTCGCGCGAGGCGCAGCACGTCCTCGGGGCTGCGCGCCGGCTCGTCAGGTTCGGTGGTCATGCGCTGTCACCTCCCCGGATCGCACCGTGAATCGCCGTCCGCTCAGTCCCTCTGGCACGTCGTCCTCGACCGCGGCGGTGACGAGGACCTGCTCGGCGCTCGCGACCAGTTCGGCGAGATGCTCGCGACGTCGCTGGTCGAGCTCGGCGAACACGTCGTCGAGGATGAGGATGGGGTCGTCGCCGTCGTCGCGTACGAGGTCGAAGGCCGCGAGCTTCAGGGCCAGGGCGAGCGACCACGATTCGCCATGGCTCGCGTACCCCTTGGCCGGAAGGTCGCCGATCGAGAGCACGACCTCGTCGCGGTGGGGACCGACGAGGCTGATGCCGCGCTCGAGTTCGTCGCGGCGGCGCTGTTCGAGGTGGTCCATGAGCGACTTGGCGATCGCGTCCGCATCCCGTTCGCTGGGATCCAGGTCGTGAGCGGACGAACGATAGGTGAGTCCCACCGTCTGCCGGTCCTCGGCGGCCGCCGCAGCGACGGCGCGGTACGCGCGCGTCGCGTAGGGCGCGAGAGCGTCGAGCAGCGCGAGCCTCGCAGCCGTCAACTGCCCACCGATGCGAGCGAGATTCTCGTCCCAGATGTCCAGTGTCGACAGGTCGACCTCGCGACGGCGGCCCGCGGACTTCAGCAAGGTGTTGCGTTGACGCAAGGTGCGCTCGTAGTCCGCTCTCACGCCCGCGAGTCGGGGCGTGCGGAGCACCAAGAGCCCGTCGAGGAACCGCCGCCGGTCCGAAGGGTCGCCTTTGACCAAGGCGAGATCCTCCGGCGAGAAGATGATCGTCCGCACTGTCCCGACGAGATCGCGGATCCGGGGGACGGCATTGCGGTTGACGCGAGCGCGGTTGGCCTTGCCGGGAGTGATCTCCAGCTCGATGAGCGCGCTGCGCCCCTCTTTGACCACATCGGCACGTACGACCGCCCGCTCAGCTCCCGCGCGCACGAGCGGCGCGTCCGACGAGACGCGGTGGGAGTCCATCCGCGACAGGTAGTCGATCGCCTCGACGAGGTTGGTCTTGCCTTGACCGTTGGCGCCGACGAACGCCGTGGCACCGGGGCTCAGCTCGATGTCGACGCTCGGATAGGAGCGGAAATCGACGAGGGAGAGCCGGGCGACGTGCACAGGACCACGGTAACGGGTGGCCGTGTCGGCACAGCCTCACACCAGCGAGCGGCTCACTCCTTGGCGGGGGGGACGTCCGGCGACTCCAGCGTGGCGCGGACGGCGTGGCCGCCGAACTGCTGGCGCATGGCCGCCACGGCCTGCATCGCCGGAGACTCGTCCTGCCGGGACGTGAACCTCGCGAACAGCGCCGCCGAGATCGCGTGCATGGGCACCGCGTGGTCGATCGCCGCCTCGACGGTCCAGCGACCCTCACCCGAATCCTCGGCGTAACCGCGGATCTCCGAGAGTCCCGGGTCGTCCTGCAGTGCCTTGACCAGGAGGTCGAGCAGCCAGGAGCGCACCACGGTGCCGACACGCCAGGAGTCGAACACCTCGGTGACGTTCTCCACGAGTTCGGCCTTCTCGAGCAGTTCGTAACCCTCGGCGTAGGCCTGCATCATCGCGTACTCGATGCCGTTGTGGACCATCTTCGCGAAGTGGCCAGCGCCGATCTTGCCGGCGTGCACGAACCCGCTCTCGTCGTCAGGTCGCAGCGCGTCGAAGGCCGGCTGCACCTTGGCGACGTCCTCAGCGGATCCGCCGGCCATCAGTGCGTAGCCGTTCTCAAGGCCCCAGACGCCACCGCTCACGCCGCAGTCAACGAAGCCGATGCCCTTCTCCGCGAGCATGGCGGCGTGGATCGGGTCGTCGGTCCAACGCGAGTTGCCGCCGTCGACGACGACGTCGCCCTGGCCCAACAGCCCGGCGAGCTCCTCGACGGTGGCGCGGGTGGGGCCGCCGTGCGGCACCATGACCCAGACGACCTTCGGCGCATCGGAGGGAAGCTGCTCGACCAGTTCGCTGAGCGATCCGACGTCACTGACCTTGGGGTCGAGGTCGTAGCCGACGACGGTGAGCCCGGCACGCTGCATCCGGGTTCGCATGTTGCCGCCCATCTTGCCGAGTCCGACGAGACCGATGTGCATGAGGCGTCACTCCTGGTTCGCGTTGTCGTATGAGGTCAGTTCTGCAGTCGCACCGGCATGATCAGGTAACGGAAGGCGCCATCGGGATCCGTACCCACTTCCGACACGCCTGACATCGCGGCGGGCTTGGTGTGCTGGGTGAAGGCGAGGTGGACGACCGGCTCGTTCATGACCGAGAGGCCCTCGAGCAGGTAGGTGGGGTTGAAGCCGATCGAGATGTCGTTGCCCTGGATCGTGGCCTCGATGGACTCCGACGCCTGAGCCTCGTCGCCGCTGCCAGCCTCGAGAAGGACCTGACCTTCGGAGAACGTGAGTCGCACGGGCGTATTGCGCTCGGCGACGAGCGCCACGCGCTTGACCGCGTCGACGAAGGTCTGCGTGCCGACGTAGGCGACCGTTTCAGCCTGCGCCGCGAACAGCTGCCGAACCCGCGGGAAGTCGCCTTCGAGCAAGCGGGTGGTGGTGCGGCGCACGCCGTTACCGACGGTGCCTTCGAAACCGATCATGCCGTCACCGGTCTCGCCGGCCGAGACTGCGATCGTGACGTCGCCGCTCGCCGCCAATGCGCGTGCGGCCTCGCCCAGCACGCGGGCGGGAACGAGAGCGCGAGCGGAGATGTCGCTGGACTCGGGGAACCAGTCGAGGTCGCGCAGGCTCGCACGGAAGCGGTCGGTGGCCATCAAGGAGATCGTCTCGCCTTCGAGCTCGAGGCGCACGCCGGTGAGCAGCGGGAGCATCTCGTCGCGGCCGGCCGCGGCGCTGGCCTGGGCGACGGCGGTGGCGAACGCGTCGGCCTTGATGGTTCCCGACGCAGTGGGCATCTCCGGGAGCTGCGGGTACTCGTCGACCGGCATGGTCTGCAGGCTGAATCGCGCGCTACCGCACACGACCTGCACCTTGCTGCCGTCGAGCGAGACGTCGACCGGCTGGTGAGGCAAGGCCTTGACGATTTCGGCCAGGAGCCGCCCGGACACGAGCACCTTGCCGTCGTCGAAGACCTCGGCCGGCAGCGTGGCGCGGGTCGACGTCTCGTAGTCGAAGCCGGCGAGAGTCAGCTGATCGTTGGCGGTCTCCATGAGCAGTCCCGCGAGCACCGGCACGCTCGGACGGTTGGGAAGACTGCGCGCGGTCCACGCGACGGCATCAGCGAGGGTGTCGCGATCGATGCGGAACTTCACGAGAGCAAGGCCTTTCCAGGGTCGAGGGAGGCGACGAGTCGAATCCTGCCACGGTGCGGAGACAGCAGCGTAGTCGAGCGAGGAATCCACACATCCCGGTGCGCATGACTTCGACGAACTTCTGTCATATGTATCTCTGTCGTCGTCGTAGTAGGCACTGTGGAAAGTGTTGAGAACCCCTGTTTGCGCTGGTCAGCGGGGCGTGGGTCCCGTGGACGACGTGTGGAGTCGAGCGTGGATGCGCCCCCGTGCGTTGTGGATCCGACGGGGGCATCCACGAGGCGTTCACAGGGATCCGGCGCGTCGTCCACCTGTTGTCCACAGTTACCCACAGGGTTTTCCCCACGTGTGAAAAGCACTTGACGCAGCGACCTGTCGCGCAGTAGAGGGGCCGTGCGGGTCACGATTGCCTGGCCTGCTGCTTGATGCGGGCCGTGAGCTCGGTGACCTGGTTGTAGACGGCGTGTTTCTCGGCCATGAGCTTGCGGATCTTGCGTTCGGCGTGCATCACGGTCGTGTGGTCGCGATTGCCGAACTCCTGGCCGATCTTGGGCAGTGAGAGTTCGGTGAGTTCGCGGCACAGGTACATCGCGATCTGGCGGGCGAGCACGAGGTCGCGCGAGCGGTTGGTGCTGCAGAGCTCCTCGATCGTGAACTCCGAATAGGCCGCGGTCTGCGCCATGATCAGGCCGATCGAGATCTCCGGCTCCTCGCCCTCGGCGACGAGGTCTTTGAGGACGATCTGCGCGAGCTGCAGGTCGACAGTGGTGCCGTTGAGGTTCGCGAAGGCCGTGGCGCGGATGAGGGCGCCCTCCAGTTCACGGATGTTGGTCTGGACCTTGCTCGCGATGAACTCCAGCACGTCGGCCGGCGCCGTGAGCTTCTCGTTCGAGGCCTTCTTGCGCAGGATCGCGATGCGGGTCTCGAGGTCGGGCGGCAGCATCTCGGTCTGCAGGCCCCACGTGAACCGATTGCGCAGCCGCTCTTCGAGGGTCTTGAGCTCCTGCGGTGGCCGGTCCGAGGTCATGACGATCTGCTTGTTCTCGTTGTGCAGCGCGTTGAAGGTGTGGAAGAACTCCTCCTGCGTCGATTCCTTGCGCTCCAGGAACTGGATGTCGTCGACGAGCAGGACGTCGATCTCGCGGTACTTGCGGCGCAGGGCAGGGGTGCGGTTCTCGCCGATCGCGTTGATGACGTCGTTGACGAACTCCTCGGAGCTGACGTACCGCACCCGCGAGGACGGGTAGAGGTTGAGGACGTAGTGACCGATGGCGTGCAGCAGGTGGGTCTTGCCCAGTCCGGAGTCGCCGTGGATGACGAGTGGGTTGTACGCCTTACCCGGTGCCTCGGCGGCGGCGACGGCGGCGGCGTGGGCGAAACGGTTCGAGGATCCGATGACGAAGTTCTCGAACTGATAACGCGGGTTGAGTCGAGCCTCCGCGATGCTGTTGCGATGCTGTTCGCTGCTGACCGGTCCGACAGCAGCCGGACGGCTCACCCAGCTGGGGGTCAAGCCGTCGCGGTCGGCGGGTTCATCGGTCTCGTCCAGATCGTCGTCCTCGTCGAGCTCGGCCGACGCCGGTGTGTCTTTGTCGACTTGCAGATTTGTCTCCAAGTCGTCGAGGACGGTCGGGTCGATCGTGACGACGAGACGGGCGTCTCTGCCCAGCCGAGAGGTCAGCGCCTGCTCAAGGGCGGGCCGGACGCGCGATTCGAGCTGCGCGCGGGTGAGATCGTCCTGAACCGCGACGATGAGGATGCCGTCGTGCAGGGAGAGCGGCTTTGCGCCGTAGACCCAGACCTTCGCGCCCGGCGACAGCGTGGACACGGCCTGGTCCCACAGATCCCGAAGATCGATGTTCTGGCCGTGGTCCACATCGCTCACCGCGTCTGCACTCCTCGCGTCGTTGCCGGGGTTTTCCTGGCGTTCCAGGACGTTCCCCGGAACTTGTTCACGAACTTGTTCACACAGTTGTCCACACCATGTGTATGACTGGTGGCGGACGCCTCACGACCTGTGGAAAAGCCTTCTGGGACTCTAACGGTGCCGCGGCAACGGCGACAAGCCGGTTCGGATAATTGTGTGGACGACGTCGGCGTGTCGGCTGGACCTGGAGCTGATCTGGCGAGTACTGAGGTCAGTTTGACCCGATTCGGGTCACCCCCGTACCGTTGAACTGGTCGTCCCTGCGCGACTCCCGCCGCGTGCCCACGAAGTATCCTTCGTGAGCGAGCGGTGGCCGTCGATCGGCCGACACAGATCCAGACGTCAAAGGAAACTCTCGTGAGCAAGCGCACCTTCCAGCCCAACAACCGTCGTCGCGCGAAGAAGCACGGCTTCCGCCTGCGCATGCGGACCCGCGCCGGTCGCGCGATCATCTCGTCGCGTCGCCGTAAGGGCCGCGCGAAGCTGGCTGCCTGATTCACGTGCTCGCGCGTGCCCACCGCATGCGCGACGGTGACGCGTTCCGCCACACGATGAGGCGCGGAACCAAAGGCGTGGCCCCCACGCTCGTCGTCCATGCGGTGACTGCTCCGGAACCGGCGGATTCGTCCGTCGGTTTCGTCGTGAGCAAGGCCGTCGGGTCGGCCGTCGACCGAAACCGCGTCAAGCGCCGTCTCCGGCATCTGATGCGCGACCGGATCGACGACCTTCAAGATCCCACCTGGGTCGTGGTGCGTGCCCTGCCGCCTGCGGCCCAGGCGCCGTCGTCGTCGCTGTCTCGTGACCTCGATCGTGCGATGACGCGCGCGCTGAACGGCCGCCGGCGATGAGGTGGCTTCTGGTGCGATTGCTGCGCGGCTACCGCGCAGTCATCAGCCCGCTCTACGGGCAGGTGTGTCGTTATTACCCGAGTTGCTCGGCTTATGCGCTCGAGGCGGTGGAGCGGCACGGCGCCTGGCACGGCTCGCTCATGGCCGCCCGGCGTCTGGGGCGCTGCCATCCTTGGACCGCAGGTGGCTACGACCCCGTTCCCCCCACGACGGCGCGCCCTGTCCGCGCGTCTGAACAAGGAGAGGCATGTTCGACTTCCTAGGCTCGATCCTCAACGCGATCATGACGCCGCTGTACTACGCGGTGTCGGGCATCGTCCTGCTGTGGCACGAGTTGTTCTCGTTGTTCCTCGACTCGGCGTCGGGGTGGTCGTGGGCGCTGTCGATCGTCGGCCTGACCGTCACCATCCGTGCGATGCTGATCCCGTTGTTCGTGCGGCAGATCAAGTCCAGCCGCAATATGCAGCTCCTTCAGCCGCAGTTGCGCGAGTTGCGGGAGAAGTACGGACATGACCGTGAGCGGTTCGCCCAGGAACAGATGAAGCTGTTCAAGGACTCGGGGACGAACCCGTTCTCCTCGTGCATGCCACTGGTGCTGCAGATGCCGATCTTCTTCGCACTGTTCCGGGTCATCAACGAGGCCGCCCGCAAGGGCGGGGACGGGGCGCTCGGCTTCCTGTCCCGGGACCACGCCGAGTCGTTGCAGGATGCCGAATGGCTCGGCGGCCGCATCGCCGACACGTTCCTCACGAGCGAGCACCTCGAGACGAAGATCATCGCGATGGCGATGGTCGTGCTGATGAGCGCCACGCAGTTCATCACGCAGCGTCAGCTGATGGCCAAGAACATGCCGCCTGAAGCGCTCAACGGGCCGTTCGCGCAGCAGCAGAAGATGCTGCTCTACATCCTGCCCATCGTCTTCGCGGTGTCCGGTGTGGCATTCCCGCTGGGAGTTCTCGTCTACTGGACCACCTCGAACCTGTGGACCATGGGGCAGCAGTTCTACGTCATCCGCAACAATCCGGCACCCGGTACGCCTGCCTTCAAAGCCAAGCAGGAGCGTGATCGCAAGCGCGGTAAGGCGCCGCAGATCGACCCGGCGGAGGCCGCGGCAGAGGAGCGCAAGCGCATTGCGCGCGAGGCGGCGCAGAAGCGTCAGCAGCCGAAGAAGCAGCCTCGCAGTCAGCGTAAGCAGGGGCCGAAGAACACCCCGAAGAAGCGATGAGTACGGGAGGGGCACCGATGAGCGAGACGGCTCAGGATCTGGAGCGTGAGGGCGACATCGCGGCGGACTTCCTCGAGGAGTTGCTCGATATCGCCGATCTCGATGGCGATATCGACATCGACGTCGATGGTGACCGCGCGGCGGTGGAGATCGTGGGCGGTGAGCTCAACCACCTGGTCGGTCGCGACGGCGAAGTGCTGGACGCGCTGCAGGAGCTGACCCGCCTTGCCGTCTACCGCGAGACCGGGCAGCGCAGCCGGCTCATGCTCGACATCGGCGGTCACCGCGCCGCGATTCGCCGTCGCCGCGTCGACGAGGCCACTGCGGCGGTCGACGAGGTCAAGGCTGGTGCCGCCGAAGTCGCCATGGCTCCGATGTCGGCGTTCGAACGCAAAGTGGTGCACGACGTGGTCGCAGCAGCGGGCCTCGTGAGTGAATCCGAGGGCACCGGTGCCTCCCGTCACGTGGTTGTTCGCCCTGCATCCGCATGACCGAGGAACGTCGAGTCTCTGTTTCACGTGAAACGCTCATCTCCGCGCTCTTCGGGGATCGCGCGCCACTGATCGAGCGCTACGCCGAAATCCTCGCGACCGACGGGGTCGAACGCGGAATGATCGGTCCACGCGAAGCGCCGCGGCTCTGGGAGCGTCATCTACTGAACTCCGCCGTCGTATGTCCCCGGCTCCCGCAGGGTGCGACGGTCGCTGACGTCGGAACGGGTGCCGGCCTCCCCGGTGTCGTGTGGGCGATCGCGCGGCCAGACGTTCAGATGACGTTGATCGAACCGTTGTTGCGGCGTACGCGTTTCCTCGATGATGTCGTCGCGGTGTTGGGGCTGACGAACGTCACGATCGTCCGCCGGCGCGCTGAGGACGTGAACGACCGGTTCGACGTCGTCACGGCGAGGGCTGTGGCGCGGATGGACAAGCTCGCGCGGTGGTGCCTGCCTCTCGTCGGGTCCGGTGGCATCTTCCTCGCACTGAAGGGCAGTAGTGCAGCGACCGAGGTCGAGGAGGCGCGTGGCGTCCTCGACCGCCTCGGCGCTCGGTCTATCGTGGTCACGACGTACGGTGACGACCAGCTCGAGATCCCGACAACTGTGGTGGAGGTGACCCGATGACCGTCGTGCCGGAACTGGGATGGCCCCTCGTGGAGGAGCGCCCCATGGAGGAGGAGCTCAGTCCCGAGGCGAGTGCGCCCGTCGGGTGGCAGGTTCCACGTGAAACAACGAAGGACTGACGATGGCTGAGCAGACGCCGACGGCAGCGGAGTTCGCTGCCCAGGCATTCGAGGAGGACGCCTCGACCCCGTTGGCCACGCAGGCACGTGACCACGTCACGATGCTTGAGCGGCTGTCCACAGTGGGCGACTTCGAGCGTCCGTCATCGCCCCGGGTCTTCGTGGTCGCCAATCAGAAGGGCGGCGTCGGTAAGACGACCACCTCAGTCAACATCGCCGCAGCCATGGCGATGCGAGGACTGCGGGTGCTCCTCATCGACCTCGACCCGCAGGGAAATGCGTCCACCGCGACGAACATCGAGCACGGCAGCGGCACTCCCGGTACGTACGAGGTCCTTCTCGACGGGGCGGCCATCGCCGACGTCGCCCAGAACGCCCCCGAGATCGAGAACCTCGCCGTGGTGCCGGCGACGATCGACCTGGCGGGTGCGGAAATCGAGCTCGTCTCGCTCGTCAGTCGCGAGCAGCGGCTCCGTAAGGCGATCGACGCCTACCTCGCGGCGAGCAGCGACCCGGTCGACTACGTGTTTATCGACTGTCCACCCTCACTCGGATTGCTCACCGTGAACGCGATGGCGGCCGCGCGTGAGGTGCTCATTCCGATCCAATGCGAGTACTACGCTCTGGAAGGACTCAGCCAGCTGCTGCGCAACATCGAACTCGTGCAGCAGCACCTGAACCCGCGCCTCGAGGTCTCCACTGTGCTGCTCACGATGCACGACGCCCGCACGAATCTCTCGGCGAGTGTCGCGGCCGAGGTCCGACACCACTTCGGTGATCGAGTACTGCGCACCGCCATTCCGCGGTCGGTCAAGATCAGCGAGGCGCCGGGTTATCAGCAGACCATCCTGACGTACGATCCGACCTCGACGGGTGCGCTGTCGTACCTCGAGGCGGCGCGGGAGATCACGACGCATCGACGTGAGGAGAGCCGAGCATGACCACACGACCGGGTCTTGGACGTGGCTTGGAGGCGTTGATCCCGACGTCGCGTGCAGCGGCGGAACGGGAAGGGCTGGCCGAAGTCGAGGGCGCTCGGTTCGCGGAGATCCCCGTGGCGTCGATCCGTCCGAATCCCAAGCAGCCGCGTCAGGTGTTCGATGAAGAGGAACTGAGCGAGCTCGTGCACTCCATCAAGGAGGTCGGGCTCCTCCAGCCGATCGTCGTGCGCGAACTGGGCGCCGACCAGTACGAGCTGATCATGGGGGAGCGGCGCTGGCGCGCCCATCAGCTCGCCGGTCTGGACACGATCGCCGCGGTCATCCGCCAGACAACCGACGAGGATCTCCTTCGCGACGCGCTGCTGGAGAATCTGCATCGCTCCCAGCTCAACCCACTGGAGGAGGCGGCCGCCTATCAGCAGCTTCTCGACGATTTCGGGTGCACCCATGACGAACTGTCGGCACGTATCGGCCGGTCACGTCCGCAGATCACCAACACCATCCGGCTCCTGAAGCTCACTCCGGCCGTGCAGCGTCGCGTCGCCGCCGGCGTGTTGTCCGCGGGGCACGCACGGGCGCTCGTCTCGGTGACCAACCCGGAGGTGCAGGACCGACTCGCGCAACGCGTCGTCGCGGAGGGCATCTCGGTGCGCGGCCTCGAGGAGATCGTGCGATTCGGTCAGGATGAGCCGCAGGGGACACCGCGCAAGCAGACCACGCGCCCGACGTCGCCGAAGGTCGCCGAACTCGCGCACCGCCTTTCCGAGCACTTCGACACCCGCGCCACGGTGCAGTTGGGCAAGTCGAAGGGCAAGATCACGATCGAGTTCGCGACGATCGACGACCTCGAGCGCATCGTGGGTCTGATCAACCCATAAGTCGACAAAACGATAAAGCCCCTCGTAGATATATCTACGAGGGGCTTTATCGTCTCAGTGATCAGGAGATGAAATCGCCGATCTCGTTGAGGATCGCCGACTTCGGGCGGGCGCCGGTGATGGACCGGACGAGCTCGCCGTTCTGGTAGAGGTTGATGGTCGGCAGACCGGTCACGCGGTACTGCGCGGGCGTGACCGGGTTCGCGTCCGCATCCATCTTGACGACGGTCAACGTGTCGGGGTTCTCGGCCGCGATCTCCTCGAGGATCGGGGCAACCTGGCGGCACGGACCACACCACGAGGCCCAGAAGTCCACGAGGACGGGTCCGTCGGCCTTGAGGACCTTCTCCTCGAAGTCGGCGTCGGTGACGGCAGCGATGTCAGCCATGCGATGTGCTCCTTCGTTCATTCGGTCAGTGCGGCGGCCGGTGCGGGTTCACCGGCCTCCTCGAAGCTGGCGAGATAACGCTCGGCATCCAGGGCGGCCGAGCAGCCGGTGCCCGCGGCCGTGATGGCCTGGCGGTACGTGTGGTCGACGAGGTCGCCGGCGGCGAACACGCCCGGGATGTTCGTGGCGGTCGAGCCCGGCTGGGTCAGGACGTATCCCTCGTCGTCGAGGTCGACCTGCCCGATGAGGAGCTCGGAGCGCGGGTCGTGACCGATCGCGATGAACAGGCCACTGACCGGCAGCTGACGGGTATCGCCGGTGCGGGTGTCACGCAGCGTCACGGCCTCGAGCGTGCCGTCACCGTGGATCTCGGCGACCTCGCTGTTCCAGGCGAACTCGATCTTGGGGTTGGCCAGCGCGCGCTGCGCCATGATCTTGCTCGCCCGCAGCTCGTCGCGGCGGTGGATCAGCGTGACCTTGTCGGCGAAGCGCGTCAGGAACGTCGCCTCCTCGACCGCCGAGTCGCCGCCACCGACCACCGCGATCTCCTTGCCACGGAAGAAGAAGCCGTCGCACGTGGCGCACCAGCTCACGCCGTGGCCGGACAAGCGGTCCTCGCCGGGGAGACCGAGCTTGCGGTAACCCGAGCCCATGGCGAGGATGACGGCGCGTGCGGAGAACGTCCGGCCGTCAGCGAGGGAGACCGTCTTGATCGGGCCGGCGAGGTCGACGTTGGTGACGTCGTCGGCGATGAGCTCGGCGCCGAAACGCTCAGCCTGGGCGCGGAACTTGTCCATGAGCTCGGGGCCCATGATGCCGTCAGGGAAGCCGGGGAAGTTCTCGACGTCGGTCGTGTTCATGAGCGCGCCGCCGGCGGTCACGGAACCCTCGAAGACCAGAGGCTCGAGGTTCGCCCGCGCGGCGTAGACGGCGGCGGTGTAGCCCGACGGACCCGAGCCGATGATGATGACGTTGCGGACTTCGCTCATGGAGACTCTCTCGTCGACGGTGGAACTACTGGTGCAAACGGATTCTAGGTGCAGGACATTCCCGCAGACGCCGACTCATCGTCCGCGGACAGCGACACCGCGGATCTCGCCGCGATACTCGTCACTGCCCACCTGCGGCAGCGATCGCAGCCACACGACGACGTACCTCGTATAGGTGCCCGACGGCAGCGCGATGGCGGCGTCCTCACCGGCGGCGTCGAGCACGGCGACCTCGCGCAGATCGTCGAGTGACGTCGGTACCTGCTGCATCGTCGACGGTGCGGTCATGATGGACAGGTCGGTCGGAGAACCGGCGAGCCGAAGTTGCACCTGTTCGACCTGCGTGGGCGATCCGAGATCCAGGATCAGGCCCACGCCGTCTTTGAGCCGTCCGAACGCGGGATCGCCGTAGTACGTCGATGTGTACCACCCCGACTCCGGGTCGTCGTCGAGAGCATTGTCGACCAGGCGCGAGTTCTCCTCGAGGTCAGCGCCTTGGGGATCGAAATCGATCGCCGCCTGGATCGGCAGCACGCGCGCGGGCTCGCTTGCCGACGGGGTGCTGGAACTGTCCGGGCCCGAGGACCGGGTGGACTGGGCCACGAGCAAGGCGAGCACTGCGACGATCATGACGGTGCCGAGCACCCCCAGCAGCACGAGCCCACGGTCGCCGCGGGCGGCTTCGCGCAGGCGACGGCGACCACGCTCGAACCGCGTCGGTGGAGGGGGTTCGAAAGCCTTGGGCCGACGGCGCGGCGGGGTGAGCCCCGGCGGGGGACCCGACGGGAGGATGACCGGATCCAGCCGGAGCAGGTCCGGCGACGACACCGGGGAGTGGACGAGTTGTTCGGAGTCGACGTCGTCGTCCTCACCGGTCAGCAGGAGCACGTGCGCGATGTCCGACGCCTTGGTCAGCGGAGGCTCGTGATGCCGCGGGGGATCGCCGAGGATACGGTCGCACACTGTGTCGATGTCGCGGGCGACGCCGGCGCGCACCTGGCGGGGGCGCAGCAGTCGGCCGTGCTCAGTGGGTGCCGCGCGCAGACCGTCCACATGTCCGCCCGGCCACCGGCTGACGAGGCACGCGTAGAGAAGTTTGCCGATCGCGTGGACGTCGGCGCGCTCGTAGCTGTCGAGGTCCGCTGCCGAGACCTGCTGGTCGACGGGTGCCAGGGCCGTGGCCACGCCGAGCCCGACGATGCGCACGGCGCCGGACTCCTTGAGCAGGACCTGGTTGGGGGTGAGCCGCCGGTGGTACAGGCCGTGCTCGTGAGCGTGCGCGAGCGCCTGGGCGACTTCGGCCACCACCGTGGCGGCGCGACGGTTGGGCAACGGCGACTGGACGAGCAGACTGCTGAGCGGCACGGCCCGCGCCCACTCGCGCACGATGACGTGATATCCCGCATCGTCCTCGACCAGGTCGAGCACCCGGAGGAAGCGGTGGTCGGTCACCTTCGTGGAGTCGCGTGCGGCCTGCAGGAAGTTGCCGGACCGCGGATCGTCCGACGGCAGCAGCTCGACGCGCACGTTGCGGTTGAGGATGTGGTCGTGAGCCCGCCAGTTGGAGGCCCCGAGACTCTCGCTCACCAGATCGTGGAGTTCATACCGTCCGGCCAGCACGACGCCCGGCGCGAGGGCGCGTCGTTCGCTCGTCACGGTGTACTCCTTCGGTCTCCACCATGGTAAGACGCCGGGCCAGCCCAGCAGTCAGCCACGGCGGAGCAGGCTGCGAACGACGTACTGGAGTTCACGGAGTCGAGCGAGGTGTGCCGCTACGAGGTAGACGAGCGCGCCGAACCCGCCGACGACGACGAGGTGGAGCAGGGCCCCGAGGAACGTCCCGTCCGGGCCGAGATCGAGCCGCAACCATCCGACACTGGCCGTGAGCATCACCGCGCAGGTCAACAGCGTCACGAGCGCGAGTCGCACGAGGAATCCGGTCATCTCCGCTGTGGCGAGGCCGCCGACCCGGCGCGACAGCAGCGTCACGGAGATCGTGAGGCCGACGAGGTAGGCCGCGCCGAAGGACAGCGCCAGGATCGTCGATACCCAGATCGGGGAGACCAGCGAGGAGGCGATGAAGGCCACGAGGACGTTCGTGGCGGCGATGACCGTCTGGATCCAGAACGGCGTGCGCGTGTCCTCCATCGCGTAGAAACCGCGGAGCACGACGTAATGCAGGGTGAAGGCCAGCATGCCGAGGCTGAACGCGGAGATCGTCGTCCCGATCGCGCCCACCGACGAGCTCGCCGCACCGCCCGAGGCGAGCACCTGTGCGAGCTGTGGTCCGAGCACAGCAGTGGCGACGGCGATCGGCACGATGAGGATCAGCACGAGCCGCAAGGTCCGGCCCAGCTCGGAGCCGACCCTGGCGAGGCGTCCGTCGGCCGCGTACGCCGCAAGGGTGGGGATGATCGCCGTCGCCAGAGAGACGGTGATGACGCCGTGCGGCACCTGGGCGAGCAGGAAACCGAGGTCGTAGACCGTCTGGCCGGCCGCGTCTTGGCCGGTGCGGCGGCCCTCGATCGTCGCGCCCGAGCCGATACGAGCGATCACGAAGAACGCGATCTGGTTGACCACGATGAACCCCAGGGTCCAGGCGCCGAGACGGGCGGTGTGACCGAGGCCGACGCCGCGGAAGTCGAACCGGGGCCGGTAGCGGAAGCCGACGGCGCGCAGATACGGCACGAGTGTCACCGCCTGCACCACGATCCCGAGCGTGGAACCGAGGCCGAGCAGCAGCGCCTCACCGGTCGAGAAACCGTCGGCGGCATCCGACGTCCCGAACAACCAGGCGTACGTCCCCAGCATGGCCAGGGCGATGAGGTTGTTGAGAATCGGCGCCCACATCATGGGTCCGAACCGCTGCCGAGCGTTCAGCACCTGGCCGACGAGGACGAACGCCCCGTAGAAGAACACCTGCGGCATGCAGAGCACCATCAGGAGCAGGGCTGAGCGTCGCTGATCGGCGAACTCGGGCGTGAACAGCGCGCCGTCGAAGAGCAGTCGCATGATCAGCGGAACCGCGATCGTCAACACGATCGAGGCGGCCAGCAGGACGAGAAGTCCCAGCGTGATGACCCGGTTCGCGTAGGCGTCGCCGCCGTCCTCGTCGTTCTTCATGGCGCGCACGAGCTGCGGCACGAGCACGACGTTGAAGACGCCGCCGGCCACGAGGATGTACAGGGAGTTGGGGATCGAGTTCGCGATGTTGAAGAGGTCCGCGTTCAGCGAGGCGCCGATGACCGCGATGAGCACGATCGACCGCAGCATGCCGGTGATGCGCGAGACGATCGTTCCGAGCGCCATCCAGGCGCTGGCCCGCGCGAGGGCCGGACGTTCACTCATCGGCCGAGGCCTTCGAGGCCGCATCGTCGGACAGGCGTCGGAAGCCGCGCCGCGAGAACCTGCGCCCCATGGCCACGATGACACCGAGCGCAGCGGCGCCCATCGCGAGCCAGACGATGACGCCGACCTGACTCGAGCGGACGTTGAACTCGGCGGGACGCCCGATCGGTGTCTCGCCGGCCATCGCCTGAGCGGTCAGCGTCGTCGAGGTCTGCCGGCCGAGATCGATGTCTGCGTTCACCGTCTTCCGCTCGCCGGGCGCGATGTCGACGGGCGGAAGGGCCTCCGGGTCCAACGCGGGGTTGCTCGCGTCGAGGGCGATCGACACCGAGATCGGCAGGGTCGTGGGATTGCTGATGGTGAGGGGGAAGCTCCCCTGACTGCTGGACAATGTCACGGCACGTGGCCCGAGGACCTCGATGCCGTCGAGGCTCTCGGTGATCTGGTCGGCCTGCTGGGTGGCCGAGACGGCCGCGCGCTCGGGCTGGTCGAGCCACCTGACCGACAGGGCGCCCGCGAGCTGCCGCGCGAGCACCGATTCCTGGTCCTGTTGGCCGGTCACAGCGGCCGCCGCCATGGTCTGGGCCTGCTGCAGCTGCTCCACGGCAGACAGGACCGGACTGGGGAGCGGAGCCGTCAGCGGCTGATCCGGAAGCTCCTCGTCGTATCCGTCGACACCGCCGGCGAGGAGCTCGTCGAGCGTGACCGCGTGCGTGAGGTCATCATCGCCCAATGCGGGCAGAAGCGTCGTGGCGCGGGCGTCCTCGTCGGGAACCCACGACGGGTCCACGAAGGTGAGGGCGTCGGCACGCGACTGCGGGTCGACGGCACGCGACAGGCTCGCCAGCGCCGCCTGCACCAAGACGCGCTGCCGCAGCGTCACCGTCGTCTCCGTTCCGTCGCCCGCCCGGAGCGTGTCGTTGACGGCGAGGGGAGCGGGCCCGCTGCGTGTCTCGACCGTCACCAGACTCCCGTGCCGCTGCTCCCAGTCCGGGAGCGACGACGATCGGACGATCGTCGGACTCTCACCGGCCGAGCGCAGGGAGTTCATCAGTCCTGTGGTCGCACCGGTCTCAGCCGCCCAGTGGGCGCGTCGACCGGTCAGCTGGTGGCGCGAGAGTGCGTCAGTGGTCGCGGCTTCCAACTGTGGGGCGATGGTGGCTTCGAGGTCTGGGCGATTGACGAGGGCGACACGGTCGGGCCGGTCGTAGTCGACGATCCACGTCGCGGAACTGCGAGCCAACGCGATGAGGTCCTCGCGGAAGGAGTCCGCAGCGCGACGATCGTCGTCCTCGATGTCGGCCGCCTCGGGGATCCCGGTGTCGTCGGCGAGGTTCTGCGCGGCGTCGAGGACGGCAGGGTCGATCACGAGTGTCCGTGAGGACGTGGGCAGCGAGGCGGCCAGGTCGAGCTGTTGGCGCATGCGTCCACCGTCGGAGATCGCGTCGCGCAGTGCCTCGACGTCGTCCGCCGCGTCCTCTCGGTGCGGGCCGAGCGTGAACGACCACACCAACCCCGAGGGCACGGGATCACTCGGATCCTCGACCCACGGGAGGAAGGTGGTGGCGCGCGCGACCGACCGGTCCGAACGGGTGCCCTCCGCGTCCGTCGCGAGCAGCTGCACCCCGACGGGATACACCCCCTGGGCGCCGGTGACCCCGACCTCAGCGAGCGGCACTTCCAGGTCGAAGGAGGCTGACTCGCCGGGCTCCAGGTCCCCGACCTCGTCGAACAGCCCCGGTGTGATGATCCGGTCGCCGATGTACGTCGTGTCGTCGGTCGCGACCGCCTCGACCTGGTCGCGTGTGGTGAACGGCGAGCGCGCCATCACGAGATAGGCCTGAACGGCCGTCCACTCCGACGTGCCCGTGTTCTCGATCGTCCCCGACAGCTGGATCGTGGCGTCAGGGTCGAGGCGGGCGGGGCTGAGGGCGTCGATCGTGACGGTGAGCCCGCCCTGGTCGCTCTTCTCCTCGGCTGCGGCGACACCGCCGAGCACCATCCAGACCATCGCGGCGCCCACGGCGAGCAGGAGGCCGCGCAGCCGGATCCGTCGGGAGGTCACCGCCCCATGGTAGGGGCGGGCGCACACCGGGCCGGGCATCGCGACGTCCTGCCGTTCAGTCCCGCGCGGCCCACCACGCGCGCAGGGCCTCGGCCGCGGACTCCTCGCCGAGGGGACCGCGGTCCATGCGGAGGTCGAGGAGGAACCGGTAGGCCTCACCCACGACGCGACCAGGCCCGACGCCCAGGATCTGCATGATCTGGTTGCCGTCGAGGTCCGGCCGGATCGCGTTGAGCTCCTCCTGCTGGGCCAGTTGTCCGATCCGTCGTTCCAGATCGTCGTACGTACGTTGGAGTCGCAGTGCCTTCTTCTGATTGCGGGTCGTGCTGTCGGCGCGGGTGAGGATGTGGAGCCGCTCGAGCTCGTCGCCCGCGTCCCGCACGTACCGGCGCACTGCGGAGTCGGTCCACTGCCCGGTGCCGTAGCCGTGGAACCGGAGGTGCAGTTCGACGAGCTTGCTCACCGAGTCCACCACATCGTTGGGGTAGCGCAGCGCACGCAGCCGCTTGCGGGCGAGTTTGGCGCCGACGACATCGTGATGATGGAACGTGACCGTCCCGTCGGACTGGAACCGCCGCGTCGCGGGCTTGCCGATGTCATGCAGCAGGGCCGCGAGCCGGACGATGAGGTCGGGCCGCTCGTCGAGCCGCGCCTCCAGGTCGATGGCCTGCTCGAGCACCGTGAGGGAGTGCTCGTAGACGTCCTTGTGCCGGTGATGCTCGTCGCGTTCGAGGATCAGCGCCGGGAGCTCGGGCAGCATGCGGTCCGCAAGCCCGGTCTCGACGAGGATCCGCAAGCCCGCGACGGGAAAGTCCGCCAGCAGCAGCTTGCTGAGCTCGTCGCGGATCCGTTCGGCGGAGACGATGTCGAGACGCTCGGCCATCTGGGTCATCGCCGCGATCACGTCGTCGGTGGGCGCGACGGCGAGCTGCGCGGTGAACCGGGCGGCGCGCATCATGCGCAGTGGGTCGTCGCTGAACGACTGCTCCGCGGTGACGGGCGTGCGCAGCCGCCGGTCCGCGAGGTCGTCGAGTCCGCCGAACAGGTCCACGAACTCACCCGAGGGCAGGCGCAGGCCCATCGCGTTGATCGTGAAGTCGCGTCGAGAGAGGTCGCCGTCCAGGGTGTCGCCGAACGCCACCACCGGTTTGCGGGTGGCGGGATCGTACTCGTCGGTGCGATAGGTGGTGATCTCCAGTTGATCCGAACCCTTGCGCGCCCCGATCGTCCCGAACTCACGTCCCACGTCCCACGTGGCGTCGGCCCACCCGGTGAGCACGTTCTCGATGGCGTCGGGGGAGGCTGAGGTGGCGAAGTCGAGGTCGTGGACGACGCGGCCGAGGAGGGCGTCGCGGACGGGTCCGCCGACCAGAACCAGTTCGTGTCCGGCCGCGGAGAAACGCCGGCCGAGGTCGGTCAGCACGGGGTGCGCCGACAGCAGCGCATCCAGGCGTTGGCGTTCGAGATCGGTCAGCTCAGGCACGATAGGCCACCTTACCGGCGTCAGTGCAATCTCCTGACCGACGAGCCTGCGAGCAACTCCTCGACCACGACCGAGGGGCCGGGTAGACGCCCGGCCCCTCGTGTCGTGATCGGTTACCGCAGTGCGAAGCAGGGTTCGGAGAAGTCATACGACTCGGCGGTGGGGCCGGCCATCATCTCCTGTTCGATCGAGACTCCCGTCGGGGCGTCCGGATCCACCTTGCTGATGACGCTCTCGCGCCAGGCGACCTCCTCCGGGTCACCGGCCTGGTTGCCGGACTCCGGAGGAAGCATGCCTTCGTAGTCGACCTCCTCGAGGTTCTGCGCCGCCTCGACGAGGTTGGCGCGGGTGATGCCGCCGTCCATCTCCGCGGCCGCCTCGAGCGCGGCGAGGAGCGGGTAGCTCCACGCCCAGCCGGAGGTGTACCCGTCGTTGGGGGTGACGTCGCCGAGTGCGTTGCGCATCGCCTCGTGACCGGGGGTGTCGGTGCCCCACGGTCCCCACGGACCGGCCTGGAAGTACATCGCCTCCAGTGCCGGTGCGGCCGCCGACTGCAGCAGCGCCGGGTTCCACGTCGGGCTCGAGCCGACGACGGTTCCCTGCCAGCCCTGAGCCGCCGCGCCGCCGACGATCGTGGCCATCTCGGCCGGACCGGTCGTCACGACGATCAGCTCGGGCTGCTGCTGCAGCACCGCGGCCACGGCGCCGGCCTGGTTGTCCTGACCGGTCGGCGTCTCGACCTCCACGAACTCGAGGTCGTTGGCCTCAGCGGCCGCCTTCGCACCCGCGGCGGCGTCTCCGCCGTAGTCGTTGGGGTACTTGATCGCCATGACCTTGCCGCTCACGCCGCGAGCCTTGACCGCCCAGTCGACGCCGTTCATCGCCTCGAAGCAGTAGTTCGCGCCACTTTCGAGGATCTGGTCCTCGAACGACCACGCCGAGTTCCACGACGCCGGGATGCCGATGACGTCGTCGTTCTTCATGTCGTCGAGGATCGCGAGGGTCTGCGAAGAGCCGAGCGTCTGGCCGAGCGCCAGGATGTCGTTGCGCATCTCCTGATACCGCCGGTTGTGGATCTCCGGGTTGTACTCGGCGTCGGCGATGTGGTCCTCGATGTTGATGTCGTAGCCGCCGACGCCGCCTTCCTCGTTGACCCGCTGCCAGAACGCCTTCTGGGCGTCGGTGATGGGCACGGCCAAGGGCGCGAACGGGCCCTTGGTGAGGTCGGAGATGGCGCCGAGGTAGATGCAGCCGTTGTCCTCGTTCACCGCGTCCGGACAGGGCTCCTCGGTGATGCCGGCGCTTGCGCCGTCCTCCGAGCCGCCCCCTCCACTGCGGCACCCGCTGAGCACGAGGGCGGCGATGGCCGCTCCCGCGAGCGCCCGGGTCATGAACCGTCGGTGCGTCATGATCACTTCTTTCCTTTCAGTAGGAGAAGGGCCAGCCCTTCCAGTAGTTCCGGATCCGCATCCAGATGCCGAACAAGCCCCGAGGCTCGAAGATGAGGAAGCCGATGATCAGCAGGCCGTAGAGAATGGCCTCGAACTGGAAGACGTTGATGAGGCCGCCCCCGACGGTGGACGTGCTGATGATCGGGAAGAGGTGCGCGATCTCCTGCGCGATGCGCGGCAGCGAGGTGATGAACAGCGCGCCCATGATGGAGCCGGAGATCGTCGCGACGCCGCCGATGAGCACCATGGCGAGGTACTGGATGCTCAGCAGCAGCCCGAAGGCGCCGGGCTCGAACACGCCGACCACGGCGTAGTACAGCGCTCCGGTGACACCGGCGAAGAACGACGACATCGCGAACGCCATGACTTTGTAAACGGTCAGGTTCACACCGATGACGGCGGCGGCGACGTCGCGGTCGCGGACGGCCGAGAACGCACGGCCGACACCGGAGCGGGCGATGTTGCGTCCGAGGATCGCGAAGACGATGAGGAAGACCAGCGCGAGCAGGTACTGCTGCTGGTCGCGGCTGAGGCCGAGCCCGAACAGCGATCCCGCCTCGGCGAAGTCGATGCCGAACAACTCGAGATCCGGGCCGCGCCGACCGACACCGGGGCCGCCGGTCAAGGTGCGCGCCTCGCGGAAGATGTGCTCGCCGAGGAACACCAGGCCGAGCGTGACGATCGCGAGGTAGAGCCCGCGCAGGCGGACGGCCACGGGACCGACGATGAGACCGGCGATCGCGGCGACGACTCCGGCGGCGGGCAGCCAGATCCACATCGGAAGCCCGTAACCGGTCACGCTGCCTTCCGGATCCCCGCCGAGTACCGCGCCCGTGTAGGCGCCGAGGCCGAGGAAGAAGGCGTGACCGAGGGACACCTGTCCGGCATAGCCGGTCACGAGGTTGAGGCCGATCGCTCCGACGGAGGCGATGAGTCCGAGCGTGAAGATCAGCAGGAGGTCGTCGGTGACGAGGAACGGCACCGTGAACGCGGCGAGGATGACCAGCGCCGTCGAGCGCCGTTTCGCCGGGGTGTTCAGCAGCCCCATGTCCTGGGCGTAGGAGGTGCGCAGCTGAGGCCGGCCCCGCGGGGGCCGCGGAGCGCGGCGGGGGGTGAGCATGCTGGTCATACGCGTTCCACCTCTCGGGTGCCGAAGAGTCCGTACGGTCTGACGAGCAGCACCAGGAACATCAGGGCGTAGGGCGCCACCAGGGCGAAGTTCGCGCCGAGGAACGGTGCGACGTCCGGCTGGTACACGGCGGTGAGCGACTCGACGATGCCGACCGCCAGGCCGCCGATGACGGCCCCGGGCAGGCTGTCCAGACCGCCGATGATGATCGCGGGGAGCGCCTTGAGCGCGATGATCCACGTGTTCTGTTCCATGCCCGCGGACCCCGCGGCGACGAAGGTGCCGGCGATGGTGGCCAGACCGCCGGCGATCGCCCAGGCCAGCGCGAAGATCGCGCCGACGCGGATCCCCTGGGCGAGCGCCGTCTCCTGATTGAGCGCCGTCGCCCGCATCGCCAGGCCTGCCTTGGCGTAACGGAAGAACATCACCAGGGCCACCACCGTGATCGCGGTGACCGCGATGAGCGCCACCCGCTGATGAGTGATGGAAAGCCCGAGGAACTCGTACTGCCGCGATCCGTCGGGGAACGTGACGATGCGGGGGTTGGCTCCCATGTAGCGGTTCGCGGCGATGCGCAGCACGATGTCCACGCCGATCGTGATGATCGCGAGCGTGAAGACCGGCTTGCCGACCATCGGCCGGAGCGCGAGGCGCTCGACTGCCATGCCCAGGAGGGCGCCGAGGATCATCGCGAGCAGCAGACCCGGCCAGAACGGCAGCCCGATCTGTGCGGTGAGGTGGTAGCTGAACAAACCGCCGCACACCATGAGCGCCGGCTGCGCGAAGCTGATGACGTGGGTCGCCTTGTAGATCATGACGTAGCCCAGCGCGAGGAGCGCGTAGATCGCACCCTGGCTGAAGCCGTTCAAGATGGCCTGCGCGAACTGGTTCATCCGGTCACCTGCCTGGAAGAGTCGAGGGTGGGGCAGGCGACGGGTCGACACTGCGTCATTCGGGCGTCCTGGTGGGTGCTCATGCCGGCACCTCCTGGGGTGCCTCGTCGTACATCGCCGCGATCTGCGCCGCGAACTGCTCGGTGATGGCTGATCGCTTGACCTTCTGCGTCGCGGTGAGCTCGCCCTGCTCGTGGTCGAGTTCCTTGGGCAGCAGCGTGAAACGCTTGATCGTCTCCACCGAGGCGAACTTGGTGTTGGTCTCGTCGACGATCTGCTGGACGAGTTCGCGCACCTCGGGCTTCTCGGTGAGGTCGCGGTAGGTCGTGAACGCGATCTTGCGTCGTTGCGCCCAGTCGCCCACAGTGTCCAGTTCGATGCCGATGAGCGCGGTCAGGTAGCGGCGGCGGTCGCCGACGACGATCGCCTCCTTGATGTACGGCGAGGACTTCAGGCTGTTCTCGATCTCGCTCGGGGCGATGTTCTTGCCGCCGGCGGTGATGATGATGTCCTTGATCCGGTCGGTGATCTTGATGTGGGTGCCATCCACCCACTCGCCGACGTCGCCCGTGTGCAGCCACCCGTCCGGGTCGATGGTGCGGGCGGTGGCGTCGGGGTTGTTCCAGTAGCCGGCGAACGTGCCGGGGTGACGGGTGAGGATCTCGCCGGTCTCCTCGTCGATCCGCACCTCCGCGCCCTGCTGAGGCTCGCCGACCGTGCCGACCTTGATGCGGCCGGCGACGTTGGCGGTGGCGATCGCGCTGTTCTCGGTCATGCCGTAGACCTCGTGCATCGACAGGCCGATGCCCATGAAGAACTCGAGCACCTCCGGCGCGATCGGCGCGGCGCCGGACGCGGCGTAGCGTGCCTTCGCCAGCCCGAGCCGTTCGCGCAGCGGGCGGTACAAGAACACCCAGCCGGCGGCGTAGGCCAGGCGGGTGGCGAGGGTGTGGTTGCCCTCGTTCTCGACGAGCTTGCGGCCGATCCAGCGCGAGACGCGCATCCACAGGGCGAAGTTGGCGCGCTTGAGGCGCGAGGCGCCGCTCATGCGGATGTGCACACCGGCGGCGATCTTCTCCCAGATCCGCGGGACACCGAAGACGATCGTGGGCTGCACCTCGCGCAGGGCGACCTGCACCGTCTCGATCGACTCGGCGAAGTTGACCTGCGAGCCGACCGCCGCGTTGAACCACGTCGTGAACACGCGCTCGGCCACGTGGCACAGCGGCAGGTAGGACACGATGAGGTCCTTGTCGCTGGCCGGCGGGTCGACGAACGCGCCCTGGTTGGCGAGCGTGTCGATGACGAACTCGATGTTGCTGATGGTCAGCATCGCGCCCTTCGGCGGACCGGTGGTACCGGACGTGTAGACCAGCGTCGCGACGTCGGTGAGTTCGGCCTGCTCCGCACGCTCCTCCACGGCGCCCGGGTGCTGTGCGCGGTGTTCTTCACCGAGCGCGAGGAACTCCTCCCACGACATGAGCCGCGGATCGGTGTAGCGGCCCCGGATGCCGCGCGGGTCGATGTAGACGATGTGCTTGAGGTCGGGGAGTTCGTTGACGATCTCCAGGGTCTTGTCGACCTGCTCCTGATCCTCGGCGATGAGCACCGACGACCCGGAGTCGCTCAGCACGTGCCGCACCTCCGGCGCGGGGTTCGTGGGGTAGAGGCCGACCGTCACGGCGCGCACCGCGGTGATGCCGATGTCGCTGAACAGCCATTCGCGCCGGTTCTCGCTGTGCACGGCGACGCGGTCGCCGGGCTGCACCCCCAGCGCGAGCAGACCATGTCCGACGAGGACGGCGTTCTGCCAGTAGTCCTGCCAGGTGACCTGTTCCCAGATACCGAAGTTCTTCTCGCGCATCGCGACGGCGCCCGGGGTGCGCTCGGCGCGCTCGCGGATGCGCAGGGCCAAGGTGCTCATCGGGTCGAGACCTCCTCGATGACGTCGGCGATGGTGGCGTCGTCGACCGTGCCGAGGTAGGCGCGGACGACGTCAGGATGGGTCTGCACCTCGTGCGGGGTGCCGATCGTGATCGGGACGCCGAAGTCCATCGCCATGACGCGGTCAGCGAGATCCATCACGAGCCCCATGTCGTGCTCGACGAGGATCATCGGGATCTTGAGTTCGTCGCGGATGTCGAGGATGAAACGCGCCATGTCCTCGGTCTCCTCGCCGTTCATGCCGGCGACGGGCTCATCGAGCAGCAGCAGGCGCGGTTCCATCGCCAGGGCGCGGCCGAGCTCGATCCGCTTCTGCACGCCGTACGGCAGCATCCCCACCGGCAGATGGCGGTAGCTCTCGATCTCGAGGAAGTCGATGATCTCCTCGACGCGCCGGCGGTTCGCGACCTCCGCCCGCCGCGCCTTGCCCAGCCAGGCGACCGCCGAAGGCCAGCCGTAGCCGAGGTGGTGGTGTCGGCCGAGCATGAGGTTGTCGACGACGTCGAGGTTCTCGAACAGCTCGATGTTCTGGAAGGTGCGGGCGAGGCCGCGTTCGGCGATGCGGTGCGGGGCGACTCCGAGGATGGACTCCCCGCCGAACCGCACCGCGCCGACCTGCGGCCGGTACACGCCGGAGAGCACGTTGAAGATCGACGTCTTGCCCGCGCCGTTCGGGCCGATGATCGCGAACAGTTCGTGCCCGCGGATGTCGAAGCTCACGCCGCCCAGCGCTTTGACGCCGGCGAAGCTCAGCTCGACGTCGGTCACCTCGAGGATGGACTCGGTCATGACAGCCACCGCTTCCTGCGCTTGTAGTGCTTGATGTCGCGGTAGGAGGTGGCGAGCTCACCGCGGCCCAGGTAGAAGTCGCGGATGTCGTCGTCCTCCAGGAGGGCCGCGGCGGGCTGATCCATCACGATCTTCCCGTGCTCCATGACGTAGCCGTGCTGGGCGATCGACAGCGCCATCGTGGCGTTCTGCTCGACCAGCAGGACCGTGGTGCCGCGTTCCTCGTTGATCTGCACGACGATGTCCTTGATCTGCTGGACGATCCGCGGCGCGAGGCCGAGGCTCGGCTCGTCGAGCAGAATGACGTCGGGCTGCGCCACGAGGGCGCGGCCCATCGCGAGCATCTGCTGCTCGCCGCCGGACAGGTAGCCGGCGGTGCGCTTGCGGCGCTCCTTGAGCACCGGGAACAACGTGTAGATCTCGTCGATCGAGTCGGTCAGGCTTCCCCGCCGGGTGTGTCCGCCGACGCGGAGGTTCTCCTCCACGGTGAACTCGCCGAAGACGCGGCGTCCCTCAAGCACCTGGCCCAGTCCGGCCGCCACGATCTTGGGCGCGTCCCACCCGTGGATCGGCCGATCGCCGAGCAGGATCTCGCCCTTGGTGATCCTGCCGTCGTGGATGTCGAGCAGGCCCGACAGCGCCCGCAGCAGGGTGGTCTTGCCGGCACCGTTCGCGCCGAGCAGCGCGACGATCTGTCCGCGGGGCACCGTGAGGCTCACCCCGCGCAACACGAGGATGACGTCGTTGTAGACGACCTCGAGGTTCTTCACGCTCAGCACGACGACTCCCTAACTCCCGCGTGAGTGAATGCCCAGCATCCTGGCACACAACGTGACCCGCGTCACCCACTTTCTGCACACGGGGTGTAAATTTCTCGCCGTGGAGGAATTCGTCTCGCGCCAGACCGATGGGCGGGCGCGTCGTTCGGAGCGCACCCGCGCGGCCATCGTCGACGCCCACGCGCGGCTGCTGCGGAACGGTGAACTGCGCCCCAGCGCCAAGCAGATCGCCCAGGAGGCGGGCGTGTCGGTGCGGACGCTGTGGGGGAGCTTCGGCGACATGGAGAACCTGTTCGCCGAGACGGTGGCCTATTGGTTCGCGTCCGACGACGCGCTCGTCGAGCCGATCGATGCCGACCAGCCTCTGGACGACCGCATCACCCAGTTCTGCGCGGGGCGGGAGCGACGGCTGCTCAACATCGCTCCGGCTGCGCGGGCGGCGCTGCTGCTCGAGCCGGTCTCACCGACGCTGCGCGCCAGCCGGGCCGGCCACATCAACCGGGTACGCAACGAACTGGAGCGGGTGTTCGCCGACGAGCTCGAGGAGAGTGACCATCGCGATGCACTGCTCGATGCGCTCACCGTCGCCGCGAGCTGGAACGCGTGGTCGCTGCTCCATGACGACCATGAACGCGACGCCGCTGCGTGTCGCGCCGCCATGGAACTCACCCTCCGCGCCCTGCTGACCTGACCACGAGCCCGCTGTGTGATGGTCGAGCGCCCGGTAGGTGGTCTCGATACGGTCGGCCGCGGCCGGCCTCCCTACTCGACCACCGAGGTCCCGGATAGGTGGTCGAGTAGCGACCGCCCTTCGATACGCCGCTCGTTCCTCGCGGCTGCTCAGGAACCGGAACGAGGGAGCGTATCGAGACCAGTGGACGCAAGGTGGTCTCGCTCCATCGCGGCTACGCCCCTCCTGCGATGGCTCCATCGGCTCCGCAGAGCTTCGCCTACTCGACCACCTACGGGGAGAGGCGGGCGGGGTCAGTGTTCTTCGGCGGCGAGGGCGGCGGCACCGATGATGCCGGCGTTGTTGCGCAACTCGGCCGGGATGATCTCGGTGCGCAGCGAGAGCAGGGGCAGGAACCGCTGGTGGTCCTTGCTGACCCCGCCGCCCACGATGAACAGGTCCGGCGAGAACAGCCGCTCGAGATGGCTGAAGTACTCCTGCAGGCGCCCGGCCCACGACTCCCAGCTGAGGTCCTCGCGCTCGCGGGCGCTGGTGGCGGCGTAATGCTCGGCGTCGTCGCCCTTGAACTCCAGGTGGCCCAGCTCGGTGTTGGGCACGAGCTTGCCGTCGATGATGAGCGCCGATCCGATCCCCGTGCCGAGGGTGATGACCATGATGACGCCGCCGCGACCGCGCGCCGCCCCGTACTTCGCCTCGGCGAAGCCGGCGGCGTCGGCGTCGTTGACGACGTGCACCTCCCGGCCGAGGTGCTTGGTGAACAGGGCGTCGACGTCGGTGTCGATCCAGCTCTTGTCGATGTTGGCGGCGGACCGGGCCACGCCGCGCTGGACGACGGCCGGGATGGCGACACCGGTGACGGGAGGCTGCGGGGCGTCGGGGAACGCGTCGATGATCTTCTGGCAGACGTCGGCGAGCGCCTCGGGGGTGGACTTCTCGGGCGTGTCGAAGCGGGTCCGGTCACCGGCCAGAGCACCGGTGTCGAGGTCCACCGGAGCGCCCTTGGTGCCCGTGCCGCCGATGTCGATGCCGAATCCCATCATGGCGGCGAGTCTAGTGCGGTCTGCGCCCGTTCGTCGGTGCACGCCGCTCGGATCACGCCCGCGCCCTACGCTGAACCCGTGACTTCCACGATCTGCGGAGATCCCCGGTGAGCGGCGGCCTCGTCGCGCTGCTCGACGACGTTGCAGCACTCGCCCGTCTGGCGGCAACCTCGGTCGACGACATCGGCACGGCCGCCGGCCGCGCGAGTGCGAAGGCGGCGGGCGTCATCGTCGATGACGCGGCGGTGACCCCCCGCTACGTGCAAGGCCTGGACCCCAAGCGCGAGCTCACCATCATCTGGCGTATCGCCAAGGGCTCGTTCCGCAACAAGCTGGTGTTCATCCTGCCGGCGCTGTTGCTGCTCAGCGAGTTCCTGCCCTGGTTGCTGACGCCCTTGCTCATGGTCGGTGGTGCGTACCTGTGCTTCGAGGGGGCGGAGAAACTCTGGGAGAAGTTCGGGCCCGGTCATCACGGTCCCGAGAAGCCTGCCGCGGCTGAGGACGGCCCGGACGAGGACGCCGTGGTCTCCGGAGCGGTGCGCACCGACTTCATCCTCTCGGCGGAGATCATGGTCATCTCGCTCAATGAGGTGGCGGGTGAGGGGCTGCTCTCCCGCGCGGTGATCCTCGCGATCGTGGCGGTGGGCATCACCGCTCTCGTCTACGGGGTGGTGGCGCTCATCGTGCGGATGGACGACATCGGTCTGGGCCTTGCGGAGCGCGAGTCGCCAGGCGCGCAGCGCATCGGGCGCGCCCTCGTCAAGGGCATGCCCAAGGTCATGGTGCTGCTCGCCACCGTCGGTGTGGCCGCGATGCTGTGGGTCGGCGGACACATCCTGCTCGTCGGCACCCATGATCTGGGATGGCACGGCCTCTACGACGCCGTCCACCATCTCGAGGAGCTCGTCGCGCACGCCAGCCCGGCGCTCGACGGACTGCTCGCCTGGCTGACGAACACAGCGGCTTCGGCGCTGCTCGGGGTGCTCGTGGGCGCGGCGATCGTCGCCGTCATGCATCTGATTCCGCGTCGTTCGCACGCCTGAGGCCGAACCGCTCTCACGACGAAGGCGGTGGGGAGGGACTCGTCGAGCCCTCCCCACCGCCTCGCCGCGCGGTGCGGCCGCGCTACTCGCGGGCGCGGCCCCGGGTGCGTCCGGTCACGACGCCGGCGGCGCCGGTGACCAGCAGCGCGAGCCCGAGCAGCAGGCCGCCGAGGGCGACCGGAGCACCGGCGTTCGGCAGCCACGAGCTGCCCCGGCTCGAGCCGTAGCCGCCCGATCCTGAGCCGCCCGTGCCGGCGCCGGCACCGGTGTCGCCACCACCGCTACCCGGGGCTCCGCCGTCGCCCGCCGCCGCGACCTGAACGACCGCGTTGGCGGAGTTGCCGTCCGCATCGGTGGCGACGATCGTCAACGGACCGGTCACGGCGTCCTCGGGAACGACGAACTCCGTGGTGAAGTCCCCGTTCTCGTCGGTGGTCACGGTCTGCTCACCGATGACCTTGCCGTCCGCGTCGGTGTAGATGATCGTCACCTCCGAGTTCGGGGCGTAGCCGGAGCCGTCGACGGTGATCGTGTCGCCGGGGTCGACCGTGTCCGGGTCGACCGACAGGACCGGTTCCCCCGGGGCGGGCGCTTCTTCGACCGTCACGCTGTCGGTGGCGGTGTTGCCGTCAGCGTCCTCCGCTGCGATGCTCAGCTCCCCGATCGCCGTGCCCTCGGGCACCACGAACTCGGCGGTGAAGGTGCCATCGTCGTCGCTGGTGGCGGTCGCGCTGCCGGCCTCGTTGCCGTCGGCGTCCGTGAACGTCACCGTGACCTCGCTGTTCGGCGAGAACCCGGCACCGAGCACGAACACGGTGTCGCCCTCCGTCACCGTGTCCGGACCGGCCGTGATGGTCGGCTCACCCGGATTCGCGTCGGCGACCTCGACCGTCTCGGTGGCGGTGTTGCCGTTCTCGTCGGTGGCGTCGACGGTGAGGTCACCGGGCGGTGTGCCGT
>NZ_RQJX01000003.1 GCF_003850045.1 Aeromicrobium camelliae | reverse complement strand
GACGTCGGTGTTCGGCGGGTAGCCCGAACCGTCCGTCGTGATGGTGTCACCGGGCGCCGCGACCGGCGGAGTCACCGTGATGACCGGGTCCGCGACCACCTCGACCTCGGCCGAGGCGGTGCGGCCGGCACCGTCGGCGGCCGTGATATCGAGCGTTCCCAGCGCCGTACCGGCGGGAACCTCGAACGTGGTCGAGAAGGTCCCGTTCGCGTCGGTCGTCACAGGCTGCGTGCCGATCTCGTTGCCGTCGGCGTCCGTGAACGTGACGGTCAGGGGCGTGTTGACCGGCCATCCCGCGCTGCTGACCGCCACGGTGTCTCCGGCGCTCACCTCTCCGGGCGCGGCGGTGAGCACGGGCGCGGCCTCGACCTGCGTCGTGGTCGTCGCGTCGAGACCGTCTGGACCGGTGGCGACGATCGTCAGGGTTCCCGGAGCGGTGCCCGGCGGCAGCGTCAGGGTGTCGGTCAAGGTGCCGTCGCCGCTCGTGGTGACGGTGTTCTCGCCCACCGGGTTGCCCTCGGCGTCGGTGTAGGTCACCGTCACCTCGGTGTCGGCGGGCCAGCCTTCGCCCGTGACGTTCACGGTGCCCTCCTGCGGCACCGACGCGGGACTCGCTGCCAGCGTCGGGGGAGCGAGCACGGTGACCGTGTCGCTCGCGGTCGTGCCGTCCTCGGCGGTAGCCGTGATCGTCAGGTCGCCGACCGGCGTGCCGTCGGGAACGGTGAAGGTGTCGGTGGCGACGCCCTCGCCGTTGGTGGTGACGGTGGACGTGCCGATCTCGTTGCCGTCGGCATCGACGTAGGTGAGATCGAGCTCGGTGTCCGGTTCCCAGCCCTCGGTCGTGACGTCGACGGTCTGCCCGGGACGCACCTCGTCGGGGGCCCCGGTCAGGGTCGGTGCCGGTTCCGCGGCGGTGTCGACGCGGACGGTGGAGGACGCGAGGCCGACCCGCGCGAGCGGCTCAGCCAGCGTCGGCAGCAACGTGATGTCGAGCGCACGGACCGTCGCGGACCCGGTGGTGTTCTCGAGCTCATCGGGGTCGGCCGTCGTCTGCTGGTTGATGGTCAGCTGGGCGATGTTCGGAAGGACCGTCGTGAGCAGCGGATCGATCGCCGTGGTCAGCGTGCCGACCAGCGTGTTCACCGTGCCTTCGAGACCGGTCGTGACGGGCTCGAGCACGCCGCTGAGCGCGCCGCCGAGGCCAGCGAGCGCGTCGTTCAGCACGGTCTGCAGCGGATCCGCCAACTGGACTGGGATCGCGGGTGGCGGCGTGACAGTAGGCGCCGTCGACCCTTCGAGCCCCAGGAAGCCACCGAGCGAACCCGAAACCCCCGAGGAGAGATCGACCGCCGGTTGCCCCAGGAGCGTCACCGTGACCGGCACGTCGAGCGTCAGGGTCGCGGTGTTCAGGGCGGCATCGATGAGCTCGCCGGCGGTCTCGCCCAGGCCGCCGAGCGCGTCGGCGATCCCTGCGCCGATCTGGTCGATGGTGGCGGCGGTCAGCACTTGAGTATTGGGGGACAGACCGTTGAGGTCCGTGGCGTCAGGACCCTTGAGGAGCTTGGCCACGTTGACCAGGATCAGGCCGTCGTCGAGGTCGACCGTCACGATCCCGTCGGAGCTGGTGAGGGGCGTTGCCAAGATGGCGTCCACGGTCGGCTGCAGATCGAGTGCAGCGGTGACCGTGCCGGGCCCGGCGCTGATGCCGCCGACGATGGGAACGGTGAGATCCAGCACGGTCTCCTGCGCGACGCTGTCGATGGCGCCGCCGGGGCCGACCGCAGCGTTGAAGGCGCTACCGGCGTCGAGGATCGTCGCTTCGAGGTCCGCGGCGAGTGCGTCGACGGCAGGGCTGCTGATGGCGATCTACGCTCCGGCGAGCCCGTAGGTCCGCTCGGCCTCCGCGCCGGTCTGCGCCGCCCGCGAAGCGAGTGCACCGAGTTCGACGGAGAGCTGATCGACGACGGTGTCGGTGATGTCGTCGACTCCGAGCTGTCCCAGCAACGCGGTGAGATCGAGGCGCGCGTCGCCGATGGTGGTGGGGTCGCCGACCGTGCCGAGGTCGATCGCGCCGTTATCGCCCACCGCGCCCGCCGCGGCAACCGACGAGTCGTCCGCGGGTGAGGCCGAGGCGGCGTTCAACGCGCCGGCGGCGGCTGCGTCGCCGAGGTCGAGCAGGCCCGGGTTGCCGCCTGACGCGATGAGCGGCAGGCCGATCGTGGGCAGTTGCACGCCGATCAGGCTGTTGAGCACCTCCGCGTCGATGGCGGCGGCGTTGGGGCCCTGATCGGTCTGGCTCCCACTCGACGCCGAGACGGCGTCGGCGAGGTCGGCCGTGAGCAGGTCGGATGCGATGACTCGAGCCAGGCCTTCCGCCGGATCTTCGGGTGCCGCGGAGGCGGTTCCGGGCACGAGGGTGATCGCCGGCGCGATCAGGGCGATGGCGGCGCCTCTGGCCGCCCATCTGCGAGCAGGATGCGAAGACAAGCGTCTGTTGGACACGAAGCCCCCCGAGGTAGGTGTTGTGACTGCACCCATCGTCAGCGAGCATTCGCCGGCGCGCATCTCGAACCGGACGACGGTTTCCGTTGCGCTACAGAGTTGGCCCCGGGCCCGTGTTGGTGAACGAGGGCTGGCGCCATGTCCCGATCAGTGTGATCGAGGGCGGGCAGGTGTGGGAGGTCCAGACCACGCCCGGAGCTGATCTACGACAGTTCTTCTGGCCGGCTCGCGCCGGGGGACGCCCTGACTGCGCCGGCGCACTCCACCTGAGCGCGGCCATCCTGTGCCGACGCCGCGCCTCGGCCGGCTGACGTCCGGACTAGAGCTCGCGCACGACCCGGGCCGGCGAGCCCACGGCGATCACCCCGGCCGGGAGGTCGCGCACCACGACCGACCCGGCGCCGACCACGGTGTTCTCGCCGATGGTCACCCCGGGGCAGACGATGACGCCGCCTCCGAGCCAGACGTTGTCGCCGATCGTGATGGGCTCGGCCGACTCCCACTTGTCGCGGCGGGGTCCGGGCTCCAACGGGTGGGTCGCCGTGAGCAGTTGGACGTTGGGCCCGATCTGCACGTCCTCGCCGATGGTCACCTCCGCGACGTCGAGGACGACCAGCCCGAAGTTCGCGAAGGACCGGGCGCCGAAGCTCGTCTGGTACCCGTAGTCGCAGCGGAACGGCGGCCGGATCTCGGCGCCGTCGCCGTAGTGCCCGAGCAGTTCGGTGAACAGCGCCCGCACGGTGTCCGTGTCGGTGGGGTCGGTCGTGTTGATCCGGTGCGCCAACTGCAGGGCGCGGCGAGAGTCGGCCGCGATCTGCGGGTCGTCCGTGATGTAGAGGTCACCGGCGAGCATCCGCTCGTGCATGCTGCGCGCGTCAGTCATGCCCTCACGCTAGGACAACGACGAAGGACGCCGACGCCCGATGGCGCCGACGTCCTTCGCGTCGGATGCTGACTTGCGGCGGCGAGCCCGAAGGTCAGCGCTCCTCGGTGCCCTCGATGAACGCCTCGAGCTTGGCACGGCCGAGGTCGTCGGCGCGCTGCACCGGCGGGCTCTTCATCAGGTAGGACGACGCCGAGATGAGCGGGCCGCCGATTCCGCGGTCCTTGGCGATCTTGGCCGCGCGGATCGCGTCGATGATGATGCCGGCCGAGTTCGGGGAGTCCCACACCTCGAGCTTGTACTCGAGGTTCAGTGGAACGTCGCCGAAGGCGCGACCCTCGAGGCGGACGTACGCCCACTTGCGGTCGTCGAGCCACTGCACGTAGTCGCTCGGGCCGATGTGCACGTTCTTGTCCTCGATCTTGCCCGAGAGTGGACCGTTGAGGTTCGAGGTGACGGCCTGGGTCTTCGACACCTTCTTGGACTCCAGGCGATCACGCTCGAGCATGTTCTTGAAGTCCATGTTGCCGCCGACGTTCAGCTGGTAGGTGCGGTCGAGCACGACGCCACGATCCTCGAACAGCTTCGCCATCACGCGGTGGGTGATGGTGGCGCCGACCTGGCTCTTGATGTCGTCGCCGATGATCGGGACGCCGGCGTCCTCGAACTTCTTGGCCCACTCGGGGTCCGACGCGATGAACACCGGCAGCGCGTTGACGAAGGCGACACCGGCGTCGATCGCGCACTGGGCGTAGAACTTGTCGGCCTCCTCCGAACCCACCGGGAGGTAGGACACGAGCACGTCGGCCTGCGTGTCCTTGAGGACCTGCACCACGTCGACCGGCTCGGCCGAGGCTTCCTCGATCGTCTCGCGGTAGTACTTGCCGAGGCCGTCGAGGGTGTGTCCGCGCTGCACGGTGACACCGGTCGGCGGCACGTCGGTGATCTTGATCGTGTTGTTCTCGCTGGCCTGGGTGGCCTCCGCGAGATCGAAACCGACCTTCTTGGCGTCGACATCGAACGCGGCCACGAACTCGATGTCGCGCACGTGGTAGTCACCGAACTGCACGTGCATGAGACCCGGCACGGAGCCGTTCGGATCAGCGTTCTTGTAGTACTCGACGCCCTGGATCAGGGATGTGGCGCAGTTGCCTACGCCGACGATCGCTACGCGTACCGAACCCATGAGTCCTCACTTCTTCTTTCTCGTGGTGGATGTTCGCTTCTTCGGACGCTGACCCCGGTCGGCCTCGTCCGCGGAGGTCGTCGCGGCACCCGACGGGGGCGTGGTCGCCCCGGGAGCCGTGTCCGCCGCTGCCCGCTCGCGCTCGATCAGCTCGGTGAGCCACGTGATCTCACGCTCGACGGACTCCAACCCGTGCCGTTGCAGCTCGCGGGTGTAGGAGTCCATCCGGTCACGCCCGCGCAGGGCGGCGTTCTTGACGTTGTCGAGGCGCTCCTCGAGCCGGGACCGCCGGCCCTCGAGGATGCGCACCCGGATCGGGGACGTGGTGCGCGAGAAGAAGGCGAAGCGCACGCCGAAATTCTCGTCGTCCCAGGCACTCGGTCCGGTATCGGACAGCAGTTCGGCGAGGTGTTCCTTGCCCTCCGCCGTGAGCCGGTAGGTGATCTTGGCCCGGCGGCCGCTGTCGACGTCCTCGTCGGCCACGATGTAGCCCTGCCGGCCCAGCGTCTTCAGGCAGGGATAGAGGGTTCCGTAGGACAGCAGGCGAGTCCAGCCGAGCAGGCCGTTGACCTGCTTGCGCAGCTCGTAGCCGTGCATCGGCGAGTCGGCGAGCAGGCCGAGAACGGCGAGCTCGAGGGCGACTCCCCTGCGACGGGACAACGGATGCTCCTCCGAGACGTGACGACGAGTTATATCGAGACGATACATCGTAGCGTCACTCACGTCACCGATTGTGGCGGGGGATCTTTGAACTTCAGGCCTCACCCGGCACACTGGGACGCTGGTGGCGCGCGCCCGCGCGCGGCGTGAAGGGAAAACCAGGTGGCGAGAACTCGCAAGAAGACCAAGGAGAGGCGCGGTCCGCTCCGCCGCATCGGCGGTCATGGACCGTGGCCGGTCAAGGTCCTGCGCTGGCTGCTCTTCCTGGGAGTCATCGGACTCGTGGCGGGAACGGCGGCCTTCGCGACCGCCTACGCGGTCATCAAGATCCCCGATCCCAACGCGGACTTCCAGACGCAGCGGACGGACGTCTACTTCTCCGACGGCACCACGAAGATCGGCAGCTTCTCCACGCAAGATCGCGTGATGCTGAGCTACGACGAGATTCCCGCGGTCATGAAGGACGCCGCGATCGCCGCCGAGGACCGTACCTTCTGGGAGAACCAGGGCATCGACGTCCGGGGCATCATCCGCGCCCTGCGCGACAACACGCAGAGCGGGCAGATCACCGGCGGTGGCTCCACCATCACCCAGCAGTACGTCAAGATCCTCTACCTCACGCAGGAGCAGACGTACACCCGCAAGCTGAAGGAAGCCATCCTTTCGGTCAAGATCGACAACCAGCGCAGTAAGGAGGAGATCCTCGAGGGGTACCTCAACACGATCTACTTCGGCAACGGCGCCTACGGCGTCGAGGTCGCCGCCAACAACTACTTCAACAAGCCCGCCGCGGAGTTGACCGTGCAGGAGGCCGCGTACCTCGCCACGGTCATCAACAGCCCCTCCTACTACGACCCCTACACCGAGGGCGCGACCGAACGCATCCTCCCGCGCTACCAGTACGTCATCGACGGCATGGTCAAGGCGGGCTCGCTGTCTGCCGAGGAGGCCGCGCAGTACAAGGAGGCGCTGCCGGCGTTCGCACCCAAGCAGGACCAGAACAAGTTCCAGGGCCCCAACGGTTATCTGCTCGAGCTCGTGCAACGGCACATGGAGCAGTTGCAGTTCACCGACTACGAGATCAACGGTGGCGGTTTGAAGATCGTCACCACGTTCGACAAGTCGATGCAGGACGCCGCCATCGCAGCCGTCGACCAAGTCCGTCCCGCGGGACTCGATGAGCTGAACGAGGCTCTCGTGTCCGTCGAGCCGGGGACGGGTGCGGTCCGGGCGATGTACGGCGGCCCGGACTACCTGCAGAAGCAGTTCAACTGGGCTGTCCGGGGCACGCAGCCGGGCTCGACGTTCAAGGCGTTCGCGGTCGTCGCGGCGCTGGAGAACGGTTACAGCCTGCAGACCCGGCTCAACGGCAACTCGCCACTGCAGATCGGCAACGACACGATCGTCAACCAGGGTGACAGCGGTGGTCAGTCGTACGGCTACATCTCCCTGCGACAGGCGACGGCCAACTCGGTCAACACGGCGTTCGTGGACCTGACCGACCAGATGGAGGACGGCCCGCAGAAGATCCTCGACGCCGCCGGCCGCGCGGGCATCCCGCAGTCGACCCTCGACACGATCAACCCGGTCATCGGCGTGTCGCTCGGCTACGAGAACGTGGCACCTGTGGACATGGCGAACGGTTTCGCCACGCTCGCGGCCGGGGGTAAGCGTGCCGAGTGGTACGTGATCGAATCGGTGACCGATTCGAACGGCCAGCCGCAGCACCAGCACAGCCCGAACGTCAAGCAGACGATCGCGCCTGACGTCGCTGGTGACACCGTCGATGCCCTCCAGGCCGTCGTGCAGAACGGGTCGGGTACGCGTGCCCGTACCCAGTGCCCGACCGCCGGCAAGACGGGTACCGCGACTGCGACCGACGCGAACGGACAGAACGAGCGGGTGTCGTCCTCGTGGTTCATCGGCATGACACCGAAGCTCGTCACCGCGGTGATGTTCAACCGTGAGCCGGGCAACGGCCAGCTGCGCGGCTACCTGAACCCGTTCTTCGGTGGCACGTACCCGGCGCAGACGTTCCAGGCCTACCAGCGCCAGGTGATCGACCCCTCGGACTGCGGGGAGTTCCCCGAGCCGGGCAACATCCGGGCCGAGCTGGGAACGGTTTACACGCCGCCTCCGCCGCCCCCCGAGCCCGAGCCCGAACCCACCCCGGAGCCCGAGCCGACGCCCGAGCCGGAGCCGAGCCCGACGCCGGAACCGACTCAGCCGACTGAGCCGGACGAGCCGGAGGAGCCGACCGAGCCGACCGCGTCTCCTCCGACCGGGATCTTCGACTGACCCATAGGTGGTCGAGTAGGCCCGAGGGACGAGGGCCGTATCGAGACCAGTCGAGGTGACGTGGTCTCGATACGTCGGTCGTTGAGCGACCCCCTACTCGACCACCTATGGCGCGGTGAGCGACGTGGTCCCGCAATGTCTGCGGGAGCTCCGGCCTAGACCCGGGTCAGGTGGTCGAGCAGTGGCGAGCGCCTCATAGCTGGTCGAGTAGTGGCGAGTTCTGCGAGCCGCGTATCGAGACCAGGTGAGGTGGCGTGGTCTCGATACGTCGGTCGTTGAGCGACCTCCTACTCGACCACCTATGGCGCGGTGAGCGAGGTGGTCCCGCAATGTCTGCGGGAGCTCCGGCCTACACCCGGGTCAGGTGGTCGAGCAGTGGCGACGTGGTCTCGATACGTCGGTCGCTGAGCGACCTCCTACTCGACCATCTATGGCGCGGTGAGCGAGGTGGTCCCGCAGTGCCTGCGGGAGCTCCGGCCTAGACCCGGGTCAGGTGGTCGAGCAGTGGCGACCTCCTGCTCGACCACCTACGGCGGGTGGGCGACGTGGTTCCGAAATGTCTGCGGGAGCTGCGGCTGACACCTGGGTTAGGTGGTCGAGTAGGCCCGAGGAACGAGGGCCGTATCGAGACCAGTGACGTCACGTGGACTCGATACGGCTCCGCAGAGCTCCGCCTACTCGACCGCCTATCGCGTGAGGTGCGTCAGACGCGGAGGATGCGGTCGAAGCTGGCGATGGTGAAGCGGACCGCGACCGGGACCGTCTCGCCGACCTCGGGTGGCGTCACATCCGCGGGCAGGAACACCATGCTCGCCTGCATGTGCGGCGGTTCGGCGAACCAGCGCTGCTTGCCGGCGATCGTGAACGGCGACAGCGCGAGGCCCGCGGCGGCGAGGCCGCCCTTCGCGAGCGACTTGCCGCGCTCGACCGGGCTCGCGACCGCTCGCGGTGCCTCCAGGCCCACGCCATGACTCGTCCCGCCGGCGATGACCAGCACGTGGCCGTCGCGGGGCATCGGCCGCTGGCGGTAGCCGATCCGCTCACCGCGCACGACCGGGTGCCGGTCCAGCACGGTGGCGCGCACATCGAGGGCCCCGAGATCACCCAGCCACAGTGCGGTGCCGATGCGCGGCCGCACGCTCAGGTGCGGGCGGCGTTCGCGCAGGGTGACGAGTTCGGCCGGGGTGAGGTGCGAGACGTACAAGGTCAGCGTGTCGAGCTGCGACGTCTCGAGTACCGCGGCCCACTCCTCGGCCTCAGTCAGGTTGCCGCCGGCCATCGGCAAGTGGATCGCGAACCCCTCGAGCGTGAGATCGCCGAGAGCAGCGACGGCCGGCGCGAGCTCGTGTCGATCGAGTCCGTGCCGCGCCATCGAGGTCTCACCCTCGAGCACGATGCGCGTGCCCGGATGATCGGCAGCGAGGCGGGCGACGTCGTCGACCCGGCCGACGGTGTGGATGACGCGGGGGTCGTGGACGACGTCGGACGTGAACGGCCGCCACGGGGTCAGCACCATGACGTCGCCGTCGAAGCGGGCGAGAGCCTCAGGCACCTCGTCGTACGTGCCGACCGCGACGGTGTCGAGGTCGAGCGCGCGCGCCTCGCCGGCGAGGAGGTCACGCCCGAGGCCGTACCCGTTGCCCTTGATCACCGGGACGATGCCCGGTGTGGCATCGACGGTGCGGCGCACGTGGTCGAGCCAGCGGGAGCTGTGCAGATGCAGGTCGAATGCCATGGTCGCCTCCTTCAGCCGCGGCGCTTGAGGTAGGCCGTGAAACCGGCGTACAGCGCGCGATTCAGCGGCAGGTCCCACTCGCCGAGGTACTCCACAGCTTCCCCGCCCGTGCCGACCTTGAACCGGATGAGGCCGACATGCGGATCGTCCTCATCGAGGGTCTCGGTGATGCCGCGCATGTCGTAGACCGTGGCGCCTGCGTCCCGGGCGTCGCGCATCATCTGCCACTGCACGGCGTTGGACCCGCGCACCTCGCGCTTCGCCGAGGTGGACGCGCCGTAGGAGTACCAGGCGTGCGTCCCGACCTGGACGAGCGTGGTCGCCGCGACCAGGTCGCCCTCGTGATGAGCGAGGTACAGGCGCAGCCGCTCGGCGCCCTCGGCGGTCAGGGCGTCCCACATGGTCTCGAAGTAGCTCAGGGGGCGAGGAGTGAAGCCGTCGCGCTCGGCGGTCTCGCGGTACACCTCGTGGAAGGCGGCGAGGTCGTGGCGTTCACCGTGCGTGACGACGACGCCGGCCTTGTCGGCCTTGCGGATGTTGCGGCGCCACTGCTGGTTCATGGCGGCGAGCAGGTCGTCCTCGGATCGGCCGGCCAGGCGGATCTGGAAGTTGTACTTCGGCTGCCCGGCCGAGAATCCGCCGTCGGTCGACAGCTCACGCCAGCCGAGGGCGCGGAGCCGGTCGGCGACGGCGAGGGCGTCCGCGTCGCTGTGGTCTGCGGGCACGTCACCGAGGCGCGAGAGCACCGGGTCGGCCAGCGCCGACTTGATCGTGTCGGCGTTCCAGCGGCGGGTCACCACCGGCGGTCCCATGCGGATCCCGAAGGCGCCGGCGGACTTCAGGTGGGAGGCCATCGGCGTGAGCCACTGGTCGAGGTCGTCGCTCGTCCAGTCCAGGGACGGGCCCTCGGGCAGGTACGCCAGGTAGCGCCGCACCTTGGGCAGCTGCCGGTACAGCACCAGGCCGGCGCCGACGAGTTCATCACCGCGGAACCAGCCGAGGGATTCGCCGCGCCACTCGCTCTTGACGGTGGCCCAGGCGGGGGTCTGCAAGAAGCTGACGGAGTCACGCCCCGCCACGAAGGCGAGGTGCTCGGCGGTCGAGATCGGTCGGACCTGCAGGGGAGACTTCACCCGTCCGAGGCTACCGGCCCCTCGTGGCAGGCTGCCCCCGGAGCGAGACGCGCCCTTGAAGTCGCCAGGTGATGTCGCTTAGCCTTACCTAAGTGAGCTCCTATCGCGCGATCGTCCGCGGCCGACGCCAGCTGACCCCGCACCTCGTCACCGTGACCCTCGGGGGGCTGGACGGCTGGGCCTCGACCGGCATCCCTGACGAGTACGTGCGCATCTTCATCCCGCAGCCGGGCACCGAGCTCGTGCTGCCCGAGGTGAGTGAGAAGCGGGGCTGGACCTTCCCCGACGGTGTCGTGCCGCCGCAGCCGCGCGTCTACACGATCTCCGACCACCGGATCGTCGACGGCGACGTCCAGGTCGACCTCGACATCGCGCTGCATGAGGTCGGCATCGGATCGGACTGGGCGCGCACGTGCGAACCGGGCGATGAGGTCGGCATGATCGACCCGCACGGGTTGTACAAGCCGGCCGCCGAGGCTCGCCACCAACTGCTCGTCTGTGACATCACCGGCCTGCCGGCGCTCGCCCGGATCCTGCGCGGTCTCGACGAGGAATACCGCGTCGAGGCGCACGTCGTGCTCACCGACGGCGCCGACCGCATCGCACTGCCCAGTGCCGCCGACGTCTCGACGACGTGGGAGATCGTCGCCGACGAGACCCGGGTGGGTGACGCTCTGCGCCGTGCCGTCTGCGACCGCGACCTTCCCGCGTCCGCCGGCGACGCAGGCTTCTACGTCTGGTTCGCGGGCGAGGCGGCCGCGAGCCGTGCCGTCCGCAAGCGGCTGCGGCGCGATCTCGGCTGGCCGCAGAGCGACTTCTACACGTGCGGTTACTGGCAGTTCGACGCCGAGGCGTGGAACGCGCGCTACGCCGAGGTCGCCGAGACCGTGACCGCAGAGGCGATCGCCGCCTACGAGCGCGCCAACGGCGACGACGGCGTCTACCTCGACCAGCTCGAGGAGATCTACGAGCGCGTCGGGCTCTGATCCGGCTGCTCGGCCGCTGAGCCGGTGGGCAGCGACGCGGTCCCGGTCGCCAGCCGGCGGCGGACGAGCGCCGACTCGACCACGAGCAACACGAGGACGGCGAGTGCTCCCGCGGCGAACAGCATCAACGGCCGGGCTACGTCGGTCGGCGCTTCGAGTCCGCCGCTGTCGGACTGCCAGGGCCACAGCGCGCGCAGGGAGCCGGCCATGAGGCCGGTGGCCACGGCGAGGGTGATCCCGCGTCGGTGCCGCAGCAGCCAGCGCAGCACCTGGACGAAGGCACTCAACCCGAGCATCGCGCCGACCGCGAAGGTGGCCAGGTAGACCAGATCCCGCTCGTTCACCGCGTTCAGCGTGGGCTCGTACAGCCCGAGGGTGAGCAGAATGAAGGAACCGGAAACGCCGGGAAGCACGAGCGCGCAGATCGCCACCGCAGCCGCCGCCGCCACCATCCACAGTGCGGGGTCATCGTGTGAGAGCGAGGGGAGTCCGGTCAGGACGAACGCCACGATCGCCGCGACTGCGGCACGGATCCACTCCCTCGCTCCCCAGCGGTGGCCCACCATGCGTGCCGGCACCAGAAGCGAGACGAGAATCAGGCCGCTGAAGAACGCGCGGGACTCGACCGGGTGCTCGTCGACGAGCGGGGCGACGACCCGCGCAGCGGCCACCACAGCGATCACCATGCCGGCGCCGACCGGGAGCATCACGGACCAGGGGACCTGGGTGAAGTGGCGGCGAGCCTCCCCGGTGCCGCGGCCTCGGACCGGGTCGAGGACGAGGTGCATCAGACCGCGCACGACGTTGCCCGCGCCGTCGATCAACGTCTCGTACACCCCCACGATGAGCGCGATCGTTCCGCCGCTCACGCCGGGAATGATCTCGGCGATGCCGATGAGGGCGCCGCGGACAGCGTCGACGAGGCGGGGGATGGCACGCATAGAACGCGACGCTAGCAAGGCTGCGCGAGAGAGCGGCCGAACACGACGACGGGCGGTGGGTACGCGCACACGCACCCACCGCCCGTCCGAGCGTCAGGCCAGGCGACGGCCCGCGAGACGCGTCGCGCCCGCGGTCACCGCGCCGGCGAGCAGCAGTACGGCGCCGAGCGGGACGAGCGCGGACGACAGCTCCGCACCGGTGCTCGGAAGAGCGCCCTTCACGTTCGCCGCGGCACTCGCCGTCACGACCGTGATCCACTGCGCCCCGATGAGCTCACCGCGGCTGTCGTAGATCGCGAGCTGGTGACGACCGGCATCGACGTCCGCGGGGATCGTGACGCGGATCGTCCCGTCCGCCGCCACGAGATGCGTGCCCAGGTGGCGGGGAGCGGAGAACAGCCAGGCGTGGACTCGTTGGCCGGCGTACTGCTCGCCGACCTCGACGGTGATCGTCGAGCCGGCCACGACCGTCGCCGGCGCGGAGACCGAACCGCGCGGAGCGTCCGCACCCGGTGCGCTGGGAACCTGCGGGGCACCCGGCTCACCTCCGGGCGTTCCGGGCGGGGTCGGTCCGCCGCCGGGAGCCGGATCGGCGCCCGGCTCCACGACCTCGACGGTCCGCTCGACCGTCGCGACGTTGCCCGCCTCGTCGGCGGCCCGGTACGTGAGCCGGTAACTGCCGATCCGATCGGTGTCGACCTCGCCTTCGACCGTCACCGCATCCAGCGTGAGATCGTCGCACAGATCGCTGATCGTCACCCCGGCTATCGGATCGAACGCAGTGCCCACCTCGACCCGGTTCTCGCCGGGGAGACCGATCTCGGGCGCCTCGTCGTCCTTCACCAGCTCGACCGCGTCGATGACGGTGCCGTCGTCCACCCGCCGGGTCGTCGTGGTGAGGGAGCACTCCGCGACCGCGACGTTGGCGATGGTCGGGGTGCGGCTCTGGTCCCATGCGCTGACCCAGGACGCGTTCTGGTTGGGCGTCGCGTAGTACTTGCTGCCGCTGGAGGAGTTGCCCGTGATGTAGAGGACTTCGTCCTCGCTCGGGCGCACGACCTCGGCGCCGTCGGCGTTAGCCTCCTCGGCCTCCGGGACAGTCGGCGTCGTCCCGTTCATGAGGAAGCTGCGGGCGTAGCTGTGGTCGTGCCCGGCGAGCACCATGTCGATGTCGAGTTCGCTGATGATCGGCGCGAGCGCGGCACGTCGTTCCGCCAGACCCGAGCTGGTCGAGTGCGGGCCCACGCTGAAGATCGAGTGGTGGAACGTCAGGATCGTCCAGTGCGCACGCTCGCCCTGCGCGGCGATCGTCTCGCGGAGGAACCGCTCGTGCGTCGCGTAATCGGTGGAGTTGCTGTTGATGTTGAGGTGCAGCACACCGTTGTGCAGGAACCAGTAGTTGCCGCCGGCCGCGTCGAGGTCTGAGACATTCGGCAGGTTGAAGTGCTGGTGGTACAGCGGTGAACCGACGTCGTGGTTGCCGAGCGTGGTGGCGGTGGCCTGCGTGGACATCTGGGTGGGGGCGAGGAGGTGGCGGTACTCGTCGAGGTTGCTGGCGGTCTCGACCTGGTCGCCGGCCGAGAGCAGGAACTGCGACTCGGGGAAGAAGCGGTCGGCCGCGTCGAGTGCCTCCGCCCAGCCTTGGGCATCGCGCTCGGCGTTGCCCGACGATCCGATCTGCGGGTCACCCACGAAGGTGAACTCGTGCTCGAGGTCGTCGCTGTAGGTCTGGAACGTGCGGATCTCGGACCAGCCACCCGCTTCGCTGCCGACCCGGTAGCTGTAGGCCGTCGCCGGCGCGAGTTCGGTGAGGGTGGCGTGGAAGTACGCGTTCACACCGTCGAGCGAGACGCCCGTCTCGGTGGGTGTGACGACCCGAGCATCGGCGGGCATCGTGCCGTCCGACGACGCCGAGGCCGGCGCGATCTGGACGACCTCCGGCTGGCCGGTGTCGGAGAACCAGGACAGGTTGCGCTGGGTCTGATCACTGCCGACTCCGAGCATCACCGAGGTCGGGCCGGTCGCCTCGGGGGTCTCCTCGAGCGTGATCGACGGGACGTCGAGGTACAGGTCCGAGCTCGACGCGCGGCCGTTGTGCAGCTCGACCGCGATGGTGTTGCTGCCGGGCACGAGGACCGACGAGGGCGCGGTGAACTCGGCGAGGATCGGCGCGGCCTGGTTGGAGCCGCCGTACTGCATGTTCTCGGTGATGCCGTCGTCGTGGAAGCCGGCGACCCGCGTGCCGTTCACGTAGACCGTGGCGGCGTCGTCGTAGCGGACCGATCCGCGAAGGACACCCGCCTCGGCGAGGGTCTGGGCGTCGACGTCCACCGTCGTGCGGAAGAAGAAGGTCGGGACGTTCGTCGTCCCCTGACCTTCGATGTACTGGTTGAGCAGCACGTCGGGGAGGAATCCGCCGTCGAGCGGTACCCGCTCGCCGCCCTTGGCGCCGAAGCTGCCCGACCCGGTCTTCCAGGCGCTGTCATCGAAGCCGGGCGCGGCCCAGCTGGTGCGATCCGCGGTACCCGCGGCCGGATCGGTGTTGTCGTCCAGGTAGCGCCACTGGGTCGTACCGCTGCTGACGAGCGTGACGGGCTCGGCGGCAGCAGCGGCGGTCGTGGTCGCCGCGGTCAGCGCTGCGACGGCGGCCATGACCATCGCCGACGCCGACGCCAGCAGGCGCCGTCGAGGGGGGAGCGTTCTCATCGTGTCCGAAGTCCTTCGCTGGTGCGAACAGGGTCGCGAGCAACGTAGGAAGGCGACGCGACGGCACCGTGGCCGATGGGTCAACGGGGAGCGGCTCGACGGTGAATGAGCGGCGGACTCAGGCGACGCGGAGGTGCTTCGGCAGTTTCCAGTAGCTGCAGAAGCTGATGCGATCCGCCGGCGTCCCGCGGGAGACCAGATCGCGGCGCGCGCCGGACACGAGGCCCTGCTCGCCGGCGAGGAAGGCGTGACCCGTCGTCTCGGTTCCCAGCACCGTGCGCAACAGTGCATGACCGGGGATCTCGTGCTCGCCACGGACGACGTAACGGACCTCCACGCCGTCCGGGCCGTCGAGCTCGAGTCGGTCGTCCGGACCCGGCACCTCGCACCACGCGACGCCCCGTGCGTGCGCGGGGAGGGAGCCGAGGATGCCGCTGACGGCCGGGAGTCCGGTCTCGTCGGCGACGAGGAGGACGTCGTCGACCCCGCGTTCGGGGTTGAAACCGATGCCTTCGTCGATGATCGCCACGCGGTCGCCCGGGGAACAGTGGGTCGCCCAGGCGGCAGCCGACGACCGGGGATCGTCCGTCGGTCCGTGCACGACGAAGTCGATGTCGATCTCCGGGCCGGCAGCGCCTCCGGCGCGGTAGGCGCGCACGGTGTAGTTGCGCATGAGGGGGCGGTCGCTCATCGTCAGGAACCGCAGGTACCCGAGCGTCTCGTTGGCCTTCGGCGGAATCCGATCCAGTGCCGCGACATCACCGGTCGGGAGGAACAGCCGGAACCATTGGTCGAACCCCATCGGACGGAAACGGTCCGCATCGCGGCCCCCCAGGGTCACTCGCAGGAAATGAGGGCTGACGAGGTAGCTTCCACGCACCTCGAGGTGCAGCAGTTCGCGCTGTCGGGGTTTGACCATCGCGCTCGCGTGGGCCATGCCTGCCTCCTTCGGGTCGCTCCCGATCGTAGGTGAGGCTGCCCTAACTTGTCACCCCTGTGAGGTCATCGCCACGTTCGAGTGGCGCAGTGGTTCACGCGGCACGACGAGCAGCACCATGCCCGCCTCCTCCGGGGTACGGTCCGCCTTGCGGTGGTTACAGCGAAGGCAGGCGGCGACCGCGTTCTCCCAGGTCAGCGTGCCGCCTCGTGACCGGGGCACGATGTGATCGACCGTCTCAGCGCGTCCGCCGCAGTACGCGCAGCGTTGCTGATCGCGCGCCTTGATCGCGCTCTTGGTGCACAGCCGGCCAGGGCGGTGAAGCCATTTGGCCACGACGTACCGGACCAACCGCAGCACCCGTGGCCGGGGGAACGGACCGAAGCTGCCGTCGTCGGCTTCCTCGATGACGGCGACCTCGCGCACCAGCATCTTGATGGCGTGCCGCAGGGACACGCGTTGCAGCGGCTCATAACTCGCGTTGAGCACCAGGACATCGCCCATCTGCGTTCCCTTTCCGGTACGAAGCGTAGCCGCTTACACCACGAAACGGCTGCGATCGTGCGTAGAACAGGCGAACTACCCCGCTCGCGACCCGCGCGGGCGACCCGCGGGCGTCCTAGGCTCGGGGACATGAGCGATGAGGTCTGGTACTCCGATCCCGTTCCCGAGACGCACCGTCCGTGGCAGGCCGCCGAGGACCGGTACACCCGCTGGCCGTACCGGCGAGTGGGTCGATCGGGCTTGCTGCTGCCGCCCATCTCCCTCGGCCTCTGGTACAACTTCGGCGACAACCGCACCTTCGACGACCAGCGCGCCGTCCTGCGGCACGCCTTCGATCTGGGCATCACCCACTTCGACCTCGCCAACAACTACGGCCCGCCCTACGGCAGCGCGGAGGAGAACTTCGGCCGGATGATGCGCGGAGATTTCAAGCCGTACCGCGACGAGCTGGTGATCTCCACCAAGGCCGGCTGGGACATGTGGCCGGGTCCGTACGGATTCCTCGGCTCGCGCAAGTACCTGCTGTCCAGCCTCGACGCCTCGCTGCAGCGCATGAGCCTGGACTACGTCGACATCTTCTACTCCCACCGAGCCGACTCGGGCACCCCCGTCGAGGAGACCATCGGCGCGATCGACACCGCGATCCGTCAAGGCAAGGCGCTGTACGGCGGCATCTCGTCGTACTCGCCGGAACGCACCCGCCGCGCCGCGCAGATCGCCCGGGAACTCGGGACGCCGCTCGTCATCCACCAGCCCGCGTACTCGATGGTCAACCGCTGGGTCGAGGACGAACTGCTCGACACGCTCGAGGACGTGGGCATGGGGTCGATCGCCTTCACTGTGCTCGCTCAGGGGCTGCTCAGCGACCGGTACCTCGGCGATGACGCGGTGGAACGCGCCACGGAACGGCCGTCCTTCGACGAGAGCGTCGTCGAGCGGACGCAGGACCGGCTCCGCGGGCTGGCCGAGATCGCCCGCGACCGCGGCCAATCGCTCGCGCAGATGGCGATCTCCTGGGTGCTGCGACCAGGAGCGGCCACGTCCGCGCTCGTCGGCGCCTCACGCCCCGAGCAGCTGGACGAGAACGTCGCGGCCGTCGAGCGCACCGATTTCACCGACGACGAACTCGCGCGCATCGACGAGCTCGTCGGCCACGGCGGCGACGACGACATCGACCTCTGGAACACCTCCACCGTCATCGAGTGATCGGGAAAGGCGGTCGAGTAGGCGGAGCTCGCGGAGGCCGTGGAGCCATCGCAGGAGGGGCGTAGTCGCGTCGAGTCGTCGGTGGTCGAGTAGGCGGAGCTTGCGGAGCCGTATCGAGACCACGCTTGCGTGACGTGGTCTCGATACGCTCCCTCGTTCCTCGGTCGGTACTCGACCAGCTAAGCCCGCCGGGCTCGGCTCGGTTGCCGGGTGTAGGTGGTCGAGTAGGGAGGTCGCTCAGCGGAGGCCATGGAGCCATCGCAGGAGGGGCGTAGCCGCGATGGAGCGAGACCACGCTTGCGTGAGGTGGACTCGATACGCTCCCTCGTTCCTCGCCGCTAGTCGACCAGCTACCCGGTTCGCGTCAGGGGGTGATCAGGGATTCTCCTGAGTGACGGATGTCCCCTGGCATTCCTACGCTGAGAACATGACTGATGCCACCGTGGCCGCGCGCGCCCGTGACCTCGTGAAGACCTACGGCAAAGACGATGCCGAGGTCCATGCCCTTGATGGAGTCTCCCTCGACGTGATGGCGGGGGAGTTCACCGCCGTGATGGGCCCCTCGGGCTCGGGCAAGTCGACGCTCATGCACTGCATGGCCGCGCTCGACGCGCCCAGCGCCGGGTCCGTGGTCATCGGTGACACTGAGCTCGCGCAGCTCAAGGACAAGGAGCTCACGCGCCTGCGTCGCGACCGCGTCGGCTTCGTCTTCCAGGCCTTCAACCTCGTGCCGACCCTGACCGCCGAGGAGAACATCCTCCTGCCGCTCTCGATCGCCGGCCGCAAGCCCGACCCCGACTGGTACCAGCAGGTCATCGACGCGGTCGGCCTCGCCGACCGCCTCAAGCACCGGCCGAACGAGATGTCGGGTGGTCAGCAGCAGCGGGTGGCCTGCGCCCGTGCGCTCGTGGGACGCCCGTCGATCGTCTTCGCCGACGAGCCCACCGGCAACCTCGACAGCACGTCCGGCGCCGAGGTGCTGTCGTTCCTGCGCCGCAGCGTCGACGAGTTCGGTCAGACGATCGTCATGGTGACGCATGACCCGGTCGCCGCCTCCTACACCGACCGCGTCGTGTTCCTCGCCGACGGCAAGGTCGTCGACGAGCTGCGCAAGCCCACGGCCGAGACGGTCCTCGAGCACATGACCGCGCTGCAGCAGCGCGCCATGAGCACGTCCCCGCAGGAGCACTGAGATGCTCAAAGTCACGCTGCGGAACCTCGCGGCGCGGAAGCTGCGACTGATACTCAGCGCCTTCGCGATCGTCCTCGGCGTCGCGTTCGTCGCCGGGTCGCTCGTGTTCACCGACACGATGGGCAAGAGCTTCGACAACATCGTCTACGGCACCGTCTCGGACGCCAACGTGCGGTTCGAGTCGGACGGTCAGGCCGGGCTGGAGATGGAGTCGGTCAACCTCGACGCGCGCTCCCTGCCCGCCTCCCTCGTCGACGAGGTGGCGAACGTCGACGGCGTCGAGCGCGCCGACGGCAACGTCGAGGGTCAGGGGCTGTTCGTCGTCAAGGAGAACGGGTCGCTGCTCGGCGGGACCGGTGCGCCCACGCTGACGTTCAACTGGAACGACGCCCCCAACTCCGCCGGCGACCAGATCGCGACGATCAGCTCGGGCAAGATCCCGGAGGGACCCGACGAGGTCGTCATGGACGAGCGTTCGGCCGAGAACGCCGGCTACGAGGTTGGTGACACCGTCTCGATGCTGACCGCCGGACCGGAGCCGCAGCTCGAGGCGAAGCTCGTCGGCATCGTCGAATTCGCCGGCGGCGGTCTGGCCGGCGCCACCCTCGTCATGTTCGACACGCCGCGCACCCAGCAGCTCTTCCTCGGCGGCCAGGACGCCTACACGACGATCTCCGTGGCCGGCGAGCCCGGCGTCAGCGAACAGCAGCTCGTCGATCGCATCACGCCGCTGCTGCCGGACGGCGTCGAGGCCGTCACGGGGGCGAAGCTCGCCGAGGAGAGCAAGTCGCTCATCAACACCGTGCTCGGCTTCCTCAACACCTTCCTGCTGGTGTTCGCGGCGATCGCGCTGGTGGTGGGCACGTTCCTCATCGTCAACACGTTCTCGATCCTCGTCGCGCAGCGCAGCCGGGAACTGGCCCTCCTGCGTGCGATGGGCGCCTCCCGCCGACAGGTGACCCGCTCGGTGCTGACTGAGGCGTTCGTGGTCGGCGTGCTCGGCTCCACGCTCGGACTCGCGCTCGGGTTCGGGCTCGCGGCGGTGCTCAAGGCGATCTTCGGGCAGTTCGGTCTCGACCTGAGCGGGACGGCCCTCGTGTTCTCGCCGCGGACGGTGATCGTCTCCTACGTCGTCGGCATCCTCGTCACGATGGTCGCCGCGTGGTTCCCCGCCCGACGGGCCGCCAAGGTGCCACCGGTCGCGGCGATGCGTGACGAGGTCGCGCTGCCCGAGGGCACGATCCGTAAGCGGTTGGTCGTCGGCGTGGTGCTCGCGCTGCTAGGCGCGGCCCTGATGGCGATCGGTCTGTTCACGGACGTCGCGCGCGGCCCGGCCTGGTTGGGCGCCGGCATCTTCCTGGTGTTGATGGCCGTCGCGATGACCAGTCCGGTCACGGCGCTGCCGGTGCTCGCGCTCGCCGGCGTGATCAACCGGTCCCTCTTCGGCACCGTGGGCCAGCTCGCCACCGAGAACGCCCGGCGCAATCCGCGACGCACCGCGGCCACCGCGTCGGCGCTCATGATCGGACTCGCGCTGGTCACGACGATGTCGGTCCTCGGGTCCTCCATCAACCGTTCGATCGACGCCGGTGTGGACGAGCAGTTCACCACCGACTTCCTCGTCTCCAACGCGATCGGTCAGCCGTTCTCGACCACCGTCGCTGAGGAGGTGGCGAAGGTGCCGGGGGTCGAGGAGGTCTCGGTTGCGCAGACGGTCGTGTTCGGGGTCGAGGACCGCAACGTCTACGCCTCGGCGGTGAATCCCGCCACCCTGGCGCGGATCTTCGATCTGACCTACGAATCGGGACGCGCCCCGGAGTCGACCGCCGAGATCGCCTTCAACGAATCGATGGCAGAGCAGCTGGGTGTCAGCACGGGCGACGAGATCGAGCTGGAGTTCCCCGGCACCACACTGCCGGCGACGGTGAGCGGCGTCTACGCCGACACGTACGTCGTCGGACCGGCCACGGTGCTCGTGCAGCTCGTCGACGAAGCGGGCCTGAAGCGCGCTGACTCCTCCCTGGCGGTCAACGCTGAACCGGGCCGCGACCTCGACACCGTGGGAGCCGCCATCGAGGAGGCCATCGCGGACGTCCCGACCGTCACCGTGCAGAACAAGGCGGACTTCGCCGAGGCCCAGCGGGCGCAGGTCAACCAGCTGCTCTACCTCATCTACGCGCTGCTCGGCCTGGCGATCGTCATCGCGGTGCTCGGCATCGTGAATACGCTGTCGCTCAGCGTCATCGAGCGGACGCGCGAGGTCGGACTACTGCGCGCCGTGGGACTGTCGCGTCGCCAGCTGCGGCGGATGGTCCGGTTGGAGTCCATCGCCATCGCGATCCTCGGCGCCCTGCTAGGAATCGGCGCGGGCCTGCTGTTCGGGGTCTCGCTGCGCAGCGCCTTCAGCGAGGAGGGCATCACGCACCTGAGCATCCCGTGGGTGCAGCTGGTGGTGTTCGTCGCGATCGCAGCCGTCGTCGGCATCCTCGCGGCGGTCGCCCCGGCGTGGCGCGCCTCCCGGCTCAACGTCCTGAGGGCCATCGCCACCGAGTGAGACGAGTTCCGCCAGCGGCGCCCGGTCGGCATCACCCGACCGGTCGCCGCTGGCGTTCCGGCCGCCCGGAAACTGCCGGATTGGCCGTGGATTCGGCTCATCGGCTAGACTCAGGGGGTTGCCCACCGAGGGCGACGACTCTCCTGTTGCGGAAGGCCCGCAACCGCTCAGACCGAAGGAGACCCCGCAGTGGCACTGCGCAAGTACGAAGTCATGGTCATTCTCGACCCCGATCTGGATGAGCGCACCGTCGCTCCCAGCCTCGACACCTACCTCAACGTGGTCCGTCAGGACGGCGGCACGGTGGACAACGTCGACATCTGGGGCCGTCGCCGTCTCGCCTACGAGATCAACAAGAAGTCCGAGGGCATCTACGCCGTCGTCGACCTCAGCGCCGAGCCGGCCACGGTCAAGGAGCTCGACCGTCAGCTCTCGCTGAACGAGTCGGTCGTCCGCATCAAGGTCACGCGTCCCGACGCCAAGTGACCGGCTGAGCCGGCGGTGTGGATGATCGGGTACCGATCGTCGTCGCCGTACGGTTCACTGGAGTCAGACACCACTTCCTGCGAAAGGCTTGTGCCCCATGGCTGGCGAAACCGTCATCACCGTCATCGGCAACCTCACCGACGACCCCGAACTGAAGTTCACTCCGTCGGGGGCTGCCGTCGCCAACTTCACGGTGGCCTCGACGCCGCGCGTCTTCGATCGTCAGAGCAACGAGTGGAAGGACGGCGACGCGCTGTTCATCCGCTGCGCCGCGTGGCGCCAGCTCGGTGAGAACGTCGCGGGCTCGTTGCAGAAGGGTCAGCGCGTGATCGTCACCGGCGCGTTGCGGATCCGCAACTTCGAGCGCCAGGACGGCTCGCGCGGCACGAGCGTGGAGATCAACGTCGACGAGGTCGGTCCGTCGCTGCGGTACGCCACGGCGCAGGTCCAGCGCACGCAGCGCTCGGACAATGCCGGCGGCTTCGGTGGCGGCGGTGGCCAGGGTGGTTTCGGCGGCGCGCCCCAGCAGGGCGGCGGCCAGGCCAACCCGTGGGCCACGCAGCCCGGCCAGCAGGGTGGAGCTGACGCGTGGGGCGGTGGCCAGGCCACCGACGAGCCCCCCTTCTAATCCCTCACTCTCAGATCAGTTCATTTCAGGAGCATCATGGCTAAGCCAGTTGTCCGGAAGCCGAAGAAGAAGAGCAACCCGCTCGCGGCCGCCGGCGTCACCACCATCGATTACAAGGACACCGCGCTGCTGCGCAAGTTCATCTCGGACCGCGGCAAGATCCGCGCGCGCCGCGTCACCGGTGTCTCCGTCCAGGAGCAGCGTCAGATCGCCAAGGCCATCAAGAACGCCCGCGAGATGGCTCTCCTGCCCTACACGTCCAGCGGTCGCTGAGCGAAGGAGTAGCGAGATGAAGCTCATCCTCACGCACGAGGTCAGCAACCTCGGTGCCCCCGGCGACATCGTCGAGGTCAAGGGCGGGTACGCCCGTAACTTCCTGCTGCCGCGCAACTACGCCATCGTCTGGACCAAGGGCGCTGCCAAGCAGGTCGAGTCGATCAAGGCCGCCCGCGAGGCGCGCGCCGTCCACGACCTCGAGACCGCCCGTGGCATCAAGGGCACGCTCGAGGCCAAGCCGATCAACGTGCAGGTCAACGCCGGCCAGGGCGGGCGCCTCTTCGGCGCCGTCACCGTCTCCGACATCGCCGCGGCGATGGAGGCTGCCGGCGCGTCGGTCGACAAGCGTCGTATCGAGGTCGGCAACCCGATCAAGTCGCTCGGCACGCATCAGGTCACGGTCCGCGTTCACCCCGAGGTGACCGCGTCCGTCACGCTGAACGTCGTCGCCGCGAAGTGACCCATGACGCCGCCGTGACCTCCTGCGAGGTCACGGCGGCGTCGTCGTTTCCACCATGATCAAGCGTTCCTTCGCTCTCGTTCTCGCCACGGTCCTCCTCGCGGCGGGCTGCAGCACGCCCGAGCCCGAGCCCGTCCCGCGCCCTGACGGCGTACAGTTCAGCGACCTTCGCAGCGCCGACGCCGCAGAGCTGCGTGACGGAGGAACGCTCACCCTCGCCGCGGCCGGCTGGCCCACCTCGTTCAATCCGTGGACGAGCGAAGGAGCCGCCACCGACACCGCGGCCGACCTCCTCGCACCGACTCTCGGTTCGGCCGTTCGTCCCACCGAGGAGGGCGACTGGGAGACCGACCCTGACTACGCCGAGTCAGTGGAGATCGTCGCCGACGATCCGCTGACCGTCGAGGTGCGACTCAACCCCGACGCGGTATGGCAGGACGGCACGCCCATCGGCGCCGCCGATCTCGCAGCCTTCGTCGAGGCGGTCCGCAATCCCGCGACCGCGGCCGTCGCCCATCCGGCGTACGAGCTCGTGCAGGAGGTCCGACCCGGTGCCGACGACACGAGTTACCAGGTCGTCTTCTCTCGTCCGACCGCCGACTGGCCGGCGGCCGTCTACCCGCCGTTGCCCCAGTCGGTGAGCAAGGATCCGCAGCTGTTCGCCGGCGGTTTCGCGGAGACAGCCGTGCCGGCGAACGGTCCGTTCGTGGTCGACCGGATCGACCGGGCGACCGGCACGATCGAGCTGTCCCGGAACCCGCGCTGGTGGGGCCAGACCCCGCTGCTCGAGCGCATCGTATGGCGCGTGGCTGAGCCAGAGGTGCTCGCCGAGGCGTATGACGCTGACGAAGTCGACGGTTTGCTGCCCGAGGCCGCCATCGGCGCCGACGTCGACGACACCGACCGGCGTTATGCCGTCGACACCTCGTGGGTTCAGCTCACACTCAACGGCGGCCGCGGCCCCTTGAGCGATCCCGCAGTACGGCAAGCCGTCGCCGCGGCGGTGGATCGACCGGCGATCGCCGACGCGATGGCCGAGGCCAGCGGTGGTGCCACCGAGGCCATGGGCTCGACCGTGCTGCTCCCGGGCCAGCGCGGCGCCGCCGCCGCCGCGCCGAAGCGTGACGTGCAGCAGGCCGCGGCGCTGCTGGACGGTGCCGGCTGGGCGGAGGGTGAGGACGGTGTCCGCGCCCGCGACGGCCAGCAGCTGGAGTTGAGGTTCCCCGTACCCGAGGGCGACGTCGAGGGGGCGGACCGCGCCGATCTCGTCGCTGAGCAACTGGCGGAGGTCGGGATCTCGGTCCGAGTCGAGGACGTGCCGGCGGAGGACTTCCAGGAGTCCGTGGTGGTCCCGCTCGCCTTCGACATCGTCGGTTTCGCGTGGGACGCCTCGGCATTCCCGATCGAGGAGGCGACGGCGCGGCTCACGCCGGCCGATTCCAACCGCAACTTCACCGGGATCGCCACCGAGCCGGTCACCCGTGCGTTCGAGGCGGCCCGGGGCGAGCTGAACGACGAGCGCTTCATCGAGGCGGTGAACGCCGCCGACGCCGCAGCAGCCGAGCAGGCGTCCATCATCGCGCTCGCACCCGTCCCGGCGGTCATGGTCCTCGACCCTGCGGTCCGCAATCTCGGTCCGAGTACCTTCGCTCCCGTGGATTGGACGATCGTGGGCTTCGAGGCGGAGGACTGATGGCACGGACGCGGCGCGAAGCCGTGGGCTGGTCCACCGTGCTGCGCGAGTTGCGGGTCGTCCGGGTCAGCGACGTGAGCCCCGCGATGCGACGGGTGACCCTGACCGGTGAGCAGCTCGCCGGCTTCGAGGTCGAGGGCGGCCAGCTGCCCGAGTTCCGCAGCGAAGGGTTCGATGACCACGTCAAGCTGCTGGTACCGATCGAGGGCAGCGAGCGTCCGCCGCTGCCCGTCCAGGGTCCGGACCGGCTCGAATGGGGCGCCGCCGGCGGTCGTCCGGTCGCGAAGGACTACACCCCGCGCCGCTACGACCCCGCGACCCTCGAGCTCGATCTCGACTTCGTGCGGCACGGCGTCGGCTTCGCGTCCGGCTGGGCCGAGCGCGTCCGACCGGGTGACCCCGCCTGGATCGTGGGCCCGACTCGGTCGCTGCTGTTGCCGCAGGGTCAGGACTGGATGCTCGTCGCCGGCGACGAGACCGCGCTGCCGGCGATCGGCCGTCTCCTCGAGGAGTGGCCCGAGGGGTGGCGCGGCCAGGTCGTCGTGGAACTCACCGACCCCGCCCACGAGCAGGACCTCGTGCCACCGCCGGGTGTCGAGATCCAGTGGACCGTGGGGCCGGAGGCCTGGATCGAAGCGGTTCGCAAGCTCGACTGGTGGCCCGGCGAGGTGTTCTGCTGGGTGGCCGGCGAGACCCGCACGATCCGTCAGGTTCGCGACTTTCTCAAGAACGAGCGCGACGTCGCCCGCGACTGCCTCGACGTCACCGGCTACTGGCGCCGCTGACCCACCGATCGCCCGGCCCCGAACCCCCGTCCCGACAGAACCCCGCGTCCCGACAGCGCCCCTCACCGCGAGTGGCGCAGAATGGGGCCGATCCGGCCCGAAACGCCCCCATAGTGCGCCAGTCGATCACCACTTTGCGCCAGTCGGGGGAGTTCAGGGGGAGCCGGTGAAGCTCTCGCCCACTGATCGTCTGGAGCGTCAGCGGGCGCTGCCGAGGACCATCCACGCCTCGCCGCGCTGGCGCCACCACAGGGTCGCGCCGCGCGCGGCGATGAAGAGACCGTAGGCGAGCCACAGCCAGGTGAAGGAGACCCCGAGCCAGCCGACGACGAGGGCGGCGGGTGCGTAGAGCGCCAGCACGACCAGCCCGGCCCAGGCGAGGAACACGCCGTCACCGGCCCCGATCAGCACCCCGTCGAGCACGAACACGAGTCCGGACAACGGCTGGATCGCCGCGACGACGAGCAGCGTGGGAACGACCGTGGACAGCACCGCCTCGTCGGACGTGAAACCCCGGGCGACGAGCGGCGACGCCGCCGCGAGCACCAGGCCGAAGAGCGCGCCCGCGCCGACGCCCCACCCGATCATCCGCCGGGTCAGGGCACGCGTGCCGGCGGCATCGGACGCGCCGAGCGTACGGCCGGTGAGCGTCTGGCCGGCGATGGCGAGCGCGTCGAGAGCGAACGCGAGCAGCGAGACGACGGTCGTGGCGATCTGGTGTGCGGCGAGGGGTGCGTCGCCGAGGCTGGCGGCGACGACGGTCGCGAGCACGAGTGAGGCGCGCAGCGTCAGGGTGCGGACCAGCAACGGGACGCCGTCGGTGGCGGCAGTGATGACCTCGGCGAGCCGTGGCGCCACGGAGGCTTGCTGCGCCCGGGCCCGGCGGACGACGATCCCGCACAGCCAGATCGCGGCGAGCCACTGGGCGAGCACCAAGCCGAGTGCGGCACCGGCGAGCCCGGCGCCCATGCCGTACACGAAGGTCACCGTCAGCACGACATTGACGAGGTTCGCCACGATCATCGCGACGAGCGGGGTGCGAAGATCCAGCAGGCCGCGAAGGGCGCCGGTGGCGGCGAGTACGAGCAGCATCGCGGGGACCGAGGCTGCCGCGACGACGAGATACTCGTGGGCGAGGTCGGCCACCTCAGCCGAGCTGGAGAGCGCGGTCGCGAGCGGCCGCGCGGCGAGCGCGAGGACCGCGGTCAACGCCACGCCCAGCAGCGCCGCGAGCCACACACCTCCCACGGCGCTCTCGAGTGCGCGCCGGTCGTCGCCCGCGCCCTGATAGCGCGCGACGGTGGCGGTGCTGCCGTAGGCGAGGAAGATGCACAGGCCCACGACGGTGGTGAGGACGGTCGAGGCGGCCGCGAGTCCCGCGAGCTCGGCGCGGCCGAGGTGGCCGACGATCGCGGTGTCGGCGACCAGCATGAGCGGTTCGCTGACGAGCGCAGCGAAGGCCGGCACGGAGATGGCCACGATCCGGCGGTCGACGTCTTTCACAGGCAGCCGTCAACGATGGGGAAAACGCTCATCGTAGAGCAGTCTAGACCCCGCTGTCACGCGGTTTCGGACAACTGGTCCTGGGGATGAAATTCCTCGGTGACTTTCTTCGGTCCACATCGTGTGAGTCACGTTTGCGCAGGTCAGAGAGCACCTGTGGGGAAGCGCGGCCGGATGTCCACAGAGAAATCCACGGTGTGTGCACACGCTCCTCGGCGTTTCTCCACACATTCGGCCGGGTCGTCCACACCCCCTGTGGACAACGAGCTGGAACCGGGGTGCTCGCGGGGCCTAACGTGGCTCGCCGGAGGGTCGCGCCGAACTGACAGTAGGCATCCGTACGGTAGTCCGCGAGACCACGAGGAGGGAGTCACCGGTGAGCGTCGCCGACCTGTACGAGGAGCCGCAGCCCGAGGGGGCCGGCAGCGTTCCTCCACAGGACATGGCTGCCGAACAGAGCGTGCTCGGCGCGATGCTCATGAGCAAGAACGCGATCGACCCGGCGTCCGACGTCCTCGAGGCCCGCGACTTCTACCGGCCCGCCCACGAGCTCATCTTCGAGACGATCGTCGATCTCGCGAACCGGGGCGAACCGGCCGATGCCATCACCGTCGCCGCCGAGTTGCAACGCCGCGGCGAGATCGCCCGCGTGGGCGGAGCGACGTACCTGCACGACCTCGTGGCCTCGGTGCCGATCGCGGCCAATGTCGACTACTACGCGCAGATCGTCCACGAGAAGGCGGTGCTGCGCCGGCTCGTCGAGGTCGGTCAGCGCATCGCTCAGCTCGGCCACAGCGGCCAAGGCGAGCTGAGCGAGATCGTCGACCGCGCCCAGGCTGAGGTGCTCGACGTCGACGGCTCCACCAAGGGCGAGGACTACAACCTGCTCTCGGCCCTCATGACCGACACGATCGACGAGATCGAGCAGATCCAGAATCGCGACGGCGACGTCTCGGGCGTCCTCAGCGGTTTCCCCGACCTCGATCGCCTCACCACCGGTTTCCGCCCCGGCCAGATGATCGTCGTCGCGGCCCGGCCCGGTGTCGGCAAGTCCACGCTCGGGCTCGACTTCGTGCGTCAGGCCGCGATCCGCGACAACGTCCCGTGCGCCATCTTCTCGTTGGAGATGACGGGTGCCGAGATCGCCATGCGTCTGCTCTCGGCCGAGGCGAAGGTCGCCATCCACCATATGCGCGGTGGCGGCATGTCCAACCGCGACTGGGACGCCATCGGCCGCACCCTGCTGACCGTCCAGTCCGCGCCGATCGTCATCGACGACTCGCCCAACATGACGATGCCCGACATCCGCTCCAAGGCGCGCCGGATCAAGAAGGAGCACGGCCTCGGCCTCATCGTGCTCGACTACCTGCAGCTGATGACCTCGGGCAAGCGCGTCGAGAACCGTCAGGTGGAGGTCTCGGAGTTCAGCCGTCAGATCAAGCTGCTGGCCAAGGAGCTCGAGGTCCCGGTCATCGCGATCAGCCAGCTGAACCGTGGCTCGGAGCAGCGCACCGACAAGACGCCCCAGTTGTCCGACCTGCGTGAGTCCGGCTCGATCGAGCAGGACGCCGACATCGTCATGTTGCTCAACCGACCCGATGCGCACGGCGCTGGCGAGTCCGAGCGGCCGGGCGAGGCCGACATCATCGTGGCCAAGAACCGTTCCGGTCCGGTCAACAAGGTCGCTGTGTCGTTCCAGGGCCACTACTCGCGCTTCACGCCGATGGCTCGTGAGCCCGAGGCTCCCGCGGGCGGCGCCGCGGCGGGCGACTTCTTCTGAGCTACCGCTGCGGCGTCCTCCTGCCGGCCGGCGCCCCTCACTGCGCTGAGGTCAGGAAGCAGCGGCCTTGAGCTGCTCGACGAGCTTGTCGGCGGACTTGCGGTTCTTCTTGCCGTCCAGCAGTGCCTTGGGCCGCTCGGGTGCGGTATCCACGTGCAGTTCCACCTGCGAACCGGAGCCGCTGGGCGTGATCCTCACGCGGCCGTCGAGCTCCCAGCTGAGCATGGGCTTGCGGGTGAGGAACGCGATCTCGAGTCGACTTCATCACGTGTGCCGCCCGCCCGGGCCGCGTGCGAGGGACGAGCGGCTTCGACATCCTCGTCGAGCACTGCCTCGATGCGGCCGAGGGCGCCGATCTGGTTGCCGTGGCGGCGACGCAGGACTACCGCGAGGAACAGCCCGAGATCTCCGAGGCGTTGCGGGCCGCGCGCCGAGCCGGTGCCACGATTCTCGCCTCGTGCTCGGGGGCCTTCGCCCTCGGTCACGCCGGGCTGCTCGACGGCCGCCGCTGCACCACGCACTGGCGCTACGGTGACGAACTCGCCGCCCGGTTCCCCGAAGCCGAGGTCGACGTCTCGGTGCTCTACGTCGAGGACGACAACATCATCACCGGTGCCGGGTCGGCGGCGGGGATCGACGCCAACCTGCACGTGATGCGCCGCGAATTCGGCGCGGCGACCGCAGCGACGGCGGCTCGCCGCATCGTCATGCCACCGCACCGCGGCGGAGGACAGGCCCAGTTCGTCCCCAGCCCCATCCGCGCGGAGGACTGCGAGGCGCTCGGCGACGTGCTGCAGTGGGCGCGCGATCGTCTCGAGCAACCGCTCACCGTGGCCGAGCTCGCGCGCGTTGCGCAGATGTCTGAGCGCACCTTCGCCCGGCGATTCCGCGACGAGACCGGGACGACGCCGCTGCAGTGGCTGACCGCCGAGCGGATCGCCCGCGCCGAGCAGCTGCTCGAGCAGACCCGGCTCTCGGTCGAGGAGATCGCCCGGCGGTGCGGGTTCGGCCACGCCGCGACCCTGCGGCACCACTTCAGCGCGCTGCGAGGCACGAGCCCGGTGGCCTACCGCCGTCAGTTCACCTGCGTGCCCGAGCTGGCGAGCGAGCCGGTCGCCTAGCCCGACATCGGACCGCGGCGTTCCTCCGCGACACCGAACCGTTCGTAATCGTCACGCGTCAGTGGGGGCAGCGGAGGCCCCTCCGGTGTGAGTGATGGCATGACGAGTGCGAGGTACCGTCGCCGCACGGTGGGTGACGAGACCGGCGAGGTGAGCCCGAGCACCAGCATCCGCAGGACCCAGAACAAGTCGACCGGCTCGAGGTCGCGGCGCAGCACGCCCTCCTCCTGGCCGTCGCGAATCAGCTCCAAGAATCGCTCGGCGAGCGTTTCGAGTGCCTCGTCGGTGACTTGCGGAAGCTCGATCGCGGTGAACACCGCTGCGTACCGGCCGATGACGGCGATCAACTGTTCGGCCACGTCGACGAGATCGACCTGATCGGCCGCGGCGGCCCGGTCGATGATCGGCCCGATCTCGTCGTTGAAGATCTGCGTGAACGCAGCGCCTTCCAGTGCGGCCCGATTCGGGAAGTGCCGGTAGAGCGTCGCGATCCCCACGCCCGCGGTTGCGGCGATCTGCTCGAGGGAGGGGGCGCCCTGTCCCTTCCACAGCTGGCGCGTCGCCTCGACGATCCGCTCGGCGTTCGCGCGGCTATCGCGGCGCTGTGACATGACTCTCCTGCCGAAGACGTGAAGGTTCTTGCACCACCATTCTACGATGTGAGAGTTGTCTATCACTTCACCCTGAGGAGACGCTGGTGTCCACGCTCTTGTACCGGCTCGGCAAGTTCGCCTTCGCGCATCCGTTCCGTGTCATCGGGGCCTGGGTCCTGCTGCTCGCCGTGATCGGCGGATCGCTCGCCCTCAACACCCCGCGGATGAGTTCGGAGATGCGCATCAGCGATGTGCCGGCGCAGGACGTGATCGACCAGTTGGCCACCGACCTCCCCGAGGCCGCGGGCGGGCAGGGCGCGATCGTCTTCGAGGCACCCGAGGGCCGGAACTTCTACGACGACCAGCAGGCTGCAGCGGCGCTCGCCGAAGCGGCGATGAACGTGTACGACAACGATTCGGTCGTCGACCCCGCAGAACTGGCCGCGTCGGCCGACCCGCAGGCCGCGGCGGCGCAGGCGGCCGAGCAGGTGCAACAGGTGCAGCAGGCGCTCCAGGCTCGGGAAGCCGGGATGGAACTCGAGCAGCCGCTGCCGCTGGTCGCCGGCACGGGACCGCAGGCACAGCCCGTTCCGGGCATGGTGATCGCGCCCGACGGCTCCGTCGCGATGCTGCAGTTCCAGTTCACCGAGCAGACCTTCGACCTCCCCACCGGCACGATCGACGACGTCCTGGAGGCCGCGGAAGAACCCACGGAAGCGGCCGACATCAGCGTCCTGCCCGGCGGATCGCTGCAGGAGCTTCCCGAGGTCGTCGGCATCGGTGAGGTCATCGGCCTCGGCGTCGCGGCCGTCGTCCTCTTCGTGACCCTCGGATCGCTCGTGGCCGCCGGTCTGCCGCTGCTCACCGCGATCGTCGGTGTCGGCACCGGCGTCGGTGGTGCCTTCGCGCTCGCGCACTTCTACCAGCTCAACTCGATCTCCCTCGTGCTCGGCCTCATGCTCGGCCTCGCGGTGGGAATCGACTACGCCCTCTTCATCGTCAACCGCCAACGGCATCTGGTGATGCGCTCAGGACTGAGCGCCCACGAGGCCGCCGGTCGTGCGGTCGGCACTGCCGGCAGCGCCGTGTTCTTCGCCGGCACCACTGTCGTCATCGCGTTGCTCGCGCTGCTCGTCATCGGCATCAGCTTGCTGGGCAGCATGGCGGTCATCGCGGCCGCGACCGTCGCCATCGCGGTGCTCGTCGCGCTGACACTCCTGCCGGCGCTGCTCGGACTCGTCGGCGAGCGCATCGTGTCCAGCAAGGCGCGCGAGCGGTACTCGGTGAACATGGCCGACGAGAACGATCACAAGACCGCTCGCCGCTGGGCCGGTTTCGTCACCAAGAACCGCTTCGTCGTCGCGCTCGGCGTCGTCGCCATCACCCTCGTCGCCGCGATCCCCGCGCTCGACATGCGCCTCGGCCTGCCGTCGGGCGAGAACTACAACGAGGGCACGGTGCAGCGCGAGAGCTACGAGGCGACGGCCGACGCGTTCGGCGAGGGCTCGAACGGCCCGCTGCTCGTGGTGCTCTCCTCGACCGGCGAGGCACCCGTCGACCAGCAGGCCGTCGGCGCGGTGCTGCAGGACATCAGCGGCAACGAGGACGTCGCCTCGGCGGCGGCCGCGGGGATGAGCGAGGACGGCCGGACCGTCATCGTCTCGGTCGTGCCCGAGGGCGGACCGACCGACCCGAGCACCGAGACGCTCGTCCACGACCTGCGCGACGCCTCGCAGAGCTACGCCGACCAGTACGGCCTCGACCTCGGCATCACCGGTCAGACCGCCATGGGCATCGACATCGCGGAGAAGATGTCCGACGTCATGCCGATCTACCTCGCGATCGTGCTCGTGCTGTCGATCATCGTGCTCACCCTCGTGTTCCGCTCGATCCTCGTGCCGCTCAAGGCCACGGCCGGCTTCCTGCTGACGATTCTCGCCACGCTGGGTGTGACGACCGCGGTGTTCCAGTGGGGGTGGGTCAACCAGCTCTTCGGTCTCGACTCCACCGGTCCGGTCCTCGCGCTCGCCCCGATCCTGGTGACCGGCATCGCCTACGGTCTCGCGATGGACTACCAGGTGTTCCTGGTGTCGTCGATGCGCGAGTCGTGGGTGCACGGCCACCGCGGCACCGACTCGGTCGTCGACGGCTTCTCGCACTCCAGCCGTGTGGTGGTCGCGGCGGCGATCATCATGATCTCGGTGTTCGGCGGGTTCATCTTCAATGGCGACCCGATGATCAAGCAGCTCGGCTTCGCCCTCGCGATCGCCATCGCGATCGACGCCTTCCTGGTCCGCATGACGTTGGTGCCGGCGTTGATGGCGATGTTCGGTGATCGCGCCTGGCGTCTTCCGCGGTGGCTCGACCGGCTGCTGCCCGACCTCGACGTCGAGGGCGACAAGCTCCTTCAGCGCCTCGGCGAGAAGCAGTCCCAGCAGTGATGACGAGACTGCCCCCGCTCGGCCTTCCGAGCGGGGGCAGTCCCGCTTCCTGGCGGCGACGCCTGGGCGACGGTGCGCACGATCCGGTGACGCCGCAGGGATGAGCGGCGTATCGTCGGCGCATGATCCCGGTCGACAACCTGCTGGCGTTCGCGCTCGCCTCGGTGCTCCTCATCGTGATCCCCGGGCCGAGTGTCCTCTTCGTCGTCGGGCGTTCCCTGGCCTACGGGCGGCGGGCCGCCGTGCTCAGCGTCGTCGGCAACGCCCTGGGCACCGTGCCCGCGGTCGTCGCGGTGGCGTGCGGGGTCGGCGCCGTCGTCGCCTCGTCCGTCGTCGCCTTCACGATCATCAAGATCGCCGGAGCGGTGTATCTGGTGTGGCTCGGCATCCAGGCGATCCGTTCGCGCGAGGCTCACCTGCCGTCGGTGGAGCGAGCGCCCGCGTCCGACTGGGCGTTGCTCCGACAGGGGATGATCGTCGGCCTGACCAACCCGAAGATCATCGCGTTCTTCGTGGCCGTCCTTCCGCAGTTCGTCGAACCGTCAGCGGGGCCGGTGTGGGCGCAGTTGTTGCTGCTCGGGCTGGTCTTCCAGGTCATCGCGCTCGTCTGCGACAGCACGTGGGGCCTGGCGGCGGGCACCGCCCGGCTCTGGTTCGCTCGCTCGCCGCATCGCCTCAGCACCCTGTCCGGCGCGGGTGGCGTCATGATGATCGGCCTCGGCGGCACTCTCGCCCTGTCGGGCTCGAAGAGCTGAGCACCCTCCGGCGCCCCGCCGCGGCCGGCCTCCCGGACTACCGTGAAGGCACCCCTACCGATAGAGGTGACTCGTGACTCGACCGATTCCCCCCGCCGCTCTCGCCGCGGGTGCTGCCGCCGCCCAGGCGCTGATGACACGGGGCCGCGCCACCACACGCGGTTCGCGAGTGCTGGGTGCGGCCATCGCCGCACCGTCGGTGTACTTCCTCGCCGGAGCGGTTCAGCGTTTTCGACGCGCCGGTACCACCGTCGACCCGCGCGCCGGGGCTCGCGCCAACTCCCTCGTGACGACCGGCCCGAGCGCCCGATCGCGCCATCCCATGTACGTCGGGATGACCGGCCTTCTCCTCGCTCACGCCGCAGCACGCCGGTCGGCTGCCGCGGTACTTCCGGCGGCAATGTTCGTGGCCTGGGTCGATCGGGTGCAGATCCCGATGGAGGAGGGGCACCTCGCCGACCGGTTCGGGCACGAGTTCGAGGCGTACGCGAGTTCGGTCCGGTGCTGGATCTGACCAGTCAGCGGCTGTCGCCTCGGCCGTCCGCTGCCCCGGAACGGGACTGCCCCCGCTCTCAAGGGGGAGAGAGCGGGGGCAGTCGGTGGGGTGAGGTGGGTTAGACCTCGTTCTCTTCGCGGCGTCGTGCCAGGACCAGGGCGGTCAGGCCGGCGGCGACCAGGAGCGCAGCTCCGAGGCCGACGATCGGTCCGACCGGCGATCCGGTCTTGGGCAGGTCGCCCTTGGCGAGCCAGGCGAACGGGGCGCAGGCGGTCGCCTCGGCCGTCAGGGGTCGGTCAGGTGGCGACCTACTCGTTCGAGGTGCGCAACACCGGCAACGTGACCATCACGGACGCCACCGTGGAGGAGGTCGAGTTCTCCGGTGCCGGGGACCTCTCGCAGGTCACCTGCCCGACCTCGGCCGAGTCTCTGCTCCCGGGTGACTCCGTGGTCTGCACCGCCACCTACACCGTGGTCGCCGAGGATCTCGCCTCCGGCGAGCTGAGCAACACCGCCACGGCCACCGGCGGACTGCCCGGTGGTGGAACGGTCACCTCGGACCCGTCGACGGCATCGGTGGACACCAACCCGCCGGCGCCGGTCCCGGCCCCGGGCGACGACCAGGGCACCGACACCCCGGCCGCGGCGGCGAAGGGTGATCTTCCGGACACCGGCTCGCATGCCGGAGCCATCGTCGCGCTCGGCGCCGCCCTGATGGCCGCCGCCGGATTGACGATGCTCGTCGCGACACGACGCCGCGAAGAGGTCTGACCCACCTCAGCGTCACTGCCCCCGTTCTCCCTCCTCGCGAGGGAGGGCGGGGGCAGCGTCGTCTCGTGGCAGGAGGGGAGGGGGGTCAGGGCAGGAGGCCGGCGCGACGAGCCTGCACGACGACCTCGAAGCGGCTCGACGCATCCAGTTTGGCGAGCAGGCTCTTGACGTGGTCCTTGACCGTGTAGACGCCGATGTCGAGCCTCTCGGCGATGGCGCGGTTGCTCAGGCCGCCGGCCAGCAGCGCGAGGACGTCCTGTTCGCGGCCGGTCAGGTGCACCGGCACGGTGTCATCCGGGGCTTGCTCGGTGAGCAGGTCGGCCGCCCGCAGGACGGCGGACCGCAGTTCCTCGTCGTCGAGCCGGGCGGCGAGCAGCCGCAGCTCGGCGTGCGCGTCACGCGCCTTCGACCGCCAGGTCTGCTCCGCGTCCTCGCTCACGAGCTCCTGCTCCAAGGCGCGAGCCTCGTGCGTCACTGCATCGAGCACGCGGTCCATCTGCGACTGCGCCGTCCGCAGCGCCGCGTACAGCACCGCGACCGGCCGGCGACCGACGATGACCGGGACCGCCGCCATGGCGCGCAGGCCCTCGGCCCGGATGATGGCATCGTATTTGTGGGTGATCAGCGGCGTGCGCACGTAGTCGTGGAACGCCAACGACCGCTGTTGCGCGACCACGCGGCCGCCGAGCCCGTGCCCGAGGTCCAACCGCACTCCGCGCAGCGGACCGACGACGCCCCCGTCGAAGTGACGCAGTGTCACTCCCGCCTCGTGCACCCTGCCGCCGAACGCCAAGCTCACATCGGTCGCGCGGCGCACGCGCGACAGCGCCGCGTCGACGCGCGGCGCGATCGGGTCCGCGGACGTCACCCCCCTCATCGGAGGGTGGCCGGAGGAGTGTGTCACAGAGCACAGTGTGACCGACCCGTCCACGCCGCTCAAGGAGCATCGATGACCACGACCACCGTCGACGCGACGATCGAACGATGGCTCGCCACGTACGACGCACCCGACGCCGACGTCGCCTTCCTCCTGTGCGACCGGCACGACCCGCAGACGGTCGCCTTCACGTTCGTCGCGCCCGACCTCAGCACCCGCGACATGACCTACGGCGAACTCGCGGAGCAGTCCCGTCGCCTCGCCACCGTCCTCGCCGAGCGCGGGGTGCGCGAGGGCGACCGTGTGCCCGTCCTCATGGGCAAACGTCCCGAACTCGTCGTCACGCTCATGGCCATCTGGCGTCTCGGCGCCGTGCACGTGCCGCTGTTCACCGCCTTCGCCACCGGCGCCATCGAGATGCGCGTGGCCGGGGCGAAGGCGCGGCTCGTCGTCACCGAGCCCGACCAGCGCGCCAAGCTCGATCCGATCGAGGGCATCGACGTGGTCGAGACCGGCGCGGAGTTCGACCGGCTCATCGCCGACGCCGAACCGCTCGCCGAGACGGTGGCCGTCGGCGGCGAGGGCATCTTTCTGCAGCTCTACACGAGCGGCACCACCGGCAAGCCGAAGGGCGTCCCGGTGCCGGTCCGCGCGCTGGCCGCCTTCCACTCCTACCTGCACTACGGCCTCGACGTGCGCGAGGACGACGTGTTCTGGAACGCCGCCGACCCCGGCTGGGCGTACGGCCTCTACTACGGCATCGTCGCTCCGCTCGTCGCCGGCCGCCGCAACCTGCTGCTCGCGTCGGGCTTCACGCCCGAGTCCACCGTCGCGGTGCTTCGCGAACTGGGCGTCACCAACTTCGCGGGCGCACCGACCATGTACCGCGCGCTGAGCAAGAGCGGTCTGGTGAGCGGTGTCCGGCTCCGCCGAGCCTCCTCGGCGGGCGAGCCGCTCACGCCTGATGTCGTCGAGTGGGCCGAGGACGCGCTCGGCGTCGAGGTCCGCGACCACTACGGGCAGACCGAGCTGGGCATGGTCATCTGCAACAACTGGCACGAGGACGTCGCGCAGCCGCTCAAGGACGCGTCGATGGGCCAGCCGCTGCCCGGGTATGCCGCCGGCGTGCTCGACGGGCAGATCGCCATCGACGTGCCGGGCAGCCCGTTGCTCTGGTTCACCGGGTACCACGAGGAGCCCGCCAAGTCGGCGGAGCGCTTCACGCCCGACCGCCGCTGGTACCTGTCCGCCGACACCGGCCGCGTGGACGAGGACGGGTACTACTTCTTCACCGCCCGCGACGACGACGTCATCCTGGCGGCGGGCTACCGCATCGGCCCCTTCGATGTCGAAAGCGTGCTGGTGACGCACCCCGCCGTGGTCGACGTCGCCGTGGTCGGACGGCCCGACCCCGAAGGCATCCGCGGTGAGGTCGTCGAGGCGTTCGTGGTCCTCGCCGAGGGCGTGGACGGCAGCGCCGAGCTCGCGCGCGAACTGCAGGAACTCGTGCGGGACGGCTACTCCAAGCATGCGTACCCGCGAGCGGTGCATTTCGTCGAGGCTCTGCCCAAGACGCCGAGCGGCAAGGTTCAGCGTTATCTGCTGCGGCAGGCCTAGCTGTGGACGAGCCGGCCGCGGTGTCGTGAGCACCTGACACGATCGGGGCATGAGCACACACCAGGAGGCCGTCGAGCTTCTGCGCCGGCTGACCGGGCGGCCGGATGCGCAGTTCCACGAGGGGCAGTTCGAGGCGGTCAGCGCGCTCGTCGACGACCGTCGTCGCGCCCTCGTGGTGCAGCGCACCGGCTGGGGCAAGTCGGCGGTCTACTTCGTCGCCACGGCGCTGCTCCGCCAGCGCGGGGCGGGGCCCACGGTGCTCATCTCCCCGTTGCTGGCGCTCATGCGTGATCAGGTGGCCGCCGCCGAGCGCGCGGGAGTGCGCGCCGCGGCGATCAACTCGGCCACGGTCGACGAGTGGGAGAGCATCTCCGCCCAGCTCGCCGCCGACGAGATCGACGTCCTGCTGGTGTCGCCCGAACGCCTCAACAACCCGCAGTTCCGTGAGCACCAGCTTCCGGGACTGCTGGCGCGGATGGGCCTGCTCGTCGTCGACGAGGCGCACTGCATCTCCGACTGGGGCCACGACTTCCGGCCCGACTACCGCCGGATCGCCACGGTGCTGGACGAGCTCGATCGCGACATCCCCGTGCTCGCCACGACCGCGACCGCCAACGCCCGCGTCGTCGCCGATGTCGCCGATCAGCTCGGTGACGACGTCCTGACCCTGCGCGGTTCCCTCGCGCGAGCGTCATTGCGGCTCGGCTGCCTGACGCTGCCGTCGGCGCGGGAGCGGTTGGCGTGGCTCGTCGCCCACCTTGGCGACCTGCCCGGCAGCGGCATCGTCTACGCCCTCACCGTCTCCGGCGCCGAGGACACCGCACGGCTGTTGCGCGACGCCGGGCATCCGGTCGCCGCCTACACCGGACGCACCGACCCCGAGGAGCGCGAACGGCTGGAGGCTGCGCTCAAGGGCAACGAGGTCAAGGCGCTCGTGGCCACCAGCGCACTCGGGATGGGCTTCGACAAACCCGACCTCGGTTTCGTCGTCCACCTCGGCGCTCCGTCGTCGCCGGTCGCCTACTACCAGCAGGTGGGCCGAGCCGGGCGCGCCACGGAGCACGCCGACGTACTGCTGCTTCCCGGTCCGGAGGACCCGGACATCTGGCAGTACTTCGCCACGGTCTCGATGCCGGACCCGGAGCGCGTCGAGAAGGTCCTCGCCGAACTGGGCCCCGAGCCGCTGTCGACTCCGGCGCTCGAGGCGCTGGTCGACGTCCGGCGCACACAACTCGAGCTCCTGCTCAAGGTGCTCGACGTCGACGGCGCGGTGCGCCGGGTGCGCGGCGGGTGGGTCTCCACCGGCATGCCGTGGCAGTACGACGCCGACCGCTATGCGCGGATCGCCGCTGCCCGCGAGGCGGAGCAACGGGCGATGCTCACGTACGAGCGCGGCGAGGTCTGCCGGATGGAACTGCTCCAGCGCGAGTTGGACGATCCCACCGCCGCCCCGTGCGGACGTTGCGACGTGTGCGCCGGCCCGTGGTACCCGTCCGACGTGCCCGCGGCCGCGGCGGAGCGGGCGTCGGGACAGTTGCAGCGAGTCGGAGTGCCGATCGAGCCGCGTGGCCAGTGGCCTACGGGCGCGGACCGGCGCGGCCTCGAGGTGCGCGGGCGCATCGCCGTCGACGAGCGGCCCGAATCCGGCAGAGCCGTGGCCCGGCTGACCGATCTGGGGTGGGGCGGCGTCCTGCGCGAGGTGTTCGCCGCGGGTGCCCCCGATGCCCCGATCGACGAGCGGCTGCTCGACGGTGTCGTCGCCACGTTGCGCGACTGGCCCTGGGATCAGCGACCCGTCGGCGTGGTCGCGATGCCGTCTCTGACCCGGCCGCAGCTGGTCGCGAGCACAGCGGCCGCGATCGCCCAGCGTGGACGGCTGCCTCTGCTCGGCACCCTCGACGTCGATCCGAACGTCCCGCACGTCGGCCCCGGCGGCAACAGCGCGTTCCGCCTGGCGTCGGTGTGGAACCGATTCCGCGTGGGTCCGGAGCTCGCCGCCGCGGTCGCGCAAGCGCCCGGTCCGCTGCTGCTCGTCGACGATCTCGTCGACAGCCGATGGACCTTCACGGTCGCCGCCCGGGAGCTGCGACGCGCGGGAGCGCCAGGCGTCCTCCCGTTCGCCCTCGCGTCGGTAGGCTGACCGCCGATGGCGGACCGAGAACAGCTGAAGCCCTTCGGCGGCTGGGACGTGCTGTGGCGCGGTGTGTACGAACACGGCGAGCTCGCGGTGGACGTCGACTTCTTCGACTTCGACGAGAAGATCCGGCTGTACCGTGACGGGCGGCTGATCGACGAGAAGCGGTCGCCCGCCCGGTTCGAGCTCGACGAGGGAGTGCGGGTCGAGGCGGCGATGTCCCTCATGGGCATGAAGTACGTCCGGCTGATCGACCCCGCCGGCGACCGCACGAGGTTCCAGCCGGCCGCGGGCACGGGCGAGGAGCGCCGCGCCCGCTTCGAGCGCTCGCATCCCACCGCGAGCCGGGTCATCGCCGCGCTCGCGTGGACGGTTCTCGTCGCCGCACTCGTCACCCAGATCCCCGAGCTACTGAACCTGCTCGGCCACCTCACGGGGTGGAGCGTCCCCACCTTCGACCTCCCCACCTGGCTCAACACGACGCTCGGCATCGGCGGCCTCCTCGCCGCCCTCGACCGGGCCCTGCGGATGAAGTACAACCCGTGGCTCGACGACTAGGAGCACGATGCTGACCGCCATCGAGGTCACCGCCCGCATCGACGACCAGGTTCTCCTTCCACCCGCCAGCCTCGAGGTCGCCGAGGGTGAGTGCGTCGCGATCACGGGGCCGAACGGTTCGGGCAAGACCACGCTGCTGCGCATCATCACCGGCCGGCTCGCGCCCACCGAAGGGGAGGCGCTGTTGGACGGAGAACCTGTCGACGAACGATCCGCCGCCACCCGCGCGTCGATCGCGGCCCTGCTCGGCGTGCCCGCCATGTACCCCGACCTCACGATCGGCGATCACCTCGAACTCGTGCACGCCACGTGGCAGCTGGAGGCCGCCGACGTCGACGCCGACCTCGATCGCTTCTCCATCGCCGCGCTGCGCGACCGGTTCGTGCATGAGCTGTCGTCGGGGCAGCAGCAGCTCTTCTCGCTCGCGCTGACCTTCGCCCGACCGGCGCGGCTCATCGTCCTCGACGAGCCCGAGCAACGGCTCGACGCACACCGCACAGGCCTGCTCGCCGAGGCGGTGGAGGCCGCCGTCGCCGAGGGGCAGGCCGTCGTGATGGCCTGCCACGACCACGGACTCGTCGAGCGCGCGGCTCAACGACGCGTCGAGCTGTGAGGGCTCCGGACCGGCTCCTTCGCGAGCTTCGCGAGCGGCCCAGCACCAGTGATCGGGCGACCGACATCTACATCGCCGTACTCGCCGTTCTCGTCTTCGTCGTTCCGCTTGCGCGGTGGGCCACGTTGCAGCTGGCACCGGCGATGGCCCGGGACGTGGGCCCCGTCCACGTCGCGATCGTGACCGCAGCGCTCGGCGTCGCCGCCGTCGGTGCGGGCCGCACACGCGGGCCGGTCGCCCCGACGGCCCCGTACGTCGACTGGGTGGTCAGTGGACCCGATGACCTCGCCCGCGTGCTGCGCCCGTTCTGGTGGCGCAGCCTCGGCGGCGTGACCGCGGTGGCGGTCGTCGCCGGCCTCGTGGTCGTGGCGTCCCGCGACACCTGGCCCGACCCGCTCGCCGCGGTCGTCCTCGCCGTCGTCGTCCTCGCGTTCGGCCTCCTCCTCGCGGTGGCCTGGTTGGCCGGTCAGTCCAGATTGCGGCTGTCGGCGCTCGCACTCGCACTGCTGAGTGCGGCCGCCGGCTGGCCCCTTCACGACGCCTGGGCCGGGCTGGGGACGCAGCCGCGGTGGTGGGTGATGGTCGTGCCGGTGGTTGCGGTCGTCGCGATGCTGTCGGCGCGACGCATGGTGGTCGCGCTGCTGCCGTCGCGGCTCCGCACGCAGGCGTTGCGCTGGAGCCAGGTCGAGAGTTTCGCGATCACCGCGGATCTTGCGTCCGCCGCGGACGTGCTTCGTGGCCGGACCCGGCGGGGACGCGGGTGGCGGCCGACGTTCGGCGCACCGGCTCTCGTACGGCGAGACCTGATCGGGTTGCTGCGCTCGCCGGGACGCGCCGCGGCCGGCATCGCCCTGGCGGGCCTGAGCGGTCTGCTGCTGAGTCCGGCCCAGGATGCTCCCACGCCGATCATCGCGATCGCCGCGGTGGCGCTGAGCTACGCGGCCGCCTGCTACCTCAGTGACGGGTTGCGGTTCTCGGCGGCCAACCGCTCCCGGCCGCCGGTCTTCGGACTCACCCCGGCGCGGACGGCGCTGCAGCACCTCGTGGTGCCCACCGTCCTGCTCGTCGTGGTCATCAGCGCCGCCGCAGCCGTCGGGGGAGTAGCGGCGTCAGGGTGCGGGCTGGCGTTGCTGGCCGTGGCCTGCCGGGCCGCGTCGGCGTTCAAGGGTCTGTTGCCGATCGAGTACCTGACGCCCATCGTGACGCCCGTGGGCGAGATGTCGTCGCTGCGCGTGCTGTTCTGGGTCGCCGACGCCTTCCTCGTCTGCGTGCTGGTCGGGGCCACGATCCTGTTCCAGACGGACCTCTGGACCGGTGCGGGCCTCCTGCTCCTGGCGGCGGTCCTCGTCGGCTTCTGGGCCCGCAGTCGCTGGGCGCGCTGACTCAGCCGCGAGCGCCGATCGTCATCCGGGCGATCACCAGGTAGCGGTCCACGAGCTCGTCGGGCGTCAGCGGTCCGTCCATCCGGTACCACTGCGCGACCGAGGTGCACATCGTGACGATGGCGCGGCTCGCCTCGGTGGGATGGGGGGTGCTGAACTCACCGGCGGCGACTCCGGCTTCGATGACCTGGTCCATGAGTCGCTGCTGAGCGTCGCGGCGGGCGATGTGCTCGCGCCGGGCCTCCTCGTCGAGGCTGCGGATCTCGCTGTAGGCGATGAACGCCGGGGCGCGCTCGAAGGCGTGGAACCGCACGAGGCACCCGACGAGGGCGTTGAACTGCGCCAGAGGATCGCTCGCCGCCGCGGCGAGGGCGTCCTCGCTCTGGCGGTACAGCGAGGTCATCGCATGCTTCATGAGGTCCTGCAGCATCTGCTGCTTGGACCGGTAATGGTGGTACAGGCCGGGCACGGACAGGCCGGCGCGCGCGGCGATCACCCGGATCGATGTGCCGTGGTAGCCCTGCTCGACGAAGCACTCCTGGGCGGCCTCGAGGATCGGCGACAGCGGAGTCAGGGCCGACGGGGTCGTGTCGATCGCCATCGTGGTCCACCTCACATTCTGGGCTTGACATAGGTCACATTGCCACACACACTCTAAACCGAGCGATCGCTCGGTCGGAAGAGAGGCAATGGTGGTGAGCGGAACCGAGAAGCCGTGGCTGGCGCTGTACCCGTCGGGGGTCGACGAGGACGTCGAAGCGGAATACGCGACGTTGGTCGAGGCGTGGATTTCGCGCCTGTCCCGGCAGCCGGACGCGCCCGCGCTCGCCTACTTCGACCGGCAGTACTCGGTGCGCGAGACCGACGCGATGGCCGAAGCGCTCGCCAGCGCTCTCGCCGAGCGGGGGGTCGGACGCGGCGACCACGTCGGCGTCTACCTGCAGAACATCCCGCAGTACGCCCTCGTGCTCCTCGCGCTGTGGAAGCTGGGTGCGGCGGCGCTCATCCTCAACCCCATGTACCGCGGCGAGGAGCTGCGCCGCCTGATCGTCGACGCCGAGGCCGTCGGCATCATCTGCGAGGACGACGGCATCGAGGCGGCGACCGACGCCACGGCGGGCACGACCGTGCGATGGGTGATCAGTACGTCCGCGCGCGATCTGCAGTCCCGCGACGACGCCCGGGTGTTCGGCGAGCACCCGCAGCGCCCCGAGCCCGCGCCCGGCGGCGATCTGCTCACCCTCGTCGAGGAGCACCGCGGCCGTACCGTGCCTCCGCTGGACCTCACGTCCGAGGACGTCGCGCTGCTGACCTACACCTCCGGCACGACCGGTCCGCCGAAGGGCGCGATGAACAGCCACGGCGCCGTGTTGCACGTGGCGACGTCGTACGCCCGCTGGACCGACCTGCGCTCCGGTGACGTCGTCTTCGCCATCGCCCCGCTGTTCCACATCACCGGTGCGGTGGTCAACGCGACGATGGCGCTGGTCCACGACACGCTCCTGGTCTTCGCCCACCGGTTCCGCGCCGAGGTCGTGCTGGATGCCTTCGCCGAGTACCAGGTGACGACCACCGTCGGGTCGATCACGGCGTTCAACGCGCTCGCCGAGGTGCCCGGATCGAGCCGTGAGCACTTCGCGAGCCTGCGCGCCCTCTACTCGGGAGGGGCGCCCATCCCGCCGGCCACCGTGCGGCGGTTCGTCGACCGCTTCGGCGTCTACATCCACAACGTCTACGGCATGACGGAGACCAGCTCGGCCGTCATCGGCGTACCCCTCGGAGCGGAGGCGCCCGTGCACGAACCGAGCGGCACCCTGTCGATCGGCGTGCCGCTGCCGGGCCTGACCGCGCGCATCATCGACGCCGAGGGACAGCCGCTCCCGCCGGGGGAGCAGGGCGAGCTCGAGCTCACCGGCCCGCAGCTGATGACCGGCTACTGGCGCAAGCCCGACGTCACCGAGCAGACGATGCCCGGCGGCCGCCTCCGCACCGGCGACGTCGCGATCATGGACGAGCAGGGCTGGGTCTACCTCGTCGACCGGCTCAAGGACCAGATCAACGTGTCCGGGTACAAGGTGTGGCCGCGCGAGGTCGAGGACGCGCTGTACGAGCACCCGGCCGTCCTCGAAGCCGCCGTCGTCGGCCGCCCCGACGAGTACCAGGGCGAGTCCGTGGTGGCGTACGTGTCGCTGGCGGCCGGGCAGTCCGTCGAGCCCGCGACCCTGCGCTCGTTCGTCAAGGAACGGCTCGCCGCGTACAAGGTGCCTCGCGACGTCCACGTCGTCGCGGGGCTTCCCAAAACCGCGACCGGCAAGATCCGCCGCAACGTGCTGCGCGATCGCACCGACGCCTGAGAACCACCCAGCACAAGGAGACGTCATGGCAGGAACGATTGAGCCCGATGCGGTGAGCGCGCCGACGAGCAAGCGGCGTTCGCTCGTCGCCAGCACCGTCGGCAACGTCCTGGAGTGGTACGAGTGGAGCGCCTACGCGGTGTTCGCTCCGTTCATCGCCGCGGTGATGTTCAGTCAGGACGACCCGGTGTCGGCGCTGTTGTCGACCTTCGCGGTGTTCGCCGTCGGCTTCCTGATGCGGCCCCTCGGCGGCATCGTCTTCGGTCGGCTCGCCGACCGCCGCGGACGCAAGTTCGTCCTCATCACGACGATGCTGATGATGGCCGGCGGCAGCTTCGCCATCGGCATCATGCCCACGTACGAGTCCATCGGTGCTCTCGCCTCGCTCCTGCTCCTGCTCGCCCGCATGGTGCAGGGCTTCGCCCACGGCGGCGAGTCCGCGACGGCCAACACCTACGTCGCGGAGATCGCGCCCGCCGACCGTCGCGGCATGTGGGGCAGCATCGTGTTCGTCGCGATTTTCGGCGGTTCGGTGCTGGCGTACACGGTGGGCGGCGCGATCACCGCGTCGATCAGCGAGAGCGCGGTCGGCGAGTGGGGCTGGCGCATCCCGTTCCTCCTCGGCGGCGTCGCGGCGCTCGTGGTTCTCGTGCTGCGGCGCGGCATGGAGGAGAGCGAGGTGTTCACCGACGACACCACCCCGGCGGAGGAGAGTGCTCCCGCCGTCGAGGTTCCGCGGTCGCAGGTCGTGCGCGGCATCCTGCTCGTCATCGCGATGACCAGTGGCATCACGGCCGCCCACTACACGTGGACCTCGTACGTCTCCACCTACGCGATCGCTGAGCAGGGGATGGCGGCCAGTTCCGCCTACTGGATGTCGGTCATCGCTCAGGCGCTCGCCCTGGCCTCCCTCCCGCTGTGGGGGCGGTTCTCCGATCGCATCGGCCGCCGGCCCGTGCTGCTGGCGTTCGCGGTCGCGATGATCGTGCTCCAGTTCCCGCTCATGGGGCTCATCAGTGACAAGCCGTGGACATTGCTCGTGGCGGCGACGCTCGCCCTCGTGGTGGTCGCGATGCCCGGAGCGTTGCTGTCCTCGACGATGTCGGAGGTGTTCCCGACCCGGGTGCGCACGCAGGCCATCGGTTTCGCCTATTCGATCTCGGTCGCCGTGTTCGGCGGCAGCGCGCCGTACCTCAACCAGTTGCTCAACAATCTCGGCATCGGGTGGGCGTCCAGCCTCTACATCGTGGTGCTCTGCGTCGCGACGGGCGTCGCGGTCTGGCTCCTGCCGGAGACCAAGGGGATCGACCTTGCGGCCGCAGGCTCCACGCCTCGCCGGGTTCGCCGTTGATCGAGAAGCCCTCGTCCTCGCGCGACGATGACGAGATGCCCGGCGACCTCCTCATGCGCATCCACAGCCCCGAGTTCACGGCCATGTCCGAGCGGGTGCTGCGGGTCACCGAACTCACCTCGCGACTCAACGTCCTGCCGTTCGACGACGAGGACGCTAAAGCGAAGCTGTTCGAGCAGATCCTCGGTCGGCCGCTCCCGCCGCGGGTGACAATCTATCCGCCGTTCTATACCGATCACGGCCTGCGCCTGGAGCTAGGAGAACGCGTTTTCATCAATCAGGGCTGCACGTTCCTGGACTACGCCGGCATCCGGCTGGGCGACCGGGTCATGGTGGCACCGAAGGTCACGTTCATCACGGTGGGCCATCCCGTCGACACCGAGGATCGCCGCATCTGGCTGACGGGCGGACCGATCGACGTGAGGGAGAACGTGTGGATCGGCGCAGGCGCGACGATCCTCCCGGGGTGAGCATCGGCCGCGACGCGGTGATCGCGGCGGGCGCGGTGGTGGCCGATGACGTTCCGCCGCAGAGCCTCGTGACCGGGAGTAAGGCGACGGTCAGCCGCACATGGTGAGCCCGTCGATCAGGCCGCGACGACGAAGAGGACGGTGAGCCAGCTCCAGCCGGCGACGATGAGCAGGCGCTGCCAGGCTCCGGCGTTGGGGGTGTCGCGCTCCCACGCCGTGCCGAACACTCCGAGCAGGATCGCGGTCACGACGGCGGTGACCACGGAGTACCAGCGCAACGACGGGTCCACGTCCGCGAACGCGGTGAGCAGTGCGGCGACCGGTAGGGCCCCGAACACGCCCATGCCCGCCACGTCGTGAATGCGGTGCGAGGCGGACGTCTCGGATAGCGGCACGTGGGCAGGCGCCCCGGGCGGGTAGCCGCGCATCGGGTCCATGCGCCAGATGCCCGAGGCGATGAGCGCCAGACCGGCGGCCGCGACGGCGAGGGCGGTCCAGACGCTCACCGTCCGGAGCCCGAAGGCGGCGATGAACGTCAGTACTCCGCAGACGACGAAGTTGGCGGTCTGCAGCCAGCCTCGCGGTCCGAGCGCGAGCGCACTGACGGGGTGCCGGCGGGCGCTGAACCCCGGACGCGTCCAGCCGTCGACGGTGAAGACGAGCAGGAACCCCACGGACGCCGCCGCCCCGAGCATCGTCAGTCCCATCGGAAGAACATAGCCGCGATGACGGCACCCAGCACGGCCGAGACGGCGAGGCTCAGCAGGTGAACGGCCTCGACCGGTTGCCCCGCCCACGCGTTCGACAGTGCCTCGACCGACGCCCCGAACGGCAACCACTCGCCGAGTGTGGCGAGCGGGTCGGGCAGTGAGTCCCGGCCGCCGAACAGGCCGCCCAACGCTCCGAGTCCGAAGAAGCCGACCAACCCGATCGCGACGGCCGAATTAGGCGTCGGTGCCAGAGCGGCGACCACCATGCCGAGGGCGTACATCGCCGCGATCGACACCACGACGATGCCCACGGCGGAACCCACATCCACCGGCGGGTGTGCGCCGAACGCGAGGACCGCGACGGCGAACGCGAGCCCGATACCGAGGATCGCCTGGACCAGACTGACGACGACCTGCGCGACGAGCACCATCGCCGGCGATGCGGGCGTGACCGCCAGGCGGCGGAGGATGCCGCTGCGCCGGTAGTAGGCGAGAAAGCTCGGCATGTTGATGATCCCGATGGTGGCGGTGACGATCGTGAACACCAGCGGGAGGATGTAGAGGTCGAGAGCCGTGCGACCCGCGGTGATCTCCTCGTCACCCGCCGCCGACGCGTTCATGACGAGGATCAGCAGCGGCAGGCCGATCGGCACCACGAGCCCGGCGGTGTCGCGGACGACCATCTTGGCCTCGCACCGGATCATCGTCAGCCAGGAGTGCAGGCCCGGGCGGTGGGCGGCGGCTGTGGCGGTGGTCATGCGGATTCCTCCTCGATCTCGAGTTCCTTGCCGGTGAGCACGACGAACGCCTCGTCGAGATCGGCCGCGCCCGACTGGGCGACGAGGTCGGCCGGCGTCCCGGAGGCGATGACGCGACCGCCGTCGATGAGCGCCACCCGGTCGCACAGGCGCTCGACTTCCTCCATGGCGTGGCTGACGAGGATGACGGTCTCCTCGCGCAGGCTCTCCACCGCCGCCCACATCCGACGGCGAGCGCGCGGGTCGAGGCCGGTGGTGAGCTCGTCGAGGATCACGACCTGCGGGCGGCCGGCGAGCGCCAGGGCGATGGACAGCCGCTGCTGCTGGCCGCCGGAGAGTTTCTCGAAGCGTGTCCGCCGCTGCTTGGTCAGCTCGACGAGCTCGAGCAGTTCATCGGTGCTGCGCGGGTCCGGATAGAAGCTGCGGTACAGCCCGAGCAGTTCCTCGACGGTCAGGGCGCCGTGCAGGTAGGCGTGCTGCAGCTGGACACCGAGCACCTGACGCAGGGCCGCGCGATCACGGCGCGGATCGAGTCCGAGCACGCGCACGCTCCCGCTGTCGGGGGCTCGGAGCCCGGCGATCAGTTCAACGGTCGTGGTCTTGCCGGCGCCGTTGGTGCCGAGAATGCCCCACGTCTCGCCGCGCTCCACGCGCAGGCTGATGTCGTCCACCGCGACGGTGTCGCCGTAGCGCTTGTGCAGTCCCTCGGCGAGGATGGCGGGTTCGCTCATGCCTCGACGCTAGAAGCGTGAGCAGGTCTCGCGCGTGTGCCGAAGGTCAGCATCCCGGCGCATGACTTTCGGCACCTCTACGCGGGGACCGAACCGCCTACGCTGGGGTCATGCGACGCCTGGGACCCGACGGATGGTCCGGGCTCGTCATGCTCGTCGTCTCCGCGGGAGTCGGTCTTCCGGTGCTGCTCGGGCTGGTCGACCCGAGGATCAGCATGGTGGCCTGGACGAGCGCGTTCGTCGCCGTCTTCGCCGCGATCCTCGTGACGGTCTTCAGCCCCCGGCGCAAGATCCGGCTCACCGCGTACGCCGCAGCGGTCCTGCTCTCCTGGGTGGTCCTGCTCGGAGCGTCCGGCGCCGGTCTGCTGCCGATCCTGCTCGTCGTGATCGCGGCGCTGGGGCCCGAGTTCATCCGGCTGCCCGCCAACCTGGTGGTCGTCGCGCTCAACACGCTCGTCATCGGACTGCACACGATCGGTGACGGCTGGCTGGAGCCGCTCATCATGGCCGGCTTCTACGCGCTCATCCAGATCGCGTCGGTGCTGAGCGTGCAGGCGATCCTGCGCGAGCAGCGACTGCGGCGCGAGCTCGCCGAGGCGCACGTCGATCTGCAGGCGGCGACCGTCCTCCTCGAGTCGACGGCGCGGACGGCCGAGCGTCTCCGCATCTCGCGCGAGCTGCACGACCTCGTGGGTCACCAGCTGACGGTGCTGACCTTGGAACTCGAAGCCGCCCGTCACCGCGAGGGTCCTGCGGCGCGTCCCCACGTGGAGCGCGCGGGCGAGGTCGCGCGGAGCCTGCTCTCGGACGTGCGCGCGACGGTGGGGCAGATGCGTGAGCAGCCGGCCACCGACCTGCGGGCCGCGTTGGAACGCGTTGCTCGCGACGTCCCCGGGCTCGACGTCGACCTCGTCGTCGACGACGACCTCACCGTGGACGACGACCAGGCCGCCGCCCTCGTGCGGGCGGTACAGGAGGTGGTCACCAACGCGCTGCGGCACGCGGAGGCACAGGAGCTGTGGGTGCGGGTCGAGCGCGACGGCACGCGGGTGCACCTGAGCGCGGCGGACGACGGCCGAGGCGCTCCGGAGATCTCGCCGGGCAACGGGTTGCGGGGACTGGCCGAACGGTTCGAGGCGCTCGGCGGGGGCGTGGAGTACGACGGGACACGCGGGTTCCGCGTCCGTGCGTGGGTGCCCGCCCGATGACGCGGGTCGTGGTCGTCGACGATCAGACGCTCGTGCGGCAGGGCATCCGCAGCCTGCTCGAACTCGCCGAGATCGACGTGGTGGGGGAGGCCGACGATGGCGAGGTGGCGCTCGAGGTGGTGGCCACCGCGGCGCCGGATGTCGTGCTCCTGGACCTGCGGATGCCGCGCCGGGACGGCATCTGGACGCTGGAGCGGTTGCGCGACCGCGGAGTCGACATCCCCGTCCTCGTCCTCACCACGTTCGACGACGACGCTCTCGTCCTGGAGGCGCTGCGTGCTGGAGCTCGCGGCTATCTGCTCAAGGACGTCACATTGGCGCAGCTCGCCCACGCGGTCCGCACCCTCGCCGACGGCGGCACCCTCATCGCCCCGTCCATCACCGACCGCCTGCTTCGTGCGATCCGCTCCGGCCCATCGCCGGTAGGACCCGACGCGCCACCCGCGCAGGAACTGACTGAACGCGAACTCGACGTCCTGCGGCTCGTGGCCAGCGGGTACAGCAACCGCCAGATCGCCGAGGCGTTGTTCCTCGCCGAGGGGACGGTCAAGAACCACGTCTCGACGATCCTGCTCAAGCTCGGCGCCCGGGACCGCACGAACGCGGTGCTCCGCGCGCTCCACGAGGGCATTCTGCGCTGAACGGATCCGTATCCGCCCGTGCTTCGGGTGGGCGGGGTGAGGAAGCGCCTATCTGAGGCAGCGAAAGAACGCGATGCGAACCGCAAAAGCGAGTGATCGCTATCTTTTTGCAGCGCCCTGTGCGATCCTCCTGAAGTGCCCACTCAGACGGAGCGCCGTGAGCAGACGATCGCTCGGTTGCTCGACGCGACGATCGCCTCGCTCGACGAGGCGGGGTACGCCGGCACCAGCACGGCGGCGGTCTGCGCACGAGCCGGGGTCAGCCAGGGCGCGCTGTTCCGCCACTTCCCGAGCCGACGCGCGGTGCTGGCCGCGGCGGCAGCAGAAGTCGCGAGGCGACAGGGGGAGGCGTTCACCCGTCGCGTGCGCGGACCGGTGACCTCGCAGGCCGAACTGCGGTCGGTGCTGGCCGAGCTCGTGACGTTGGGTGCCTCGCCGGAGAACCGGACCTGGCACGAGCTCATGCTCGCGGCCCGCACCGACGACGCTCTGCGGGCCGAACTGCAACCCGCGACCGAGGCCTACCACCGCGTCCTCATGAGCGGCGCCGCCGCGCTGTACGCCGGATTCGACCTCGACCCGGTGCGGCTGCGGGCGCTGCTGCGGGTCGTCATCAGCGTCGTCGACGGCTTGGCGATCGCGATCCCGTTGACCCACACCGCGGAGGACGTCGCCGCCGCGGTCGACCAGTTGGCCGCACTGATGTGGCCCGTCCTCCAGGAGTGACATGCACGATCCCGATGTCATCGTCGTCGGCGCCGGTCTCGCCGGACTCGTCGCCACCTACGAGCTGAGCCGCGCCGGCAAACGCGTGCTCGTCCTCGATCAGGAGAGCCGAGACAACCTGGGCGGCCAGGCGTGGTGGTCGCTCGGCGGCCTGTACCTCGTCGACTCGCCAGAGCAGCGGCGGATGGGGATCCGCGACTCGTTCGAACTCGCGTGGCAGGACTGGCAGGGCTCGGCGGGCTTCGACCGGCTCGACGACGAAGACGTCTGGGCGCGTCAGTGGGCTGAGGCGTACGTGCGCTTCGCGGCGGGTGAGAAGCGCGAATACCTGCGGGCCCTGGGGCTCAAGGTGCTGCCCATCGTCGGCTGGGCCGAACGCGGCCGCGGCGACGCCCTGGGGCACGGCAACTCCGTCCCCCGCTTCCATTTGACGTGGGGAACCGGCCCGGAGGTCGTGCGCGTGTTCGCCGAACCGGTGCTCGACGCCGAGCGCCGGGGCCTGGTCGAGTTCGGCTTCCGGCACCGGGTCGATGACCTCTTCGTCGAGGACGGCGCGGTGGTCGGCGTGCGCGGCATGCAGCTGGCACCGGACCACGCACCCCGCGGCGTCGCCTCCAACCGCGTCGAGGTCGACGGGTTCGAGCTCCGCGCCCCGGCCGTCGTGGTCACCTCGGGCGGCATCGGCCACAACCACGACCTGATCCGGGCGAACTGGCCCACCGACCGTCTCGGCCCGGCGCCGCGGCACATGATCTCCGGCGTTCCGGCGCACGTGGACGGCCGGATGCTCGCGATCACCGAGCAGGCCGGCGGCCGGATCGTCAACCGCGACCGCATGTGGCACTACACCGAGGGCATCCACAACTGGAACCCCGTGTGGGCCGACCACGCCATCCGCATCATCCCCGGTCCGAGCTCGATGTGGTTCGACGCGACCGGGCAGCGTTTCCCCGCGCCGAACTACCCCGGCTTCGACAGCCTCGGCACGCTGCGCGCGATCCTCGAGACCGGATACGACTACTCCTGGTTCGTGCTCACGCAGTCGATCATCGAGAAGGAGTTCGCGCTGTCGGGCTCGGAGCAGAACCCGGACATCACGAGCAAGGACCTGAAGTTCATGCTCAAGAGCCGGCTGGCCAAGGGGGCGCCGGGACCGGTCGAGGCGTTCAAGGAGCACGGCATCGACTTCGTCGTCGCCGACACCGTCGCCGAGCTGGTCGCCGGCATGAACAAGATCGTCGCCAGCGACGAGACGCCGCGCGGCCCGCAGCTGGACGCCGGGCTCGTCGAACGGCAGATCCTCGCCCGCGACGCCGAGCTGACCAACGGGTTCTCGAAGGACTTCCAGCTCATGGCCATCGCGAACGCCCGACGCTCGCGCACCGACAAGCTGCTGCGGGTCGCCCCGCCGCACCGCTTCACCGACCCCGACCACGGCCCGCTCATCGCGGTCCGACTCAACATCCTGACGCGCAAGACTCTGGGCGGTCTGCAGACGACCCTCGACTCCCAGGTCGTCGGCCGCGACGGCAGCCCCGTCCCCGGGCTGTACGCCGCGGGCGAGGTGGCCGGCTTCGGTGGCGGCGGGGTGCACGGCTACAACGCGCTCGAAGGCACCTTCCTCGGCGGATGCATCTTCTCCGGCCGCGCCGCCGGCCGGGCGCTGGCCAGGGCCTGAACCCGCGTCGCCCGCGTCCACCGCCCGCCGAGCGGTGAGTGAGCGTCCATCCGATCAGGGTGAATGGACGCTGAGACACCGCCCCATCTCGGGAGAACGCCCGCGGCTCAGTCCGGGGCGGTGCCTTCGTCCCATAGCAGCGCAGCCCAGGTGTCCTGCGCCCGGTCCTGGTAGTCGGCGGTGTCGGCGATCAGGGCGGAGAGCGGATCAGGTGAGCACAGTTCCCCGGGAAGGAGCGGATCGCGGACGATTGCCGCAATCGCACGGCTGCCGAGAAGGAGGGACTCACGAGCAAACGCTCGCGAGTCGACGTGTGCGCTCTCGTCCACACTGGCGCGGAGCTCGGCGCGCAGGCGTGCGTACTGTTCGGCCAGCGCAGCGCAATCCCACAGGGACCGGGCCGCGGCCTCGTCGTCCTCGTGGAGTTCGCTCACCGCGAACACCGCCAGCTCCGACGGAAGGCGGTGACGGAGCTGGTCGACGCCTCCGCGCAGATTGTCGGGGCGGAGCGAGATGGTGCCCCGCCACGGCGCCATGCCGGCGAGCCGCAGTTCACGCTCGACCCTTCGGCGCGTGGTGCGATCGGCGCGCGGGACCTTCGAGAGGTCCGCACCGACCCAGCGGCCGTTCCACGCGACCGTCTGATGCGTTCGGGTACGCCAATGCTCGACATGCCCGAAGGTCGACAGGTGCTCGGCATGGAGGCGGTAGGCTCCCCGGCCGGTGCGACGCACGATGCCCTCATCTGCCAGGTGCGTGGCTGCCATGCGCACGCTCGCCTCACTGAGCCCGACCACCTCGGCCGCGCGGCACAGCGCCGTCATCGTGAACACCGTCGTCGGCCGAGCAGTGACCAACGTGTATCCGCGGGAGGTGGAGGATGTACTGCTCGATCACCCGCTGGTGCGGGAGGCCGCGGTCGTGGGATTGCCCGACCCCACCTGGGTCGAGGCGGTGACCGCGGTGGTGGTGCTCTCGCCCGGTGTCGAGCCTGACGAGTCCGTCCGCGACGAGCTGACCAGCCACGTCGCCCAGCGGCTGGCGGCGTACAAGAAACCGCGTCTGGTGGTCTTCTCGGAGACGATTCCCAAGACGGCGGTCGGCAAGCTGGACCGCAAGCGACTGCGCGCCGATCTTGAGAGCCGCGCCGTGACCGAGGCCTAGCCTCCCGCCTGGCGGTGAGTGAGCGTCCATCGCCGACCCTGAGCGGTGGGTGAGCGTCCATTCGACCAGGATGAATGGACGCTGAGACACCGCCCCGCTGCGGTGGGGCTGAGCCACCGTACGATGGCGCCATGATCGCACCGACTGCTCCGCTTGCGCGGGGTCTTCGGGCGACCGCGGTCGGTTCCGCCGTCACCGCCGTCGCCGTCGGTGCGCACGTCGTCGGACACGGCACCCCGCCTCCGCTGGTGGCTCTCGTGCCCGTCGCCCTCGCCGTCGGCGCGATCGTGCTGATCTTCTCCGGATCGCGCTGGAGCGCGCCCGCGCTCCTCGCCGTGATCGGTGCGGCACAGCTCGCCGTGCACGGGTTGAGCGTCTACCTCACCGGTCACGAGCACGTCACCGCCGCGATGCTCGCGGCCCACCTCGTCGCGACGACGGGAACGGCTGCGGCGCTGGCCTACGGCGAGACGTTGTGGTGGCGCCTCTGGCGCTGGGTGACGCGAGCGTTGACCGTGCTCGAGGACGCCGCCGCGCTGCCTGCGACGCGTCTGCCGCGACTCGATCTCACCGACCGGGTCGTCCCGGTCGGCTGCCCGCCGCGGGTCCTGCCGCGACGCGGGCCCCCTGCTTGCTGAGCCTTCCGTCCCACCGGTCCTCGGACCGACGTTCCGCCTGCCCGCGCAGGCCTCACCTCAGCAAGGATTCTCATGCGTACCCTTCGTTCCCGTGCTGCCCTCGTCGGCGGCACCACCCTCGCCCTCCTCGTCGCCGGAGCGGGCGCCGCGTCCGCGCACGTGACGGTCACGCCGTCCACGACGGCGGCGGGCTCGTACTCGGTCCTCACGTTCGCCTTCGGACACGGATGCGGCGAGTCGCCCACGACCCAGGTCGCGATCGACATCCCCGACGAGATCGTCACCGTGACCCCCACGATCAACCCCAACTGGGACGTGGAGAAGGTCATGGAGACGCTCGACGAGCCCGTCGACGACGGCCACGGCGGCCAGTACACCGAGCGCGTGGACCAGGTCGTCTACACCGCCAAGAGCCCCGTCCCCGACGGTCTTCGCGACACCCTCGCCCTGTCGCTGCAGCTGCCGGGGGAGGAGGGCGACAAGCTCGTCTTCCCCGTCATCCAGAGCTGCGAGGAAGGCGAGAACGCCTGGATTCAGACGTACGAGGACGGCGAGCCGGAACCCGACAGCCCGGCTCCGTTCATCGAGCTGACCGCCTCCGAAGGCGACGGCCACGGCGGTGAGTCCGCGGACGACGCCGCCGCTGACCCGGAGGACGGCTCCGACACCTCCGGCGTCGCGGGCTGGATCGGAGTCGTGCTCGGCGCGCTCGGCCTCGCCGCCGGCGGCACCGCACTCGTCCGGACGCGGCGCTCCTCGTGACCGCGCAGCTGGCCCGGCGAGGACTCCTCGCCGGGCTGGTCGCGTGGCTGTTCCTGGTGCTCACCCCCGCACCGGTGCAGGCCCACGCGAACCTCGTGGAGACCGACCCGGCCGACGGCCAGGTCGTGGCGACCGCGCCGGAGACGATCACCGCGCGCTTCGACGAGCCGGTCTCGCTTGCCGCGGCTGGGAATCAGTTGTTCGACGCGCAAGGTGACCCCGTCGACGCCGAGTTCGTGGTCCGCGATGACGCGCTGGAGATCACCCCCGGCGAGGAACTCGGCGACGGCACCTACGTGCTGAGCTGGCGCGTGATCTCCGCCGACAGCCACCCGGTCACGGGCGGCATCACGTTCTCGGTCGGCGCGCCCAGCGAGAACGTCGTGACCGTGCCGGTAGTGCAGGCCGAGCGGGAGGTGACCCTGCTCAAGGGGATCGCCGAGTTCGTGCGGTACGCCGGGGTGTTGCTGTTCGCCGGGCTCGCGGTGTTCGTCGCGGTCCTCGCGACACCGGTCACCCGGCGCGACGACGCGCTGCGCGGTCGGCTCCTGCGCGGAACGCTGATCGCCGGTCTCGCGGCCGTGGTCGGGGCCATCGCCCTCGTCCCGCTCACCGCCCTGTGGGAGTCCGGAGAGGGGCTGTCGGCGGCCGCCTCCGCGTTCACACGGTCCGGACCGGCCGTCGCGGCCGCCAGCCTGGTGGCGCTCGGCGTCGCGATCGGCTGGTTCGCCCTTCGGCTGCGGCACGCCCCGCTGACGGGCGGCGCGATCGGGTTGACCCTCGGGTCGCTCATCATCGTCGGGCACACCCGCAGCTACGGACCTTTCTGGCTGGTGCTCGCCGCCGACCTCCTCCACGTCGCCGCAGCAGCGACCTGGATCGGCGGCGTCATCGGCCTGTTGATCGTGCTGCGCTCACGCCCGCGAACCACCGATGCGGCCGAGACGGTGAGCCGGTTCTCGTCGCTCGCCGCCTGGGCGGTCCTCCTGCTGGGCCTGACGGCGGCCGCCTTGTACTGGCGGATCGCGGGCTCGATCGAGGGCCTGTGGGAGACGGCGTACGGCCGACTGGTGCTCGCCAAGCTCGCCGCGACGGTGATCGTGGCGGCGATCGGCGGCTGGAACCGGCGCACCTTGGTGCCGCGGGTCGAGCAGAGCAAGGACGCCGCGCGCACCCTGCGGCGGACCTTGGCGGCCGAAGCCGCGCTCCTGGCCGTCGTTGTGGGGCTGACGAGCGCTCTCGTGGGGGCGGCGCCGCCGGTGTCGACTCCTTCGGCAGCCGCGGACGAACCCGAACCGACGGCGCTCGTGCTCGACGTGGGGGAGGACGCGACCGCCGAGATCCGGGTGACCCCGGGCGAGCGCGGTGTGAACGCCGTCGAGGTCGCGCTCACCGACGCGGACGGGCAGCCGCTCGACCTCGAGGAGGCGCCGCAGCTGTCGGTGGCCCTCGAGGCCTCGGACATCGGGCCGTTCGACCGTCCGTTGTCCTCGACCAGGCCGGGGAGGTACGAGGCCACGGCCGACTTCCCACTCTCGGGAACGTGGACGCTCCGGTTGTCGGTGCGTCTGAGCCAGTTCGAAGCACCGGTCGTCAGCGGAGAGGTGGAGATCCCATGAGACGACTCGTCATCATCGGCGCGCTGAGCGCCGCACTCACCCTCGTCGCCGCGCCGGCGTCTGCGCACGTGCTGGTCGACGCGGTCGAACCCGAAGGCGACGGCAGCGTCACGGTCACCTTCTCCTTCGACCACGGCTGCGACGGATCGCCGACGACGGCGCTCGCCGTCTCGATGCCGGAGGGCGCCCAGATCGTCGGCGACGAGTTCGGGGCTCCGGACGGTTGGATGGCGACCGCCGACGACGGCACCATCCGGTGGTCGGGTCCGGGCATCGCCGACGGCGACACCGCGCAGTTCACCGCCCAGCTGAGGCTCTCCGGGGCGCCCGGCACCACCCTGCTGTTCCCCAGCGAGCAGGAGTGCGAGAACGGCGAGGGATACGCGTGGACCGGGTCCGCGGACGACGACCCCGAGCCCGCGCCGCGCTTCGTGGCGACCGCCGCGACGCTCGATCCCGACCTCGCGCCGGCGAGCCAGACGCCCGCCGAGACGTCAGGGGCGGGCACGCTCGCGGTGGCCGGGGCGGTGGTCATCGCCACGGTCGCGGGGGCAGCGGCCCTCCAGGTCAGCGGCGGGTCAGGGCGAAAGCCTGGACCGCGAGGACGGCGGCCAGCGTCGCGACGGTGAGGGCGACGAGGACCGTCGACCCTCCCCATGCGGTGACGAGCACGCCCACGAACGCCCACAACAGAGTGAGCGCGTACGTGGGCGTGCTCGCGCCGACCTTCGCGGTGATCGCCAGCGCGACCAGCGCCGTGACGACGAGGACCGCCAACTGCCAACCGAGGGCGTTCGGGTCCGCAGCGTCGAGATAAGTCGCGGCCGCCGACGCCAGGTTGAGGAACACCGCGACCGTGACCCAGGCGGCGTAGATCCCGACCGTCACCCGCGCGAGCACGGTCACCCAGCCCGGACCGTCGTCCGCGCTCACGGGCCGGGCGACCACGAGGACGGCGTCGACGAGCAGCACGGTCATGACCACGAGCACCAGTGCCGTGGCCCAGCTGATGTCCGCAGCCGACACCGCGATCCACAGCGCAGCGCCGAGGTAGCCGCCGAGCAGGTCGCGCTGCAGACGCGCCGGCGCAGCCGTCCCGGTGGTCCGCTTCGTCACCACGACGACGGCGTAGACGATCGAGAGCAGGTAGATGAGGCTCCAGATGCTGAACGCGTAGCCGGCCGGCACGATCCGCAGGTCGGTACCGGAGCCCGCGGGCGTCTCACCGGCGCCGGCGAACGGCACGATCGGGGCTGCCGCCTGAACGACGGAGGCGGCGAGGACGGCCCAGGGGAGGGCCCGCTGGGAACCAGTGCGTGTCGTCGTGGCCATCTCACGACCGTAATGAGAAAGTCCGGTTTCGGCAGTCCGAGCGTTGGGCACCATCGCTAAGCTCGCCGTGGCGCCGTCGGGGTGGCCGACGGCCCTGCAGATAGAGAAGGACACCGTGAACGAGGCCGAACCCCAGTACGAGGCGCTCCCGGAGACGCTGCCGACACTGCGGGGCCTTCCCGAGCGGATCACCGAGGACGCGCGGTCGGCGCTTCGGGACCTGCAGACGCGGCTCGTCGCGTTCCAGCTGAAGTATCAGTTCGCCCTGGACCAGCTCGAGACCAAGATCAACATCCTCCGCGAGGAGTTCGAGCACACCCACGAGTACAGCCCGATCGAGCACGTGCGGACGCGGCTGAAGTCGATGGACAGCCTGCTGGCGAAGATCGAGCGCACCAACTGCCCCCGCGACCTGGACTCGGTCGGCGAGCGCATCCGCGATATCGCGGGAGTGCGCATCACCTGCTCGTTCGTCGCGGATGCGTACTGGATCGCCGACATGTTGACCAGCCAGCCCGACGTGACGGTCGCGGAGGTCAAGGACTACATCGTCGAGCCCAAGCCGAACGGTTACCAGAGCCTGCACCTCATCGTGCAGGTGCCGGTCTATCTGTCCGACCGCACCGAGCTCGTGTACGTCGAGGTGCAGATCCGCACCATCGCGATGGACTTCTGGGCCAGCCTCGAGCACAAGATCTACTACAAGTACGAGGGCGAGATCCCGGCGGGGCTCCGCGACGAGCTGCGGCAGGCGGCGATCGTCGCCGACCATCTCGACCGCACGATGGCCCGCCTGCACGACGAGGTCTCACATCTGGACGGACGCCACGACGTCGTCCGCCACCAGCGCCGCCGCGACTGACTGCGGCCGGCCAGTGAGGGCGGCGCCGCCACGCAGCGAGACGACGTGGCGGACGCGTCGGCTCGATACGGCTCGCAAGCTCCGCCAACTCGACCACCTACGGGGCGCGGGATGTGGCAGCGGTGCCCCGGATGTGCCCGTCCTACACTCGCCGCATGGTGTTTCCCATCGCGCTCCAGGACGGGGTCGTGCTGCGCGTGGTCGAACCGACCGACGCCGCTGCCCTGGCCGACGCCGCCGAGCGCAACCGCGAACACCTGGCGCCCTACGAGCCGGATCGCGACCCCTCCCACTACACAGAGGAAGGGCAGCTCGACGCGATCGAGAAGGCGCTCACCGCGATGGCCCAAGGCCGCCGCATTCCACTCGTGCTCGCACACCGGGATGGCATCGTCGGCGGGCTCAACCTCAACGACATCGTCCGCGGTGCCTTCGACAACGGCCATGTCGGTTACTGGACCGACGCGAACTACCAGGGACGCGGCCTCATGAGCACGGCGGTCGAGCACCTCGCGGCCTATGCCCGTGACGGCCTCGGCCTGCACCGGCTCCAGGCCGCGACGCTGCCCGAGAACGAGCGCTCGCAGCGGGTGCTCGCGCGGGCCGGATTCGAGCGCATCGGTTACGCCCGCGAGTACCTCAACATCGCCGGGCGCTGGCAGGACCACGTCCTCTTCCAGCGCATCCTGTCGCGCTGAACCGCTGCGCTGCCGGGGACGGCGTGCGACGCTCGGACCATGGACGGAGCAGCGCTCGACCCTGCGGTCGTCGAGGAACAGGTGGACGGACGGCACTGGCGGGTGGTGGACCGTGTCCTTCACGCGCGATTCGCCACCGACGGCTTCACGACGGGATCGCGTCTGGTCGAAGCGGTGGGCGAGGCAGCCGATGCGGCCCGCCACCATCCCGACATCGATCTGCGCGCCCGCACCGTGCACGTCCGCCTCGTCTCTCGCGACGTCGGCAGGCTCACCGAGCGCGACGTCGCGCTCGCCGACGAGATCACCCGCATCGCCGACGACCTCGGACTCGAGACCGATGGCGTCGTGCCGCAGTGGATCACGATCGGCATCGACGCCATGGACGCGAACCGGCTGCGGCCCTTCTGGAAAGCGGTGCTCGCCTACGAGGACGATCCCGACGACGAGAACGACCTCGTCGACCCGGCCCGATCCGGTCCGACGGTGTGGTTCCAGCAGATGGACGAACCGCGGCCGCAGCGCAACCGGATACACCTCGACGTCTACGTCCCCGTCGACCATGCGGAGCGTCGCGTGGCCGCCGCGCTGCAGGCCGGCGGCACGCTGGTGACCGACCGGTACGCGCCCTCGTGGTGGGTGCTCGCGGACGCGGAGGGCAACGAGGTGTGCGTCTGCACCTCGCAGATCTCCGAGTGAGGACTCAGCCCCCGACGACCGCCAGCGTCTCGCGGGCGACTCCCGCGGCCGACTGCGGGTTCTGCCCCGTCACCAGTCGCCCGTCCACCACGACGTTCTCGGTGAAGTTGGGGCCAGGCACGTGCGTGGCGCCGATGCTCTCGAGCTTGTCGGCGAGGAGGAACGGCACCGCCTCGGTCAGACCGACCGCGGCCTCCTCGTCGTTGGCGAAGCCGGCGACCCGCTTCCCCGACGCGAGCGGGGTGCCGTCCTCGAGGCGGATGTTCGCGAGAGCCGCCGGACCGTGGCAGACGGCCGCGACCACACCGCCCGCGTGGTAGACCGCGCGGGCGATGTCGTCGACCGCGGGCGAGGTCGGGAAGTCCCACATCGCCCCGTGTCCGCCGACGAAGTAGACGGCGTCGTAGTCGGCGGGGTCGACGTCCGACAGCTTCGGCGTGTCGACGAGCTCGTCGGCGGTCATGGCGAGGAACTCCGTCTGGATCGGGTCGTCCTCGTCGCGGCCGTCCTGCGGCGGTTCTCCGCCCTCGATCGACGCGAGGTCGACCTGCCAGCCGGCGTCGCGGAACACCTTCCACGGGTGCGCGGCCTCGCCGACGAAGTAGCCCGTGTCGCGGACCCCGCCGAGGTCGTCATGACTGGTCATCACGAGGAGTGCGCGTGTCATGCGTCGACGCTAACTCGCGCTCTCGGACCGTGCAGGGGACCGCAACACACCTTCGCGCCTCCCCGATCTGTCGGTGGAGGCTCCTAGCCTGGAAACAGGAGGTTCTTATGGCTCACGCATTGGTCACCGTCGAGGTCTACGAGACCGCGAGTGAATCGGCACGCTGCCCGCTCTGTGAGCGGCCCGGTGCCCTGTTCGAGACGATGAACCCCGACTATCTGGGCGTGGAGTGCCACTGGTGCGACTTCGCCGACCTGGAGGAGCTCGCCGCGCTGGTCTGAGCGCCGACCACGGTGCCGTGCTCGTCTAGGGTGGGCCCGTGGACCTTCATCAGCGCCATCACCTGCGTCTCAGCGGCCGTCGCGACGGCCAGCCGATGATGTTCGCCCACGGGTTCGGCTGCGACCAGAACATGTGGCGTCATGTCGCGCCGGCCTTCGAGGACGACTTCCGGGTGGTGCTGTTCGATCACGTGGGCGCAGGCAACTCCGACTCCTCCGCGTACGACTTCGACCGTTACGCGTCGCTGAGCGCCTACGCCGAGGACATCGTCCGCATCGTCACCGAGCTCGACCTCCACGACGTCGTGTTCGTCGGGCACTCGGTCTCCGCCATGATCGGCGTGCTCGCGGAGCGGATGGTGCCCGAGCGCTTCGCCAAGCTCGTGCTCGTCGGCCCCTCGCCCCGTTACATCGACGACGAGGGGTACGTGGGCGGGTTCGCCGAGCAGGACATCCACGAACTGCTCGACTCGCTCGACAGCAACTACCTCGGGTGGTCCGCCGCCATGGCGCCCACCATCATGGGGAACCCCGATCGGCCGGCGCTGGGACAGGAGCTCACCGAGAGCTTCTGCCGCACCGACCCTGACATCGCGCGCGCGTTCGCGCGCGTCACCTTCCTGTCGGACAACCGCGCCGACCTCGCTCTGGTCCGCACCCCGACCCTCGTGCTGCAGTGCAGCAACGACGTCATCGCGCCGGTTGCGGTCGGACGCTTCGTCGCCGATCGCATCCCCGACAGCACCTTCGTCCTGCTCGACGCGACGGGGCACTGCCCCAACCTCAGCGCGCCGGAGGAGACGACGGCGGCCCTCGCGGCGTTCGTGCGGGCCGCTGAAACCGAGGGAGCGTCGATAGCCCGGTGACTCAACACGAGTTCGCTCGGGAGGCGTTCCTCGACGCCCTCCTCGACGACGATCCGGAGAAGCTCTACGACCGCGCGCCGTGCGGTTACCTCTCGACCTCTCCGGACGGGCGGATCGTCAAGGTCAATCAGACGTTCCTGACGTGGACCGGCTACGAACGCGATGAGCTGCTGCGGCGGTCGTTCGTCGAGCTGCTGACCCCTGGCGGCCGGCTCTACCACGAGACGCACTACGCGCCGATGCTGCGCTTGCAGGCCGCTGTCCGCGAGCTCGCCCTCGACGTGGTGCGCGCCGACGGGCAACGGATCCCGGTCCTGGTGAACGCCAACCTGGAGGTCGACGACGCGGGCGAACCCGTCGTGGTCCGGATCGCCCTGTTCGACGCGACCGAACGGCGCGGCTACGAACGGGAGCTGTTGCGCGCCCGCCAGCAGGCGGAGGCCTCGGAACGCCAGGCGCGCGAGCTTGCGCAGACCCTGCAGCGGACGCTTCTCCCGCCCAAGGAACCGGCCATTCCCGGGCTGGACGTCGCCGCGACCTTCCAGCCGGCGGGGGACACGCTCGAGATCGGCGGGGACTTCTACGACGTCTTCCAGGTCGCCGAGGGCGACTGGGTCGCGATCATCGGCGACGTGTGCGGCAAGGGCGTGGAGGCGGCCATCCTCACGGCACTGATCCGCGACACGCTCCGCGCGGTGGTGGTCGGCATGCACGAGCCCAGCAAGGCGCTGTCGGCACTCAACGAGGTGCTGCTGCACCACGAGACGGACCGGTTCTGCACGCTCGTGATGGTGCGGATGCAGCACGGGCCCGAGGGGTGGACGGCGGCGATCAGCAGCGGCGGGCATCCGCGCCCGCTGCTCATCGGGCCGGACCGGAACCGCGATGAGGTCGGGGGACCGGGGCCGCTGGTCGGCGTGCTCGACGCGCCCGAGTTCCGCGACGAACGGGTCGCACTGCGCGCCGGCGACGCGCTGGTGCTCTTCACCGATGGTGTCACCGAGAGCCGCGACGGCGCCGGTTTCTACGGCGACGCCCGGCTGCGCGACGTCGTAGGGCGCCCGCTCGAGTCGGCCAGGAGCGTCGTCGACGCGGTCTTCCAGGACGTCGTCACCTACTCCGGCGGCCCGACGCGCGATGACGTCGCGGTGGTCGTCCTGCGCGTCCCCGAAAAGTCCTGACCGGCGAGCCGCGGCCGCCCGGCGGGTCAGTGGTGGTGCTCGTGGCTCCCTCCGGCGAGCGGTCCGGGCGTCTCACCGGGCTCCACGACCACGAACTGCCCCATCATGCCGCTGTCCTCGTGCCGCAGGGTGTGGCAGTGGAACATGTAGGGCCATTCGGTGCTCGTGTAGTCGGTGAACCGCATGATCAGCCGCACACGCTCACCGTGCCGCAGCCAGACCGTGTCCTTCCAACCGCCGAGCCACGGCGGCGGTTCGCGTCCGTCGATGTCGAGCACCTGGAACTGCACGTCGTGGACGTGGAAGTTGTGGGACCCGCCGTCGGCGTTCGTGACCGTCCAGATCTCGGTGTCGCCGACCGTGACCACCTCGTCGATGCGGCTCATGTCCATCGGTCGTCCGTTGATGGTCGAGCCGGCCAGGCTGAAGCTGCGCTCGGTCGCGGCGTCGCTGGGGTCGAGCCGCGGTACCTCGGCGAGTTTCGCCGGAACGGCGGGGGCAGGATCGAGCTGGTCGGCTGCGCGGAACTGCATGATGTCCAACCGGTCGCGGCCGCCGGCGAAGGTCGTGCGGGTGTCACTGTTCTCACTGCGCAGCACCACGCGCTCACCCGGTGAGAACCGTACGACGACCTCGGCCCGCTCGCCGGGGGAGAGCTGAAGTGAGGTCAGCCGGACGGGGGCCGGCAGCAGACCGCCGTCGGTCGCGATGAGGTCGAACGTCCGGCCGTCGTCGAAGGTGAAGGTGAACGGGCGCGCGTTCGCGCCGTTGAGCAGGCGAAGCCGCACCGCCTCGGTCGTGACGTCGGCGTAGGGGCCGGGCGTGCCGTTGACCAGGACGGTGTCGCCGATGATCCCGGCGGATTCGAACAGCGACGTCGACAGGTCGAGCTCTCCGTCGTCGTCGAACGACTTGTCCTGCACGATCAGCGGAAGGTCGTCGACGCCGTAGTCGCGGGGGAGGTCCAGCGCCGCCTCCTCGGGATCGTCGATGAGGAACATGCCGGCGACACCGCGGTACACGTGCTCGGCGGTCGACCCGTGCAGGTGCGGGTGGTACCAGAGCGTCGCCGCCGGCTGATCGATCGTCCACGACGGCGTCCACGTCTCGCCGGGTTCCACCAGTTGGTGGGGCCCGCCGTCCATCTCCGCCGGCAGATGCATGCCGTGCCAGTGGAGCGTCGAGGTCTCGGGCAGCCGGTTCTCCACCCGGAGCTCCACTCGCTCACCGCGCTGCGCCCGCACGGTCGGGCCCAGCAGATCGCCGTTGACGCCCCACGTCGGCGTCGGGGTCCCTCGGCCGAGGTCGGTGGTCCCCGTCTGCAGGGTGAGGTCGAAGCGCCGCGTGCCGTCCTCGACGGTCGAGGCGGCGAGCGGAGGGATGGCGAGCGGACGGTCGAACTCGACCTTGCCGATGGTGTCGAGGGGCGCGGTCATCGCTGCGATGCCCGCCCACGCGCCGAAGCCGGCAGCCGTGACGAACCCGAGTCCGAGGATGCCGACGACGCCTTTGGTCCTGGTGCGCATGCCCCTACCGTTTCGCCGAAAGACCTGCGATTCCAGAGTCTTACGGGCGATCTGGGGGAGCGATCAGGGTCGCCCCGGAGCGTTGCCGTCCGGCCACGGCGACGAGGCAGGTGGTGACAGTGAGGGCGAGTGCTCCCGCGGCGAGTGCCGCCGAGGGCGAGACGGCGTCGGAGAGGGCGCCGAGCCCGATGCCGCCGGCTGCGCCGGCGCCGAGGAACGCCATCGACGTCACCGACAGCGCCGTGGCCCGGTGCGCGTCGTCGACCCGGTCGTGCACGAGCGAGTTGAAGGAGGCGCCGAATCCCAGGTGCACCGCGTAGGCGGCCCAGAAGGCGCCGACGAGGAGCGGTGGAGTCCCGGCGAGCGCCATACCCAGCAGCGCGACGGCCTGCATCGCCACGAGAGCGGTCGCGACGGAAGCGGCCGGACGATGGCGCAGAACGCGGGCGACCTCAGCCGATCCCGCGCCGCCGACCGCCCACGCGACCGCCGAGATGGGCCCCATCGCGACGCCCGCAGCGGCGGTGTCGGCGCTGAACTCGTCGAGCCGCACCGGCAGGCACATCTCGAGGGCGCTGACGCCGATCCCGCTGAACATCATGGCGATGGCGAACCACCGCAGCGCGGGCCCGGACACCAAGCCGACGCCCTCGGCGAGGGTGCGAGCCCAACCCTTCTGGTCGGGCCGATCGGTGGACGGAACCCGGTCCATCAACACGAGCGCCGCCACGATCTGCGCGAGGGTGACCACCATGGCGGCGACGTACGGCACGGCGAGCGCGACGTCCGACTCGTCGGCGACGAACACCAAGCCGCCGGAGGCCAGCGAGCCCGCGGCGATCGCGACACCCATGACCGCGCCGGCGTGGGCGAGCCCGCGGGGAACCTCGTCGGCCGCACCGCGCGCCCGTTCCGCGTCGACGAACCATGCTTCGAGCGGACCGCTGTCGAGCGCTCGGAAGACCCCCATCACCGCCCATGACGCCGCGAAGGCGAGGACGTCCTGCGCGCTGATCGCGATGACGTAGGCCGTCACGGCGACGAGTGCCGAGACGATGAGGACCTGCCGCCGCCCCCAACTGTCGCTGAGCGCGCCGCTGGGGATCTCGAGCACGAGCACCACGACGCCCTGCGCGGCAGTCACCAGACCGATCTCGGCGACCGACAGTCCGCGCGACAACGGCAGCAGCAGGGAGACCGGGATGATCAGTCCTGTGGCCAGCCAGCGCAGCGCCAGGATCGTGAGGAAGCGCGCCCGCAGGCTCACGACTCCTCCGCGGGAAGGGCCATGAGATGCACGGCGATCTCGTGGGAACCAGTGCGGTCGGCGTACCGGACGACGACCTCGTGCAGCTCGCCCATCAGCTGCTCGACGTCGGCCGGGTCCAGGCGGAGAAAATAGTCGGAGTGCTCGAACGGCCCGCCCGGGTTCTGCTCGGCGGCGGCCAACTGTCGAGCGAGGTGCTCCTGTTGCACGTTCTTGATGACGCCGACGGCGGCCCGGCCCTCCGGGGTCTCCTGCAACGCCTCGGGCAGCGACGTGACGTCGTGAGCGGCTCGCCACCGGCGTTCGCGTCCATCCCGCGAGGCGTCGTCGACGACGAATCCGTACCGCTCGAGCTGGCGGAGGTGGTAGGAGAGGGAACCGCTCGACTCGCCGATCGCGCGAGCGAGCTCGCTGGCGGTCGCCGGACCGTGCTTGCGCAACTCACCGAGCACGGTCACCCGCAAGGGATGGGCCAGGGCCTTGAGCGTTTCGAGATCACTGACGACGTGCGCGCGCATGTTTGCAAAGATAGCTTTGCAAAGAGCTCTTTGCAATCAGAGGGACGCGAGCCAGCGCTCTACGTCGCGCTGTGAGCGCAGCTGCACGAGCCGCACGCTCGGGTGAGCGGCGAGCGTCGCGGGCACCTGCTCGCGCAGCCGGTGCCGCGTGCGCCATCCCCAGCGGATCACGTGGTCGCGGTCGGTGAGGAACGTGCGCAGCGGAGGTTCGACGTTGCCGTTCCACAGTTCCTCGCGTCGCCACCGCCGCCGTAAAGTGCGGCGCACCAGTCGGCTCATCTGCTGGGGGACCGGCAGGTCGAGCCAGACGAGGAGCTCGGCCCGCTCGGCGATAAGCGGACGCGCCGCGCTGTACTGCCACTCCGTGACCCAGGAATCCTGCGCGACCATGGCGCGCACGTCGTCGAGGAACTGCGGCCGCGGCTCCCATCCGGGACCGTGGTGAAGGGCGTCGATCTCGGTGTGCGGCAGCCCGAGCAGGGCTGCGATCCGGCCGGCGAGCGTCGTCTTGCCCGCGCCGGACGTACCGGCCACCGCGATGCGGCGAGGTGCGCTGGTCATGACTCCATTCTCGGCATGGCGAGCGGCTCGGCCGCGCCCGTTATGCTCGCCGACGTGATCGCCACCCACGTACTGGCCGCGGCTTCGGACGCCACCTCCAGTCAGGACATCGACGGCCTGGCCGGATTCATGGTCGATCTCATGGAGCGCCTCGGCCTCGTGGGTGCCGCCATCGCAGTGGGCCTGGACAACCTGTTCCCGCCCATCCCCAGCGAGATCGTACTCCCGATGGCCGGGTTCGCCGCGAGCCTCGGCACCTTCTCCTTGGCCGGCGCCCTGTTCGCGACGACCGCCGGCTCGGTGATCGGCGCCTGCATCCTCTACTGGCTCGGGCGGCTGTTCGGCCGCGACCGCACCGCGTGGGTGTTCGTGCACACACCGCTGCTCAAGCTGAGCGATCTGGAGAAGACCGAGCAGTGGTTCGCCAAGCACGGCGCCAAGGCGGTGTTCTTCGGGCGGATGGTGCCGATCTTCCGCAGCCTCATCTCGTTGCCGGCAGGCGTCGAGCAGATGCGGTTCTGGCTGTTCTTCGTCCTCACCACGATCGGCAGCCTGATCTGGAACTCGATCTTCGTGCTCGCGGGCTACTCGCTCGGTGAGCAGTGGCACCGGATCGAGCCCTATGCGGACTGGTTCCAGCGGCTCGTCATCCTCGCGGTGCTCATCGTGGTGGTGTGGTTCGTGGTCTCCCGCGTGCTGGAGATCCGCCGTGATCGTCGCGAGGTCGACCCAGCCGATTGACGCCGGCACCGCTCCGTCGTCAGGCGCGCAGAGCCTCCACGCGCCGGAACCAGTCGTCGATCACGCGGTCCGCGACCGCACTGTCCGCGCGCATGTTGCGGGTCAGCTCGAGGCCGCGAACGAGCGCCATCAGTGATTCGAAGGCGAGTGATGCCGCGGCCGGATCGGCGATGCCCGCGTGTCGGGCGAACAGCTCACGCAGCGCGGCGCCGAGTCGGCGTTCTGCCGGAAGCAGCGCCTCGCGCAACTGCTCGTCGGTGCGGGACGCAGCCCAGAGCTCGAGCGCGGCCTGGAACGGCGGACCGGCCATGATCTCGCGAATCGCGTCGACCATGCGCCGCAGCGCTTCGGGGCTGTCGTCGAGGTCGGCGACCTCACGCGTGAAGGTCTCGAGCCGGATGGCGGCGATGTGGTGGATGGCGGCGACGAGGAGTTCGGACTTCGAGCCGAAGTGATGGAGCAGCGCCCCGCGCGACACCCCCGCCGCGTCCTGGATGCGCTGCGTCGTGGTGCCGGCGTACCCGTGGACGACGAGACACTCCATGGTGGCGTCGAGGAGCCGCTCGCGCGTCCGCGCGAGCTGTTCCTTGCGAGTCAGGCGGGTCACGCCGCTCACGTTACTGTCATCGCCGCCGACACCCGCGACCGCTGAGGGGCCCAGCGTGACCGGGCCCCTCAGCCGCGCGGTCACAGAGGTGCGAGGTCGCCGGCGATGATCTGATCCCTCACCCGGAACTTCTGCAGCTTCCCCATGGCGTTGGTGGGCAAGGCGTCCGCGACGTACCAGGACTTGGGCGTCTTGTGCGGTGCGAGGCGCTCGCGCACGAAGTCGTGCAGCTCCTCGCTGGTCGGTGACGGCTGCTCGGGATCCAGCTGAACCACCGCCGCCACCGATTCGCCCCACGCAGGGTCCTGGACACCGACGACGACGGCCCCGGTGACGGCCGGGTGCTGCAGCAGCTCCTCCTCGATCTCGCGCGGATAGATGTTCTCGCCTCCGCGGATGATGAGGTCCTTGATGCGGCCGGTGACGGTCACGAATCCGCGCGCATCCATCCGTCCGAGGTCGCCGGTATGCAGCCATCCCTCGGCGTCGATCGTCCGCGCGGTCTCCTCAGGCATGTCGAGATAGCCGAGCATGGTCTGGTAGCCGCGAGCGCAGATCTCGCCCTCATGGTCGATGGGCAGCGCCTCCCCGGACTGCGGATCGAGAATCGCCACGTCGACGTTCGGCAGGGGCTGGCCCGCGGTGAAGAGGTTGTCGTCGCGGGCGTCGTCGGGCCGCGTCTGACAGATGATCGGGCTCAGCTCGGTCTGTCCGTACACCGCCGTGAACGCGGCTCCGCAGAGCTCCGCCCAGCCGTCGGCGAGCGCGGGCGGCACGGCATCCCCGCCGGACATGACGACGTCCAGCGAACTCAGATCGAACTCGGCCAGCTGGGGGTGGGCGAGCATCGCGTGCAGCATCGCCGGAACGCCTGCGAGCGTCTGAACGCGATGCTCCTCGATCGAGCGCAGCACCAATGTCGGGTCGAAGACCTCGGCAAGGACGAACGTGCCCCGTTGGTAGAAGGTGCCCATCCCCGCGAGCCCGCAACCGGCGGTGTGGAACAGCGGGAGCGCGGTCCCGAAGACCGAGCCCTCGGGCGCTCCGCAGCGCCGACGCACGTAGATGGCGTTGTTCACCATGGCCGCGTGCTTGAGGACCGCGGCCTTCGGCCGCCCGGTGGTGCCGGAGGTGAACTGGATCTGGGTGGGGCTTTCCGGATCGACGGTGGGAAGTGCGCGGTGGCGAGTCGTCGATCGGATCGCGTCCAACCAGCCCTCGAGCGGCGTCGCCTCACGGACCTCCGGCGCCTCCGGCAGCACGCTCCGCACGATCGACGCCATGTCGGTGCCGCGGAAACTCTCGACGTAGAACACCCCGGCGGCATGGGAGCGCTCCAGCGCGTACTGCAGTTCGGCGCCGCGCAACGCCGGGTTCGCGGTGACGAGGACGAGGCCGGCCAGCGCGGCACCGTACTGGAGGACGATCCACTCGGGAACGTTGGGAGCCCAGACCGCGATGTGCTCGCCGGGCTCGTACCGCTCGAGCAGCCATGCGGCCGCGTGCTCGGCGTCCGCGAGCAACTCGGCGTATGACCACGTCTGCGCCGGGCGCTCGGGGGCGACCGAGATCAACGCCGTCGTGTCGGCCGCATCGGCTGCTGCGTCCCGCAGGAGCTGTCCGACGGTGAGCGGCAGGATCGGCTCGCTGGCGTCGGCCGACCACCACGACGTGGCGAGGGCGCTCATCGCGCGGCCTCCGCATCGAGCTCGCCGTTCATCGCGGCGACGTCCGCGGGATCGGGGATCGGTCCGCCGCCGTCGGGGATGAACCGGCCGGTGTCGCGCCAGCGGACGGCCGCGCCGAACCCGTGTTCCTGCGCGAAGTCGACGAACCAGCGTCCCTCGGGGGAGTGGCGGGTGATGCCGTCGAACAGGATCGCCATGTTCTGCGTGCTCTGCAGGCCCATGTTGTCGAACGCTTGGTTGATCATCATCTTCTGCATGACGAGCTGGTTGATCGGCACGCCGGCCATGCGGTCGACCAGGGCCTCGACCGCGTCATCCAGCTCGTCGGCGGGGACGGCGTCGATCACCAGTCCCCATTCCTTCGCCTGAACGCCGTCGATGGTGTCGCCGGTCAACAGCATGCGCTTGGCCCGCTCGGCGCCGAGCCGGTAGACCCACATGGCCGTGGTGGGGCAGCCCCAGACGCGGGCAGGCATGTACCCGATGCGGGCGTCCTCAGCCATGACGACCAGATCGCAGGAGAGTGCGATGTCGCTGCCCCCGGCGACGGCGTGCCCCTGGACCTTGGCGATCGTGGGCTTGGCGGACCGCCACAGGGTGAAGAAGTGATCCGTATTCGACTTCATCATGCGGAAGTCCTTGATGGGATCCCACACCTGTCCCTGATGGTCGAGGCCCTCCTCGGCGTAGACCTTGAGGTCGTAGCCGGAGCAGAACGAGCGCCCCTCTCCCTGCAGCACGATGACGCGCACCGCGTCGTCGGCGTTCGCCTCCTCCACGGCGGCGGCGATCTCCCTCGCCATCTCGGCGGTGATCGCGTTCAGGCGCTCGGGGCGGTTGAGCGTGATGTAGGCGCGATGGTCGCGCGCCTCGTAACGGACGGTCGTCCCGCTGAAAGCCATGGTGACTCCTCGATGACTCGTGATGACGACCGTCACCGTTTCACAGGCCGACTGGACTGTCAATGACGTGCACGGGGCATGGCGGCTCGCGTGTCACCCGCATGGGGACGGCGCACCGCCTGAGGGCGACCTAGAGTGGGCGGTGTGACTGCTGCACTGCCTTCCACGCCCACCCAGCTCTTCATCGCCGGGGAGTGGCGCGACGCCGAGGGCGCCGCGACGTTCCCGGTCGAGAACCCCGCCACCGGTGACGTCCTCGCTTCGGTGGCGGATGCGTCCGTCGCCGACGGCAAAGCGGCTCTCGATGCCGCGGTCGCCGCGCAACCCGACTGGGCCGCGACCGCGCCGCGCGATCGCGGCGAGATCCTGCGGCGGGCGTTCGACATCATCACCGAGCGGACGGACGAACTCGCCCTCCTCATGACGCTCGAGATGGGCAAGCCGCTGTCGGAGAGCAAGGCGGAGATCGCCTACGGTGCGGAGTTCTTCCGCTGGTTCTCCGAAGAGGCGGTGCGCATCGCCGGCCGATACTCGGTCGCGCCGAACGGCGCGACCCGGCTGCTGACGATGAAGCAGCCGGTCGGGCCCTGCCTCATGATCACGCCCTGGAACTTCCCACTCGCGATGGGCACCCGCAAGATCGGCCCGGCGGTCGCGGCCGGCTGCACGATGGTCGTCAAGCCGGCAGGGCTCACGCCGCTGACCATGCTGTGGCTCGCCGACGTCCTGGCCGAGGCAGGACTGCCCGCCGGCGTGCTCAACGTCGTCACCACGTCGAGCACGAGCAAGGTCATGGAGCCGATCATCCGCGACCCGCGGCTTCGCAAGCTCACCTTCACGGGCTCCACCGAGGTCGGTCGCAAGCTCATCGAGCAGAGCGCCGACGGCGTCTTGCGCGTCTCGATGGAGCTCGGCGGCAACGCGCCGTTCCTGGTCTTCGAGGACGCCGACCTGGACAAGGCCGTCGACGGTGCGATGCTCGCCAAGATGCGCAACGTCGGTGAGGCGTGCACGGCCGCGAACCGCTTCCTCGTCCACGAGTCGGTGGCCGACGAGTTCAGCCGTCGGCTCGCCGAGCGGATGAACGCCCTCAAGGTCGGCGACGGCACCGAGGACGGCGTCGACGTCGGGCCCCTGGTCGAGGAGAAGCAGCGCACCAAGGTCGCGAGCCTCGTCGACGACGCGAAGGCCAAGGGCGCGGAGGTGCTCGCCGGCGGTGAGGTGCCCGAGGGCACCGGATGGTTCTACCCGCCGACGGTGCTGACCGAGGTCCCGAAGGAGGCCGATCTCTGGCGCGAGGAGATCTTCGGTCCGGTCGCCCCGGTGTTCACGTTCACCGACGACGAGGAGGCCATCGCGATGGCCAACGCCACCGAGTTCGGTCTCGTCGCCTACCTTTTCTCCGAGAACCTGTCGCGCGCGATGACGGTCGCGGAGCGGCTGGAGACCGGCATGGTCGGGGTCAACCAGGGCATCGTCTCCAACCCGTCGGCACCGTTCGGCGGCGTCAAGGCCTCGGGCTTCGGCCGCGAGGGCGGCGAAGAGGGCATCGAGGAGTACCTCGAAACCAAGTACGTCGGCCTCGCGCTCTAGACCCCGCTACCGCTTCGGCACATACCGCAGCAGCACCGCGCCGGACGGGAGTTCGTCGCGATGCGCGAGGTCCAGCTCGAGCGGATGCGCCACGCCCTCGAATAGTCGGGGGCCGTGGCCGGCGACGTTCGGATGCACCAGGAACTCGTACTCGTCGATCAGACCGAGCTCGGCGAGGCGGCGGGGGAACGTCACCCCGCAGGCCAGCAGACCCTCGCCGGGTGGATCCTTGAGTCGCTGGACGGCTTCGGTGAGGTCGCCGCGCAGGAGTTCTGCATTCCAATCGACCTCGTCCAGAGTGCTCGACAGCACGTACTTCCTCGCGCGGTGCATCGTCCGGGCGAAGGGCTGCGTCCACTCGGGCATCGCCTCGGAGGCGGGAGGTCGCCACGCGTCCTGCATCATCTCGTAGGTCACGCGACCGAACAGCAGGGCGTCGGCCCGGGCGATGGTCTCCATCGCGTGCCGATGGGTGTCGAGGTCGGGAGTGACCGCGCGATGGTCGACACAGCCGTCGAGCGTGACGTTGATGAAGTAGCGCAGCGGTCGCATGGCGACGTCAGAGGAAGTCGAGCGGGTCGAACTCGTCGATCGGGATGATCCGCAGCCTCGGCAGCTCGACGTTGAACGCCTCGACGTCGTACTCGAGGTCGATCAGTTCCAGGCCGCGCTGTTTGAGGGCCGCGAACCCGCCGTTGCGGAACTCGTCGAACCCGATGACGCCGACCCGGCGCCGGCCGTGCACGAGTGTGTCGATCTGCGGCAGGAAGTCGCCGTCGTTGCTCGCCAGCATGACGTGGTCACTGCGCTGCGCGATGGCCTCGAGCGTGCGCTGGATGGCGATGTCGACGACCTTGTCGTCCGGCCCGCCCGACAGCGGCACCGGCCGGTATCCGAGCGAGGTCAGGGCCTGCACGAACGGCATCGGCAGTTCGCCGTTGACCGCGAGGAAGAACAGGCTCTTGACCGGCTGACCCCAGTGGTCCTCCGCGAACCGGATCAGCCGGTCCCAGCGCGGTCGCTCCTGCGGCTGCGGCCGGCGACCGAAGATCGACTGGCCGAGTGTCGCGTCGATGTTCTCGCCGTCGACCAGCAGATAGGTCACCTCGTCGCTCATGACTGCAGCCTAGCCCCGCGCGGACGCCTCGCGCCGCCCTCGCGTCATCGCGACCACGGTCAGACCGACCCGCTGGTGTCGCCGCGACGGCGCTCGGCGCGACGTTGCGCGGCGGCGTGCGCCTCTTGAACCAAGGCCAGCGCGATCTCGGACGTCCGGGGTCCCGAGTTGACGATCGCGACCCAGCCCTGGGCCCGATAGACCGGATGGGGAAGCAGGACGTCGACGGTGCCGAAGTCCGTCCGCGCCGAGTCGTCGCCGGGCTCTTGGCCGACGAGCTCGGTGAGCCGTGCCCGCCCGACGTGCACGTTGAGGCGCCAGCGGCCCTCCCCGTCGAGTCGCGACGCGGTGTCGTCGGGGTAGTCCTTCGTCACGATGGTCGCGAATGGTTGCTCGCGCTCCGGGAGTTCCCCATCCGGTGCGAAGTAGAAGAAGTAGTCACCCCAGGCCAGCTCCGGAAACGCGTCGACGGGTTGGGGTGCGAGTTCGAGGACGCCGTCGAGCGCACGGGCCGCGGCACGAATCTGTTCGATCGTCATACTTGAAGTGTGAGATTGAAGTATTGATGGAGGGTTGTGATGTGGCCGAGCCCGTGAGTGCAGGGCTGAGCACGGCCTCGGTCTCCGCCGAGACCGGATACTCGGTGCAACAGATCCGCGACCTCGAAGCGATCGGTGTGATCGGACCCGCCGTCCGCGCGAGCAACGGCTACCGCCGTTTCACTCAACTCCACGTCCGCGACCTGCGGGCCTACCGAGAGCTCGCCCACGCGATCGGTCCCGTACCCGCGCGTCGGGCGATGCGGGATATCCGCCGTCTCGAGCCCGATGACGCGGTAGCCCTCGTGCGTTCCTTCCATGCGCTGCTCGACGCCGAACGCGATCGGGCGCTCGCTGCGCGGAGGGCGTTGCAGGCCATCAGCGACGAAGCCGGCAACGAGGCTCCCGCCACCACGGAGGACGCGCTGACCATCACCGAGCTCGCCGCCGCCCTCGACGTGCGCCCCTCCACGCTGCGCTTCTGGGAGAAGTGCGATCTGGTCCGGCCGCACCGCGTCACGACGGCGTCGGGGTCGGCGCGGCGCTACGCGGTGGCGGTCGTGCGCGAGGCGAGGATCGTCGCGGCCCTCCGAGAAGCCGGGTACCGGATTCCCGACGTGCAGCACGCGATCGGCGCCATCCGCGAGCTCGAGGAGATCGACGCGTCGCTCGACGCTCTCGACGCCAGGATTCGCGACATCACCCAGCGCACTCTCGCGCTCCTCAAAGCCGGCGGCGTGATGGCGGAGATCATCGAGTCCGGAACGGTCGTGGCCGGAGCTAGCGCACCGGGGCCGAGCGGCGGGTGAACTGCTCGCGGTACAGCCGGGCGTAAAGCCCTTCGGCCTCCAGCAGTTCGGCGTGCGTGCCGCGCTCCACGATCACGCCGTCCTCGAGGCCGAAGATCACATCGGCATTGTGAATGGTCGAGAGCCGGTGCGCGATCGCGATCGTGGTGCGGTTGTGGGTGGCGCGGTCCAACGCTTCCTGAACGAGCCGCTCCGTCTCCGTGTCCAGGGCCGAGGTCGCCTCGTCGAGGATGAGGATCTGCGGGTCCATCAGCAGTACGCGGGCGATGGCGAGGCGCTGCTTCTCACCGCCGGAAAGGCGGTAGCCGCGCTCACCGGTGATGGTCTCGTAGCCATCGGGGAACGACAGGATGCGGTCGTGGATGTTGGCGTCGCGAGCGGCCTGTTCGATCTCCTCGGCGCTGGCGTCGGGTTTGGCGTAGGCGATGTTGTCGCGGATCGTGCCGTGGAACAGGTACGGCTCCTGGGTGACCATGCCGATCACGGCGGTCAATGACGCCTGCGTGACCTCACGGACGTCGTGGCCGTCCACCAGCACCGCCCCGCGGGTGACGTCATAGAAGCGCGGAACGAGGTAGGTCGTCGTGGTCTTGCCGGAGCCCGAGGGACCGACGATCGCCGCGAGCTGCCCGGGCTCCACCGTGAAGCTCACGCCGGCGAGAGCCCACTGTTCGTGCCGCTCGTCGTCCTCGCCGTCGACCGGACGGTCGATGCGCACGCCGCTGTCGCCGAACCGATCGCCCACCGTGTCGCCGGAGAGCCTGCGGGGTTCGGGGTAGCGGAACCACACGTCGCGGAACTCGATGCGCCCCTCGACGTCGGACAGCGGTCGGGCGTCGGGACGATCGACGATCGCGGGGGTGAGGTCGAGGTACTCGAAGATCCGCCGGAACAGCGCCAGCGACGTCTGCACGTCGAGGGTCACCCGCATGAGCGACAGCAACGGCATCTGCAGCCGCGCCTGCACGGTCGTGAAGGCGACCAGCGTCCCGGCCGTGAGGCCACCGGTCCCGCCGGCGATCATCAGGCCAGCGGCCAAATAGATCAGGGCCGGCGTGATCGCAAAGAACGTCTGCACGGTGGCGAAGAACGTGCGACCGGTCATCGCCTGCTGAACCTGCAGGCGGGTCTGCTGTCGGTTCGCCTCGCGATACCGCTGCACCTCCGCGTCCCCGCGGCTGAACACCTTCGACAGCAGGATCCCCGAGACGCTCAGCGCCTCCTCGGTGATCGCCGTCATCTCCGACAACGACTCCTGAGTCTTGCGCGCGAGCACTTGGCGCCGTCGTCCCACCTTGAGCTGCAGCCAGATGAACAACGGCATCAGGATCAGCGTGAGGATCGTCAGCTCCCACGACAGGATCACCATCGAGATGAACGCGGCGGTGACAGTGACCGAGTTCTGCAGGATCGAGGTCGCCGTGTCGGTGAGCACGGTTCGGACGCCCGCGACGTCATTCGCCAGCCGCGACTGGATCGCACCGGTCTTCGTCGCGGTGAAGAACGCCAGCTCCATCTTCTGCAGGTGCGCGAACAGGTCGCTGCGCAGGTCCGCCATCGCGGAGTTGCCGATGGTGGAAGTGAGCCAGTTCTGACCGATGCCGAGTAGCGCGGTGATGAGAGGCAGCGCACACATCGCCGCCACCAGCCAGGCCAGCAGAGTCAGGTGCGGACCGGTGTCGTCGGCGGGGAACAGAGCGTCGTCGAAGACCGCCCGGGTGAGAAAGGGCACGAGCGAGGTGAGCACTGCGGCGAGGACGACGAGCGACGCCACCGCGGCGATCTTGCCGCGGTACGGACGCAGCACGCCGGCGATCCTCCCCAGGACCGGGCCGGCGTCGACGTTACGCACCTCGGCCGGGTCGAGATGGGTGACCCGGGTGCCAGGACCGGGCCTCACGACTCACCCGTGCCCGAGTAGAGGATCTGCGGTGCCGTCACGCCATAGGCGGTCGAGTAGCCGGCGAGCTCTGCGAGCGGGCGGGTCGAGACCACGTTGCGTGGGCTGGTCTCGATACGCTCCCTCGTTCCTCGGTCGCTACTCGACCACCTAGCCGTCGCGTCGGTGGTCGCGAAGCCCGCGTTCTCAGGCGACATCTCGCGGTCACGACTCACACCACGAGCCTAGGACAGCCGTTCCACCCCAGCGCGCTGGTCAGGCCGCAGGGATCCGGCTGAGGGCGAGAACGGTGTGGTCCTCGCTGACCCGAGCGAGCTCCAACGTGCCCCACCCGTCCTTGCCGACCCGGACCAGCGCCCAGAGGAAGAGTCGATCGGGCCGCGGTACGGCCGCCGCGTCCACGGTGAGCGCGAACGACACCGGAACCTCGGTCGCCTGGAAGGCCGTCGCGGCCAGAACCTCACCGTCGGAATCAGCGAGTTTGACGGTGGCGACCGCCGCCGGATCGAAGCTCGACTCTCCCTCGATCTCGAGGGTCCCTGTGATCTCCACGACGCCCGGTTCCATGTGATGAGCCTAACCAGCGGTCAAGGGCCCGTCCCGCGATGACGGTAGCGCTGGCGTTCGGATCAGCCGAACCGGCGAAGGCGCAGCGAGTTGCTCACGACGAAGAGCGAGCTGAGCGCCATCGCTGCTCCCGCCACGAGCGGGTTGAGGAACCCGAGCGCCGCGAGCGGGATGGCGGCGACGTTGTAGGCGAACGCCCAGAACAGATTGCCCTTGATCGTCCGCAACGTCGCTCGGGCGAGCCGCACTGCGTCGACCGCGGTGGCGAGATCGCCGCGGACCAGTGTCAGGTCCGAGGCTGCCATCGCGACGTCCGTGCCCGTGCCCATCGCGACCCCGAGGTCGGCGCCGGCGAGCGCGGCGGCGTCGTTGATGCCGTCGCCCACCATCGCCACGACACGTCCCTCGCGCTGCAATGACTGCACCACGTCGAGCTTGTCGGCAGGCGTCACCTCGGCCACGACGCGGTCGATACCGACCTCCGCCGCCACCGACTCCGCCACCCGCCGGTTGTCGCCGGTCAGGAGGACCGGCTCCAAGCCCAGGCGGCGCAACTGCGCGACGGCGTCACGAGACGTCGGCTTGATCGTGTCGGCCACCGTCAGCGTCCCCAGCACCGCGCCGTCGGCGGCGACCGCCACCGTGGTGCCGACCGTGTCCGGAACGTCGATGCTGACGCCGAGCTGCTCGGCGACCCAGGCCGGCCGCCCGACGACGACGCGGCGCCCGTCCACGACCCCGCTCACGCCGAAGCCCTCGTGGTTCTCGAAGTCGACCACGGGACGCGGTGCGGCGAGCCCGGCGATGGCTTGGGCGACCGGATGCTCCGAGGCGTTTTCCACCGAGGCGGCCAGGCTGCGCAGCTGCGTCTCGTCGCCGAGCGCGTCGACGGACACGACCGTCATGGCCCCTGTGGTCACGGTGCCGGTCTTGTCGAGCACGACAGTGTCGATCCGCCGCGTCGACTCCAGGACCTGCGGGCCGCGGATGAGGATGCCCAGCTGCGCGCCCCGGCCGGTGCCGACCATCAGCGCCGTCGGCGTCGCCAGCCCGAGCGCGCACGGGCACGCGATGATGAGCACGGCGATCGCCGCCGCGAAGGCGGTCGCCGAGACTCCGGCGACCGCGAACCACACGAGCAGCGTGCCCAGCGCGAGCACGAGGACGGCCGGCACGAACCAGGCGGACACACGGTCGGCGAGCCGCTGTACGTCGGCCTTGCCCTCCTGCGCCTCCTCCACGAGTCGGGCCATCTGCGCCAGCTGGGTGTCGCCGCCGACCGCGGTCGCTTCGACGATGAGACGTCCGGACCGGTTGACGGTCGCGCCGGTGACCTGGCGTCCCGGCTCGACCTCCACCGGCACCGACTCGCCGGTCAGCATCGACTCGTCGACGGCGCTGCGACCCTCGACCACGAGGCCGTCGGTGGCGATCTTCTCGCCCGGGCGCACCACGAATCGGTCACCGACGCCGAGCAGGTCGACGTCGATCCGCTCCTCGCGTCCGTCACGCAGCACGGTCACCTGCTTGGCGCCCAGATCCATGAGGGCCCGCAGCGCAGCACTCGACCGGGCCTTGGCGTTCGCCTCGAGGTACTTGCCGGCCAGGATGAACACCGTGACGGCCGAGGCGACCTCGAGGTAGATCTCGTCCATGCCGCTGCCCTGGCTGATCCAGGTCCAGTGCATCCGCATGGCCGGGTCGCCGGCGTGACCGAACAGCATCGCCCACAGCGACCATGCGTAGGCCGCCGTGACGCCGATGCTGATGAGCGTGTCCATGGTCGCCGCGCCGTGACGGGCGTTGACCACGGCCGACCAGTGGAAGGGGTAGGCGCCCCACGCCACCACGGGAGTGGCGAGGACGAGCATCACCCATTGCCAGTAGTCGAACTGCAGCGCCGGGATCATCGACACGAGCAGGACGGGGACGGTGAGTGCGGCCGACACGATGAGCCGTCGCCGGATCGATCGCGCCGAATGCAGACCGGTGTCGTCGAGCGACGCGTCGCGGCCGGCCTTGGGATCGTGGACGACGGCGGTGTAGCCGGTCTTCTCCACGACCTGCACGAGCAGTTGCGGATCGAGCCCGGCAGTGACGTCCACGACCGCCTTCTCCGTCGCGTAGTTCACGGCGGCGTGAACACCGTCGAGCTTGTTGAGCTTCTTCTCGATCCGGGTGGCGCACGAGGCGCAGCTCATGCCGCCGATGTCGAGCCGGTACTGCTCCTGGGTGGGAGTCGTCGACATCGTGCTCACGCCAACGGCAGGTCGCGCGGACCTGCCAGTGCGTAGCCTGCCTCGTCGACAGCCTCGGCGACGGCCGCGTCGTCGAGCGGCTGGTCGCTCGCGACCGTGACGGTGGACGTGCCACCGGCGACGAGGTCGACCGTGACGTCGGTGACGCCGTCGAGGGCCTGGAGCTCCTCGGTGACGGCGGCGACGCAATGGCCGCAGGTCATGCCGGTGACGCGGTAGGTGGATGTGGTCATGAGTGGATTCCTCTCGTCAGCTACGGACCAGCCGAGCGATCGCGTCGCTGGCCTCTTTGACTTTGGTGTCCGCCTCGGGACCACCAGCCCGTGCGGCGTCGACGACGCAGTGGCTCAGATGCTCCTCCAGGAGCACGAGCGCGACGGCTTGGAGAGCCTTCGTCGTGGCGCTGACCTGAGTGAGGACGTCGATGCAGTAGGTGTCGTTCTCCACCATCTTGGTGATCCCGCGCACCTGGCCCTCGATGCGGGCGAGCCGCTTGAGCACCTTCTGCTTGTCCTCGCTGTAGCCGGGGTGGGAGGCATGGTCGGTCATAGCGCCACCATACCCCCAGGGGGTATCAAATCCAACCCCGGCGATGTGTCGTCGGTCGCACGTCCTACAGTCGCGGTCATGAGCGAGATTCCCGGCCTGGACGGTCTGCTCGGCGTCGAGCACGTGGAGACCGGACCCGACAAGGTCGTCGCACGGTTCACCATCGGCGACCACCACCTCCAGCCTTTCGGCATCCCCCACGGGGGTATCTACTGCTCCGTGCACGAATCGACCGCCAGCGTGGCCGGCCAGATCTGGCTGGGCACCAAGGGCGTCGTGGTCGGCACGAACAACTCGACCGACTTCCTGCGGCAGGCGAAGGTCGGCGACACGATCACGGTGACCGCCACGCCGATCCACCGCGGCCGCACGCAGCAGCTGTGGCGCCTGGAGTCGGTGAACCAGGACGGCAAACTGATCGCCCAGGGCCAGGTCCGCCTGGCGAACCTCGACCAGGAGATCCCCGCCGACGCCCTCGCCCGCTTCACCGGCGGTCAGTGACCGATTACCAGGTTCAGTAGGAGAACTCTCCCCTGCGGGGAGTCCTGCTGCCGCTCCGTGACTGCGAAACTCCCCGTACCAGGTCCGCGTCCAGCTCGCGAGCAGGAATTGGGTGTCCTCACCCCAATCGCTACGATGGAACAGCCTGGTCGCGACTGGCGTTGAGGTGGGTGACCACCAGGGAGCGATGAGGCTGCTCGACATCGGGACCGTACGCCTGGGCCCCGCGTCAGCCCATCGACCGCTGACCCGGAGGCACGACTGAAATGACGATGATGACGACCATGAACGCTGCGACCCGCGAGCCCCTCACCACGATCGACGACACCGACGTGCGCGTCCTGCTGCTGGAGAACATCCACGCCGACGGCGCCGACTTCCTGCGCGGCAAGGGCTACCAGGTGGAGACCCTCGACCGCGCGCTCGGCGAAGACGAGCTGATCGAGGCCATCAAGGGCGTGCATCTGCTCGGCATCCGCTCCACGACGTACATCACCGAGAAGGTCCTGCAGAGCGCTCCCGACCTCATGGCGATCGGCGCGTTCTGCATCGGCACCAACCAGATCGACCTCGCGGCCACCAACCGGCACGGCGTCGCGGTCTTCAACGCCCCGTACTCCAACACTCGCAGCGTCGTCGAGCTCGCGGTCGCCGAGATCATCTCGCTCGCCCGCCGTCTGCACGAGAAGTCCACGGCGATGCACAACGGCGTCTGGAACAAGTCCGCCGCCGGCAGCCACGAGGTCCGCGGCCGCACCCTCGGCATCGTCGGCTACGGCAACATCGGCAGCCAGCTCTCCGTCGTCGCCGAGGCGCTCGGCATGTCCGTCATCTTCTACGACATCGACGACAAGCTCGCCCTCGGCAACGCCAAGCGCTGCTCGACGCTCGAGGAACTGCTCGACACCGCCGACGTCGTCACGCTGCACGTCGACGGCCGCCCGGGCAACGCCGGACTGTTCGGCGACGCCGAGATGCGCCGCATGAAGCCGCGTTCGCTGTTCCTCAACCTGTCGCGCGGCATCGCGGTCGACACCGCCGCTCTGCGCGAGCACATCGAGTCCGGCCACATCGCCGGCGCCGCGATCGACGTGTTCCCGGTGGAGCCCAAGCGTCAGGGCGACCCGTTCGAGAGCGACCTGCGCGGGCTCCCCAACGTCATCCTCACTCCGCACGTCGGTGGTTCGACGGAGGAGGCGCAGCAGGACATCGGCCGCTTCGTGGCCTCCAAGCTGCGCGCGTACGCCGCATTCGGCACCACCTCGCTGAGCGTGACGTTCCCCGAGCTCAACCCGCCCGCCGACCCGGAGAAGCACCGCCTCGCGCACGTGCACCGCAACGCTCCGGGCGTGCTCGCGTCGATCAACGCGATCCTCGGCGACCACGGCGTCAACATCGAGGGCCAGCAGCTCGCCACTCGCGGCGAGCTGGGCTACGTCGTCACAGACGTGTCGGCGGCGGTCTCGTCCGAGGTGCTCACGGCGTTGGCGGAGCTGCCCGAGACGGTGCGCCTGCGCCAGCTCTCCTGAGCTGCCTCCCGCAGGGCTTCAGGTCGCGGTCTGAGCTCGCTCAGCGATGATGCCGAGGCCGGTAGCGTGCCCACCGCCGCGACAGGGAGCTGGAGGCCGTAGGGGACGATGAACTCCCCACCGGGCACCTGCCGATGCTGCAGTGCCCGCAGCAGACAGCGGACACGATTCGGCGGTTCATCGAGGCGTGAGTCAGCGTCCGCAGTCGGCCGCTAGCTCGCCAGGGCGAGCGCCGCGAGCGTCTCGGCCGCGCCGCCGTCGATCTTGACGTCGGCGAGGTCGTCGCCGCGGGTCGTCCCGCGGTTGATGATGACGACCGTGGTGCCGTCCTTGGCGGCACGACGCACGAATCGCAGTCCGCTCATCACCTGCAGCGACGAGCCGATGACCACGAAGGCCGCGTCCTCCTGGCGCGCCTGCTCGACGAGGTCGAAGCACCGGGCGACTCGCGGCTTCGGCACCGTCTCGCCGAAGAACACGACGTCCGGCTTGAGTCGTCCGCCGCAGTTCTCGCACGGCGCGACGACGAAGTCCTCGGTGTCGTCGATGAGCACGTCGCCGTCGGGAGCGACCTCGGCCTCGCGGTCCTCCCATCCGGGATTGAGGGCGACGAGTCGGTGATGCAGTCGGCGGCGGCTCGTCAGCTCCCCGCAGTCCAGACAGATGACGCGGTCGATACGTCCGTGGAGGTCGATGACGTCGCGGTGGCCGGCCTTCTCGTGGAGCCCGTCGACGTTCTGGGTGATGAGACCGAGGAGCTGGCCCTCGCGCTGACGACGGGCGAGATCGAGGTGCGTGGCGTTCGGTTCGGCTTCTCGCATGTGCGACCACCCGACGTGCGCACGAGCCCAGTACCGCTGGCGCGCCCGCTCCGAGGCGATGAACTCCTGATACGTCATCGGGGAGCGCGGAGGAGCGTCGGGACCGCGGTAGTCCGGGATGCCGGAGTCGGTCGACACCCCGGCGCCGGTGAGCACGAGCCAACGGCGTCCGGTCCAGTCGGGGAAGGAGGTCACCCTTCCAGTATGGGCACGCCGATCACGTGCTCGCCTTCTCGACGAGCGCTGCGATCGTGCGGAGGTTGCGGGCCGTTCCGGGCGTGCCGAGCACGCGCGCGACGAACGGTGCGGTCAGCGGCGAGGACGCGACCCCGTCGGCGAAACGCACGTGCAGGTCGCGACCGATGACGCGGGCGAGGTCGGGGCCGAGATCGCGTGCGGCGAGATCCGCCACCGCCTCGGGCGACGGCGTGGCCGCGAGGAAGTAGATGTGCGCGAGCTTCGGTTCGAGGACCTCGAACGGGTAGGCGTCGAGCGCCTGCCGAAGCTCGTCCGGAGTCCGGCTGATCGCCTCGCGGAAGAAGCCGAGCTCGGCCTCGATGCGTGCTTCGAGTGCGCGGTCGAAGTCGGCCGGATCGCCTGGCGGGGTGCACAGCAGGTTGCCCGACGCGATGTAGGTGCTGACGTCGCGCGCGCCGAGCTCGTCGGCGATCGCGCGCAAGCGTTCCATCGGCAACTTGGCGCCGCCCACGTTGACAGCGCGCAGCAGCACGACACGTTCGGCCATGCCCCGAGTATGGACTGCGATGCCGACAGTCGCGGCCGCTCACCGAGCGGAAGTGCCGAAGCTGTCCTAGCGTGAGGGACGCGGCGGGAACGTCGTGACTCAAACGAAGGGATTTCTCATGATCATCCTCGGAGCCATCCTCGCCATCTTGGGCGCCGTCCTGGACGTCCCCATCCTCTACACGATCGGCGGCATCCTGCTCGTCGTCGGGGTCATCCTCTGGATCCTCGGTGCCACGGGTCGCGCGGTCGGAGGCCGCAAACACTGGTTCTGACCTCGGTACCAGCACGATCGGGGGCGGGCAGCGCGATGGCGTTGCCCGCCCCCGATCGTCTGTTCGCGTCAGAGCCGCGCGGCCAGCTCCGTGGCCTGCTTGATCGCGCGCTTGGCATCGAGTTCGGCGGCGACGTCCGCACCGCCGATGACATGGACGGCGACGCCGGCCTCCTCGAGCGGGGCGACCAGGTCGCGCACCGACTCCTGGCCGGTGCACAGCACGATCGTGTCCACCTCGAGGACCCGTTCCTCGCGGGCGTCATCGCCGGCCGCGACGGTGATGTGCAGCCCGTCGTCGTCGATCCGCTCGTAGGTCACGCCGGGCACCATCTCGACTCCCGAGTCCTTGAGCGTCGTGCGGTGGACCCAGCCGGTGGTCTTACCGAGACCCTTGCCGAGACTCGTCGTCTTGCGCTGGAGCAACGTGACCTGGCGACGCGGCGGCGCCAGGGTCTTGGTGGTGAGGCCGCCGCGCTCGAGCTCCGGGTCGGTCACCCCCCAGCGGGCGTTCCAGTGCTCGAGGGACTCGTGCGAGTCGTGCAGGAGGAACTCGCTCACATCGAAGCCGATGCCGCCGGCACCCATGACCGCGACGCGTTCGCCGACCGGCGCTCCGTCCTCGATGACCTGTTGATAGGTCACGACCTTCGGGTGGTCGATGCCGGGGAGATCGGGGACCCGCGGCTCGACCCCGCTCGCCAGCACGACCTCGTCGAAGTCGGACAGGTCCGCGACCGACGCGCGCCGGTTGAGGTGAAGCTTCACTCCGGTCTTCTCCAGCCGCACGGTGTAGTAGCGCAGGGTCTCCGCGAACTCCTCCTTGCCGGGGATCTGCATCGCGAGTCGGAACTGGCCGCCGATGGCGTCGCGCGCCTCGAACAGCTCGACGTCGTGGCCGCGTTCGGCGAGCTCGGTGGCCGCGGCGAGTCCCGCCGGGCCGGCGCCGACGACGGCGATGCGCTTGGTGCGGCGGGTGGGCAGCAGCACGAGTTCGGTCTCGTGGCAGGCTCGCGGGTTGACCAGGCAGCTCGCGCGCTTGTTGGAGAACGTGTGGTCGAGACACGCCTGGTTGCAGGCGATGCACGTGTTGATCTCGTCGGCGCGCCCCTCGGCGGCCTTGGCCACGAAGTGCGGGTCAGCGAGCAGCGGCCGCGCCATCGAGACCAGATCGGCCTGGCCGGAGGCGAGGATCTCCTCCGCGACGTCCGGCGTGTTGATGCGGTTCGATGCGACGAGTGGCACGTCCACCTCGGCCTTGAGCTTGGCGGTCACCCAGGCGAAGGCGGCTCTCGGCACGGACGTGACGATCGTGGGAATGCGGGCCTCGTGCCAGCCGATGCCGGTGTTGATGATGTCGACGCCCTCGGCCTCCAGCGCCTTGGCGAGAACGACCGTCTCCTCCCAGGACTGCGCATTGTCGACGAGGTCCAACAGACTCATCCGGTACTGGACGATGAAGTCGTCGCCCACGAGCTCGCGGGTGCGCTTGACGACCTCGATCGGGAACCGCATGCGCTTCTCGGCGGTACCGCCCCAGCGGTCGGTGCGGGTATTGGTGCGGGCCGTGAGGAACTGGTTGATGAGATAGCCCTCCGAGCCCATGATCTCCACGCCGTCATAGCCGGCGCGGCGGGCGAGAACGGCCGACTTGGCGAAGTCGGTGGCGGTGCGGTCGACCTCGCGGGTGCTCATCGGCGAGACCTTGAACGGCGTGATCGGGCTCTTGATCCGCGAGACGCCCTTCTTGAACGGCGAGTAGCCGTAGCGCCCGGCGTGGAGGATCTGCAGCGCGATCTTGCCCTCGTGCTCATGGACGGCGTCGGTGACGAGGCGGTGGCGGTCGGCGAGCCGACGACTCGTCATCGTCGAGCCGAACGGCAGCAGCCAGCCGCGCCAGTGCGGCGCGAATCCGCCCGTGATGGACAGCGCGACACCGCCTTTCGCGCGCTCGGCGAAGTATGCCGCGAGCTCGGGCAGATGCGTGACGCGGTCCTCGAGGCCGGTGTGCATCGAGCCCATGATCACGCGGTTGCGCAGCGTCGTGTGGCCCAGATCGAGGGGGCTCAGCAGATGCGGGTAACTGGTCATCGGGTGCCTTCCGTCGCGGCGGCCGCCTCGGCCTGGATGCGCTCGAACTGATCACCCATGGCCGCGGCGAGCGCATTCGCCGCGGACAGGGGCCGCACCATCACCGTCAGTTCGGTGATGAGTCCGTCGTCGTCGGTCGTGATGAAGTCGCAGCCGTGGACCGCGATGTCACCGACCTTCGTCTCGAACACCAGCGCGCTGTGCCGGCCGTCCTCGATGACGTTGACGTAGCGGAAGTCGGAGAAGACCCGACTCACGCCGTGCAGGATCGCGGTGGTGATCGCCTTGCCGCGGTAGGGCGTGAAGGCGACGGGACTGCGGAACACCACGTCGTCGGCCAGCAGGTCGTCGACACCGCGCAGCTCGCCCGTGGCGACCTGGCGCTCGACGAGCTCTCGGAATGCCTTCATGACACGGTCCTCTCGGGGGTGTGGTGCCGCGTTGGCACACTGGGGTGGTGATCGGACGAGCGAGTGCGTGGCTGCTGACGGCGGCCGGCGTCTTCAACATCGTGATCTGGCCGCGGTTCGCGAAGGCCATCGTCGATGACGACCGCGCGTGGGCCGGGGAGGCGTGGGCGAGCGCTCCGACGGGCTTCTTCTGGGTGCACGCGGTGCTGATCGTCACAGCGATGACGTTCGGAGTGATCGTGCTGGTGATCGGGCTGCGGGCTCATCGGTCGCTCCGCGTCTCGAGTTGATCGAGGATCTCGTCGCACCAGGCGATGCCCATGCGCTCGCTGAGGATGCCGCCGCGGAGCGCCAAGTAGGCGCCGCGCTCGCGCTCCTCGACGGCATCGGGATCGGGGTAGTGGCGCTTGGCGCTGGCCTCGTAGCGGTCGAGCCGCTCGACGTGATCGGCGCGCCGGCGCCGCGTGTCCTCGACGATCGCGGTGACGTCGGCCAGTCCGCGCAGCTTGACGGCGAAATCGCTGCGCAACGCCTCGCGCGGTGACGGCTCGGCGGTGAAGCGGGTCAGCTCCTCGCGGCCAGCATCGGTGATCGCGTACGTCTTCTTGTCGGCCGTGCCCTCGCGAGGTTCGATCGTCGCGCTGACCCAGCCGTCGGCCTCCATCCGCGCGAGCGTCTTGTAGATCTGCTGGTGACTGGCCCGCCAGAAGTACCCGATGGACGCATCGAACCGCCGGGCGAGGTCGTAGCCGGTCGCCGCCTGCTCTGTCAGCGAGACGAGGATCGCGTGTTCGAGCGCCATGCCCGGAGCGTACCCATGCAACTAGTTGCATGGCAAGGGGTTCGGCCGGACGTCGCATGCTTGGCGAGTGGTGCGGGGCGGGGAAGCGAGGTCAGTGGGCGGCGAGAAGGGCGGTGAGGCCGCGAAGCGAACCGGGAACGCCGGTGATCGTGAAGCCGCCGACGCGAGTGTCGACAGCTCCAGCCTCGCGGGCGACCAGGCTGCCCGGGGCGACGTCCCAGGGCTCGCCGCGCAGCACGACCGCCGCGTCGATCCCGCCCTCGGCCAGGAGTGCCCAGTCACGAGCGGGGGCACCGGTGCGCAGGACCCGGTGGGTCGAGCGTTCGAGAGTGTGGAGCGCGGCCTGCCGAAGCGGATCGTCCGCCGCGACCTCGCTGCCCTCGATCCACGCGACCGTGAGCTGCGTCGCCGGACGGGCCGCGGCGACCGAGAGCCGTCGTCCCTCCTGCCAGGCGCCCCGCCCGGCGATGGCCGAGGTGGAACGGCCGGATGCGGAGTCGTGCACGACCGCGACCTGCGGATGATCGTCGAGCAGGACGGCGAAGGTGACGCCGTAGAGGTCGAGACCGACGCGGTAGTTGTCGGCACCGTTGAGGGGGTCGACGAGCCACCGCACCCGGGCGTCGTCCGGCCCGTGGTCGCCGGACTCGCGGCTGAGAACGCCGTGCTCGCGATACCGGGCGGCGAGGTGGTGCACGATCCGGCGATCGATGTCGGCGACGCTGCCGAAGCCCTCTGCGGCGAACCGCCGTGCGAGTTCGCCGGCGCCGCGTGCGAGATCGAGCGCGGTCGCGTGCACGGCGTCGAGATCCAGGACCGACTCGCTCATCCGGCGAGCGTAGCCGCCTCGTCGGCCAGCCACCGCACGACGCCGAGGGCGGCACTGCGACCCGCCCGGTTCGCACCGATGGTGCTCGCGCTCGGGCCGTACCCGACGAGCTGGATACGCGGGTCGGCGACCGCCGTGGTGCCGTCGAGCTGGATGCCGCCGCGCGGACTGCGCAGGTGCAGGGGTGCGAGGTGGTCGATGGCGTGGCGGAACCCGGTCGCCCAGAGGATCACGTCGACGGGCTCGAAACTCCCGTCGGTCCAGCGCACCCCGCGCGGCTCGATCCGACTGAACATCGGCCGCCGTTCGTACGCTCCGAGGCGACGGGCCTCCTCCTCCTGCGGTCGCAGCAGCAGGCCGGTCACGCTCACGACGCTGCGAGGTGGAAGTCCCTGACGTACGCGGTCCTCGACGAGCGCGACAGCGGCGCGGCCGGCCTCGGGGGTGAACTCCTCGGTCCGCCAGCGCGGCTCGTGGCGGGTCACCCAGAGGGTGTCGGTGACGGGGGCGAGCTGGCCGAGGAACTGGACCGCCGACTGCCCGCCGCCGACGACGAGCACTCGCTGCCCGCGGAACTCCTCGGGGCGGGTGAAGTCGACCGTGTGCAGCTGGCGGCCGGCGAAGGTCTCGATGCCGGGGTAGTAGGGGATGAACGGCCGCGTCCAGGTGCCGGTGGCGTTGACGAGGGTGCGGGTCCGCCAGGCCCGCTCGCCCGACCTCACGACGAGAATGCCGTCGTCGTCGGTCACCGCGTCCACCTCGACGGGGCGCACGACGGGCAGATCGAAGGTCTGCTCGTAGCTCCGGAAGTACGCGGGAACGGCCTCGCGTGCCGCCGCGGCTCCGTCGTCCTCAGCGCGCTCGAGCCCCGGGAGGTCCGCGACACCATGGACGTCGTGCATGGAGAGCGTCGGCCATCGATGCTGCCACGCTCCACCGGGATGCGCGTTGGCGTCGAGGACGAGGTGCTCGATCCCGCGGCGCTTCAGGTGATACGACGCTGACAGGCCGGCCTGGCCACCGCCGATGACGATCGAGTCGTGGAGTTCCACGTCCTCGTCAACGCCGAACGCTCCTCGGAGCTTCCCGGGTTCGTGGGAGGGTGCCAGCCGTGGTTCCGCGGACGCAGAGATCAGGCGGTCGCGGAGAGCGGTGCGCTGCCGGCCGCCTCGTCTCCGCGCTTGACCGTCTCGTGCACGATGCGGGCGATCTCGTCGGGGCAGTCGCCCATCGGGACGTGCCCCGCGCCGACGAGCGGGACGTGGGTGGCGCGGGGCAGCTGACGTCGGGCTTGCGCGGCCTGCTTGGGGTTGAGCAGCCGGTCCTTCGTGCCCCAGGCGATCGTGGTGGGGACGCGCACGCCGCCGCGGAAACGGAAGTTGACCGCCTGCAGGAGGGTGGGCCAGAACGCCGGGCTGCGTTTGAGTGACAGGGCGTCACCGAGCACCCGGTCGGCGTCGTACCGCTCCGGGTGCGCGTACAAGAGGAAGCCGACGAGTCGACGGCCCACGGCCGAGCGCGAGACCCGGCGCAGTACCGCGTCGGGGGCGTAGGCGGCGAGCTTGATCGCGAGCAGGGCGGCGACCGCCTGCACGCGGCCCCCAGGCCCGAAGAACCCGGCGGGACTCAATGCGACGACGCTGCGGGCCAGCCCGTGGTCGCCGAGGTAGAGCGCGACGGCTCCACCCAGCGAGTTGCCGACGACGTGCGGCCGGTCGATGCCCCATTCCTCGAAGTTCTCGCGGATGGCCTGCAGGACGTTCTCCATGCTCGCCGAGACGCCGGCCTCGCTCAGTGCGGGGGAGGCCCCGAAGCCGGGCAGGTCGAGAGCGATCACGTCGAAGTGCTCCGACAGCTGCTCGATCACGGGCTCCCAAGCTTGCCAGCGGTGCCCGATCCCGTGGATCAGGACGAGCGGTTCCCCGCCCCCGGTGCGCGAGTACGCGAGCTTCGACAGCATGGCCGCTCCTTGTCCGATGAACGTGACATCGGCAGTGTGACATGACCGGTGGCGTTGTGTCACGCCCGCCGACGCGACGCGTGGACGAGGCGGATGAGTTTCATCGGCTTCAGGTGATCGGCTCGTCCCCAGAACCCCGAGGGCGCACCGTCCTCCTCGTCGCGATCATCGTGCACGTGCCAACCGGCGGAGGCGAGCCAGCCATGAAGGGTGGTCGGAGCGGCCGAACAGCGCGACGGCTCGCCCGCCTCGCCCGCCATGGCGGCGACAGCCGCAGAGTACTCAGCGCCCCGAGCATCGCGAAGCTCGTGGGGGAGGACGTAGTCGAAGATGAGCGACGACTCCGGGTGCACGTCGGCGACCGACGCGAAGAAGCGCTCGCAGCTCGCCGGCGGCAGATAATGCTGACGCCCAGCCATAGGAACGCGATCGGGCGTTGGAGGTCGACGCCCGAGGCCTCGAGTAACTGCGGGTCGAGGCCATGCGTGAGGTCGGCTCCGACCAGCTCCGCGGGGTCGTCGAGCCCCGCCGACGCCAAGAGGTGCGAGCGCCACGCGAGGACGCCTGGTCGACCGACGAGCCATACGCGTTCGTCGTGTGGCGCCGGGAGGCGCGACGCGATGGTGTCGAGGCCCGCGCCCACCACCACGATCTGATCGATGCCCGAGGCAGCCACGAACTGATCGGCGTACAGGGAGCGCACGGCTGCGGAGAAGCGGGCAGCGGCGAGGATCGGTGCGCCGGGCTGAGCGAGCTGGTAGTCCAACGGCGAGGGGGACAGCTTCTCGCACAGTCGCTGAGCGATCTCGTCGTGGAGCAGGTGTGGCTCATCATCAACGAGCGGATGGGCCGCTCGCGCGGCAGCCGAGAAGAGGGCGGTCGGGCTGGGAAGGAAATCGTCCGTCACTTCAACTCACTATCAAGAACCAGGCCCGCGGTGGGGGAGGCGCGCCGTACAGCGTCTGAATCGGACATCCCGGCGCGGGCGCTCAGGTCGTGGCATGCGTGCGGTGTCGGTTCACGCCTCCGTGGTCTCGCGCGGCCAGCTTCGCAGCGCTCGGTCGATGGCGTCGAGACATTGCGTCCAGGAGGTGTCGAGGTCGACGGGTCGATGGCCGAAGGACCCGGCCTCGGTCAGCGTCACGAAACCGTTGACGGTCGAACCGACGAACCGGGTCGCGTGGATCGCCGCGTCGTCGGTCAGTCCGTACCCGCGGAGCACGGCGAGCGCGAGCCCGGCGACCTGCCCCGCCTCGGGGGACGCCGCGATCTCGGCGCTCGCGGGGCGTTGCACCGCCTGCCACAGCCCCGGGTGCCCCTCGGCGAATCGGCGGTGAGCCGTGGCGAACCCCTCGAGTGCGTCCCAGCCGGACCGGCCCGCGACGGCGTCGGCGATGAGGCGGCCTAGTTCGGCCAGCCCACGGCGATGCAGGTCGTCGAGGAGCGCCCCGATGTTCCTCACGTGGGCGTACATGCTCGCCGGTCGAATTCCCAGCCGCCGAGCGACAGCGGAGATCGTGACGGCGTCGAGGCCGTCGGCATCGGCGAGGTCGACCGCCGCGTCGTGCACCGCGGAAGCGGTCAAGCCGAGTCGGGCCACGATGACTCCTTGCAGAGGGTAACTACGGTAAGTAGGGCGATTCCTACAAGGTGTAGGTTAGCGGCATGCGTTCCACGCCGTTCTCGCCTGCACTGCTACGCGGCTTCGTCGCGGAGCTGGAGTCGACCATCCGGGGGCTGCGGGTGCACCGGCTCCCCGCCTGGGTGCGGTCACAGTTCCCCGACGGGCAACTCCTCGCGATGGAGCAGCAGCCGTCCGGGGTCCGGGTCGCGCTGCGCACCTCTGCCACGAGGATCGAACTCGAGACTCACTCGACGCGGATCGGGTTCCGCGGCGCTGAACGCCCTCGCGGCCGGATCGACGTCTGGATCGACGGTGAACTCGCGCTGAGCGACCCTCTCACCGGCGGCGACCTCCTCGAGACCGACCTCCTGACCGGCGAGAGCGCCATGCACGGCGGACCTGCACATGTCACGACGCTGTCCGGCCTTCCGTCGCGTTCGAAGTGCGTGGAGCTGTGGCTTCCGCACAACGAGTCGATCGAACTGGTCGACCTGCGTACGGATGCGCCGGTCGCTCCGCTCGAGGCCGACGGCGTGCCGGTGTGGGTGCACTACGGCAGTTCCATCAGCCAGGGTTCCAACGCGGCAACTCCGAGCCGGATCTGGCCGGCAGTGGCGGCGCGGCGCCTCGGCGTCTCGCTCCACAACCTCGGTCTCGGCGGCAGCGCGATGGTCGACCCGTTCATCGCGCGGACCATCCGCGACGCGACAGCGGACCTCATCAGCCTCAAACTCGGCATCAACGTCGTCAATCTCGACGCGATGCGACTGCGGACGTTCGTGCCCGCGGTCCACGGCTTCCTGGACACGATCCGCGACGGCCACCCCACGACGCCGCTCTACCTGGTCTCGCCCGTCTTCTGCGGGATCCACGAGACCACTCCGGGGCCGGGTTCGGTCGACGTCGCCACCCTCGGGTCCGACCAAGTGAAGTTCACCGCCACCGGGCAGGAGGGCGACACGGCGCTCGGGCGACTCTCCCTCACCGTCGTCCGCGACGCTCTGGCGGAGATCGTCGACCGTCGACGTGACGACCCGCAGCTGCACTACGTCGACGGGCTCGCGCTCTACGGCGAGGTGGACGCGGTGGAGCACCCGCTGCCGGACGCGCTGCACCCGGACACGGCGACGCACGAGCTGATCGGCAACCGCTTCGCCGACGAGGTGCTCCGGAGGGGCGCGCCCGCGAAGTGACGCGGCCCTCGGCTTTCGATAGTGACAGTGTTACTGTCACTATCGTGACCGTGACCTCGACCACGCCTTCCGGGCCTCTCCACGGCGTCCGCGTCGTCGAGCTCGTCGGCATCGGACCGGGCCCGTTCGCCGCCATGATGCTCGCCGATCTCGGCGCCGACGTGGTGCGCATCGACCGGCCCGGCGGAGGAGCGCTGCAAGTCGCGCCTCCCGAGCGCGACATCCTCGGCCGAGGCCGTCCGAGCGTGGCGCTGGATCTCAAGTCCGAGCGCGGTCGCGACACCGTGCTGCGGCTCGTGGAGCGGGCGGACATCCTCATCGAGGGTTTCCGGCCCGGCGTCGCCGAGCGGCTCGGGATCGGGCCCGAGCAGTGCCATGCGCGCAACCCCCGCCTCGTCTACGGACGCATGACCGGCTGGGGACAGGAGGGGCCGCTCGCGTCCACCGCCGGGCACGACATCAACTACATCGCGGTCGCCGGTGGACTCGATCCGATCGGCCGAGCCGGCGGCCCGCCGCAGGTGCCGCTCAACCTGCTCGGGGACTTCGGCGGCGGGGCGCTGTACCTCGTCGCGGGCGTCCTCGCCGGGCTCACCCACGCGCGAAGCACGGGCGAGGGACAGGTCGTCGACGCCGCCATCACCGACGGTGTCGCGCATCTGCTGTCGATGATCGTGTCGATGCAGCAGTCGGGAGGTTGGAGCAGTCCGCGCGGCACCAACCTGCTCGACACCGGCGCCCCGTTCTACGACGTCTACGAGACCGCCGACGGACGCTGGATGAGCGTGGGTGGCTTGGAACCGCAGTTCTGGGCCGCAATGGAGGCCACGCTCGCCGAACACGGGGTCGACGGCCTGCCGGACCGCAACGACATCGCGCAGTGGGGAGCGCTGCGCGAGCGACTCGCGGCCGTGTTCGTCACCAAGACACAAGCCGAATGGACCGAGATCTTCGCGCCCACGGACGCCTGCGTCGCGCCCGTGCTGCCGCTCGACGAGGCGCCGCAGCACCCGCACAACGCGGCGCGCGGCACGTACGTCGAACACGAGGGGCTCATGCAGCCCGCCCCGGCACCGCGGTTCTCCGCCACGCCGGCCACCTTGACCACGCCTCCGGCCCGCCCGGGAGCACAGACCCGCGAGGCGCTCGCCGCGTGGGGCATCGACGACGTCGACGAGCTGATCGCAGACGGCATCGCCGTCCAGAACTGAGGACACCGCCATGGAACGCACCATCTTCGAGGCCGAGCACGACGACTTCCGGGCCACCGTCCGGGCCTTCTGCGAGAAGGAGATCGCGCCGTATCACGCACAGTGGGAGGCCGACTCGATCGTGCCGCGCGAGCTCTGGCTCAAAGCCGGCGAGCTCGGGCTGCTGGGCTTCATGATGCCCGAGGAGTACGGGGGCGGCGGCGTCCGCGACTTCCGCTACAACGCGATCCTCCAGGAGGAACTGACCCGGGTCGGGGCCAGCGGCGTCGGCTTCGCCCTGCACACCGACCTCGTCTCGACGTACCTGCTGAGCTACGCGAGCGATGAGCAGAAGGCTCGCTGGCTTCCCCAGTTCTGCAGCGGCGAGCTCATCACCGCCATCGCGATGTCCGAACCGGTCGCCGGCTCCGATCTCCAGGGCATCAAGACCACCGCGAAGCTCGATGGCGACCACTACGTGCTCAATGGCTCGAAGACGTTCATCTCCAATGGCATCCTCGCCGACCTCGTCCTCGTCGCCTGCAAGACCGACCCGGACGCCGGTGCCATGGGCGTCTCGCTCATCGCGGTCGAGCGGGGGATGGAGGGCTTCGAGCGGGGCCGCAATCTCGACAAGATCGGCCTCAAGGCCCAGGACACGGCGGAGCTGTTCTTCGACAACGTGCGCGTCCCGCGCGAGAACCTGCTCGGCCAGGAGGGGCACGGCTTCATCTATCTCATGGAGAAGCTGCCGCAGGAGCGGTTGACGATCTCCGTGGTGGCCGCCGCCGCGTGCCGGTCGATGCTCGACATGACGCTCGACTACGTCAAGAACCGCGACGCGTTCGGTCGTCCCATCGGCACGTTCCAGAACACGCGATTCCTCATGGCCGAGCTCGAGACCGAGCAGCAGATCGCCCAGGTCTTCGTCGACCGCTCGATCGAACTGCTCAACGCGGGCAAGCTCACCGTCGAGGACGCGGCGATGGGCAAGTGGTGGACCACCGAACTGCAGACCAAGACAGCCGACCGGTGTCTGCAGCTGCACGGCGGCTACGGCTACATGTCCGAGTACCCCATCTCGAAGGCGTTCCTCGACTCGCGCATCCAGACGATCTACGGCGGCACCACCGAGATCATGAAGGAGATCGTGGGGCGCGGTCTGGGGCTCTGAGCTTTCGGACTCTTCTGACCGCTACGCTCACCTGCCATGAGCGTGCTGCGCGTCGTCGGACGCTGGATTCTGCGGTTCCTGATCGCTGTCCTGGCGCTGATCGTCGCCGTCGTGATCTGGGCTCAGTTCAGTCCTCGCCCCAGCGTCATCGCGATCGACCTGCTGTTCCGGATGTCGTCGGTCGGCAAGGTCGACGAGAAGCATGCTGCGGAGGCGGATAAGGAGTCCACCGGCCGCACCGACCTCGCCTACGGCGAGGGTGACGACGAGACGCTCGACGTCTGGACCCCGCGCGAGCGCGGTTCCGAGCCGTTGCCGGTCATCGTGTGGGTCCACGGCGGCGGTTGGATCGGGGGCGACAAGTCGGACATCGCTCCCTACCTCAAGCTGCTCGCCGCGAAGGGGTATGCGGCCGTCGGGATCGACTACTCCTTGGGCCCGGATACGCACTATCCGGTCCCGCTGCGCCAGACCGACAAGGCCATCGTGTGGCTGGAGAAGAACGCCGACGATCTCGGCCTCGACACCGACCGGATCGTGCTCGCGGGGGACTCGGCCGGCGCCCAGATCGCCGCGCAGTATGTCGCCATGCTCGGCGACGCGCGCTACGCGAAGGAGGTCGGTGTCGAGCCGAGCATCTCACCGGACCAGGTCGTGGGCGCGCTCCTGCACAGCGGTCCCTACGATCCACGGAAGGCGCTCAAGGCGTCCGGCGCGATGGGGTGGTTCGTCCGCACCGTCGGCTGGGCGTACCTGGGCACCAAGGACTTCGATGATCCGCGCGTCGAGCAGGCCACGGTGACCACGCATCTGACCGACGGTTTTCCGTCCACCCTGGTGACAGCTGGCGACGATGATCCGCTTACGGCTCAGGGCAAGGAGTTCGCGGCCACGCTGAAGAAACTCGGCGTCGAGGTGAAGCCGTACTGGGCGAAGGGGCTCTTCCACGAGTTCCAGTTCGATCTCTCCGACGCCCAAGCGCAGCAGGTCCTGACCGAGAGCTACAGCTTCCTCGCGAAGGTCACCGCACCCTGAGCCCGAGCGTGCGGCGCCGACCTGATTGGTGATGCTTGGTACGCTAAGCATCAGTCGACCCCGAGGATGGCAGCATGGCCGAGGACCCCGTCGAGGTGTCCGTCACCGACGAACTCGAATCGCTCGACCGGGTCCGGCGCCGGGTCACCGCTGTCGGCTTCCTGGCGATCGCCGTTCACGGCGTGATCGCGCTCCCGCTCCTCGCGCAGTACGTCGCGGAGGACGGCAAGAACCCCGAAGCGGTCCTCATGCTCGTCCTGACCGCGTTCGCAGGCCTGCTGACCGCCGCCATCACCCGCGTGATCCTGGGTCGCTCACCGTTCTCGGTGGTGTGGCTCGCCGTCGGCCTGCTGCCCACGGCGATCGGCATCTACCTCACCTGGTGGGCGCCCTTCACTCTCCACTGAGGTCAGTTCGCGTGCTGCGCGCCGTCGATGATCGAGCGCAACACCGCGTTGGTCCGCTCAAGATCCTCGAGGGTCATGCCGAGCCGTTCCAGCATCGTCGGCGGGACACTCAACGCCTGCTCCCGCAGAGCGCGGCCCTGCTCCGTCAGCGTGATCTCAAGGGACCGCGCGTCGTTCGCAGAGCGCAGCCGCTCGACGTAACCCCTCTGCTCGAGCCGCTTGATCAGCGGTGAGGCGGTCCCGGGATCGAGCGCCAGGGTGCTGCTCAGTTCGGTGAGTCCTAGCCGGTCGTGCTGCCACAGCGCGAGCATCACGAGGTACTGCGGATGTGTGAGCCCGAGCGGTTCGAGGACCGGCTTGTAGGCCGCGACGACGCTGCGGGACGCCACGGCGAGCGCGAAGCACACCTGCGCTTCGAGCGCGAGCGGATCGGAGTCGTCGGCCACCGGGCGAGTCTATCCGGGCGGTAGGAGTCTGAGGCGCTCCGTCAGTGTCGGCCCAGCGCGCGGTAGGTCCAGCCGGCGTCCCGCCACCGCGCCGGGTCGAGCACGTTGCGGCCGTCCAGAATCCGCTTGTCGGCGACGAGTCCGGCGAGGTAGTCCGGGTCGAGCGACACGTACTGCTCCCACTCGGTGAGCAGCAGCACCAGCTCGGCCCCCTCGACCGCCGCTTCGAGCGTGTCGGCGTAGTGCAGGTGCGGTGCCTTCTCCTTGGCGTTCGTGACGGCCTCGGGGTCGGTCACCGTGACGACCGCGCCCTGCAAGTGCATCTGCTCGGCGACGTTGAGCGCCGGGGAGTCGCGGATGTCGTCGCTGTTGGGCTTGAAGGCCGCGCCCAGGACGGCGACGCGCCGGCCGACGATCGACCCGCCGCACTCCTCGCGGGCGAGGTCGACCATGCGCACGCGGCGGCGGAGGTTGATCGCGTCGACCTCACGCAGGAACGAGAGCGCCTGGTCGACGCCCAGCTCGCCCGCGCGGGCCATGAAGGCGCGGATGTCCTTGGGCAGGCACCCGCCGCCGAAGCCGAGGCCGGCGTTGAGGAACCGGCGGCCGATACGGGCGTCGTGCCCGATCGCGTCGGCCAGGGCCGTGACGTCGGCGCCGGTGGCCTCGCACAGCTCGGCCATGGCGTTGATGAACGAGATCTTGGTGGCGAGGAAGCTGTTCGCGGCGACCTTCACCAGCTGCGCGGTCGCGTAGTCGGTGACGATGCGCGGCGTGCCTTCGGCGAGCGGCGCGGCGTACACCTCGTCGAGCAGGGCCGCAGCGCGCTGTCCGGCGTCCGACTCCGGGATGCCGTAGACGACACGGTCAGGGTGGAGCGTGTCCTTGACCGCGAAGCCCTCGCGCAGGAACTCCGGGTTCCAGACGAGCGTGGCTCCCGTGGGCTCGAGGTCGGCGGCGAGTCGCTCTGCGGTGCCGACGGGAACGGTGGACTTGCCGACCACCACGTCACCCGGCGCGAGGTGCGCGAGGAGCGAGCTGAAAGCCGCGTCCACGTAGGTCAGATCGGCGGCGAACTCGCCCTGCTTCTGCGGCGTGCCGACGCACACGAAGTGCACCGCCGCACCCGCGACCTCACTGAGGTCGGTCGTGAAGGTGAGGCGGCCGCTCGCCATCGCCTCGTCGAGGATCTCGGGAAGTCCCGGTTCGAAGAACGGCGCCTCGCCGCGCGTCAGCGACGCGATCTTGCGGTCGTCGACGTCGACGCCCACGACTTCGTGCCCGAGCTTCGCCATGCACGCAGCGTGCACAGCACCCAGGTACCCGCATCCGATCACCGAGATCTTCATGGCACCGAGTCTAGAGAGGGGTCCCGCTCGCTGGTATCGCGGGCGATCCTCCCGCAGCCGTCGTGGAACAAAACATTAATTAGTAATTAATATTGACAGCGCGTCGTGTCCACGGTCACACTGGACCGGCGTACGAAGCACCGGGTGACACGACGAGGACACATGCGCGCAACCATGAAGAAGACCTTCACCGCAGGATTCGCCCTGCTCTCGCTGACGCTGCTCGCGGCGTGCGGTCAGCAAGTGGGCGCCGACGGCCGGATCGGCGTCGTGTACCTCAACGCGGAGGGTTATTACGCGGGCGTCCAGCGCGGTCTCGAGGCGACCTTCGCCGACGGGGCGCGCGAGCCGCAGCTCATCGCGACGAACATCCAGTCCGACGCCTCCCGGGAGAGCACGTTCGTCGACACCATCTCCTCGGTGCAGGCCGACGCGCTGATCCTGTCGCCGGCTTCGGCCACCGCGTCCATCCCCGCGATCCGGCTCGCTCATGAGAACGGCGTGCCCGTGATCTGCTACAACACCTGCATCGAGGACGAGGCCGCCGAACAGTACGTCTCCGGCTACATCCTCGGCGACCCCACGGAGTTCGGTGCCGCGTCCGGCCGCCAGATGGGGGACTACTTCCTGGAGCAGGGGATCGCCGACCCGAAGGTGGCGGTCATCAACTGCGAGCAGTTCGAGGTCTGCATCCAGCGCCGCGAGGGATTCGAGGCGGCTCTGCTGGAGCGGGTGCCCGGTGCGCAGATCGTCGCCAACCAGGAGGGCCTGACGCTCGATGCCGCGGTGGAGCGTGCCGAGCAGATCATCACCGCGCATCCCGATGTCGACGCGTTCTACGGCGAAGCCGGATCTCAGATGATCGGCGCCGTGCGCGCGATCCGCTCGCGAGGCCTGGAGGGCCAGACCGTGGTGTTCGGCGGTGACATGAGCACGCAGGCCGCGCAGATGCTCGAGGACAACGCGATCCTCAAGGGCGTCACCGACATCTCGGGCATCAAGGTCGGAGAGCTCGCCGCCCAGACCGCCATGCAGATCCTCGCGGGCGAGGAGCCGGACGAACTCGTGATCCCGGCGCCCATCGACGAATACGCGACGGCCGCATCGGGTGCGGACTGGATCGAGACCCACCCGGACGGGATCCCGTGATGACCAGCGGCTCACCCACCCGTTCCCACACGCGAGGAAGATGACGTGCAGACACAGACCGACACCGTGGTCGCGGACGTCCGCGGACTCACGAAGCACTACGCCGGGGTGAAGGCGCTGACCGACGCGGACGTCACGATCCGCGGCGGCGAGGTCCGCGCCCTGCTCGGCCGCAACGGCGCCGGCAAGTCGACGCTGATCCGGCTGCTCGCCGGCGTCGAGACCGCCGACCGCGGCACCGTGCAGATCGCCGGGCAGCCGCTCGACGGCGGGGTTCGTCGCGCGGCGGAACTCGGCGTCGAGACGGTGCACCAGGAACTGAGCCTCGTCCCGCAGATGACCGTGGCCGAGAACATGTTCCTGGGCGCCTGGCCCATGACGGGCGGCCGCGTCGACTTCGCGGCCATGCGGCGCGGCGCCGCCGAAGTGCTGAGCGAACTCGATCTCGCGATCGATCCCGACGCGCTCGTGGAGGACCTGCCGATCGCGGAGCAGCAGCTCGTGGAGATCTGCCGGGCCGTACGCCGGGCACCACGGCTGCTCATCCTCGACGAGCCGACCAGTGCGTTGGCCGCCGGTGAGGTGGCGGTCGTACTCGCGACGGTGCGGCGGGTCGCCGAGACCGGCGTCGCCGTCATCTACGTCAGCCACCGTCTCGACGAGATCCGGCAGGTGGCGACGAGCGCCACGGTCATGCGCGACGGCCGCGTCATCGAGACGGTCGACCTGGAGGACGTCTCCACGCGTCGGGTCGTCGAACTCATGCTCGGTGACGCGGTGCAGGAGCAGGACCGGCCGGCGACCCGCAGCGTCGACCGCGACGCGACGCCCCGCCTCAGCGTCCGCAACCTCGCGGCCGGTCGCAAGGTCGAGGACGTGAGCTTCGACGTGTACCCCGGTGAGGTCGTGGGACTCGCCGGGCTGATGGGTTCGGGCCGCAGCGAGACGCTGCGCGCGATCGCCGGTTTCGACCCGATCGACTCCGGAGAAGTGTGGGTCGACGGTACGCCGATCACCTCGGTCACGCCGCGCGGCATGAAGAGTCTCGGCATCGGCATGACCCCGGAGGATCGCAAGAGCAGCGCGATCGTCCCGCTGCTCGGGGTGGACGAGAACCTCGCCCTCGCCGACTACCGCCAGGTCAGCGACGGACCCACCATCCGCTGGGAGCGTCTGCGCGCGGCGGCCGCGCGACTCATCGACCGGTTGTCGATCGCGACCGCGCGTTCGACGACCCCCATCGTCAACCTCAGCGGAGGGAACCAGCAGAAGGCCGTGATCGGCCGGTGGCTGCACGCCGGCAGCCGGGTGCTGCTCCTGGACGAGCCCACTCGCGGCGTCGACGTCCAGGCCAAGGAGGAGATCTACCGGCTCATCCGGGAGCTGGCCGACGACGGCGCCGCCGTGGTGTTCGTGTCCGGCGAGCTCGAGGAGCTGCCGCTCGTCTGCGACCGCGTCGTCGTCGTGCGGCACGGCCGGGTCACCGGCGAGATGGTCGGCGAGCAGATCACGACCGACGCGGTCGTCGCGGCCGCGATGACCACCGACTGAATCGTCACGAGACACGAGAGAGCAGACATGACTACCACCACTGACACGGCTGCGCCGGCCCGCGATCGCGGGGCGTGGCTCCGCGGAACCCGGCTCAACGAGATCGGTCTCGTCGTGGCCATCGCCGTCCTGTACATCGTGCTGGGCTCCACCGCCGCGGGCTTCCTCAACGCCGGCAACCAGCTCGGCATGCTCCGTGACGCGGCCACCATCGGCATCGCCGCCTGGGGCGTCACGCTCGTCATCATCGCCGGTGAGATCGACATCAGCATCGGCCCCGCCGTCGCGTTCGCGTCCGTGCTCGTGGCCATGGGCAGCGCCGACTGGGGACTCGGGGTCGTGGGGGCCATCGTCCTCACGCTCGTCCTCGGCACGGCGTGGGGCGCGCTGGCCGGCTGGCTGCGCGCGCAGTTCGGCGTCCCGTCGTTCATCGCGACTCTCGGCCTGTGGAGCGTGCTCGGAGGACTCGGCCTCTACCTCACCAACGCGCTTCCGGTCGTCCTGCCGCAGAGCGGTCTGCTCGACGTCCTCGGTGGCTCGATCCTGGGAATCCCGACGGCCGCGATCGTCATGCTCGTCCTGTTCGCCGTGTTCGTCTACGTCGCCAAGTACACCGCGTACGGCCGGGCGGTGTACGCCGTCGGCGGCAACCCGGCGGCGGCGATGCTCGCGGGTATCAATCTCTCCCGCGTCCGGATCGTGCTGTTCGCCACGACGGGTCTGCTGTCGGCCATCACCGGAATCCTCCTGGCCGCGCGGTTGGGCGCGGGGTCGGGTAGCGCGGCCAGCGGGCTGGAATTCGACGTCATCGCGGCGGTCGTCATCGGCGGCACCGCGCTCGCGGGCGGCCGCGGCTCGCTGCTCGGCACGCTGCTGGGCGTCGTCTTCATCACCGTCATCGGCAACGGCCTCGTGCTGCTGGGCGTGGACTCCTTCCTCCAGGACGTCATCCGCGGCGTCATCATCGTCGGAGCAGTCCTCATCAACGTCTGGGCGGGACGCCGCGGCACCGCCACCCGCACGAGCTGAGAGCAGAGAGGATCGTCGTCATGACCACCACCATCCCCAGCACGATGACGGGTGTGTACCTGCCCGGCACCTCCAGCACCGAGCGCCGCGAGCTTCCGGTGCCCACGCCCGGACCGGGGCAGGTCCTCGTGCAGGTCGGCGCCTCGGGCATCTGCGGCAGCGACATCGGCTACATCTACCGCGGCTACAAGACGCACAAGGGGGTCGACGGGCCTGCCTACCGCGGCGTCGTCAGCGGCCACGAACCGTCCGGGCGCATCGTCGCGGTCGGTGAGGGTGCGTCGCGTTTCGGCGTCGGCGACCGGGTCATCGTCTACCACATCGCCGGGTGCGGTCTGTGCGACAACTGCCGTCGGGGCTTCTACATCTCGTGCAGCGCGCCGTCGCGTGCGTCGTACGGATGGCAGCGCGATGGCGGCAACGCCCCCTACGTGCTCGCCGAGGAGCGGACCCTCGTGCCGCTGCCCGACGAGCTCTCGTACGTCGACGGCGCGCTGATCGCGTGCGGCTTCGGCACCGCGTACGAAGGTCTGCGACGCATCCGGGTGAGCGGCGAGGGAGACCTGCTCGTCGTCGGCCTCGGCCCGGTCGGGCTGGCCGCCGGGATGATCGGTCGCGGGATGGGCGCGCGCCGCGTGATCGGCATCGAGCCGAGCGAGGGCCGGCGCCGCTGGGCCGATCAGCTCGGCGTGTTCGACGCGACCTTCCACCCCGACGAGATCGGCGCGGCGCTCGACCTGACCGGCGGCGCGGGCTTCGCCTTCACGATCGACGCGTCGGGCACGGCGCCGGGTCGTTCCACGGCGCTCGAGGCTGCGGCCGAATGGGGCGACGTGTCTCTTGTGGGCGAGGGCGGCGAGTTGCGCACGGAGGTCTCCGACACGCTGCTGCACAAGCAACTGACGCTGCACGCCTCCTGGGTGACCTCCTTGCCCGCGATGGCCGAACTCGCGGAGAACCTCGTCGCCTGGGGGTTGCGTCCCGAGGCGATCGTGAGCGACCGCTTCACGCTGAACGAGTCCGACGAGGCGTTCGCTCTTGCCGCCGGAGCCAGTGACGGCAAGGTCGTCTTCGTCGCGGAAGGAGACGTGTGACGGTCGCCGTACTTCCCGCCGTCGAGGTCGACCAGGAGCCGGGCCGGCCCGCCGTGGTGTGGCTCGACAACGGCATCCTCCGGCTCGGCTTCCTCCCGGCCGCGGGCGGTCGCCTGCTGAGCGTGGTGCTGCGCGGGCAGGAGACCTTGTGGCGCAACTCCGCGCTGCTCGACGCCGCGTTGCATCCGGTGTCAGGCCAGCGCATCGAGCCGCACGACGGACCGATGAGCGCCTGGTCGAACTACGGAGGGGACAAGACCTGGCCCGCTCCGCAGGGGTGGTCCGGTCCAGGAGAGTGGGCCGGCCCTCCCGATCCGGTGCTGGACTCCGGCCCCTACCGCTGGGAGACCCGGCGTGACCCGAGCGGTGCGGCGGTCATCACGCTCACCAGCGCCGACGACCCCCGCTCCGGGCTGCGTATCGAGCGCGAGTTCACCGTGTCGCCCGGTGAGTCCGCGTACCGAGTGCGGCTCGTCGCCACCAACACCGGTGCCGAGCCCGTCAGGTGGGCGCTGTGGAACGTCACGCAACGAGCCGCGGGGGACCCAGGCGGCGGGGGAGTGTGGGTCGGCGTCGACCCGGCCGACCCGCGGACCGTCGAATTGGCGGTGGGCACGGGCGCCCCGACCTACGACCTTGCCGGCGCCGGCGTCATCGCCGTCCCGCACCAGGACGTCGTCGGAAAACTCGGATTCCCGACCGCGAGCGGTTGGCTCGCCCACGCGGCGGGCGGGTCGACCACGACCCAAGTCGTCGAGGTCGATCCCGCGGGGGAGTACCCCGATGAGGGATCGCGCGTCGAGGTCTGGATGGAGTACCCGTTGGACCACCCGCTGCCGCATCTCGACGACCTGCAGCCGTCGTCGCGCATCGTCGAGGTGGAGGTGCTCGGACCGCTGGTCGACCTGGCTCCCGGGGAGGCGACCGAGCTGACCTTCCGCTGCGCCACAGCGCGGGGCGAGTCGCCGGTCCGAGCCGTCGCTGAGGCGGGCCATTGGAGCGCTGTGACACCCCACGGCACTGGAGGAGTCACCGCGTCCTTCCACGCTTATGTCGACGGTGTGCTCCTGCTCGCCGACGATGAACAGATCCTCGGTGAGACCCGCGCCGGCGAGCCCACCGAACTCGTGGTCTCGCGCGCGCTGCTGGGGCGTCCCGTCGTCGTGCGCGAGCACGTGACGGCACGGAACGTCCCCGCCGGCCGGCTGCCCCAGGAGGAGCCCGCATGACCGCGACCGCGATCATCACCGGCGCAGCACGCGGCATCGGCGCGGCGACCGCCCGCCGACTGACGGAGGACGGCTGGAAGGTCGCGCTGCTCGACCGCGACGCGCTCGTCGAGTCGACAGCCGCCGAGCTGGGCGCGAACGCTCGCGGTTACGTCGGCGACGTCGCCTCGGCTGACGACTGGGAACGCATCGTGGCTGCGGTGCGCGAGGAGTTCGGACCGATCGACGGCCTCGTCTCCAACGCCCTCGTGACGGATCCGACGCCCTTGCACGAGATGGACGTCTCCTCCTGGCAGCGGCAGCTCGACGTCAACCTGACCGGGACGTTCCACGCCGTTCGCGCCTGCTTGCCCGACCTGCGCCGGGCGCGCGACGGGCGCGTCGTGGTGGTGTCCTCGGTGCACGCGTCCTTCGGCTTGCCGGACGTTCCCGGTTACGCGACGACCAAGGCGGGACTGACGGGCCTCACGCGACAGCTCGCCGTGCAGTACGGCGATGAGGTGCGGGTGAACTGCGTCGTTCCCGGGCCCATCCGCACAGCGCAATGGGACCGTCTCTCGGAGGAGGATCTGCGACAGAGTGCGCGCGAGACGGTGCTCGGTCGGCTCGGAAGGCCCGAGGAGGTCGCCGGCGTCATCGCCTTCCTGCTCGGCGACGACGCCTCCTTCATGACCGGCTCCACGGTCACCGTCGACGGCGGCTGGAGCATTACGAAGAACTCGTCGTGATGGTGCGGCGCGAACAGGAGGACACGTGGTGAGCGGATATCGGGGGCGCGGAGTCCACGGCAGCACGGTCGAGGTGCTCGGCGCCAGGATCGTGGACGGCACGCTCGCGCCGGGCGAGGTGCTGGATCTCAACGCGATCGGCGCTGAACTCGACGTCTCGCTGACCGCTCTGCGCGAGGCGATCAAGGTCCTGACGGCCAAGGGCCTGCTCGACGCGCGGCAGAAGCGGGGCACCTTCGTCCGTCCGCGGGCGGAGTGGAACGTCCTGGACAGTGACGTCATCCGCTGGCGCCAGGAGTCGGGCGACGCCGGCGCGGTGCTGCGCGACCTCGCCGAGGTCCGCAGCGCGATCGAGCCGACGGCGGCCGCCCTCGCCGCCCAGCGCCGCGACGAGGACGACATCGCTGCTCTCCGGGCGGCGCTCGCCGCGATGGAGGCGGCGCGCGACGGACTGGCCCGCGACGCAGCCGACGCCGACCTGCAGTTCCACCAGGCGTTGCTCGACGCCACCCACAACGAGCTGTTCGCCCAGATGAGCGTCTTCGTCGAACCGGCGCTCTACGTCCGTGACGAACTCGTGCACGACCACACCGTGAGTGACCCGGTGCCGAGCCACCAGCGCGTCGTGGAGGCCATCGTCGCGGGTGATGTCGACGAGGCGAGGGCGGCAGCGCTCGCCCTCTTGGAACAGAGCGTCGCCGACGTGTCGCGTGTGCTCGCCGAGGAACAGGGAGAGCGCTGATGAAGATCACCCGGATCGAGACGTTCGCGGTACCGCCGCGCTGGGTGTTCTGCCGAGTCGAGACCGACGAGGGCCTGGTCGGATGGGGCGAGCCGGTCGTCGAGGGACGAGCCGAGACGGTGCGGACGGCGGTGAGTGAGCTCTCCGAACTGCTGATCGGAGAGGACCCGCGCCGGATCGAGCACCACTGGCAGCGCCTCAGCAAGGGCGGTTTCTACCGCGGCGGCCCGGTGCTCTCCAGTGCAGTCGCCGGACTCGACCAGGCATTGTGGGACATCCTCGGGAAGTGGCTCGGGGTCCCGGTGCACGCGCTGCTCGGCGGAGCGGTTCGCGACCGTGTCCGGGTGTACGGATGGATCGGCGGCGACGACCCCCACGAGGTGGCGGACGCCGCGCGGCAGCAGTCGGCAGCCGGACTGACCGCCTTGAAGATGAACGCGACGGGCCGCTGGGACCGACTGGCCACGGCTGCCGGCGTGCGCGAGGTCGTCCGGCGAGTGGAGGAAGTCCGCGACGCCGTCGGCGACCAGGTCGACATCGCCGTCGACTTCCACGGCCGCGTGGGACCTGCGGACGCTCGTCGTCTTCTGAGTGCGATCGAGCCGCTGACGCCGATCTTCGTCGAGGAGCCGGTGCTGCCGGAATTCTCGATGCGGCTTCGCGACATCGTCGCCGGCACGACGATCCCGATCGCGACGGGGGAGCGACTGTTCGATCGGGCGAGTTTCCTGCCGGTCCTGGATGCAGGGGTCGCCGTGCTTCAGCCCGACCTCTCGCACGCCGGCGGAATCTCCGAGGTCCGCAGAATCGCGGCGCTCGGCGAGACGCACGGTGCGCTCCTCGCCCCGCATTGCCCGCTGGGCCCGATCGCCCTCGCCTCGAGCCTGCAGGTCGCCTTCGCCACCCCCAACTTCCTGTTGCAGGAGCAGTCCATCGGCATCCACTACAACGCCGGTTCGGCCGAGTTGCTCGACTACGTCATCGGCCGCGAGCCGCTGGCGTTCCCCGCCGGTCACATCGAGCGATGGGACGCCCCGGGCCTCGGCATCGAGGTGGACGAGGACGCGGTGCGCGCGGCCGACGCCGTCGGTCATCGCTGGCGCAGTCCGGTGTGGGAACACCCCGACGGTTCGTTCGCGGAGTGGTGAGGATGCGGCTCACCGAGAGGAGAACAGCATGGAGTTCGTAGAGCGGCTCGCCGATCACCGGCTGCTCGGCATCATCCGCGGGACGGATCCCGCGGCGAGCCTCGCGACGGCACTGACGCTCGTCGAGGAGGGGGTCCGGCTGTTCGAGGTCTCCCTGACGAGCGCGGACGCGCTCGCGGTGATGCAGCAGATCGCAGGGGCGGTCGGTTCCGACGTCGAACTCGGTGCCGGCACCGTCCTCACGGAAGAGCAGGTCGACGCCGCACTCGATCACGGAGCGACGTACATCGTCACGCCCGCGGTCGCGCCATCGGTCCCCTACGCCGTGGAGCGGGGCGTGCCGGTCGTCTGCGGCGCTCTGACGCCCACCGAGATCGTCGCAGCCGTGGGCCATGGCGTCGACGCCGTGAAGATCTTCCCCGCCAGCACGATGGGGCCTGGGTACCTCAAGGACCTGCGGGCTCCGTTCCCGGACGTGCCCTTCGTCCCGGTCGGCGGCGTGGGAGCGGCGGAGGTGCCGCAGTACCTCGGGCACGGGGCCGTCGCCGTCGGCGTGGCCAGCCCCCTCTGCGGTGACGCCCCCGACGGCGGCGACCTCCACGCGTTGCGTCTTCGGGCGCGTGACTTCCTGGCGCAGGTGGCGCGATGAGTGTCGACGTGCTGACCGTCGGCGAGACGATGACCGCGGTGCGCTGCGACGGTCTGCTGCGTCTCGGCGGACGAGCGAGCCTCTCCATCGCCGGTGCGGAGAGCAACCTGGCCATCGCCATGGCCCGCCTCGGCCATCGGGTCGCATGGTCCGGCCGGGTGGGGGCCGACGAGTCCGGTGAACTCGTCCGGCGCACGCTGGCAGCCGAAGGAGTGGACGCCTCGACCGTGGTCCGCGACCCCGACGCGCCGACCGGACTGCTCGTGTTCGAGCAGCGCCTTCCCGACCTGACTCGGGTGGAGTACCACCGTCGTCACTCCGCCGGCTCGCGCTGGTGCCGCGACGACGTGCAGGCCGCCCTGGACCTGCGCCCCCGCGTGGTGCACGTGACCGGAGTGACGGCAGCGTTGTCGGAGTCAGCCCGAGAGGCGCTGACGACGTTGGTCGATGAGTCCCGAGCGCGGGGCGCGCTCGTCAGCTTCGACGTGAACTTCCGTTCTCGGCTGTGGTCGGCGGCGGACGCGGCGCCCGTGCTCGCGTCGCTCGCGCGCCGGGCCGACGTCGTCATCGCCTCGCCCGATGAGCTCGACCTCGTGGCCGACGAACCGGGCAGCCTGTTGCAGGCGGGCGTCCGGGAGGTCGTCATCAAGCGCGGAGCCGACGGCGCCACCGTGCTGACGAGTGACGGCGAAGTCAGCGCCCCCGCCCGTCGCGTGCGCGTCGTGGACTCGATCGGTGCCGGTGACGCCTTCGGCGCCGGTTACCTGTCCGCGCTCGTCGATGGCGGCGACGTCACAGAGCGGCTCCGTCGCGGCGTCGTGCTCGGAGCCTTCGCCGTGGCGAGTTCGGGAGACTGGGAGGGCCTCCCCACGCGGGAGGAGCTGGCCCTGATCGACGTGGAGGAAGGACAGGCGATCCGATGAGCGTGCTGCAGGGGGACTGGGAAGCGGTCGACGACCGGCGCTGCGAACTCGGTGAAGGCGCACGCTTTCTCGGCGATCAGGGATTCGTCCTGGTCGACCTGCTCGACGGGCGGCTCTACTCGACCTCAGGGCAGCCCCGTGCGGGGATGCGTCTCGAGCACCACCTCGACGTCCCCCTCGGCGCTGTGGCGCCGTCGGGTGACGGCTGGATCGCCGCCGCGGGCGAGGGCGTCGCGGTGCTCAGCGACGACGGGCCGCGCTGGTTGGCCGAACCGGCGGCCGGGCGTTCGGTCCCGATGCGGATGAACGACGGCGTGGCCGATCCGGCAGGCCGCTTCTGGGCGGGCGCGATGCCCTACGACGACGTGCCGGGAGCGGGATTCCTGCTGCGGGTGGACCGCGACGGCTCAGTGGACGTCGTTCTCGAAGGACTCACCATCCCCAACGGGCCGGCCATCTCGCCGGACGGCCGGCGCCTGTACCTGTCGGACACTCCGACCGGACGTATCCGGGTGCACGCGTTGGACCCGCAGACCGGCGAACTCGGAGCGGCCAGCGACTTCGCGCACGTGGAGGACGGGGGACCCGACGGTATGACCGTGGACGCCGAGGGCTGCCTGTGGTCCGCCATCTGGGGTGCAGGGCGGCTTCATCGGTACGCTCCGGACGGGACGCTGGTGGAGCAGATCCCCGTTCCCGTTCGGCAGCCCACGAGTATCGCGCTGAGCGACGCGGCGCCCTACCGGGTCATCGTGACCTCGGCGACGCACGGACTCGACGAGCCGGCCGACCACGACGGGCGGGTGATCACCGCGCCGGTCGCCGTCGCCGGTCTGCGGGCCTGCTCCTTCGGCTGATCAGCCCTGGGCGAGCGCCGAGTGGCGCGGCCGCGGCGCGGTGAGCTTTCCGGCGGCGTACTCCTCGGTGCTGACGCCGGTCACGTCGGCCGGATCGCGTCCCTCCTCGACGAACACCTCACGCGCGATGTCGGCCCACGATTTGGGGTCGCCGCCGCCCGTCACGTGGTGCACCCCGTACGGCGCCGAGGTCTCCAACAGGCGGAGGATGCCGGCGGCGAGCTCGTCGGCGTGGGTGAGCCGCCCGATCTGGTCGTTCACGACCGAGGGGCTGACGCCGTCGCGCGCGAGCCGGCGCATCGTGTCGACGAAGTTCTTGCCCTCGCCGATGACCCAGCTCGTCCGCACGATGTAGTGGCGCGGCACCGTGGACGTCACCGCCTCGCCGGCGGCCTTGGTCTGCCCGTAGACGCCGAGCGGCGAGAGTGGCTCGTCGAGCGGGTGCTCCTCGACCGTGCCGTCGAAGACGTAGTCGCTGGAGACGTTGACGAGGGTGAGGCCCTTCTCGATCGCGATGCGCGCCAGCGCCGCCACGCCGGTGACGTTGACCGCCCAGGCGTCGCGTCGTCCGTCGGGAGTCTCAGCGCCGTCGACGTTCGTGTACGCCGCCGCGTTGATGATCGTCTGGACGTCGTCCCACGGCACGGCGTCGAGGGTGGCCGGGTCGGCGAGGTCGACCGTGCTGCGGTCGTAGAACAGGAAGTCGGGGCGCGCCTTGCGCAGCGCGCGGCCCAGCTGGCCGTTCGCGCCGAGCACCACCGTCTGCTTGGGCGCCATCGGCGTGACGTCGGCCAGCATCGGGTGGTTCTTGTCCTTGTCGGACATCTCGGTGATCTCGACAGGCCAGGGGATCGCGAGTTCAGGATCGAGCAGGTTGACGTTCGTGTAGGTCGCGTCGGCACGCCAGTGAGCGTTGACGAGATAGGAGTACGCGGTGTCGTCCTCCATGACCTGGAACGAGTTGGCCACTCCGCGCGGCACGAAGACGGCCGTCTCGGGGTTCAGCTCGGTCCAGAAGGTCTGACCGAAGCTCTCGCCCTCGCGCAGGTCCACCCACGCGCCGAAGGCCCGGCCCGCAGCCACGGAGACGAACTTGTCCCACGGCTCGGCGTGGATGCCGCGGATGGTGCCGGCGGTGCCGTTGAACGAGACGTTGTTCTGCACGGGGCCGAAGTCGGGCAGCCCGAGGGCCGTCATCTTCTCGCGCTGCCAGTTCTCCTTGAACCAGCCGCGGTTGTCGCCGTGGACGTCGAGGTGGACGACGAGCAGGCCCGGGATGGCGGTGGTGTCGACGCTGACCATCACTGCCCCAATGCGGCGTACTTGGCTTCGACCTCGGCCTTCTTGGGCCGCCACCAGGCTTCGTGGTCGCGGTACCACTGGACGGTGTCCTCGAGGCCGGCGGCGAAGTCGGTGAACCGCGGGGTCCAGCCCAGCTCGTTGCGCAGCTTCGTGGAGTCGATCGCGTAGCGCAGGTCGTGGCCGGCGCGGTCGGTGACGTGGTCGAAGTCGTCGGCGGGACGGCCGAAGAGCTGCAGCAGCATCTCGACGACCTCCTTGTTGGTCTTCTCACCGTCAGCACCGATGAGGTAGGTCTCGCCGATGCGGCCCTTCTCCAGGATCGTCATGACGGCACTGGAGTGGTCCTCGGCGTGGATCCAGTCGCGCACGTTGCGGCCGTCGCCGTAGACGCGCGGGCGGATGCCGTCGATGAGGCCGGTGATCTGGCGCGGGATGAACTTCTCGATGTGCTGCCACGGCCCGTAGTTGTTCGAGCAGTTGGAGATCGTGGCCTGCACCCCGAACGACCGGACCCAGGCGCGGACGAGCAGGTCGGAGCCGGCCTTGGTGGAGGAGTAGGGGCTCGACGGGTTGTACGGCGTCGACTCGGTGAACCGGTTCGGGTCGTCGAACTCGAGGTCGCCGTAGACCTCGTCGGTGGAGATGTGGTGGAAGCGGGTGCCGTGCTTGCGGACCGCCTCCAGCAGCGTGTACGTCCCGATGATGTTGGTGTCGAGGAACGGCCGCGGTCCCTGCAGCGAGTTGTCGTTGTGCGACTCGGCGGCGAAGTGCACGATGGCGTCGTGCGAGGCCGCGAGGCCGTCGACGAGTTCGGCGTCGGCGATGTCGCCCACCACGAGCTCCACCCGGTCGGCCGGCAAGGCCTCCAGGCTCTCGCGGTTGCCCGCGTAGGTCAGCTTGTCGAGGACCGTCACGAACAGGTCGGTCTCGCGCACCACATGGTGCACGAAGTTGGACCCGATGAAGCCGGCGCCGCCGGTGACCACGATGCGTTGCATGAGGACGACGCTATCAATCGCGGCGTGATCGGCTCCGCTCCGTTCGCACTGCCGCACGAGGCGCGACGCGGTGCGCCCGCGGAGTCCGGGCTGGGTCGCACTGCGGCGAACTCGCGGCGCTGCGGCACCGGCGAGCCGCTATGTTCGTTCCATGCGCGGAATCATCCTGGCCGGCGGCACCGGCTCCCGGCTGCACCCGATCACCCTCGGCGTCAGCAAGCAGCTCGTGCCCGTGTACGACAAGCCGATGATCTACTACCCGCTGTCGACTCTCATGACGGCCGGCATCCGAGACATCCTCGTCATCACGACCCCGCACGACGCGGAGCAGTTCCAACGGCTGCTCGGTGACGGCTCGCATCTGGGGGTGAACCTCACCTACGCGCAGCAGCCGAGCCCGGACGGGCTGGCTCAGGCCTTCATCATCGGCGAGCAGCACGTCGGCGACGAGGGCGTCGCCCTGGTCCTCGGCGACAACATCTTCTACGGCGCGGGCGTCGGCACGAGCCTGCACCGCTTCGACGACACCGAGGGCGCCGCGGTCTTCGGCTACTGGGTCGCCGATCCAACGGCCTACGGCGTCGTCGAGTTCGACGACAACGGCATCGCCGTCTCCCTGGAGGAGAAGCCGGCGCAGCCCAAGAGCAACTATGCGGTGCCGGGGCTGTACTTCTACGACAACTCGGTCGTCGAGCGCGCCAAGGGACTCGAGCCGTCTGCCCGTGGTGAGCTCGAGATCACCGACCTCAACCGCCTCTATCTCGAGGACGGCACCCTCCAGGTCGAGGTGCTGCCGCGCGGAACGGCCTGGCTCGACACCGGCACGTTCGACGACCTCGCCGACGCGGGCGCCTTCGTCCGCACGATCGAGAAGCGCCAGGGCCTCAAAATCGCCTGCCCCGAGGAGATCGCCTGGCGTCAGGGGTGGCTGAGCGACGAGGAGCTGCGCGAGCGAGCGACCCCGCTCGTCAAGAGCGGGTACGGCCAGTACCTGCTCGACCTGCTCGGCTGAGGACGACCGGGTCGCCGCGCGTCAGCGATGCCGCGCGCGGGGCCGGTCCCGTTTATCCTCGGGGTGATGCATAGCTCCCGCTGGCTCGACCGGGCCGACCTCGTCGCCCATCTCGATGCGCCGGCGCAGGTGGCCGGTGTGGTGGGCCTTCGGGGGACCGGCAAGTCGACGCTCCTGCGGCAGTGGTCCGCCGGACAGTCGGATGCGGTGTGGTGGCGCGAACCGGCCGAGCTTCCCGATGAGGGTGTGGTCCTCGTCGGTGACGCGGGTGCGCTCTCTCCCGAGGACGTCGAGGAGCTCACTGCATGGCTGGAGTCCGGCGGCGACCGGCGCCTCCGGTTCGCCGCCTGCGATGTCGACGCCGTGGCGGACGAGCGCGGCGCCGGCCGCGCTCTCGGAGGCCGAGACCGTCGCACTGTTGGGACAGTTCGAGAGCCTCGCCGACCCGCGACTCGTGCATGTCCTGACCCGCGGTGTCCTCGCCGCCGTCGTGCTCGTCGGGCGGCACGGCGCCGTCTCGGCGGCCGACATCATCGATGCGCTGAGCCGAGGTGACGCGGTGGCCGGTCCGCTCGCGGAGCTGGCCGCCCTCGAGCACGTTCCGCGCGTCATGCTCGACGAGCTGGATCTTCTCGACGAGGCCCATCGGCTGATCCGCAGCGGGCTCGCCGAGTGGAACCTCGGGCGCCGCGCGATGCGATGGTCGCCGATCGCCCGGTGGAGCACGCTGCAGGGAAAGCCCCGCGACGATGACCGGGAACGTGCCCTGAACCAGGACGCGGCCGTCACGCTCCTTCGCGACGACCAGCCGTACGAGGCGCTCGTCCAAGCCGCCCACGCGGGCCGGCTCGACCTCGTCGACCCGGCGTTGAAGCTCGGCGGGATGCCCTTGGTCACGGGCCACGGCTACGAGATCCGGGTCCTCGTCGGGGAGGTGCCCGTCTGGAGGCTGCGCAAGTACCCGGTGCTGTGTCTGGCCCTCGGCATCATCTTCAACGCGCGCCGCGAGTTCCGGCTTCGAGCCGTCGAGCTCCTCGGCGTGGCGGTGGTCGCGGCCCGGCTGGCGCCCCGACGTTCGGCTGACCGTGCGCTGCTGCGCGCTGTCGAAAGCGTCGGACTGCGGATCACCCAATCCGGCGACGGAGGTTCTCGCGCGGCGCTCGCCGCCGTCGACCTGCTGGATTCGCTGCCGGCCCGGTCGCGCGACGAGATCGCCGCGCTCGAGTCCGACCTTCGCGTGCATCTGGGCATCAGCCTGCTCTACGGCGGGAAACTCGACGACGCCTGCGCACAGTTCGAGCAGGCTCGTCTGCTCGCCGCACGGCCGATGATCGAGTTGATGAGTCTCGGTGGCCTCGCGCTGGTCGAGGCGCTGCGCGGTGACGTCCCCTCTACCGCGACCCGGATCGAGGCCGCGCATGTCCGGGACTGGCCTTCGGAGAAGTTGGACGAGTACCAGGGCAGCATGCTCCGGATCGCCGAGGCGGTGCACGCCGTCGAACGTCAGGACTTCGCGCAAGCGCAGGAACGGATCGACGCCCTGTGGCCGATCATCGAGACCATCGAGCACTGGTCCCTGCTCGCGCGGGCGCAAGCGCTCGTCGATATCGGGACGGCTCGGGCGCGACCAGGGTTGATCGCCTTCCGGGCCTTGCGAGAACGGCGCGGCTCTGCGGTGAGCCCGCACGACGCCGACCTGCTCGACGTCGCCGAGCAGTGGCTGATGCTGGCCTCGGGGGAGGTCGGTTCGGCTCAACGGCTGCGGCTGCGGAGTCGCAGCGGGCCGGCGTTGCGCTTGGAGGTCGCTCGCGGCGCCGTGCTGCGCGGTGACGGCCAACGGGCCTGGACCATCATCGGTGCGGTCCGCACCGATGCGCCTGCCCTGCGGCTGACGCGGCTGCTGCTGACGGCAGCGACCCATCTCGCGGGCGGGCAGCGGGATGCCGCCGAGGAGTCGGCCGCGCAAGCGGCCGGCGTGGCCGCGGCGTTCGAGCTTCGCACGCCGCTGTGGTTCGCGCCGCAGAACGTGCTCGCGTTGGCGCCGCTGGCTCCCCTCGGCGTGACGTCGGTCCTGCCGCGGCGCCCCGAGGGCGAACCCCTTACGCCCCGTGAGCTGGTCATCTTGCATGAACTGGTCGCGACCGCCAACATCGAGCAGATCGCCGAGCGTCTGCATGTCTCGGCCAATACGGTGCGCACGCAGCGGCAATCGCTGTACCGGAAGTTGAAGGCCACATCGCGCGACGAGGCCATCGGCCGCGCCATCGCGATGGGGCTGCTCGACGACTGACCCGTCGTCGCCCGGACATTGTCAGCGCACCAAATCGCTTGGAATTCCAAGGGCTGTGTGACGCACGCCTCGTTAATGACCCACCCCCTGTGCCGACGGTCACAGCGGGGTGTGCATAGTATCTCTCACTAGATAGAACGTGATTCCGGTCACCGGAATATGAGAGGTTAGCTATGACCACACACCCCCGACGCGCGGCTCTGGCCATCACGGCTGTCGCTTCCGCGGCCCTCGTTTCCGCGTGCAGCTTCGGAACGGGTGCCGCCTCCGACGGCCCCGTCACCCTCAAGCTCGCCCACGTCTTCCCCGAATCCTCGGCCGTCCACACGGCCGCGACCGCTCTCGCTGAGCGCGCTCCCGAAGTCACCGACGGCCGGGTCAAGTTCGACGTCTACCCCGGTAGCCAGCTCGGTGGTGACGAGGAGCTCGGCGCCGGCCTCGCAAGCGGCGACGTCGAATGTGCGTTCTTCGCGGCGACCGCCTCCGGCCTGGATGACCGCCTCCAGCTCTCGCTGCTGCCCTTCATTGCTACGACCTACGAGGCGGTCGACGAGATCTTCTTCGACCCGGAGGGCGTGCTGCAGACCAACGAGCGCGAGGCACTGGAGGAGACCGGTATCACCGCCCTCGGCTTCTACGAGAACGACTTCCGCGGACTGACCAACAACAGCCGCCCGATCGAGACTCCCGAGGACATGGCCGGCATGAGCTTCCGTGTTCCAGGGCTCTCGATGTACACCAAGCTGTTCGAGGCCTGGGACGCCAAGCCCGTCGCCATTCCCTTCCCCGAGCTCTACACCGCGCTTCAGCAGGGAACGGTCGATGGTCAGGACAACGGTGTCGTGCTGACGTACAACTCGCGCTTCCAGGAGGTGCAGAAGCACCTCACACTCACCCGGCACGCCTATGGCATGGGGAACATCTCCTGCAACACCGGCGTCTGGGAGTCCCTCTCCGAGGAGGATCGGGAGGCGCTCAGCGAGGTGATCGACGAGATCACCGCTGACGCTACGCAGGAAGTCCGGGACTCGGTCGCCGAACGGCTCAACGAGCTCAAGGAGGATGGCGTGCAGGTCGTCGAGCTGAGCGACACGCAGCGCGCCGCGTTCGCCGCGATCAAGGACGAGGTGTGGGCGAGCCAGGAGTCGGTCTTCGGTGCGGACACGCTCGACCAGCTGCGCAAGGAGTCGCAGGCCGCCACGGAGGCCACAGGTGAGTGACCAGGCAGGGGCACCCGTCCCCGTACTGGACAGCGGGCTGGCGGTGTTCGACCGCGCCTTGCGTGTGCTGCTGACAGTGGCTTTCGCCGCGATTCTGGTCGTCACGCTCGCACAGGTGGCTGGTCGCAACGGCCTTCTCGGCACGTTCACCGGTGCGGACGAGATCGCTCGCTACCTCATGATCGTGACCACGTTCCTGGCAATTCCGGTGTTGATCCGAGCGCGGCTCCATATCGCGGTCGACGCGCTGGCCCACTATCTGCCGACTGGGCGAGTGCAGGTCTGGCTCCACCGGCTGATCTATGCGATCGAGGCGGCGTTCTACCTCCTCTTCGCGAACTTCACGGTGCTGGTCATCGGTAACTACCAGCGGACGGGGCAGAAGTCGGCGGAGCTCGCGATCCCGCTCAGTTGGCCCATGCTCGCGATGGTCGTCGGAGCCATCCTCGGGGCCGTCGTGAGCCTGGCGTACCTGCTGCGGACGTTCCTTCGCAGCGCTGACTACACGACCAAGCACGGCGCGGGTTTCCCGGGCGCAGAGGGAGTTGAGCACTGATGCCGATTGCAGCACTCGCCGTCGTTGCACTCATCGTCGTCGGCGTGGCCGTCGCGGTGGCCTTCGGGATCGGTGCGCTGATCTTCTTCATCCTGCTCGGCAGCAACCCGGGTCAGGTGTCGTCGGTTGCGTTTCGCACGCTCGACTCGTTCACCTACCTCGCGATCCCGTTCTTCCTGTTGGCCGGCGCAATCATGCAGTCCGGAGGCGTCTCGAAGCGTCTCATCGAGTTCGTCGGATTGATCGCAGGACGCTTCAAGGGTGGGCTCGGCGCCACGATGGTCGGCGCGTGCGCGTTGTTCGGTTCCATTTCAGGATCGTCGGTAGCGACAGTTTCCGCGATCGGACGGATCATGTCCAAGGACATGGCCGATCGCGGCTACCCCAAGCAGTACGTCGGTTCGTTGATCGCGGTGTCCGGCATCATCGGCATCCTCATCCCGCCGAGCGTTCCGATCATCGTGTACGCGGTCGCGGCCGGAATTTCGATCTCGGACATGTTCCTCGCGGGAGCCGTGGTGGGCATCCTGCTGACCATCGTGCTCGTGACCTACAACCTGCTGTGGGCACGCGGACGCGAGCTCGACGATCTCGGCGCCCGGTTGAGCACCGAGCAGCGCCGCAGCACGTCGCGACGGATCAGCGGTGCGATTCCGGCTCTGGTGATGCCGATCATCATCCTCGGCGGCATTTACTCGGGAGCGTTCACGCCGACCGAGTCCGGAGCGATCGCCTGTGCCTACGGTCTCCTCGTTGGACTGCTGATCTATCGCGAACTGAAACCGTCAGCAGTCGGCGGAACCATCCTCAACGGTCTGCTCGCGACCGCACCCATCCTGCTGATCATCGCGATGGGCGGGGCGTTCGCTCGAGCCGTCGTGATCTCCGGTGTGCCGCAGACGCTCGCCGACACCATCGCCGGGTGGGCGATCCCCGCTTGGGGGCTTCTCATCGTGCTGAACCTGCTGCTGTTCTTCATCGGCATGTTCATCGAGGAGAACACGGCGATCGTGATCCTCGTGCCTTTGTTGCTGCCGCTCACGACGGCGTACGGAATCGATCCGGTGCAGTTCGGCATCATCATGGTTCTCAACCTGGGAATGGGTCTTGCCACACCTCCGTTCGCGCCGAACCTGTTCGTGGCTGCCAGCGCGACCGAGACCCCGTTCCACACGCTGGTCCTCCCGGCGTTGCGCCTGCTCATTGTCGGCGTTCTTCCCGTGCTCGTGGTCGTGAACGTCTTCCCTGTCCTCACAACCTTCATGAGGTGATCGCACATGACTGACGAACGAGGAGCTCGCTCCGCAGGGGACGGGACGGTGGCACGGGCAATGCGTCTGCTCGCGGCCGTGGTGGACGCCGAGGGACCGGTCAGCGTCAACGCGCTGGCCGACGTGTCCTCGCTGCCGGCGTCGACCACTCACCGTCTGCTCGGCCTTCTGGTCGATACCGGGATGGTGACCCACGATCCGCAGCTGCGGTCGTACAGCGTCGGCCCGGAGACCTACCGGCTCGCCGCGCGCACACTGCAGACCGTCGATCTCCCCGGCATCATTCAGCCGGTGCTCGACCGGCTGGCAGGGGAGTTCGGTGAGACCGTGATCTTCGGTCTGTATTCGCCGGCGACATCGACGCTGTCGTTCGCCGGCCGCGCTGACGGTGATCACGTGCTGCAGTACCGGATCGAGCTCAACACGCCGACCCCAGTGCTCTGGGGCGCCTCGGGGAAGGCGGTCGCCGCCTTCCTGCCGGACGACGAGCTCAAAGCGGCCTACGAGAGGGAGTCCGCAGGATCGGGCGGCGGTCGTTCAGTCGGCGGCGCTGAACTGCCGAGTCTGGAGCGGCTGAGCGACGACCTCACGATCATCCGCGAGCAGGGCTACGTCGAGTCGCAGGGCGAGAAGCTCCCCGGCGCCCGAGGGATCGCAGTGCCCGTGATCGGACCCCGCGGGGTGGTGGGTTCCCTCACGCTGACCCATCCGCAGAACCGCGCTCCCGCCGGTGACACCGAGAGCATCGTTGTCGCGATGCAGGCTGGCGCCGGCGACATCGCTCGGTATTTCGGTGCGCCCGACAGGCAGGAGAAGAAATGATCGGCCATGACGGCCGTGTCGTACTGGTGACCGGCGGTGCAGCTGGAATCGGGCACGCCTGTGCGGTGACCTTCGCCGCCGCCGGAGCCCGCGTGCACGTGCTCGATCGCGACGACCCGCGTGAGCCCGTGACCGACGTGACCTATCACCGGGCGGACTTACGGGACCAGGCCAGCGTCGATGCGGTGGTGGGACGTATCGAGGCGACCGACGGTCACCTCGACGTTCTCGTCAACAACGCGGGGGTGAGCTTCGTCGGCGACATCGAGGACGGCAGCGAGGAGCAGTGGCACGCGCTGTGGGACCTCAACGTGCTCGGCTACGTCAGGGCCACTCGCGCCGCGTTGCCCCTGCTGCGCCGATCCGCTGCCGCGTCCATCATCAACATGTCGTCGTGCACGGCCGCCTCCGGCTTCCGCCAACGCGCGTTGTATTCAGCGACCAAGGGCGCCATCGAGTCGATGACGCGGTCCATGGCCGCCGATCTGGTGGCCGAGGACATCTGCGTCAACGCCGTCAACCCGGGCACCGTGGATACACCCTTCATGGCCGAACTCGCCGCGCGGGCCGACGATCCCGAGCAGCGGCGGCGTGAGTTCGACGAGCGCCAGCCCACCGGCCGCATGGTCCGCCCGGACGAAGTCGCCCTGGCGGCCCTCTACCTGGCGCACCCCGCGATGCGATCGAGCATCGGGACGGTCGTCACCGTCGACGGCGGAATCGCCGCACTTCATCTGACTCGAGCTTGAGTCGACAACGAAAGGGAATTCGAGAGTGGAACCAACGAGCAGGGTCGTGCTGGTCACCGGCAGCGGTCAGGGCATCGGTCGCAAGTTCGCGCAGGCGTTCGCCGAGCAGGGCGACCGCGTCGTCGTCGCCGACATCAACGCCGAGGCCGCCGAACGAGTGGCTGAGGAGATCCGCGCGTCCGGCGGCCAGGCGATCGGCGTCGCCGCCGACGTCAGCGACAAGGCCGGCGTCGACGCGATGGTGCAGCGTGCCGTCGACGAGTTCGGCACCGTGCACGTCCTGGTGAACAACGCCGCGATGTTCTCGTCGCTGACGATGAAGCCGTTCGAGGAACTGACGGTGGAGGAATGGGACAGCATCTTCGCGGTCAATGCGCGGGGAGTGTTCCTCTGCTGCCAGGCGGTCGCCCCGCACATGAAGGCGCAGCGCTTCGGACGAATCGTCAACATCTCGTCGAGCGTCGTGGTGACCGGTCGCGCGAACTACGCGCACTACGTCGCCTCGAAGGGTGCCGTGCAGGCGTTCAACAAGTCGCTCGCCACCGAGCTGGGCTCCTTCGACGTGACAGCCAACGTGGTGAGCCCGCACGGCATCGTCACCGAGGTGCCGCGCGACACCATCACCGAGGACCAGTGGGACTCGATCATCGCGGGTCACGCCATCAAGCGGAAGGGCACGCCCGAGGACGTCGTCGCAGCCGTGCGCTTCTTCGCCTCGAACGAGGCCGGCTACATCACCGGGCAGTCGCTGCTCGTCGATGCCGGCCTTCGCTACACCTGAGAACGAAAGGACCATTCCATGACCTCACGAACGGTGGAACGCCGCGGAGATCGTCGGCACCGCATCGCACTCATCGACGGCCCGAACATGTCGAGCCTCGGGCGCCGCAGCAAGCAGGTCTACGGCGAGATCAACTCGCTGGCCGACCTGCAGCGCTACGTCGTCGAGTACGGCGAGGCGCTCGGCGTGGAGATCGAGACCTTCGATTCGAACCACGAGGGCTACATCCTCGAGTACATCCACGAGTCGGCGGACCGCGTCGATGCGTACATCATCAACCCGGCCGGTCTCACCACGAAGGGCGAAGGCGTCCGCCACGCGCTGGAGGACACCGGGCTTCCGACGGTCGAGGTGCATTTCTCCAACATTCAGGCGGCAGCCGGGTCCTCCCGTGGCCTCGGGGGCGGGAGCATCTCCTCGAGCTTCACGCACACGGCGACCGGGATGTGCATGGGCTTGCGCCAGTACAGCTACGTGGGCGCGTTGACGGCTCTCGTGCATGCCTTGGACGACCAGGGCTTCCTGGCACCCGACGCCTGAGCGGTCGGGAGTCTGATCGTGTCTCGTCACCCCGTGGTCGCGCTGCACTCGTTGTTCTTCGACGGGTCGATGTTCGATGACATCGCCGTGCTGACCGGGCGTGCGATCATCGCGCCCGATCATCGCGGACAGGGGGCGCGCAGCGCCGAAGCTCCAGGAGACGTGGACGCCCTCGCGGACGATGTGTGCGCGCTGGTGCAGGACCTGGAGGAGCCCGTTCACCTCGTGGGGTCCTCCATGGGGGCCTACGTCGCGATGGTCGCGGCCGCCCGGTTGGGCGACCGCGTCCGCACCTGCACCCTCTCGGCAGCGACGGCGGACGCCGAACGACGCCCGGAGGTGTTCGCGGCCCTGGTCGCTCAGCTGCGTGATCCGGGACCCGCCGCGCGCGTCGACCTGCTCGCGCAGACCATGTTCGGCTCCGCCTTCCTCGAGACCGATGGGGACCGGTGCCGGCACTGGCGAGAGCGGTTCGCCCGCCTCGAGCCGAGCGTCGCGGATGCGGCGGAGCTCGTGTTCGAACGGCGCGATCTCTGGGACGACGTCCGCATGATCAGCGCCCCGTTACGCCTTCTCGCCGGTGGGCTCGACCGGGCGAAGTCGCCCGCCGACATGCAGCGCATCAGCGACGAGGTCGGATGCCCGCCACCGCTGGTGCTCAGCCGCTCAGGACACACACCCTTCGTCGAACAACCACGCGAGGTGGCCGAGGCACTCGCGTCGTTCTGGGCGACTCACGAAGAATGAAAGGAACGTATTGATGACCGACCAGGAGTCCGTCCTGCAGCCGGTACCCGACACCGCTGCCGACGACCGACCTGTCGTGACGGAGAACGGCGGCCTGCGCGGTGGGCGCTGCCAGTCGTGCGGGGCGGGCAGCTTCCCGCGGGCGTATATCTGCCCCAGCTGCAACAGCACCGAGATCCACGACGCGGAGCTGCCAGGCGAGGGAAGCCTGTACACGTGGACGACCGTCCACATCTCGCCGACCTTCGCGACGCCCTACACCCTCGGCTACATCGACCTGAGCGACGGCTTGCGCCTCCTGGCTCAGGTGCTCGCACCCCAGGAGCAGCTTCGCTGCGACCTGCCGGTGCGCCTCGCGACCAGTGACCAGAGCCCGACCGGCTGGGGCTTCGTGCCCGTGGAAGGAGCCACCGCGTGATTCAGGACAACGCCGCCTCGGTGATCGGCGGAGCCATGATCAAGATGGGCAAGCACCGTGAGTCCTCGTACTCCGGTTTGGCGGCTCCCGCTGCGCTCGGAGCACTGCGCGACGCCGGCATCACGAAGGACGAGGTGGGTGCGGTGTTCTGCGGCCACGCGTTCGGCGGCATGCTCACCGGGCAGCGCATCGTCAAGGAGCTGGGCATCGGAGACGTGCCCGTCACGAACGTCGACAACGCGTGCTCTGGCGGCGCCACGGCAGTGCACCTGGCGGTCCGGGCCATCGAGGACGGTCACTGCGACATCGCCCTCGTGATCGGCGTCGACAAGCTCACCCAGTTCGGTGGCGGCACTCTCCCGCTGGTGCAGGAGGACCCCGAGGTCCAGAACGGCATCGTCATGCCGGCCGTGTACGCCATGCGCGCGCGGCGCTTCCTGCACGAGCGCGACGCGACGGTGGAGGATCTGGCGGCGGTGAGCGTGAAGGCTCGTCGGCACGGCGCCGCGAATCCTTACGCGCAGTTCCAGTCGGAGGTCACGGTCGAGCAGGTGCTCGACTCGCGGCCCATCGCCGACCCGTTGACGCTCATGCAGTGCTGCCCCACGGGCGATGGTGCGGCGGCGGTCGTGCTGATGTCCGAGCGTGAGCGCAAGCGGCGCGGTGCCCAGGGCATGCGCGCTGCGGCGTCGGTGCTGCACTCCGGTCAGTTCGAGGCTGGATTCCGGGACATGCTGCGGCCGGAGATCTCGTACCACTCGGCACGCGACGCCTACGAGGCTGCGGGCTTCGGACCCGAGGACCTCGACGTCGTCGAGTTGCACGACGCCTTCACCATCGCCGAGCTCGTCTACTACGAGGCCCTGGGCTTGTGCGAACCCGGGGAGTCGGTCGGGCTGCTGCGCGACGGGCGGACCGCTTACGGGGGCGACGTCGTGGTGAACCCCTCGGGCGGACTGCTGTCGAAGGGCCACCCGGTGGGGGCCAGCGGCGTGGCGCAGGTCGTCGAAGCACTGTGGCACCTCACCGATCGAGCGGGTGCGCGTCAGGTCGAGAACGCCCAGCGCGCGTTGACGCACGTCACCGGCGGTGGCATCGCCGGCCTGGATCACGGTGCCTGCACGATCCACCTGTTCGAGAGGACGGCATGACCGAGGACCTCCTGACCCCTCCGCTCGACGGCATCCGGGTCGTCGACCTGACGACCTTCCTGTCAGGGCCGTTCGGCACTCAGATGCTGGTCGACCTGGGTGCGGAGGTCATCAAGGTCGAGCCACTGGCGGGAGACTCCAGCCGGTCGATACCGCCGCATTTCGTCGGCGAGGACAGCGCCTACTTCCTCGCGAACAACCGGTCGAAGCGCTCGGTCGCGATCGATCTGAAGGACCCCGACGGGCTCGACGCCGTCCGCAAGCTCATCGCCGCAGCCGATGTCGTGGTGGAGAACTTCCGGCCCGGGGTGTGCGAGCGGCTCGGCCTGAGCCCGCGGGAGCTGCGTGCCCAGCGTCCCGACCTCATCTGGGTGTCGATCAGCGGCTTCGGTCAGGTCGGTCCGTGGAAGGACAAGCCGGCCTACGACATGATCGTCCAAGCCTTGTCCGGCGTCATGAGCCTCACCGGCGAGCCCGAGCCGGGCCGCCCCGCGGTTCGGCTCGGCATTCCTGCCGGTGACCTCGTCGCGGGGATGTTCGCCGCCTTCGGCACGCTGGCCGCCTACATCCGGCGTCTGCGGACCGGCAAGGGCGCGCAGCTGGACGTCTCCATGCTCGACAGCCAGCTGGTGATGACGAGTTACCAGGCGGTGTACGCGATGCTCAGCGGTGTCACGCCGGGCCCGCAGGGTGCGCGTCATGACTCGATCCCCACGTACCGGTCGTTCCGCGGCGGCGACGATCGCGAGTTCGTCGTCACCGCGAACACCGAGCGGATGTGGCAGGGGCTGTGTCGGGTCATCGGTCGACCCGAGCTCATCGACGACGAGCGCTTCGCCACCCCCGGCGGGCGCCTGGCGCATCGCGACGAACTCTGGCCCGTCCTGGAAGCAGCCTTCACCCAGAAGGACGCCGCCACCTGGGTGCAACTCTTGGAACAGGAGCGCGTCCCCTGTGCTCTGATCAAGACCGTCACCGAGGCGCTGGACGACGCTCGCGAGAGCGGTCACCAGATGGTGGTCGAACTCACCGACGACGAGGGACACGCGGTCGAGGTGGTGGGAAACCCGGTGCGGCTGATCGGGGAACAGGGCTACGAGCCGCAGGAGTACGCCTACCCTCCGAAGCTGGGCGAACACTCCCGGGACCTGCTGCGCGAGGTGGGCGTCACGGAGGCCGCGATCACCGCCATGGAGGAGCGCGGGGTGCTCGGCGTGCGTCCTCCGCACCCCGAACCGGTCGTCCGCGCGGAGTGACGATGGCCAAACGAATTCGGCTCGGGGGTATCGAGACCGACGCGCTCGTCTGGGGGCCGGAGAACGGCGTGCCGGTGATTCTCGCGCATTCGGCCGGACTCGACGCCCGATCCATGTCGACCTTCGCGGTCGCGGCGGCGGCGCGAGGTTATCGGGCATACGGAATCGACCTGCGCGGCCATGGGCGTTCTGGGGCCAGGCCGGCGCAAGTCACCCTGCGCGGGATGGCCGATGACCTTGTCGAGGCGGTCGAGTTCTTCGGGCTCGACCGCCCCCGTCTCCTGGGAATCTCGATGGGAGGAGTGGTCGCCGGCCTCGCCGCGGCAGTTGCGCCGTCGCGGTGGCGCGACCTTGCCGTCGTGTGCTCACCCGACCGGGGCTATCCGGTCTTCGAGCAGCGGGCGGTGGCAGGCAGTGAGGGCATGGCAATGCTGGCACGGGACACGATCGAGCGGTGGTTCACCGCGTCCGAGGTTGCGGAACGCCCGTCGTACGTCATCGAGGCGGAAGCGACCGTGCGAGCGATGCACCCTCTTCGCTGGGACGCCACCTGGCGTGATTTCAGCCGATTCGGGGGTTGGGTCCGACCGGAGGGGCTGCCGGTCCGGTGCTTCGCCGGCGCGCTCGACGTCTCGACGCCGCCTGACGTCATGCAACGTATCGTCGACGTGGTGGGGGGCCGCCTGACCGTGATCGCTGACGCCCCGCACCAGTTGCTGTACGCACATGCGCATACCGTCCTTGATGCCTGGGACGAACGCTGAGGCGCTCTCCGTACTCTCAACCTCGGGCTCACCGAGGGTCCATGACTGAGATGGAGGCCGGCCACGTGAACGACGCAGCTCAGCTCGACGGTTCGTCCTCACGGCGAGTGGTCTTCGACTTCGACGGAGTCTTCACCGCGGTGGATTCCACGGCCGCCTGGCTGACGCCGCGGTTGCGCGCTCGCCCGCTCCGCCTGCTGCGCTGCGCCCCGTGGCTCGTCGGTTTCGCGGTTTCCGGGAGGCATCCGCGCGTGCGGACGTGGTTCACTCGCCGGCTCATGGACGGTGTCTTCGCGGGGGAGCGGCCGGAACGGCTGGTCGCCGAACTGCGTCGGTTCGGGTCGGTCGTGGCGCTCGACGAGGCGTTCACGGTTCCCGACGCGGTGGATCGCGTCCGTGCTCACCTTCGCGACGGGGACGAGGTCGCCATCGTCTCGGCGGGGCTCGAACCTCTGCTCGCCGGCTGGTGTGAGGCGCTCGGCCTGGAGGTGACCGTCTGCTCCTCGGCGTTGCGTGTCAAGGGTCGGTCGCTGATCCTCGCCGACCATTGCTTCGCGCAGCGGAAGGTCGAACGGCTTGCCGAACTCGGGTGGTCACGCTGGGACCGCGTCTACACCGACTCCGCTCACGACGTTCCGCTCATCGCCCTCGCGGCGGAGACGGTGCTGGTGAACCCGTCCGCTCACACCCTGCGAGAAGCGCAGGCGGTCAGCGCGTCCGTCCGCTCCGTGACCTGGGGTGTGCGCGCGAGGGCTTGACAGTAACGGTCACCACATTCCACAATTTCGGGCATCAACGGCTAAGTTCAGGCAGAACCGGTCAATGTCGGTTCAGGGCGCCGCGGCCGTGCACGAAAAGGAGCGCAGGTGGCCATCCTCGCCATCGACCAGGGAACGTCGGGCACCAAGGCCGTCGTCGTCGACGATGACGGCATCGTCGCGGTGGCCGAACGCGAGCTGCGACCGCGGTATCTGTCCGGCGGTGGTGTGGAGCAGGACCCGCAGGAGCTGCTGCAGTCGGTCCTCGACAGCGGTCGCGAGGCCGCCACGAGCGCGGGCCGCCGGCTGACCGCGGTCGCCCTGGCGAACCAGGGTGAGACGGTGCTCGCGTGGGACCCCGCTACCGGGGAGCCGTTGACCACCGCACTGTCGTGGCAGGACCGCCGCGCCGAGAGCATCTGTGCGGAGCTCGCCGGTCACGCCGAGGAGATCCGCTCCCGCACCGCTTTGCAGCTCGACCCCTACTTCTCCGCGCCGAAGATGGCGTGGCTGCGACGGAACCTGACCCGAGACGGCGTCGTCACCACGACGGACACCTGGCTCGTGCACCAGCTCACCGGCGAGTTCGTGACCGACACGTCGACGGCGAGCCGGTCGCTGCTGCTCGACATCGACGAGGTCGCGTGGGACGAGCGGCTGCTCGAGCTGTTCGGGCTGCCCGGTGAACGGTTGCCGCGGCTCGTCACCAGCGACGAGGTCGTGGGCACCACGACGGCCTTCGGCGACGAGGTGCCGGTGGCCGGGCTCATCGTCGACCAGCAGGCTGCGTTGCTCGCCGAGGGATGCCTCGACCGGGGGACCGCCAAGTGCACCTACGGCACGGGCGCGTTCCTGCTCGTCAACCTGGGCGATCACGCGCCACGGTTCGACAACGGCCTCACCACCTCCATCGCCTGGACCTTGCGTGGGCGCACCAGCTACTGCGCGGACGGTCAGGTGTACACCGCCGCCTCCGCAGTGCGCTGGCTGTGCGACCTCGGGTTGATCGAATCGGCTGCAGAACTCGACTCCGTCGCGGCGGATTCCTCCGACGGTGTCGTGTGCGCTCCCTCGTTCGCCGGGCTCGCCGCGCCGTGGTGGCGCCCGGATGCACGAGCGTTCCTCAGCGGCATGAGCCTGTCGACCGGACGTCCGCAGATCGTGCGGGCCGTCCTCGAGGGAATCAGCGCGCAAGTCGCCGAGCTCGCGGCCCTGACCGACGAGGAACTGGGTGCCCCCCTCGTCCGCCTCCGGGTGGACGGCGGGCTGACGCGCAGCCGCGTGCTCATGCAGAGCCAGGCCGACCTGCTGCAGACCCCGATCGACATCTACGGCTCCGAGCATGCAACCGCGCTGGGTGCGGCGGCCGCGGCCCGGCTCGCTCTCGACCCCGCCCTCGACGTGGCCGACGCGCCGCTGCCGTGGACGCCCGCTCACACCTTCACGCCGACGTGGTCGGAGACCGAGAGCGCCCGATTCCGCCGTCGATGGCGCGCCGCCGTCGACGCCGACCTGACCCGAGGGGACCACGCATGACGACCTACGACATCACGATCATCGGTGCGGGAGTCGTCGGCACGGCGATCGCCCGCGCGCTCAGCCGCCGCGACCTCTCGGTCGCGCTCGTCGACAGTGCCGACGACGTCGGCGAGGGCACGAGCAAGGCCAACACGGCGATCCTGCACACCGGATTCGACGCCAAGCCCGGCACGCTCGAGTCGCGTCTGGTCAGCCGCGGTTACGCCCTGCTCAGCGACTACGCGGCGCAGACCGGCATCCCGCTCGAGCGCACCGGAGCGGTCCTCGTGGCCTGGACCGAGGAGGAACTGGGCAACCTGCCGGGTCTTCGCGATAGGGCGATCGAGAACGGTTACGACAGGTGCGAGCTGTTGACCGCCGAGGAGGTGTACACGGCAGTTCCGTCCCTCGGCCCGGGTGCCCTGGGTGGTCTCGCCGTCCCCGACGAGTCGATCATCTGCCCCTGGACACCCTCCATCGCCTACGCGACGGAAGCGGTCGAGAACGGGGCCGCGTTGCTGCTCGGCCGGGAAGTCTGCGGCATCGAGGTCGGGCCCGAGGAGACGGTCGTGCGTACGACCGCGGGTGACGTGCACACCCGCTGGCTGATCAACGCGGCCGGCCTCGGTGCCGACGTCCTCGATCGAGAGCTGGGCTACGACCGTTTCACGGTGACGCCACGCCGGGGCGAGCTGCTCGTCTTCGACAAGCTGGCCAGCAGCATGCTCGACAAGATCGTGCTGCCCGTGCCGTCGAAGCTCGGCAAGGGCGTCCTGGTGAGCCCCACCGTGTACGGCAACATCATGCTCGGTCCCACGGCCCAGGACCTCGACGACAAGACCGCGACCCAGACCTCGGAGAGCGGTTTCGAGTTCCTGCTCAGCAAGGGCGAACGGCTGATGCCGCAGCTCTTCGACGAAGAGGTCACGACGGCGTACGCAGGGCTCCGAGCGGCGGTCGACCACGGCGACTACCTCATCGATGCCGATGCGGCCCAGCGGTACGTGCTCGTCGGAGGTATCCGCTCCACGGGCCTCACCTCGTCCATGGCGATCGCGGAACATGTCGAGGACCTGCTGCGCGACGCCGGTGTCGCCCTCGAGCCGCGCGCGCAGGTGGCCGAGCCGCCGCGGATGCCGATGATCGGCGAGCGTTTCACCCGGCCTTATCAGCGCGAGGATCTCATCGCCGCCGACCCCGAGTACGGCCGCATCGTGTGTTTCTGCGAGCGCGTCACGGCCGGCGAGATCCGCGACGCCCTGACGTCGACGGTCCCGGCCGTGGACCGCGGCGGCGTGAGCCGCCGTACCCGCGCCACCAACGGCCGGTGCCAGGCCTTCTACTGCGGCGCCGCGGTCGACAGCTGCATCGCTGCGGCACGAGAGGAGTCCCGATGACCACCACGATCTCCGCGGACGTCGCCATCATCGGCGGGGGACCGGCCGGACTCACGGCGGCCGCCGACCTCGCGTCGCGAACCCGCGCCCGCGTCGTCGTGCTCGAGCGCGAGCAGGAGGCCGGCGGCATCCCTCGGCACTCCGACCACCTGGGCTACGGGATCCGCGACAAGCGCCGGTTCACCACCGGCCCGCGCTATGCGCGCCGACTCGTCGATGAAGCGCTGGCGGCGGGCGCCGACCTCCGCACCGAGACCATGGTGACCTCCTGGGACGGGACGGACATGCTCGTGACGAGCCCCGAAGGTCGGGCCCGCGTCGAGGCCACGGCGATCGTCCTCGCGACAGGGGCGCGTGAGCGTCCTCGTCCGGCGCGGATGATCCCGGGATCGCGGCCGGCCGGCGTTCTGACGACGGGGGAGCTGCAGAACACGGTCCACCTGCATCACCGCACCGTCGGGAGCCGGGCCGTCGTGGTCGGCGGCGAGCTCGTGTCGTGGTCGGCGGTGATGACTCTCAAGGAGGCGGGCTGCCGGACGGAGGCGCTGGTCACCAGTCATGCCGCCCCCGAGTCGTACGCGGTGTTCAACCTCGGCGGCCGGGTGATGTTCCGGCCGCGACTCGTCACCGGCCACCGCGTGGTCCAGGTTCTCGGCCGACGGCGTGTGGAAGGCGTCGAGGTGGAGGACATCGCGACCGGGCGCCGCGAGGTGCTCCCTTGCGACACCGTCGTGTTCACCGGCGACTGGATTCCCGATCACGAGCTTGCCCGCTCTGCTGGGATCGCACTGGATCGGGGAACGCGCGGACCGCTCGTCGACCCGCTCGGCCGGACTGGCCGCGAAGGGGTGTTCGCGGCGGGCAATCTCGTGCACCCGGTCGACACCGCCGACGTCGCGGCCCTCGGAGGGCAGCACGTCGCCCGTTCGGTCGCACGCTTCCTCGACGGGGAGCCGATGCCGCACGTCGCGCCCCTTCGCGTCGTCGGCGACGCGCCGTTCGCCTGGGTCACCCCTGGCCTGTTCCACCCGCGGCTGCCCGCTCCCGCGCGCAGCCGACTCGAGACCTGGGTCACCGAGTTCGTCCGCGTCCCGCGGGTGACGGTCCGCCAGGACGGTCGTGTTCTCACGCGCCGCGCCCTTCCATGGCCCGCCTCACCCGGGCGGGTGTTCCGCGTCCCGTGGAACGTCCTCGACGGTGCCGATCCGAACGGCGGCCCGATCCACCTCAGCTTGTGACCGGTCCCTGAGCGTCCGGCCTCCCTCCCCACCCTTCTGAAAGAGGATCTGATGAACCAGCACGACAGCCGGCGTGACGCCGGCGGCGGGTCGACCGCCCATTACCAGCAGTCGCTGGCGAAGGACCTGAGTCCCTTCACGCTGTTCGCGGTGGCCTTCGGCTTCGTGTCGATCGCGACCGGCATCTTCACCGCCTACGGGTCGGTGCTCAACTCCTCGGGCCCGCTCGGCATCTGGACCTGGCCGATCGTCGTGATCGGACAGCTCGCGGTCGCGCTCGTCTTCGGCGCTCTCGCCGCGCGGGTGCCCATCACGGGGTACGCCTACCAGTGGGTCTCGCGTCTCGCGAACCCGGTGCTCGGCTGGATTCTGGGGTGGATCTCCTTCACCTTCCTCGCGGTGGTGGTCGTCGCCGTCGACTACACGATCGCCTCGACCATCCTGCCGGTGCTGCTGGGCTACGAAGGAACCGCCGCGAACGCCTGGGTCATCACGGCGGTCGTGATGCTCCTGCAGGCGCTGCTCGTCGCCACGTCGACGCGCGCCACGCAGCGGGTGAACAACGGCGCGGTCACGATCCAGCTCGTCGGCATGATCGGTCTGGTCGTCCTGCTGTTCGGTGTCGGGTTCGCGACCGGCGACTTCGACGCCTCGAACCTCTTCAGCCGTGGCGACGTGCCCGCGGAGGGGTACTTCGCGTTCGGTGGCGCCAGCGAGGCCAGCCCGTGGGCGATGGGCTTCCTGCTCGGTGCCTTCACCATCGTCGGTTTCGAGTCGGCGGCCAACCTCGCCGAGGAGACGAAGAACCCCGCCTACGTCGTGCCCCGCGCGATGTACCGTGCGGTGATCACGCTCGGCATCCTCGGCATGCTCTTCCTCATCGCGGTCACCGGACTGAGCGGTGACCCGGCGGCCCTGGCCGGCTCGGCGACGCCGATCGCCGACGTCATCACGAACGTTCTCGGCTCGTTCCTGGGCAAGGCGATGCTCGTGCTCGTGGTGATCTCGATCTTCTCGTGCGGATTGGTCATCACGCTCAGCGGTTCGCGGCTCATCTGGGCCATGTCGCGCGACGAGCGGTTCCCGGGCTGGCAGGCGTTCCACAAGATCTCGCCGGCGCGCGGCACTCCGATGAATGCCACGTTCATGATGTTCGTCGTCAGCCAGGCCGTTCTCGGCGTCTTCGCCTTCTCCACCGACGCCCTGTTCGCGCTGTTCTCGGCGGCGACGCTCCTGCCGGCGATCATCTACGCCGCCACGGTCGCGCTCTACATCGTCAAGCGCCGCAACCTGCCGCCCACGCGCGGGTTCACCCTCGGGCGTTGGGAGATCCCGGTGCTCGTCGTCGCCGTCGTGTGGCTGGTGTGGGAGTTGCTGATCTTCCGCGATGCGTCCTTCCGGGCGTCGTGGAACTACGTCGCCGTCATGGTGGCGATCGGCGCGGTGTACTTCGTCTACCTGCTCGCCCGCAAGGGCGTCAGCGGTCTGACGATGCCCGACATGGAGTCGATCGACGCCACGCTCGACGCCGAACCCGAGACGGGCGAGCACGCGCGCCACAGTCGCTGACGCGTCGTCCTCGGCTGGCCCGGCGATCGCACCGGTCGCCGGGCCAGCCGGCTCTCGTCGTCGCGACGGGTGCCGGGAAACGGACGATACGATCGAGCCGCTGAGGGTGAGAGCGGCGAGTCTGGGAGGTGGGCGTGGCGCATTCGGCGATTCCGGCCGAGCGGTGGAGCGTGATCGAACAGGAGCTGGCGGCGCACGAATACGTGCGCACGATCGACCTGGTCGAACGTCTCGACGTCTCGGTGGAGACGGTGCGCCGCGACCTTGCCGTGATGGAGTCCCGCGGCGCGCTGGTCAGGGTCCGCGGCGGCGCGGTGGCCGCGGGGCACAAGACCCGCGTGGAGAGCTCGTACTCGGAGCGCTCCGAGTCGAGTCAGCAGGAGAAGGCGGCCATCGGTCGGGCCGCGGCTGCGCTGGTCCCCGACGACTCGACCATCGTCATCGACGTCGGGACGACCGCCCTGCACGTCGTCCGTTCGATGAGCCCGAGTTTCCAAGGTCTCCTCGTGACCAACTCGCTGCCCGCCGCCACCCTCGCCAGCGAGCGGCTCTCGTGCGGGGTCGTGGTGCTCGGAGGCCGCGTGCGCCGGGGTGACCTGGCCGTCGCGGGAATGCGATCGCACGAGTTCCTTCGGGACTTCCGCCCCGACCTCGCGTTTCTCGGTTCCGGGGGCATCTCCACGAGCGCAGGATTGACCGACTTCGACTACGACGAGGTGCAGTTGCGTCGCGTCATCATCGACGTCACGGCCCGCGCCTGGGTGCTCGCGGACTCCTCGAAGTTCGGGACCGTGGCGCCCTTCCGTGTCACCGGTTTCGACGACCTCGCCGGAGTGGTCACCGATCAACAGCCGCCCGGGGAACTGGCGGACACGATCGCGGACGCCGGGGCCGAGGTCGTGGTCGGAACGCGCTGACCCTCCCGCGCTCATCACGGCCCGGTCGCCTCGGCGGCCGGGCCGTGTCGCGGTCTCGCGGTCTCGCGGGCCGCGATCTAGCGGAACTCGCACTCTTCTAGCGCCTCACAGGTGACAGTGTGAACGAGAGGAGAGAACGGTGACCGAAGCGGCCATCGAAGTCCGCGGACTCGTCAAGAGGTTCGGCGAGAACGTGGCGGTCGACGGGATCGACCTGACGGTGCCGGCAGGAACGGTCTACGGCGTGCTGGGACCGAACGGCGCGGGCAAGACGACGACGGTCAAGATGCTGGCGACGCTCTTGAAACCCGACGGGGGAGAGGCGCGCGTCTTCGGCCGCGATGTCGTGCGTGAGGCCGACGACGTGCGCGGCCTCGTGAGCATGACCGGCCAGTACGCGTCCGTCGACGAGGACCTCACCGGCACGGAGAACCTCGTGCTGCTGGCGCGCCTGCTCGGCTACTCCAAGAAGGCTGCCGCGGCACGGTCCGAGCTCTTCCTGGAGACGCTGGGACTGACCGCCGCGGCGGATCGCCAGGTGAAGAACTACTCCGGCGGCATGCGACGTCGGCTCGACATCGCGGCAAGCCTGCTGTCGGTGCCGAAGCTGCTGTTCCTCGACGAGCCCACCACGGGTCTCGATCCCCGCAGCCGCAATCAGGTGTGGGAGATCGTCCGGGCGATCGTCGACCAGGGCACCACGGTCCTGCTCACGACGCAGTACCTTGACGAGGCCGACCAGCTGGCATCGCGCATCGCCGTGATCGACGAGGGGCGCGTGATCGCCGAGGGGACCAAGGGCGAACTGAAGGCCTCGATCGGCGGCGGCAGCGTGCACGTGCGGCTCCGCGACTCGAGCCGTCGCGAGGAAGCGGCAACGCTGCTGGCCGAGACACTCGGCGCCGACGTGCAGCGCGACGCCGACCCGGTCGCCCTCACCGCTCGCCTCCGGGAGACGCGGACCGCCGGCGACGACGCAGTGACCGAACTCGCCGCGCATCAGACCGGCGTCGCCCTCGGCGAACTCGCACGGGCCGGCATCATCGTGGACTCCTTCTCGATGGGACAGCCCAGTCTCGACGAGGTGTTCCTCGCCCTCACCAACCGTCCTGCCGTTTCCGAGGAGGTCGCATGACCACGCAGTCCACCACCAGTCCTGAGCTCAGCGCCCCGCGCACGGACGAGCTCGCGAAGGTCTTCATCACCGAGCGACCGCCGCGCCCGTCGGCGTGGTCCGCCTCGGCGACGTTCGGCTGGCGCGCGCTGCTGAAGATCAAGCACGTCCCGGAGCAGTTGTTCGACGTGACGCTCTTCCCGATCATGATGACCCTGATGTTCACGTACCTCTTCGGCGGTGCGCTGGCCGGTTCGCCGACTGATTACCTCCAGTTCTTCCTGCCGGGGATTCTGGTCGTGAGCATCGTGATGATCACGATGTACACCGGCTTGTCGGTCAACACCGACATCGAGAAGGGCGTCTTCGACCGGTTCAGGACGCTGCCGATCTGGCGGCCTGCGCCCATGGTCGGCTATCTGCTCGGCGACGGATTCCGGTACGCGATCGCGTCCACGGTCATCATCGTCATGGGGCTCATCCTCGGGTTCCGTCCCGCGGGAGGTGTCACGGGCGTGCTCGCCGGTGTCGCCGTGCTGCTGGCGTTCTGCTTCGCGTTGTCGTGGGTCTGGACGATGTTCGGGCTGCTGCTGCGCTCGGACAAGTCGGTCATGGGCGTCAGCATGATGGTCGTGATGCCGCTGTCGTTCCTGTCCAGCGCTTACGTCGATCCCGCGACCATGCCGAACTGGCTCGAGGCGCTCGTCGCGGTCAACCCGATCACCTTCGCCGTCGACAGCGTGCGAGGACTGATGTCTGGGGAGTGGCCGGGTACCGACCTGCTGTGGCTGTCGATCCTCAGCGTCGCGCTCGTCGCGATCTTCGGCACCGCCACTATGCGCCTCTACAACCGCAAGTAACCCAGGTTGTAGGTGGTCGAGTAGGCCCGAGGAACGAGGGCCGCATCGAGACCAGTCGAGGCGACGTGGTCTCGATGCGTCGGTCGCTGAGCGACCTCCTACTCGACCACCTATGCCCGGCTGTAGGCGGTCGAGTAGCTCCGAGGGACTCGATACGTCGGTCGCTGAGCGACCTCCTACTCGACCACCTATGCCGGTGGTCCAACTCGGGTCAGTGGAGGCGCCAGGTGACGGGGTCGGAGGGGCGGTAGGAGCAGAACGTGCCCGTGTTGACAGAGGCACGGAGGTGCTCGCCGAGGGCGGGATGGACCCCCTCGATCTTGCGCAGCGCGTCCCGGATGCGGGCGGTGACCGTCTTGCGGGCCCGCTCGGTCTCGTCACCGAGACGCCGCGATCGGCCGCCGAGACGCGTGGCCGCGCGGAGCTCGTCGATGAGCGCCTCCCGTTCCGCCAGGAGCGCGTCGCGCCGCTCCACGTCACCAGCGAGTCCGGCTGCATCGAGCAACTCATCCAGCTGCGTCAGCCGGGCGCGGTACTGCTGTCGGGCCGTGTCGTCGAGCACGGCGTCCCCACCGAAGCGCATCGCGGCGTCGGCCTGCGGATCGCGGTGGGGGTTGAGCAAGGTGGTGCTCGCGATCTCCGACCCGGGCGCCGCGATCAGCGTGTGCAGGTCGCCCAGTCCCTTGGCGTGCGGCAACGTCACCGAGTGCCCGTCCCAGGTGAGCTGCCACGTCGCACCCTGGCGGCAGAACGCGTTGCCGTCGAGCCGGCTCGCTGGAGCAGCGGAGGACGAGCCCTCGACGAGCGCCTTGGTCCGTCGTTCGAGGCCGGGGACGTCGAGCTCGGCGAGAAGGGGCATGAGCGTCTCGCGAACGGTCGCCCGTCGAGGATCGTCCGCCGGCAGCGCCTCGATGAGCGCGAGCTGCGCCGTCGCCGCCCAGTACGGCGACGACAGATGCTCCGCCTGGCGGGTCGCCCGCTCGAGGAACCCGACGGCTCGATCCTGCTCGCCTGCGGCGGCGTCGAGCAGACCGAGGTAGAGGTCGATCGGGCCACCCAGGTCCATGCCGTACAGGTCCACCGACCACGTGCCGCTCCACTGCGCCATCCGCTCTCGTGCCCGCGCGAGGAGTTCACCGTGGCCGGTTCCCGCCGCAACGAGCGCCAGCACGCGATCGTAGAGAATCCGCGGGACCCCTTCGTCGTTCTCGTCCACCCGCTCGAGCAGCACGGCGGCGTCGCGGTGACGCCCTTCCTCGGCCGCTTGGGCCGCGCTCAGGACGTCGTAGTCGAAGGCGCTGTCGGCGAGCAGGCTGAGCGCGTGGCGGGCTTGGTCGAAGTCCCCGCGTCGAAGGTGCAGCACCCAGTGCAGATAGCGGAGTGCCCAACCGAAGGCGTGCTCCTGCGGAAGCACCTCCTCGGCCCGCGCGGACCGTTCCCAGGCCTCGTCGAACCGGCCGCGGAACCCGGCGATGAGCGCACCGTCGATGTGCTCGCTCGCCGCGAAGATCGGTGTCTGATACCGAGCTGCCAGCGCGGCGAAGGCGCGGTACTGCTCGAGGTAGCCGGGGTCGTTCTGTTCCAGCATCGTGACCCAGAGGAGCGAGGCAGCGAACTGCTCCGTGGTGCGGTCGCCGTGGCGTCGCGCGACCGTCTGCAGTTCCGCGACGACGCGTTGGCGTTCGGCTGCCTTGCCGGCGCGCCACAGCACCGCGTGGTGCACCGACAGCATCGTGCTGAGCGACTCGTAGTCCGCGTCGGCACGAGCGATCTCAGCCAGGTGCTCGACGACCGCCCGGTACAACTCGTCGTCCGCATCGGGCAGGGGTGACGGCAGCAATGACGCGGCACTCGACCGAAGGAGAGCTCGGACGCGGTCGCGATCGACCTCGGAGTACGAGTGGAGTCCGAGGGCGACCCGCGCTGCAGTGACCGTGGAATGACGTGTCGCCTCGTCGAGCACCTCGGTCATGAGCGCGAGCGCGTCGGCGCGGGGCGACCGGTTGAGGGTCGCGGCGAAGTGCATCTCGCCGGCGAGGTCGAGCCGGATGAGGGTGCGTCGCTCCGGATCGGAGGTCAACGCGGCCGCTCGCCGGTAGAAGTCGATGGACGCGCGCAGATCCAGATGGGAGTTGGCGTCGCGTCCCGCGGCGATGAGCAGGTCGACGGTGCGCTCGGAGTCGATCAGGTCGCCCGCGCGCAGGGCATGGTCGGCCGCCTGCCCCGGAAGCACCGCCTGCGGATGGTCGTCGAGCGCGTTGACGACGGCTGCATGCAGCCGAGCTTCGGTGGCTGAGTCGAGATCGGTCAGCACGGTCTCGCGGACGAGGTCGTGCACGAACTCGTAGGTGCTCTCGTTCGTGGTCCGCAGGAGTCGTGCGGCGAGCGCTGCCGCGAGCGCGCTCGAGCAGTCGTCGACGGAAAGACCGGCGACGGCAGCGAGGACGCGGAGCGTCGTGGGGTTCTCGACGACCGCCGCAGTCTGCAGCACCGCCAGCGCCTGGGGCGGTAGCGGACGCAGCCGGCTGCGCACGGCGTCGGTCACTCCCGGTGTGAGCGCCTGCTCGCCGTGGCCGCTCGCCCACAGCCGCGCCGTCTGCTCGACGAAGAAGGGGTTGCCGCCGGACCGGTGATGCAGACGCTGGACGAACGAGGCGGGTGGCCGTTGCCCGGTAACGCGCTGCACGAGCGCGCCGACGGCCTCCAGCTCGAGCCCGGCGAGCTGGATGCTGCCGGCTTGGGGCATGAGAGCTGACAGTGCGCGGTGCGCCTCGCGACCCGGATCGATCTCGGTGTCGCGGTAGGTGCCGATGACGAGGATGCGCTCGAACCACGTGTGGCGGGACAGGAACTCGAGGAGCTGGACCGAGGTGACGTCGGCCCAGTGCAGATCCTCGATGACGACGACGAGTGGATGGCGATGGGAGATGGTGGCGAGCAAGGTGGCTACGGCGTCGAAGAACGTGAACTCGACGCCGCCGCGGTCGTCGAAAGCGGCCAGTTCGGTGGGATCGAGACCGACCTCCGCGGAGAGGGCGTCGAACTCGGTGGGGCCGAGTGCGCGCTGCAACGCGCGGAAGGCCTGGATCCAGGGCCACAGCATGGGCGTGCCCTGGGAACTGCTGCAGGTGCCGACTGCGGCCAGCGCTCCGAGCGAACGAGCATGTTCGATGGACGCGCCGATGAGAGTCGTCTTCCCGATTCCGGCCTCACCGCTGACCATCACCAGGCCGCCGTGGCTGGCGACCGTGCGCGACACATCGTCGCGCAGGCGTGCGATCCAGTCGTCACGACCGAAGATGGCGGTGGTCATCGAGTGCGAGTGTCTCACGGCACGTTGACAATCCGACCCGCCGTGAGCGGATCTGCGCGTGCCGAGGGCGCGTCCGCGTGCTTCGATCGGAGGGACAGTCCATCGACGAGAGGTTTCCCGTGCCCGAGAAGATCGTCTACACCGCATCCGTCACGTCCACCGGCGACGGCCGCAACGGCCACGTTCGCAGCACCGACGGCCTGATCGACACCGACGTCCGCACGCCGCAGGAGATGGGCGGCGAGGGCGGCGCCACCAACCCCGAGCAGCTGTTCGCCGCCGGCTACGCGGCCTGCTTCCACTCGGCGCTCAAGGCGACCAGCAAGCAGCACGGCGTGGAGATCGTGGACTCGGCAGTGACCGCCGATGTCGGCATCGGCCCCAAGGAGGGCGGCGGCTTCGAGCTCGCGGTCACACTGAACGTGGAGCTCGGCGGCGGCATCTCCGAGGAGGACGCCCAGCGCGCCGTCAAGGCGGCGCACGAGGTGTGCCCCTACTCCGACGCGACTCGCGGCAACATCGAGGTCACCCTCAACGTCGACGTGGCGTGATCGACCGCGCGCGCTCAGTGCGAGAAGGCGCGCATCAGTTCGGGGACGGCCGTGAGGTGCTGGTTGAGCACCTGCACGGCCGTTGCCGCGTCGTGCGCTTCCAGCGCTGCGACGATCTCGCGGTGCTCGCGCTCGATCGTCTCGCGGCGGTGGGGTCCCTCGGTGATCGTGCGGACCGCAAGCCGGATGTGGCGCGGCCGCAACGCTTGATACAGGTCCGCCAGGACGCGGTTGGCGCCGTGCTCGACGAGCGACTGGTGAAACCGCTGATCGAGGCGGGCGAACGTGAACCAGTCCTGGGCGGCGCCGGCTTCTTCCATGTCTGCGAGCGTCTGCTCCACCCCGGCGGGCGCGCCGCGCCGCTGGCGGCAGATCTTGGTCAACGCGGCCGACTCGATGACCAGACGCGTCTCGTAGATCTCCTGCATCTCGGTGGCGGTGATGACCCTGACCTGGGCTCCGCGGCGAGGCACGAGATCGACGTATCGCTCGGCGTGCAGGCGGCGGAGGGCTTCACGCACGGGCGTGCGGGAGGTGCCCACGCTGCGTGCCAGGCCCGACTCGTCGAGGAACTGCCCCTCGGCGTACGTGCCGACGAGGATCGCCTCGCTGATCGTGCGGTAGGCGATCGTGCTGGCCGACGGGGAGTCCTGAGCATCCCCGGCAGGCTCGTCGGCGGGCATTGACATGGCCCCACCGTACCCCTAGAGTCGCCCCAACCCGTGTCCTAGGTCACGGTGCACTGCGTGTGCAGTGTGTATACAACGTGCACACCACAAGTATTTCTGCTGCGTTACGAACGAGAAACAGGAGCATGATCCGCGTGTCCAACGCCCCCCGCCATGCCGTGTGGCTGTCCGAGCCGTCCAGCGCGGCCATCGAGATGGCCAGCCTCGCCGGTTACGACACCGTCGTCCTCGACGTCGAGCACGGCACCTTCGACCTCGGTGCCCTCGACTGGGTGCTGCCGCTGATCCGCGCCCGCAAGATGGACGCCATCGTCAAGGTCCTCGGCCCCGAGCGCGGCCCGATCCAGCAGGCTCTCGACCTCGGCGCCAGCGCCGTCGCGATCCCGCACGTGGAGTCCGCCGCGCACGCCGCCGAGGTCACCGCCTTCGCGAAGTTCCCGCCGCTCGGTCTGCGGTCCTTCGCCGGCGGCCGGACCTCGCACTACCGCGGCTTCACCGACGCCTGGGTCACCGAGCAGGACAGCACGACGCGCTGCTTCCCCATGATCGAGGACGCCTCCGCGTTCGACGAGATCGAGGAGATCGTCGCACTGCCCACGGTCGACGGCGTGTTCATCGGCCCTTCGGACCTGTCGCTGCTGCGGGGGCGCGGCGCCTACAGCATCTCCGACGCCGACCTCGACGACTTGCGGACGATCGCCCGCGCCGCTCGTGCGGCGGGCAAGCCGTGGATCCTGCCGGCGTGGAGCGACGCCGAGAAGCGGCTCGCGGTCCAGGAAGGGGCGGACACGATCATCGGCGTCATGCAGTACGGCGCGATGCTGAACGGCTTCACCGCGGCGCTCGAGACCATGCGCGCCATCGAGAACGAGGAAGGGAAGGCCTGATGAGCGTCAACGTCGCTGCCGCCCAGTTCGCCCCGACGGCGGACAAGGAGGCGAACCTCGCCGAGATCGAGCGTCTCGTGCGCGCGGCCCGTGAGCAGGGCGCGCGCCTCGTGGTACTGCCCGAGTACGCGATCTTCACCGTCGACGCGATGGACGACCGGTTCGTCGAGGCGGCCGAGCCCCTCGACGGTCCCTCCGTGCGTCGACTCGCCGCGCTCTCGGTGGAACTCGACATCACGATCGTCGCGGGCATCAACGAGGCGGCCGAGGACGGTCGCATCCACAACACCCTCGTCGGCATCCAGGCCGGCGAGGTCCGCGCGGTCTACCGCAAGGTGCACCTGTACGACGCGTTCGGCTACCGCGAATCCGACCGCGTCATCGCGAGCGACCCCGTGGCACCGCAGCTGCTCGAGGTCGACGGCTTCACCGTCGGCATGCAGACCTGCTACGACCTGCGCTTCCCCGAGACGTCCCGCACGCTGGTCGATGCCGGTGCCGATGTCATCGCGCTTCCGGCCGAGTGGGTGCCCGGGCCGCTCAAGGAGTTCCACTGGACGACGTTGCTGCGTGCTCGCGCGATCGAGAACACGGTGTATGTCGTCGCGGCCGACCAGTGCGCGCCGACCGGTGCCGGTAACAGCGTCGTGCTCGACCCCATGGGCAACACGCTCGCCGGGGTGGGCGAGGCTGAGGGCATCGCCGTCGCGGCGCTGGACCCCGAGCGTCTCGCCAAGGTCCGGACCATCAACCCCGCACTCACCCTGCGTCGCTATCGCGTGACGCCCCGAGAGGAGTGACGATGCAGCTCAAGCGCGCCGGCACGGCGTTCGGCGTCGTTGCCGTCATGGCCGCGTCCCTCGCCGCCTGCGGCGGTGGGAGCGGTGAGGGCGAGTACGTCCTGCACTACTCGACCTACTCCAACGCCACGTCCGACCAGTCCAAGACGGTCCAGCGCTGGGCCGAGGACGTGGAACGTCTCACCGACGGCGAGGTGACCGTGCGGTTCCACTACTCCGAGAGCCTGGTCAGCGCCGACGAGTCGGTGTCCGCGACGCTCGACGGCCGCGTCGATCTCGCCCAGGTCGGCTCGCTCTACGCGGCCTCCGACCTGTCGATGTACACGGCGTCGGAGTTGCCGTTCGAGTCCACCAACCCCGAGGCGCACCTGCGCACCCTCAGCCGGTTGTACGAGGAGAACGAGACCTACCGCGAGGACTTCGACCGACAGGGCGTCCGGCTGCTGTTCCCCCTGCCGATCGGGAACGCGGTGCTCGGCTCGACCAAGCCCGTGCACAGCGTCGACGACCTCAAGGGCACCAGCGTCCGCGCCGGTGGACTGCTCTCGCAGGTCATGGTCGCGGCCAGCGTGAACCCGGTCGCGATGACCGCGACGGACGTCTACGAGTCCATGGAACGCGGCATCGTCGACGGCTACACGTCGCTCGGCATGTCGAACCTGCCGACGTTCGGTCTGTCCCACTCCACGCCGTACGCCGTCGATCCCGGCGTGGGCGCCTACGCCTCGTCGATCGTGGTCATCAACGAGGAGCTGTTCCAGGAGATGCCGGAGGAGTACCAGGACGCCCTGACCGAGGCGTCGGTGAACGCCATCGACTACGGCCTGGAAGAGCTCGACGAGCTCGGCATGCTCGCGTGCGAGCAGCTGCGCGAGTCCGGGACCGAGTTCTCGGCACTCCCCGAGGACGAGGTCGAGGAGCTGCGCGACAAGGCCGGGATCGCCGAGGAGTGGGTGAAGCGGTACGAGGAGCGCGATTACGATGCGCAATCCGTCCTCGACGATTACCGCGCGATCCTCGCCGAGGAGCACGAGGCGTCCGACTACGTCGACGCGCTGCCGCGCTGCATGCAGGAGGGCCAGTGATGAGTCAGGTGCCATTCCCGCGTCCGATCAGGGCGCTGTCCTCCGCGCTGAGCATCATCGCCGGCCTGGTGCTGTTCGGGCTCTGCGCCTTGACTGTCGCCGACGTGGTGAGCCGTAACCTGCGCGATCAGTCGATCCTGGGTGCGGTCGAGATCTCGGCCCTGCTGCTGGTCGCCGTGGCGTTCTTCGGGCTCGCCGCGGCGGAGATCGACGGCCGTCACGTGTCGGTCAGCCTCGTCGAGGAACGTCTGGGCCGCCGCGCCCGGATGACGCTGAGCCTCGTCCGCACGGTGCTGCTGGCGGTGCTCGGCGTGCTGCTGGTGATCGGCATGATCGGCGTCTTCGACAGCGCGTTCGAGCGGGGCGAGACGACCAACGACATCCTCCGCCTGCCCACGTGGCCGGCGAAGCTGTCCGTCCTGCTGTCCTTCGGTCTGTTCTTCATCCTCGCGGTGTGGAAGCAGATCCTGACGTTCCTCGCGCTGCGTGCCGGTGAGGACGTCCCCGCGAACGACGTCGCGGTACTCGTCGACCAGGCCGAGCCTGCTGCTTCCGGAGGTTCCCGTGACCGCTGAATCCGTTCTGATCCTCACGCTGGTCCTGGCCCTGTTCCTGGGGCTGCTGGCGATCCGTCTGCACGTGGGTCTGTCCCTCATGCTCGCCGGATTCATCGGCGTCGTCCTCATGCGAGGGACCGGGGCTGCCATGGGGACCGCCGCCAACCAGCCGTACTCGTCGGCGGCCGACTACTCGCTCACGATCATCCCGCTGTTCATCGTGATGGGCGTCTTGGCGGTCAACGCCGGCCTCGCTCAGGCGGGCTTCGACTTCGCCTCGCGGGTCTTCCGCAAGCTGCCCGGAGGCAGCGCGCTGGCCTCGCTCGCCGGGTCGGGTCTGTTCGCGGCGGTCACCGGGTCGAGCGTCGCGACCGTGGCGACGATGGCGCGGGTGTCGACCGACGCCATCGTCAAGGCCGGTCTCGGCCTGCGCCTCGCCGCCGGCGTGGTGTGCGCGGGCGGCACGCTCGGCGTGCTGATCCCGCCGTCGATCGTGCTCGTGCTCTACGGCGTGGTGGCCGAGGAGAGCATCGGACAGCTCCTCCTCGGCGGTATCGGGCCGGGCCTGCTGACGATCCTCGCCTACGCGGCGACGGCGATGATCATCGTCTCGGTGCGCCGACGCCGGATCGCGCGCCGTGAGGCGGCCGCGGACGCGGCCGGAGTCGAAGCAGGCAGCGGCGGCACGGCCACCGCGGTCCGCACGGAGGAGGCCACGAAGCTGGACATCAGCGGAGTGCTGTTCCTCGCCGTGATCTTCGGGGTGTCGATCGGCACCATCTATCTCGGCGTGGCGACCCCGACCGAGGCCGCCTCGTTCGGCGCGATGGCCGCGCTGATCATCATGCTGCTGCGGGTCCGCCCGCCGCAGTGGGCGGCCCAGCTGAAGGACTCGATCACCGAGGCCGTGGGCCTGACCGCGATGACCTTCCTGCTCATGGTCGGCGCCGGCGTGTTCACGTACTTCCTGGCGCTGTCGGGAGCGAGTGCGGCGCTCGTCGACGCGGTCGTCGGTGCGGAGCTGCAGCCGTACGTCGTGCTCGTGCTGTGCCTGCTGCTGCTGTTGCCGCTCGGCATGTTCCTCGACGGCATCTCGATGATCCTCATCGCCGCTCCGCTGCTGCACCCGATCCTCACCGGGTACGGCTTCGACGGGATCTGGCTCGGCATCGTGATCGTCAAGGTGGCGGAGATGGCCCTCATCACCCCGCCCGTCGGGATGAACGCCTTCGTCTACTCCGGCGCGGTTCCCGAGGCCGGGCTCGGCAAGGTGTTCCGCGGTATCGGCCCGTTCATCCTCGCCGACATCGCGGTGGTGGCCATCCTCATCGCCGTCCCGGGCATCGTGACGTTCCTTCCGGAGCTGTCCGGCGCCGGGTGAATCGAGTGACGAGGAAGGGGCGGGGACACATCGTGTCCCCGCCCCTTCTACGTCTGTGGCCTGCCGCCGGTGTGCCTCAGGACCGCCAGAGATCGAGGTGTTCGCCCGCACGCAGTGCCTCGAGCGTGCCGACGGTGACGTCGGCGAGAGACCTCGCGAAGCTCACCCCGGGCCGACCGGCGACGGACCGGTAGATCTCGTCGTTCGGTGGCACCGCGAGAACGGGGACGCCGGCCGCGACTCCTGCGGCGACGCCGGTGGGCGAGTCCTCCACCACGACGACGTCGTCCGGGGTCAGTCCGAGACGCTCCGCTGCGGTGAGGAAGACCTCCGGATCGGGCTTGCCCTTGCGGAGCTCGTCGCCGCTGACGACGGCGCTGATGACTCCGGCGGGAGCGGCGTCGCGCACGAGGTGCGCGAGCCGGCCGTAGCTCTGGGTGCCGAGCGCGGCCGGGAGTTCCTCTTTGCCGAGCGACTGCAGCAGTTCGTAGGCCCCGGGCATCCACGGAACCGACTGCCGGTAGATCGCGGCGAGTTCGTCGATCATCCGGTCGATCGCCTCGTCCACCGTGAGGTCGAGCCCCCGGTCGACGATCGCTTGCGTGGTCTCGCGCAGGGGACGGCCGAAGAACGAGAAGGCGTCCTCCTGGGTCCACGGGACACCGCCGCTGGCCGCGACGGACGTCTCGACCTTGGCCCACAGGGGCTCGGAGTCGATGAGGGTGCCGTCGAGATCGAAGATCACGCCGCGCAGACTCATCGGCCGCTCACCACCTCGAGGTAGTGACGGCACGTCTGCGCCATCGCCTCGCGCCCCGGAGCGAGGTAGCGCCGTGGATCGACGCCGTCGTTCTCGTCCAGCCAGCTGCGCACCGCGCCGGTGAAGGCGATGTTGAGTGCAGTGCCGATGTTGATCTTGCGCATGCCGGCGCGGGCGGCCTCGGCGAGGGTGTCGTCGGGAACCCCGGACGACCCGTGCAGCACGAGCGGAACGTCGACGCGCTCGGCGATGGCGCGGATGAGCTCGATGTCGAGCGTGGCCGACCGGGTGGTCATCGCGTGTGAGGACCCCACCGCGACGGCGAGCGAGTCGACTCCGGTGCTCGCGACGAACTCCGCGGCCTCCTGGGGATCGGTGCGGACGCCGGGGGCGTGGGCGCCGTCCTTGCCGCCGATCTCGCCGAGCTCGGCCTCGACCCACACACCCTGCTCGGCGCCCCACGTGGCGACGCGGCGGGTGGCCGCGACGTTGGCGGCGTACTCCTGCGTCGCTCCGTCGAACATGACCGAGGAGAAGCCGAGCTCACGGGTGCGGAGGGCGAGGTCGACGTCGGTGATGTGGTCGAGGTGCAGCACGATCCGCGCGGTCGAGGAGTTCGCGACGGCGGCCATCGCCGCCGCGATGCCCTCAGGACGGCCATGGAAGCCGATCGCGTTCTGCGAGAGCTGCATGATGACCGGCTGATCGGCCTGCTCGGCGGCGGTGGCGATGGCTTCGGCGTGCTCGATCGTGATCGCGTTGAACGCGGCGACGGCACCGCCGGACTCGCGTAGCTCGTCGAACAGGTCTGAGGCGCTCATCAGCATGCCTCCCATCGTGGCAGGAAATCCAACATTGCACAAGCAAACCCACGTGTCTACAATCAAAGCCACACGAGATGAGGAGGCGGGATGAGCACGGAGAGCACGCCGATGCTGGCGGCCGAACGGCAGCAGCGATTGCTGGAAGAGCTGCGCACCTTCGGTCGGATCAGCGCCGCCGGCGCCGCCGAGATGCTCGGCACCTCGACCGAGACGATCCGCAAGGACCTCATCCTGTTGGAAAACCGTGGACTTCTTCGTCGCGTCCACGGGGGAGCGCTGCACGTCGCGCCGATGACCTTCGAGTCCGACGTCACCACCCGCAGTGAGAACGCCGAGGAGAAGGAGCGCATCGCCGTCGCCGCCCTCGAGCACCTCCCCGACGGCGGCGCGGTCGTCATCGATGCAGGCTCCACCACGCAGGCCTTCGTCGACCGCTTCCCCAACCGACCGCTGCGCGTCTACACGAACGCGCTGGCGATCGCGAGCACGCTCGCCTCGCGCTCGCAGGTGAAGGTCTCGACCTTCGGCGGCCAAGTGCGACCGGTGACCACGGCTCAAGTCGGCCCCATGGCGCTGCGGGCCATCGAGCGGATGGACTTCGACATCGCCTTCGTCGGCACGAACGCGATCTCGGTGGAACGTGGCCTCGCGACCCCGGACGAGGACGAGGCGGCGATGAAAGCCGCGCTCATCGAGCACGCCGAACGCACCGTCCTCCTCGCCGACCACACCAAGTTCGCCCAGCGCTCCTTGGTGACGTACGCGCAGGTCACCGACGTGGACCTCATCATCACCGGAACGGAACTCGACGCCACGCATCGTGCCGAACTGGCTGAACTGGACGTGGAAGTGGAGTTCGCATGATCGTCACCGTCACCCCCTCACCCGCGATCGACTGGACCGTCGCGGTCGACTCGTTCGACTTCGACGCGGTCAATCGGGCGACCAAGTCCACTCGTGAGGCATCGGGCAAGGGCGTCAACGTGTCCTGGGCTCTGCATCGTGCGGGAGTTCCGACGACCACGGTCTTCCCCGGCGGCGGGCAGACCGGCCGGTTCATGGACGAGGCGTTCGAGGCCGCCGGCCTGCCGTACGTGCGCGTCGAGACAGGCCGCGAGGTCCGCACGAACATCACTCTGATCACGCCGGGGCACTCGACGAAGATCAACGAGCCCGGGGTGGATCTCGACGACGAGCAGTTCGAAGAGTTCGCCGCGCGCGTGCTCGACGTCGGACGCGACGCGAAGGTCGTGCTGATCTGCGGAAGCCTGCCGCCCTCGATGGGGCCGGAGCGCCTGCGCGCTCTCGTCGAGCGGCTTCGCGAGCACGTGGACGTGATCGTCGACAGCTCCGGTGAGGCGCTCGCGACGGCACTCCAGGCGCGCCCGGCGCTCATCAAGCCGAACGTCCACGAATTGGCCGAACTGGTGCAGCGTGACATCCGCACGTTCGGTGACGTCATCGAGGGCGCGCACGCGGCGATCGACCGCGGGGCCGGTGCCGTGCTCGCGAGCCTCGGTGCCGACGGCGCGATGTACGTCAGCGCCGAACGCTCCGTGGTGGCCACGAGTTCGAACATCCCGTTCGTCAACTCCGTGGGCGCCGGGGACGCCTTGCTCTCGGGGTTCGTCGCCGTCGACGGCGACCCCGCCGAACGGCTGCGCAACGCCGTTCTGTGGGCCTCCAGCGCGGTGGCCCACGACTCCACGCTGTTCCCGATTCGTCCCGAGTTCGCTACTCGGATCACGGTGGCGGACGTCGTCGACCGTGACCTCCCGCTGGAGGAGTCGTCGGCTCCGCTGGCCTCCACCCGGCCGTCCATGTCCCTCGCGGACGGCACCTAAGAAAGGAATGACCATGGCTGGCGAGTTCATCGTCGCAGCGACGGGGTGCCCCACGGGAGTGGCGCACACGTACATGGCGGAAGCGGCCCTCAAGAAGGCCGCTGAGAAGCGCGGTATCGAGATCCGCGTCGAGACCCACGGACAGGTGGGTCTCGAGAACGGCCTCACGCCCGAGGAGATCGAGCGTGCCGACGGCGTCATCGTCGCGGCCGACAAGGAAGTGCAGATTCAGCGCTTCGCCGGCAAGCCGGTCGTCGAGGTGGGCGTCAAGGAAGGCATCCACCACGCCGACGACCTGATCGACCGCGTGCTGGCGAAGGCGCAGAGCCGTGAGCGGGCGGGGGCCGCCGCGGCGCAGGACGTCACCGAGGACGAGAACGACTTCCTCAACGTCCAGGCGATCGACGAGACGCAGGGCACCGGCTGGCGCAAGACCGGCCGCGCGATCTACAAGCACCTCATGAACGGCGTCTCGTACATGCTGCCGTTCGTGGTCGGTGGCGGCGTGCTCATCGCCGTCTCGTTCCTGTTCGGCATCTACTCGGCGGACCCGAGCTCGGAGGAGTACAACGAGTTCGCCCACATGCTGAACGAGGTCGGCGGCACCGGCCTCGGCCTGATGGTGCCCGTGCTGTCGGCGTTCATCGCCTACTCCATCTCGTCGCGTCCGGGTCTGACCGTCGGCCTGATCACCGGTCTGCTCGCCTCGAACATGGGCACCGGCTTCCTCGGCGGCATCGTCACCGGCTTCCTCGCCGGCTACGGCATGCTGCTGCTGGGCAAGCTCTTCGAGAAGATGCCGAAGTCGCTCGTCGGCCTCAAGGCGATCTTCCTGATGCCGGTGCTCGGCACGCTCATCTTCGGCGGCATCACGTACGTGATCTCCTCGCCGATGTCGAGCATCTCCAGCTCGCTGGAGGAGTTCCTCACCGGCTTCCAGAACGCCAACCCGATCGTGCTCGGACTCATCCTCGGCATCATGTGCGCCTTCGACATGGGCGGCCCGGTCAACAAGGCCGCCTACGTCACCGGCGTGGCGCTGCTCGGTGAGGGCAACCTCGAGTTCATGGCCGCCGTGTCGGCCGCGTGCATCGCGCCGCCGATGATCACCGCCATCGCCGTCACGCTGTTCCCGAAGGGCTTCGAGCCCGGTGAGCGTCGCGCCGGCTACGTGAACTACGCGCTCGGCGCCACCCACATCACCGAGGGCGCGATCCCGTTCGCGGCGCGCAACCCGCTCGTCGTCATCCCGATCCTCATGCTGGGCAGCTCGATCGCCGCGATCCTCACGCTGCTGTGGGGCGTCACCTCCCCGGCCCCGCACGGCGGCTTCCTCGTGCTGCCGATCGTGGGCAACCCGTTCGGCTGGATCGCCGCGATCGCCATCGGTTCGCTCGTGGCCGGTGTCGTGTACGGCGCGTACCGGGTATCCCGAGTGAAGAAGGCCGCGACCGCGACCGCGGCCGCTCCCGTCCCCGTGGCGTGATTGCGAGGACTGAAGGAGCAATCATGGAGATCTTCACCCAGGAGAACGTCCGTTTCGGCGGAGCGCCGGCGACGAAGGACGAGGCGCTGAGCTCGATCGCGGAGTTCGCCGTGGAGCTCGGGTACGCGGCCGACGTCGACGGCGTGGTGGCCGGGCTCAAGGCGCGCGAGGAGGAGATGTCGACCGCGCTGATGGACGGCATCGCCATCCCGCACACCAAGCACGCCGCGGTCGAGCAGGCCGCGCTGCTGGTGCGACGCTTCGACCAGCCCGTCGACTGGTCTGGCCAGGAGGTGACGGTCACGCTCGTGATGCTGGTGCCCGAGGCGGAGGCCGGGACGACGCATCTGACCCTGCTCGCTCAAGTCTCGCGCGCCTTGATCGACGAGGAACTGCGCCGCATCCTCGCGACCGGGAGCCGCGACGAGGTCCACTCAGCACTGAACGCCAAGCTGGGCTGAGTTCGCGTCGTCGGGTGCCCTGCCCCGTTCGCTCGTGGTCAGAGCACCCGACGACGCACGTGCGAGCGGGCGTGCTCGATCGCCGTCGCGAGATCGTCGACCGCGTGGGCCCGGTCGCGCAACGCATCAAGCACGCCGATCCCCGATGCCAGGCTGCGGTGGCGTTCCTGCAGGCCCTTGACGATAACCGTCACGCCACGGCGCTCGAGCGTGGTGATGAGCTCGGCGAGCCGCCGTGCGCCCGTGGTGTCGAGCATCGTCAGGTGCGACATGCGCAGGATCACCACGTCGATGTCGCGGGCGGCCGCGATCTGGTCGGCGAGCTTGTCGGCGGCACCGAAAAACGCTGAACCGTCGAGCCGGAACAGAGCGATGCGTTCGTCGCCGGGCTCGGGATCCCCGGGCAGGGGTTCGCGCTCGGCGCGCGTCGTCGAGGCCAGCGAACGCAGCACGAGCACGGCCGCGATCGCGATGCCGATCTGGATGGCCACGATGAGGTCGAAGACCACGGTGACGATCGCGGTGATGGCGAAGACGAGCAGGCCCGAGCGGCTCACCCGGGCGAGCATGATCGCGGCCTCGCGGTCCACCATCCGGGCGCAGACCACCAGCAGCACCCCGGCGAGCGCGGCGAGCGGGATCCTGCCCACCAGACCCGATGCAGTGGTGACGATCAGCAGCAGGACGAGGGCGTGCACGGCGGCGGCAAGGCGGCTGCGGGCTCCGGCGGTGACGTTGACGGCGGTACGCGCGATCGCGCCGGTCGCGGGCATCCCGCCGAACAGCCCCGAGCCGATCGACGCGATGCCCTGGCCGACGAGCTCTCGGTCGGGGTTGAGCTCGCCGGTGTCGGCGAGGCCGGCGGCGACCTTGGCCGAGAGCAGTGACTCGATCGCCGCGAGGAGCGCCACCGCGACGGCCGGCCCGAGGAGTTCGCGAAGAGTCGCAGCGTCGATCTCCGGTAGCGACGGCAGCGGCAGAGTGCCGGGCAGCGCCCCGATGCGGGGCGCTGCGAGGTCGGCGAACTCGGTCAGCAGCGTGACCGCCGCGATGGCGATCAGCGAAGCGGGCAGCCGGGGGGCGCGCCACTGGATCAGGACCATCACGGCGGCCACGAGTCCGGCGACGAGCAGGGTGATGGAGGCCTGATCCCACGTGGAGCGCTCCACGGCGTTCCAGGCGACGTTCAACGTCGTCGTGCCCTCCAGGTCGTGGACGCCGAGCAGGGCGGGTACCTGCTGGAGTGCGATGACGATGGCGATCCCGAAGGTGAAGCCCTCGATGACCGGCCAGGGGACCATGGCGATGAACCGGCCGAGGCGCAGGATCCCGCCGGCGACCACGAGGAGTCCGCCGAGGATGGCGACCACGGTCACCGCGCCCGTCCCATGGCTCGCGACCACCGGCGCGAGCACGACGACCATCGCCCCGGTCGGTCCCGACACCTGGACGTTCGATCCGCCGAAGACGGCCGCGAGGAAGCCGGCGACGATCGCGGTGACCAGGCCGGCCGCCGGGCCTAGACCGGCGGAGGCGCCGAAGGCCAGGGCAAGCGGCAGCGCGACGATGCCGACGGTGACGCCCGCGACGATGTCGGTCTTCCACGAGTGGCGGACCGGGCGCAGGTCGGTGAGTGAGGGCAGCAGGCTCCTCATGCGCGGAGCGCCGGCAGCTCGGTCAGCTCATCGCGCTGGCGCTGCGTCGCGTCGATGGTGTCGTGGAGGAACTCGCGGGCGACCAGCAGCAGGTCGACGATTCGCGGGTGCGCGGGACGGTAGAGCACGCTGCTGCCGGCTCGTCGGGAAGTGACGACGCGATGGCGCCGCAGGACCGAGAGATGCTGCGACAGGTGGGAGGCCTCCAGGTCGGTCGCGGTGAGCAGTTCGCTGACCGCGACCTCCCCCGCGGGCTCGGCGGTGAGCAGCTCGAGGACCCGGATGCGGACGGGGTGCGCGAGCGCTTTGAACAGGTTGGCCTTGATCTCGTACAGCGGGGCGTGTCTGTCCACGGAAGTCCTCGACGAAGATGATGGATTGAGCAATTCATCATATCGGGTCATGAGGTCGACGAGTTCTGCGGGAATCGGGAATGCGGTGGCGACCTCGCGCGCTGTGACGAATATGCGTGCTGCGTTCTATGACTCTTACGGTGATATCGATGACGTGCTGCGGGTCGGGGAGCTGCCCGATCCGAGGGTGGGACCTGGCGAGGCGTTGATCGAGGTCCGTGCCGCTGCGATCAATCCGGTCGACTGGAAGGTGATCGCCGGCGGATTGGACGCCCTGATGGAGGTCCGGTTCCCCGTCGTCCCCGGTTGGGATGTCGCGGGGGTGGTGCGGGCGGTGGGGCCGGACACCCCCGAGGTGGCGGTGGGCGACCACGTGCTGGCCTACGCGCGCAAGGACTGGGTGCAGGCGGGGACGTTTGCCGAGTTCGTCTCCGTCCCGGTCCGTGCCATCGCCCGCAAGCCCGCCGAGATGAGCTGGGAGGAGGCCGCGGCGCTGCCGCTCGCCGGTCAGACTGCGGCGCGGACGCTTCGCGAGCGGCTCGCCGTGGCCGACGGGGACATCGTGCTCGTGCACAATGCCGCGGGCGGTGTCGGCCGCATGGGTGTGCAGCTGGCGCGGATCCTGGGTGCGCGGACGGTGATCGGCACCGCCTCACAGCGTCACCACGATCGGCTGCGCGAATTCGGGGTGACTCCCGTCGTGTACGGCGATGGTCTCGCCGATCGGGTCCGCGAGATCGCTCCCGAGGGCGTGGACGTCGTCGCGGACTTCGTCGGCGGCGTGTACGACGCAAGTCAGGCGGTCCTCGCCGAGGAAGGACGCTATGCCTCGATCGCCGAGCACGACGTTCCCCGTATCGAGGACGCGATCGTCTGGGTGCGTCCCGACGGAGCCCAGCTGCAATGGCTCGCCGACCTCGCTGGTGAAGGCCGGCTTCAGATCGACATCGTCCGCGTCTTCGACGGACTCGAGGAAGCCGGTGCCGCGCTGCGCGCCAACCAGGAAGGCCACGGCGGCGGCAAGGTCGTCCTCCGCGTCAGCGAAGACTGACCGCATCAACCCGGCGCGGCCGCGTGGCGGCGACAGTTTCACACGAGACCGTCGAAAACCTGTCGTGATGACAGGAAGCTTCCTGTCATCACGACCAGATTCGAGCGGTCTCGTGGGAAACCGGCAGCGCCCCGAGGTTAGGCGGGCTCGGGCTCGTCCAGCTGCAGGGCGCGCTGCTGTGCCTCGAACTGATCGAGTGCTTCCGCCGCCAGGGAGCGGCCCAGATCGATCATGGCCTCGGCGCGATGGAAGTCGAGGGTCTTGCAGGCGTCGACCGGGACGTCGATGACGATGTCGGCAGGCAGACCTGCCATGCGGTATCGCGCGAGCGCGCTTTGAATGGTCTCGAATGACAGCGCGGTGACGTCGACCTTGCGCAACCCGGGTGGCAGCGCGTCGGTCGGCGACGACGGGTGGGGGTCGACGGCCACCTCGTCGCCGAGGTCGTGCTGTTCGTCATCGACCGGGTCGGAGTCTCGGCCGGTGAGCGCCGCGAGGGTGCGCACCAGTCGCTCACGCCACGCGACGCTTCGGTCAGGGGCGGAGGACGTGTGCACCGGCGAGGTGAGCTCGCGGCGGTGTCGGGGGGCCAGCAACGAGACCGCGAGCGTGAGGTCAGCCGGGACAGCGGTGGTGGGTTCCAGCGGGACGGGGTTGGTCAGCCCGCCGTCGACGAGGAGTCGGCCGTTGATCATCACCGGCGAGAACAGGCCCGGGATCGCGATCGATGCGCGGACCGCGGCCTGCAGCGGCCCCTGCTGGAACCAGACCTCCCGGCGAGACCCGAGGTCGGTGGCCACGGCGGTGAACGGGATGGGCAGGTCCTCGATGGCGGCCCCCTCGAAGAACTCCGCCATCCTCGCGAAGAGTCGCTCCGCGGCGATGGCACCGGGGCCGGAGATCCGCAGGTCGAACAGCCGCAGCACGTCGCGTTGTCGCAGTCCGCGCGCCCACTCGGCGAAGTCGTCGATGCGGCCCGCCGCGGTGAGGCCGCCGACGAGCGCACCCATCGAGGTGCCCGCGATGGTGACGATCTCATAGCCGCGCTCGCGCAACTCCTCGATGACGCCGATGTGGGCGTAACCGCGAGCCCCACCCGATCCCAGCGACAGCGCGACACGACGTCCTTCGCTCATACGTTTCAGGCTAACGCCGCGACGGAAGGAGTCAGGATGCGCGCCCGTCTCGCTCGTGGCTCAGGCGTGCTTTGCGCCGAGCGGTCCGCTTCGCCTCATAGCCGAAGGCTATGGACGATGCGAATTGACCATTATACGAGGCTGATTGGACTTCTTAGGATCAGGGGAACCGTACGTCAGAAGGGAATCCCACGTGGTCGTCACTCCGGTCTCCTCGCCGATTCGCATCGCTGACGAGGTGCGTTCTGCCGTCGCCGAGAATCGTCCTGTCCTCGCGCTGGAGTCGACGATCTTCACCCACGGCCTGCCCCGGCCGACGAATCTGGAGACGGCCCGCCAGGCCGAGGAGAACGTCCGCGCGCGGGGAGTGGTGCCCGCGACGATCGGGGTCGTCGACGGTGTGCCGACGGTCGGGCTCAGCGATGAGGAGATCGAGCGTCTCTCCTTGTCCGACGACGTCGTGAAGGCAAGTGTCCGAGAGCTGGTCACGACCGCGTGCGCGAAGCAGGACGCGGGCACGACGATCGCCGCCACGGCGCTGTTGGCGCAGCGGGCCGGCATCAAGGTCTTCTCCACCGGTGGGCTCGGCGGCGTGCACCACGGCGCCTCCACGACCTTCGACGAGTCGGCCGACATTCTGGCGCTGGCCACGACGCCGATCGTGCTGGTCAGCTCGGGCGCCAAGGCCATCTTGGACATCGGGGCCACCTTGGAACGCTTCGAGACCTACAGTGTGCCCATCGTCGGCTACCGGACGGACCGGTATCCGGGCTTCTACGTGCAGGATTCGGGATTCGCGGTGCCGGCGCGCGTCGAGACGGCCGACGAGGTGGCGCAGATGTTCGACTTCGCCTGCGCACTCGAACTGCCCTCGGCGATCTTGGTCGGCAATCCCATCCCGGAGCACCAGCAGATGGACACGGCGATCCTCGACGAGGTCATCCACCGGGCCTGGAAGGCCGCGGAGGAGGCCGGTGTCCGGGGGCAGGGCACGACACCCTTCCTCCTCGATTACATTCAGCGCCACACGGGGGGCGAGAGCCTGCGCGCCAATATCGCGCTCTATCACAACAATGTCGCGCTCGGCTGCGAGGTGGCCGGCGCAATCAGTTCACTCAACCGGGTCTGAAAGGACCCTCAGCCCCCGAGGTGATGTGACATGACGACGAGCCCGTCGAATCAGGCCGCGGCGATCATCGACGCTGCCGGCGGCCCGGAGAACATCCGCGCGGCCACCAACTGCATGACCCGCGTGCGGATCCGCTTCGTGGACGAGTCCAAGGTCGATGTCGATGCGCTCAAGCAGGTGCCGGGCGTGATGACCGTTGTCAAGGTTGGCGACCAGTACCAACTCGTGATGGGCGGCGTGGTGGACAAGGTGCGCGCCGATATCGCTGCGCTGACCGCGGGCTCAGCCGGCGACCGGCAGCCCGGCGACGACGGTTCATCCGATCGCCGAGCGCAAGGCAACCCCTTCTCGCGGCTGATCGGCGTCTTCGCCGAGATCGTCTCTCCGGTGATTCCCGCCCTACTGGCATCGGCCTTCGTCAAGATCATCGCGGTGGTCTGCACGGAGATCTTCGGGGTGTCCGAGAGCAACTCGACGGTCACGATCCTGCATCTCATCGCCGACTCCCTCTACTACTTCTTCCCCGCCATCGTCGGATGGTCGGCTGCCCGCAAGTTCGGCGCGGACATCGCGATCGGCCTCATGATCATCGGGCTGCTGATGAACCCGGGGCTGGCGGCATTGTTCATCGACGGTGGTGCACCGTCGTTCCTGGGGATCGAGCTGACGGAGGTCGACTACTGGGGCAGTGTGCTGCCGGCGATCCTGTCGATGTGGGTGCTGGCGCACCTGGAGCGGTTCCTCAGGAGCGTCGTCCCCGCTGTCGCGCGCAGCATCGTGGTGCCGTTCGTCTCGTTGCTGGTCGTGGCGCCCTTGGCGTTGCTGGTTCTCGGTCCGCTCGGCGCCTGGGGCGGCCGGGCGCTGGTGGACGTGTTCCAGGGGCTGTACGACTTCAGCCCGATCCTGGCCGGTGCCCTCATCGGCGGCACGTGGCAGGTGCTGATCATCTTCGGCATGCACATCGTCCTGCTGGCGATCGTGACGGTGCCGAACATCGCGACGTTCGGCCGCGATCAGGTCATCATGACCCATGCCGCGAGCCTTTTCTGCCAGATCGCCGCAGGGCTGGCGGTCGCGGCGCGGGCCAAGGATCCGGAGATCAAGCGCACAGCGTTCACGCTCAGCATCACCAGTCTGCTGGCGGGCAACGTCATCGAGCCCGTCATGTACGGCGTCAACATCAAGTACCGCAGGCCGTTCTACTTCGTTCTCGTCGGCGGTGCCATCGGCGGCGCGATCACCGGTGCCGCCGTCGCCGGAACGACCGCACCGGTCGCGTTCAGTCTCTACAGCATCCCCGCGTACATGGGCGCCGGGTTCGGCGGGCTGGTCGTCGGCACGATCGTCGGCTCGGCGGTCACCTTCGCGTTGACGTACTTCGTCGGATTCGACGAATCGCTCAAGGACAGCCCGTCCGGCGACCGCGCCGCAGCCTAGTCGTCTGATCTTCGAGGAAAGAGAGCATTGATGAGTCTGCCCGACATCGAGTTCACGTCGGCCGATCATGTCATCGCCGAGATTCGCGATATGAACGTGAAGGGGGGCAGCCCGTTCGGCCGGGCTGCGGCATGGGCGCATCGCTGGGTCGCCCGGGAGGCGGGACCGGCCTCGTTGGAGGCACTGCGCCGCCGCAGCGCCGACGTCGCCGCGCAGATGGCCGAGCTGAAGCCGACGATGGCGACCATCGCCAACGTCAACACCCTGGCGGCCGAGTGTCTGGACGACGCTGCCGATCTCGAACCGGCCCGGGCGGCGCTCGAGGCACTGACCGCGCGGATCCTCGATCACTCCTACGCCGCCGTCGACTCGGTCGCGCAGGTGGCGGCCGAGCTGATCCCCGAAGGTGGCACCGTGCTCATGCACAGCTACTCCAGCACCCTGGTCGACTCCTACCGGGTCGCGGTGCAGACCGGTCGACGGTTCGGCGTCGTGTGCACCGAGTCGCGGCCGCTGCGCGAGTCGCTGAACGCGGTTCGTCTGTTGCGGGAGATGGGCTGCGAGGACGTCCGGTTCGTGACCGACGCCGCGATGGCCGAGTCGGTCCGGCGCGCCGATGTCGTCTTCCTGGGGGCCGACAGTCTCAGCGTGGACGGCTCTGTCGCCAACAAGATCGGCTCGTTCACGGTGGCTCTCGTGGCCCGTCACTACGGCGTGCCGGTCTACGTGCTGAGCGAGTTGCTGAAGTACGACGCGCGCACGGCGGCGGGAGCGAGCATCGAGCTTGAGATGCGCGAGCCCGAGGAGGTGCTGCGCGCCGACGATCCGGTCTTCGTGCCCGGTATGACGGTCGTGAACCAGTTCTTCGATCTCACCCCGCCCGAACTCGTCCGGGGCATCGTGACCGAACGAGGAGTGATTCCGCCGTACCTGGTCTCCAGTCACTGGGATGCGCTGCGGCGGGAGCTCCTGCCGTGAGTGCGCTGGTCCTTCATGCGCCGTGTGAAGGGCGCTGCGTGCCGGTCTCGGAGGTGCCCGATCCGGTGTTCGCGGAGGGCACGCTCGGTCCGGGGTTCGCGGTGGTCCCGACGAACGGCTGTGTCGTCGCCCCGATGGACGGCACGATCACGCACATCATGCCGTCGCGGCACGGCCTCATCCTCTCCGGCCGCGACGGCGTCGGGGTGCTGATCCATTGCGGTATCGACACGGTCCAGCTCGACGGCCGGCACTTGGAGGCGTTCGTCGAGGCGGGGCAGCAGGTCGACGTGGGCACGCCGCTGGTGCTCATGGATCTCGACGCGATCGCGGCGGAAGGCTATCGCACCGACGTCATCGTGGTGGTGAGCGAGATGGGTGAGATGGGCGGTCTCGAACTGCTTGAGACCGGTGATGTCGAGGCCGGCGAGGTGGTGGCGCGGTTACGACGGCCGTGAATCGGGCGGGTTCACAGCGAGGCGATCAGTTCCATGAGCTCAGCGTAGGAGCGGAGGGCGAGGCCGGAGCGTGCCACGGCCTGCAGGGGAACCGTGGCCTCGGGCGTGAGCGGGTTCGCGGAGATCGAGTCCGGCAGGAACAGGCCGAAGTCCTCGGGCACAATCGCGAAGGCCGTGCCTTCCTCCAGCAGGTAGTAGTGGGTGCCGGCGATGCGCGTCGTGCTGAGGTGAGGGGCGTGCTGCATGCCCCGGTCTCGGCAGATGCTCATGATGGTGTCGAAGTACACCGGGTCGCTTCGGCGCTCCCAGATCAGCAGTGACATGTCGGTCAGCATGCTGAGGTCGACCGGGCCGTGCCCGTGGGGCAGGACGTCGGTGGACGTGACGACGACCATGCGGTCCTCGCGCAGGGTCGTGACGTGGGCACCGCCGACGGGCTGCAGGCAGTGACCGATCCCGATGTCGGCGTCGCCGTGGGCCACGGTGTCGACCACGGCGCCGGTGTTGACCTCGACGATCACGGGGTTCCATCGTGGTTCGTGGTCGACACGACGGAGGATCGCGGGGGCGAGCCGGTTCGCGACCGACGGGGACACGGCGATGCGAATCTGCGCGCCGGTCTCCGGTTCTGCTTCGGCGCGGGCCTGGCGTTCGAATTCGACGATCGCGCCAAGAGCCTCCTGGGCGTGGGGCAGCAGGCGCTCACCCTGGGGTGTCAGGCGGGTGCCGTTCGGTCCTCGCGTGAAGAGGCTGAACGTCAGCTGCTTCTCGAAGCGGCGCAGTTCCTTGCTGAGGGTCGGTTGAGCGATGTCCAGGCGGTTGGCAGCGCGCGAGAAGTGGAGGTCCTCACCGAGCCCGACCAGGATCTCCAACTGACGCCTGGTTGTCCGCATGAGCTGATGATAGGGCGTGCGCATGCGCCGAGGGCGGATTCTGGTTCACAGGGCCGAGGGATCGGCGCCACGGTGGTCACCCGTGAGGCGAGGCCGCTTTGTCGAGAAGCCGGCTCGCCTCACTCGCGGCGTCGCTCACCAGGACGCCCAGCGAGTCCAGGTCCATCGTCGCGAGCCGGTAGACGGGCGCGCAGACTGATATCCCGGCAACGAGCTGGCTGTTGTGGTCGACGACGGCCGCGCCGACTCCGCCCACGTCCGGCCTGTATCCCCCGAGGTTGACGGCGTAACCGCGTTCGCGAACCGTCTCGAGCTTCCGCCGCAGCTCCTCCGGGTTGGTCGTCGACGCCGGCGTATAGCGCTTCAACGGCGTGGACAGGAACCAGGCCAGTTGCTCGGCGGGGAGATGCGACAGTTGCGCAAGTCCCGGAGACACGCAGTGTGCGGGCGAGCGGGCGCCGATGACCGCCGCCGAGCGGACGGGCAGTTGCGACACGATCTGCTCCACGTAGACGACGTACCGGCCGTCGAGCCGGGTCAGGTGGATGGTCTCGCCGGTCGTGTCGTGCAGCGCGTCGAGGATGGGCCGAAGGTCGCCGATCAGGTGTTGCTGAGGTGCTTTCCACATCGCCAGCCCGAGGACGCCGGGGCCTAGCCGGTACGTGCGATCGGCGGAACGCACGACCCAATCGCGCGCGACCAGAGTCTGCAGCATCCGTGATGCGGTCGCTTTTCCAATCTCCATCCGGTCGGCGATCTGGGAGAGATTCAGGGGGCCTGACGTGCCCAGCATCTCCAGCATCGTGACCGCGCGATTGACCGTCGCAAGAGTCTCGCCAGATTCACGCGCCATGAGCTGACCGTAGTTCCTTGTCGCGATTCGTGGTACATACCGGAACTACTTTTTCCGATTTACGGAACATTTTCCCCATGCGATGACCTGATGTGTCTAACATCACTCGCCATGCGCTCCGATCCCAAACGTGGTCCGCGAAAAACCCATTCCTGGCCGCTTGTGCTGTTGCACAGTCTCGGCACCGACCACCGCATGTGGCAGGACCAGGTGAGGGAACTGTCTTCCCAGCGGGAGGTCATCACGCCGGACAGTCTCGGTCACGGAGGGCGGCCGGAAGTGGTTGAGGTCACCGTGCAGGACTGGGTCGCCGATCTGCACTCGGTGGTCGAGTCCCTTCCTGGCCCGGTGCATCTGGCTGGCGTCTCACTCGGCGGTATTCAGGCGTTGGCCTACGCTGCGAGCCATCCACAGAACGTTGCCTCTCTCGTCGTGGCTGACAGCTTCGCTCGCCTGCCTCCCAGCACGGCTGCCGAGAAGATCGCGAACATCGCGGCAGATATCGACGCTGTAGGGATGGCGGCCTACGCTGAGCGCTATCTCGACCAGACGCTGCTGACGTCCGAAGGAGGCGCACGGCGGGGTGTGTTAGCCGATGCCATCGCCGGCGTCACCCCGGCGACGTACAAGGCGAGCGCCCGCGCGTGTTTCGGCGTCGACATTCTCGAGCTCCTGCCGGGCATCGTTGCGCCGACCCTGGTACTCGTAGGCGAGTTGGATCAGAAGACGCCGATCGCCCTGTCTGAGCAGATCGCCGAACTTGTTCCCGATAGCCGTCTCGCCCAGGTGAGCGGCGCCGGCCACCTGGCCAACATCGACGCGCCGGAGCACTTCACCACCATGCTCACCGCTTTTCTCGCGGAGGCGGAGGCGCAGGCCTTCGCTTCACATCCGACTATCACCGTTACGGAGACACGATGACCTCAACAGGGGCCGGTACGGTCCAGCTGCATACCGTTGATGAGAAGGGCGAACAGATCGAGGCCGCCGTCGCGCAGGCAGAACTGGCACCGTTGCTGGCGGCGCTCGCCCACGCGCTGGGTGATGACAGTTTTCTAGCGGACGACCTTCGCCCGCCACTGCGGCCGGCCGAGGCCGAGATCTTCCCACAAGGCGGGATGTCCGCTGAACAGCAGGAGCGTGCACGCGCCAAGGCCGTCGAAGGCGTCCACCGGCTGATGTCGGGCGAACGTGCAACGCGAACTGTTCCGATGGAGCCTTTGGTCGAGTTCCTCACGGGGGGAGCGGCGCCGGAGTATCTGCCATTGCTGCGTCGTGAACTCGGCCTCGATGGTGACGTCGGCGCTCCCGGTTGGCGCAAGCCAGAGGTCGCCCCTGACGTCGACTTCGAGGTGGTCGTGATCGGCGCTGGAATGTCCGGACTTGCCGCGGCACACCGACTGGCGCAGGCCGAAGTTCCGTTCACCGTCTTGGAGAAGAACGCGGAAGTCGGCGGCACGTGGCTCGAGAACGTCTACCCGGGGTGTCGCCTCGACACCAACAACTTCGCCTACTCCTACTCGTTCGCCCAGAAGGCGGACTGGCCTCACCAGTTCTCCGCCCAGGCCGACATCGCGAGGTACTTCGAAGACGTCGCCACTCGGCTGGATCTGCGCCGGCATATCAAGTTCAGGACCACGGTGGTTTCGCTGCGCTACGACGAGTCGGCTGCCGTATGGAGGATCACTGCCGAAGACTCCGAAGGCAACCGCCTCGACTACGCGGCGAACGCGGTCGTGACCGCGGTGGGCCAGCTCAATCAACCTCAGCTCCCTGACATTCCCGGTATCGACTCTTTTGAGGGAACGGCGTTTCACTCAGCTCGGTGGGATCCGTCACTGGATCTGACGGGCAAAAGGGTGGCCGTCATCGGCACGGGCGCGAGCGCCTATCAGATCGTTCCTGCCATCGCACCAACCGTGGCTGAACTCGCCGTCTACCAGCGCAGCGCACCCTGGATGCTCCCCACCCCGAGCTATCACGAGCCGGTCCCGACAGGAATGAGATGGTTGTTCGACGTCGTGCCCGAGTATCCCCGGTGGTTCCGGTTCTGGCAGTTCTGGCTGGCAACGGAGGGCCGTCTCTCGCTGGTGACCGTCGATCCGGAGTGGGACGAGCCGGGCACGGTGTCCGCGGCCAACAAACTGCTCCGTGATCAACTGGTCGCCCGGCTCGAGGAACAGTATGCCGACCGACCGGATCTGCTCGCCAAGGTCGTCCCGGACTATCCGCCCGGCGGCAAACGCATGCTGCGCGACAACGGAGTCTGGGCCGAGGCGTTGCATCGAGACAATGTCGACCTTGTCACCGATCCGATCACCCGGATCACGCCAACCGGCATCGAGACCGCATCCGGTGAGCGGGAGTTCGACGTCATCGTGTACGCCACGGGCTTTCGGGCCTCAGACTTCCTCATGCCGATGGAGGTCACCGGCAAGGACGGCCGAGACCTGCACAGGGATTGGGACGGGAACGCGGGGGCGTACAAGGGGGTCTCCGTTCCGGGATTCCCGAACCTGTTTTTGGTGTTCGGTCCGAACACCAATCTTGTCGTGACCGGCAGCGCGATCTTCATGACCGAATGCTCCGTCGAGTACATCATGGAATGCCTGCGGTTCAGTCTCACCGAGGGCGGCCGGCCGATCGATGTCAAGCAGGGCGCGTACGAGGCCTATTGCCGCGACATGGACAGGGGCAACGCGCTCCGCGCCTGGGGTGTGCCCGGCGTGCGCAGCTGGTACAAGAACCGCTACGGCAAGGTGACCCAGAACTGGCCTTGGCCCCTGCTCCGCTTCTACGAGCTGTCTACGACGTTCGATCGCGACGCCTACGACGTCGTCGCACCCAGGCCCACCGCCCAGAAGAAATGAGTGTTCCATCATGCCGTTGATCGAAGTGCGTCACGCGAACAGTTACGACCCCACGCAACGTGAGCGCATCATTGCTGCCCTTACCGCCGCCTACAGCGAAGCCAGCGGTGCGCCGGCGGAGAAGGTGTGGGTCATCCTTGACGAGGTCCAGCGTGACAGCTGGGGTGCCGGCGGGGCCAGCCTGCAGGCGCGAGACGCCGGGGGCACGAAGTGAGCACGACCGCAAACCCGGAACTTGGCATCGCCGTGCCCGGCGGACTTCCTGAGCCGTCTGCCCGACTCCTGCTCGATGTCTGCGGACTCGCGAAGACTTACGGCACCGGGGCAGAAGCAACCCAGGCCATCGCCGACATCAGCTTCGGAGTACGCGAAGGTGAGCTGGTGTGTATCGTCGGTCCCTCGGGCTGCGGCAAGACCACGTTGCTGCGCAGCATGTCAGGTCTCCTCACCCCGACGTCCGGCACCGTTTCCCTGCTCGGCGATCCGGTCACAGCACCCCCGGCGACGATGGCGTTGGTGTTCCAGGACTACAGCCGCTCGCTTTACCCCTGGATGAAGGTCGCAAAGAACGTCGAATTCCCACTGCGTCGCATGAGACTCGGCTCCCAAGAGAGGCGTGAGCGTGTGATCGGCGCCCTCGAGTCGGTCGGGCTCGCCGGGTTCGCTGACAAGTATCCGTGGCAGCTCTCCGGCGGCATGCAGCAGCGGGTGGCCATAGCGCGGGCCTTGGCCTACCGGCCGGAGATCCTCCTGATGGATGAGCCGTTCGCCTCCGTCGACGCCCAGACCCGTGCTGAGCTGGAGGATCTCGTCCTCGATCTGAGGCACCAGTACGGAGTCACTGTCGTGTTCGTCACCCACGACATCGACGAGTCCGTCTATCTCGCTGACCGGGTCGTCATCTTGTCATCGCGCCCGACCGTGGTGAAGGAGGTGTTGGACATCGATCTGCCGCGCCCGCGGCATCAGGTTCACACCAAGGAGCTGCCCGAGTTCGCCCGGCTCCGCTCGTATGTGTTCGAGGAGATCATGAACAGCAAGGCGCCCGACGCCGACAACGCAGCCGCGGGTGAAGCGGAGGCCGAGCATGGTTGACCGAACTGCGGTGCCGGACTATCTGCGAATGCTCGATCTGTCCGGCAAGGTCCATCTGGTCGTCGGGGCAGGTCAAGGTATCGGCCGTCAGGCCGCCCACGCCCTCGCGCAAGCAGGTTCCTTCGTGGTGTGCCTCGACAACGACTCCGAACGTGCCCAGGCGGTAGCGACGGAACTCGACGGTCTGGCGCTGACCGCGGACGTCCTCGACGAGGAGGAACTCATCGGTGCCGTCGACGCGGCCGCGAGCGAACACGGTCGCCTCGACGGAGTCGTCGACATCGTCGGTATGGCCCGGTTCCGGCAGCTCACCGAGGCGAGCGAGGAAGACTGGCAGTTCCAGTTCGATATCGTTCTCAAACACGCGCGCTGGCTCGTCAAGCACAGTAGTGCGCAGCTGAGTCGTACCGCCGGAACTCTGACGTACGTGAGCTCCATCGCCGGCTTGAGCGGCGCACAGGGAAACGGCGTGTACGCCGCCGCCAAAGCGGCCCTCATCAGCCTGGTGCAGACCGCGGCGGTCGAGCTGGCGCCGAGCGGCGTCAGGGTCAACTCCGTGGCACCGAGTGTCGTTCTGACTCCGAGGATGCGTGAGATCCTCGACCCGCCGAGGCTTCAACGATTCGTCGACAACACGCCCATCGGACGATTGTCCGAACCGGCTGACATCGCGGCGGTGCTGCTCTTCCTCGCCTCGCCGATGGCCTCCTACATCACCGGCCAGACCCTCGTCGTCGATGGAGGCGTCCAGGCTCGCCTGCCCTACCCCGACTTCGTCTGAGATCGGCTGCTCTCGCGGCCGAAATCGTCCCCCTCACCTACTGGAAAAGAAGGCAATGATGCCCCATCTCTCAGCAACCCGCCGCCGGCTCGCCATCGGCGCCAGCTTCACCGCCGTCGTGCTCACCCTTGCCGCCTGTGGCGGGGGAGGCCAAGCTGACACTGACGCGGACGGAAACACCGTCATCAAGCTCGGCATGTTCCCTGTCGCCGACGTCGCCCCCATCTATCTGGGAATCGAGGAGGGTTTCTTCGACGACGAAGGGCTGTCGTTGGATGTGCAGCTGGCCGACAGCGGCGCAGCCGTGACGGCTTCGGTCGTCGCGGGCGACAGCGACATCGGATTCTCCAACCCCATGTCCCTGGTCCTGGCACAGTCTCAGGACCTCCCGATCCGTGTGGTTGCCCCGGGAACCACGGGTGGAGCTACCGCCGAAGAAGCCTGGTCCGGGGTGATCGTCGCTGCAGACAGCCCGATCCAGGGCGCCGCTGATCTGGCCGGTAAGACGGTCGCAGTCAACAGTCTCAAGAACATCCTTGAGGTCACCTTGCGCACCGCATTGGAGAACGAGGGGGTCGATCCCAGCTCGGTGCAGCTCATCGAGATGCCGTTTCCCGACATGCCCGCCGCGATCGAGAACGGCCAGGCGGACGCGGCGTTCGCGGTCGAGCCGTACATCACGCAAGCCGTCAGCGCGGGCGTGGCTCGCGTGGTGATGACCCCATACGAGTCCGTCGCTCCAGAATTCCCGACCTCGCTCTACTTCTCGACCAGTCAGTTCATCGACGGACATCAGCAGATCGTCGAGAAGTTCCAGCGAGCTCTCGAGGCTTCCGTGGCCTATGCCAAGGAACACCCCGAAGAGGCGCGCGACATCGTGACCGAGTTCACTGAGATCGACCCAGGGGTGGTCTCCGCCATGCGGATGCCGGTCTTCGCCGACACCATCGACGAGGAGAAGATCGAACTCTACATGCAGATGGGCGTCACCTGGGGGCTGATCGAGGAAGCCGGTGACGTCGAGGAGTTCCTCGCCGGATGGTCGGCATCGTGAGTACCGCCGCCCGGGCCTCGGCTCAGGGGGACTTCTCGATTCCCCCGTGGCTTCTCCCGCTCCTCCAGCGTCTCGCTGGCGTCGCCGGGATCCTCGCGCTCCTGGAGCTGATCACGCGAACGGGCATCGTCAACCCCCGGTACTTCCCGCCGATGTCGACGGTGTTCGCGCGTCTGGCGGAGGAGGCGGTATCGGCTCGGCTGTGGAGCGACGTGCTTCTCACCTTGCAGGGATGGGCGGCCGGACTCGGTATCGCCACCCTCGTCGGCGTGCTGCTCGGCATGGTGGCGGGGCTCTGGGACCCGGTGTTTCACGGGCTGCGTCCGATCGTTGAGTTCCTCAGACCCGTGCCCTCAGTGGCACTGATCCCCTTGGCGATCTTGATGTTCGGCGCCGGCATGGAAAGCAAGATCTTCATGGCCGCCTTCGCCGCCACGTGGCCGATCCTCATCCAGTCCATGTATGGCGTACGCGACCTGGATCCGGTGCAGATGGAGACCGCGCGTTCCTATCGGATCCCTGGTCCGATGCGGTTTCGCAGGGTACTCCTGCCGAGCGCATTGCCGTACATCGCTACCGGAATGCGGGTCTCCTCGGCGACGGCGCTGGCCCTGGCCGTCAGTACCGAGCTGATCATCGGTGCACCGGGGCTCGGCCAGACCATCAATATCGCCCGAGCATCGGGGGCGCCCGATCTGATGTATGCGCTGATCGTCGTCGCTGGTCTGCTCGGCTGGCTGCTCAACATCGTCTTCGTGCGGGTCGAGGGCAGCCTCCTGCGTTGGCATCCGACCTACCGCGAGGTGGCTCAATGAACACCACCAGAAGCCGGGCACTGTACCTGGCCATCGAGGTCACCGTTCCTGCTGTGGTGATCGCCGTGATCTGGTGGCGCAGCTTGACCACCAGCACGTTCTACTTTCCGCCGCTTCCACACATCCTGGAGACCTTCCAGAATGTGTGGCTCTTCGACCGGGTCGGGAGCGATCTGGTCCCCAGCCTGGTCCGTCTGGGTGCGGGGCTGGCCATCGGCATCAGCGCGGGCATCGTGGTCGGTTTCGTGCTCGGGCGCAGCCCTGTGCTGTCGCGAGCCACCGCGCCACTGATCGAGTTCTGCCGGGCGATCCCGGCGCCGGCGGTCGTCCCGCCGTTGATCCTGATGCTGGGGATCGGAGACACATCGAAGATTGCGCTGATCGCCTTCGGCTCGGTGTGGCCGGTCCTCCTCAATACGGTCGACGGGATCCGCGGGATCGACCCTCTGCTGATGGAAACGAGTCGAGCCTTTTCGGTTCGTCGCGCCGACACCCTCGCTCGCGTGGTGCTGCCGGCCGCCGCGCCTCAGATCTTCGCTGGTATCCGCACTTCGCTGTCGCTGGGCATCATCCTCATGGTCATCAGTGAGATGGTGGGCAGCACGAACGGTCTCGGGTATTTCGTGATCGAGTCTCAGCGTTCGTTCGCCATGACTGACATGTGGGCGGGAATCGTGCTGCTCGGGCTGCTCGGCTACGGGCTGAACGCCGCGTTCGGGCTGGTCGAACGCCGAGCCCTCGCCTGGCACCGAGGTGCCCGCCAGCGAGCATCCTGACCCACTCAACACCGCTTCATCACCAAGGAGAAACACCTATGCCCACCCTCGTTCCGCATGACCTGACTGTCGCCGGCCTGGCCACTCGCGTCTACGAAGCCGGCGACCCGGCGAACGACACCGTGATCTTCGTGCACGACGGGGCCTACGGCACCGACGCACTACTGGCGTTCGGCGAGGTGGCCGAGTCGCTGTCTGCGGACTTCCACGTGCTGTTGCCTGATCTGCTCGGCTGGGGCGGCTCGGCCAAGGTTCACCATTTCGACCAGTCGTTGTACGCGCCGCGATTGAACCACATCGCGGCGCTGTGCGACCAGCTCGGTGTCACCCGCGCCCACTTCGTCGGCAACTCCTTTGGCGGCTCGCTCATTCTGCGCGCCAGTATCGCCGGCGTGTGGCCGATTCGCAGTGCCGTGAGTATCGCGGGCACGGGCGGCCCCTGGCGCTCTCAGACGGGCATCACCGCGATGGCCGACTACCGGGCCACCGAAACGGAAGCTCGCCGTATCAGCGATCTTGTGGTCGGCAGCGACGCAGCCACCGAGGAGCATGTTGCTCGTCGTCTGGCCAATTCGCTGATACCCGGCCACTGGGAGTCGCTGCGCGCGTGGGGACTGCGCAACCCGGAGCTGCCCGCAACGCCTCCGCCGGCTGACGGCTACCCTGAGACGCTCGCCACCGTGTCGACGCCGATTCTCCTCGTGGCCGGGTCCCGGGACGTGATGGTCGAGCCCGGCTGGCAAGACCGCATCGTCGCCGCAGCACCTGCTGTCAAGGCGGTCGTGATGGACACCGGCCATTCTCCGAACATCGATCTGCCTGGCGAGGTGGAGAAGGTCCTGCGCAGCTTCTGGTCGCAGGTCGACTGAACGGTGGCGGTGATCGATTCCTCGCCTCCGCTTCACGTGCTTCTCGCGCCCGATTCGTTCAAGGGCAGCCTGTCTGCCCGTGGTGTCTGCGAGGCGATGTCGGCCGGCTTGGACCGACTGGGCCCCCGGTTCGAGCTGACGCGGATGCCGTTGGCTGACGGCGGAGAGGGCAGTGTCGACGTCATCGTGGCGGCGCGAGGTCACGACCTGCGGACGGTGTCGACCGCCGACGCCCTCGGACGCCCCGTCCGGGCATCGTATGCCCTGTCGAAGGACCACCGCTCTGCCGTGGTGGAAATCGCTGCCGCCAGCGGCCTTCCCGGCATTGCTGATCTGCCCGCTGCTGCCCTCTCTGCCAGCACTGAGGGCACCGGGGTGCTGATCCGGGACGCGCTCGACCACGGTGTCGAGGAAGTCGTCCTGTGCCTCGGCGGGTCGGCAACGACCGACGGGGGAACCGGCATCCTGCGCAGTCTCGGAGCTCGATTCCTTGATTCTCAAGGCCGCGACCTACAACCGGGCGGTGGAGCTTTGCAGAACTTGGCGACGGTGGACTTCTCCGGCCTTGCTCCAGGCCTGCGTCGCGTCCGCTGGCGTCTGGCGACCGACGTCACCTCCCCGGCATGGGGGCCGACTGGCGCGGCGCATGTGTTCGGACCGCAGAAAGGAGCATCGCCAGATGACGTGGAGGCCTTGGACCGCGGGCTGCAGCGCCTTGGGCACGTGCTCTCCGCCGCCGGGCTGCCGGTGACACCGCAGTTGCCCGGTATGGGCGCCGCGGGAGCGACACCGCTGGGACTCTTCGCCGTGTTCGAGGCGAGGATCGAATCTGGTGCCCGGATGGTCATGGAGCTTGCCGGGTTCTCTGATGCGGCGGCGAGAGCGGACCTTGTGGTGACGGGGGAGGGTCGGTTTGACGACCAGTCGCTCCAAGGAAAGGTGGTGGGCGAAGTGGCGCGCCAGGCAGCTGGGCGTCCGGTCCTGGTGATTGCAGGTTCGGTGGATGTGGAACCCGAGCAGGCCTACCGTGCCGGCGTCGCGGCCGCTTTCAGCATCGCACCCGGGCCCGCGTCCTTGAGGTCCCTTTGTGCGGAAGCCTCCGACCTGATCGCTCGTACCAGCTACGACGTCTTCGCCGCAGTGCTGGCGGGCCGGCCCTCGCCGCACCCTCAGTCTCTGCCGTAGATGTCGCGGGTGTAGACCTTCTCGGCGACGTCGGCGAGGTGCTGGGCGCGCCGGTTGGTGATGATGAGGTCGGAGCGCTTCTTGAACTCGTCGAGGTCGCGGACGATCTCGGAGTTGTAGAACAGGTCGCCGTGGCTGCCGGAGCTGATGGCCGGTTCCCTGACCTGGGACCAGGGAACAGAGATGGCCGACCACGCCAAGCTGACCGTCGCGACCGAGATGCCGGTCTACTTCGCGTACCCCCGGTCGCCCTAGGAACGCGGCACGAACGAGAATCTCAATCGTTCTGTCAAGCGGTAAGATCGACGACGCGGTAGGGCTGGTTGTCGCGGAGCATGGCCCAGATCACGTTGATTCGTCGGCGGGCAAGGGCGCGAACGGCCTGCTTGTGAGTCTTCCCTTCGGCCCGCTTCTTGTCGTAGTAGGCGCGAGATCGTGGGCAGTATCGTGCGGCCGATTGCGCGGACAAGTCGCAGGCTCGGAGCAGTCGTCTGTCGTAACGGTGCGGTCGATGATGGTTGCCGCTGATGCGTCCGGAATCGAGTGAGACGGGCGCGAGGCCGGCGACGCCTGCCAAACGGTCGGCGCTTTCGATGTTCTCGATTCCGCCGACGACGCCGATGAACTCGGGGGCGTGTCAGATGGTCTGTGTAAGCGGTTGGTCTTGAGAGAGGATCAAGATGACCGTTGTGACCACTGAGACTGATGAGGCGAACGTGACCAAGGAGTCGGGTAAGACCGCGGCGCGGCGTGCTGCTCGGGCCGAGGGCACGAGCTGATCTCGTCATGGATCGATCCCGTGCCTTCAACCGTCTGCGGGCAACGCTCCTGGAGTAGTTTCCTGCACTTGAGGCCGCATTCGACTAGGGCGTGTCTGATAAAGATTCGCGGTGGTGTCGGGGATCGTGGGTGTGGTGTCGAGATTTCAGGTGCTGAGTGATGCGCAGTGGTCGTTGATCGAGGGGTTGTTGCCTGCTCGGACGGGTCGTCAGGGTCGTCCGTTCTCCGATGCTCGGACGATGGTCGAGGCGATCATCTACCGGTATCGGACAGGGATCGCGTGGCGTGATCTGCCCGAGGTTTTCGGGCCGTGGCAGACGGTCTGGACGTGGCATCGGCGGATGGCCGATGACGGAACCTGGGACGCGGTGCTGGCCGAGCTCACCGCGGCTGCCGATGCCGCCGGGATGATCGACTGGGCAGTCTCGGTCGATTCCACGATTGCCCGCGCTCACCAGCACGCCACGAACGTCACCCGCCACACAGGGGGCTGGGTCGAATTACACGAATCTGCTCGAGCCGCCTGACCACGCAATCGACCGTTCTCGCGGTGGCTTGAGCACGAAAGTGCATTCGCTGGTCGACGGAAACGGGCTCCCTCTGGTCGTGCTGCTGACCGCTGGGCAGGCTGGCGACTCACCGATGTTCCTGCCCTTGATGGGCCAGCTGCGCATCGCTCAACCCGGCGGCCGGACGCGAACCCGACCCGATGCGGTCCGCGGCGACAAGGCCTACTCGTCGCGGGCGATCCGCCAACACCTGCGAGACCGCAGGATCACAGCGGTCATCCCGGTCCCAGACGATCAGAAGGGCCACCGCCTTCGACGAGGATCTGCTGGCGGCAGGCCACCGAACTTCGACGCCGAGACCTACCGCGGCCGTAACGTGATCGAGCGCCGCTACTGCGACATGAAGCAATGGCGCGGCCTCGCGACCCGCTACGACAAGCACGCCCGAACCTACCGTGCGGCCGTCGTCCTCAACGCCGTCATCGCCTGGACCAAACATTAGTCAGACACGCCCTAGGTGTGATGTCCAGGGACGTTGTTTCGGCGACACGGCTGTGAGGAGCTGAAAAGCGAGGGCCTCCGGTTGTGAAGTGGAGCTGTTGAGTTCAACCGCTTCACGAACCAGGAGGCCCTCGTGTCCCACGCTAACGCTGCCCTGACCCCACGCGCTCGTCTTCGGTTGGCGCGCCTGATTGTCGAGGATCACTGGCCGCCGTCGGTCGCGGCGAAGATGTTCATGGTCTCGCCCGTCACGGCCAGGAAGTGGGCTGCCCGGTTCCAAGCCGAGGGATCGACCGGGATGACGGATCGATCGAGCCGCCCACGGTCGATGCCGACGAAGACACCGCTGCCGCAGGTCAAGAAGATCGTGAAAGCGAGGTGGCGACGCCGTCTCGGACCGGTCCAGATCGCTGGCGAGCTCGGTCTGCCCGCCTCGACCATCCACGCCGTCTTGGTGCGTTGCCGCATCAACCGGCTCTCCGCGATCGACCGGGTCACCGGGGAACCGATCCGCCGTTACGAGCACGAGGGACTGCTGCACGAGTAGGTGACATCTGATCTGGCTTGCCCGTGGGGCGGGCCTGGAAGGATGTCATCATGCCGAAGCCGTTTCCCAGAGAATTCCGCGAGGATGTGGTGCGGGTTGCCCTGAACCGTGACCCCGATGTTCCGTTGGCGCAGATCGCGAAGGATTTCGGGATTCATGTCGGGACGCTCGACAAGTGGCTGCGACAGGCTCGTATCGCTGCTGGTGGGCAGACCGGCGTGACCGTGAGCGAGTCTGCTGAGTTGCGTGAACTTCGCAAACGGAACCGGCTCCTGGAGCAGGAGAACGAGGTTCTGCGGCGGGCGGCAGCGTATCTGTCGCAGGCGAATCTGCCGGGAAAATGATGTTCCCGCTCGTCCGTGAACTGGCCGCCAAGGACGCCTCGATCAGGGTGCCTGTGACGGTGACGTGCAGGGTGCTCAAACTCGCCCGCCAGCCCTACTACCGCTGGCTGAAGAGCCCGGTCACCGACTCCGAACTCGTCGAGGCGTATCGCGCCAACGCGTTGTTCGACGCGCACAGGCGGTGTCATAGCGTCGTTGCAGCGGCGAGTGTTGACGTTCCATGACCGTGCCGAGATCGGTGCCGGGGTCCAGGCGAAGTTGACGGTGCGGCAGATCGCCGAGCGGATCGGACGAGCCCCGTCGGTGGTCTCGCGGGAGATTCGCCGGAACTCGACGAAGACCCGCGGGTATCGGATCGTGACCGCGGACGAGAAAGCCAGGAAGCGGCGGGCGCGTCCGCAGGCCCGGAAGGTTGCCGCCGATCCGGTGCTTGCCGCGCGAGTGCGTGCGGATTTGCGCCGTTCGCGGACCCCGAACCAGATCGCGGGCAGGTTGCGCGCAGAGGCCGACGACCGCACCCGGGAGGTGTTGCCTGGTTCCCTCGACGCGGAAGGCCGTGCCGTCTCTCACGAAGCGATCTACCCATACATTTACGCCCTCCCCAAGGGAGAGCTCGCCAAGGCGGGGATCTTGTTGCGTTCCAAGCGCACGCGCCGCAAGCCCCGCACCGATACCTGCAACGGCGGAGCACGGATCGTGGGCATGGTCTCCATCGATGACCGCCCCGACGGGGTCGATGACCGGCGTGTGCCCGGGCACTGGGAAGGTGACCTGATCATCGGCGCGGCAGGCAAGAGTGCTGCGGTGACCCTGGTCGAGCGCAAGACCCGGTTCCTGATACTGCTCCCCCTGCCGGAGGGACGTTCCAGTGAAGCCGTCGTGGATACCGTGATCGACCATGTGCGTGGTCTTCCGCAGTTGATGAGCGGGTCCATCACCTGGGATCAGGGCCCGGAAATGGCCCAGCACGCCGCGTTGAGCGTGGCGACCGACATGCCCGTCTACTTCGCCCACCCACGCAGCCCCTGGGAACGCGGCACGAACGAGAACACGAACGGGCTGGTCCGCGAGTACCTCCCCAAAGGCACCCAGATAACAACCCACCAGCCCCACCTCACCGCCATCGCGGAAGAAATGAACGACCGCCCCCGCGCCACCCTCGGGTACCTCACCCCACGCGAAGCCTTCAACCGACTACTCGTTGCTTCCACGACTTGACACCGCCCCCAGCTCCACGAGCTGGGGCCTTCGTCCTGCATGTGTTCAGTTGGCGGCGTTGTACTTCTCGAGAACCTCCGCCGGAATTCGCCCACGAGCCGGCACCTCAATGCCCTGCTCCTTGGCCCAGGCGCGCACTTCCTTGGCCTGCGATCCCGAATTCGACGAACCGCTCGAACGACGAGTGCGTCGGCGGGTGTTTCCCGCACCGCTCGCCTTGCGACCTGCCCGGATGTACGGGGCGAAGGCCTTCTCGATCTCGCTCTTTTCCTTATCGGTGACGTCGATTTCGTACGTCGTCCCGTCAAAGGCGAAAGTGAGAGTCGGAGTTCCGCTTTCGATTTCTTCGCCGCTGATATCGGAGAAGAACTTCTCAATTGTTTTCTTGGCCACGATTCGACTATAGGTGTTCTGTGTTGGTGCAGCAATTCTTCGGCTACACCGGAACGATGGTGACGTTCGCTCCGCTTTCGCGGACGTCGTGAACATGGTCGAGGTCGACCCCTTCGTTCGTCAGAATCGTGTCGACTTCGCTCAAGGCCGCAATGCGTCCGAATTCCTCCCGGCCGAATTTGGTCGAATCGGCCAGGACCACCGTGGAGCGGGCCGCCTTCATGAGTTTGGCCTTGATCGAGGCTTCATCGATATTGTGCGTCGTGATGCCGTGGCGGACATTGACACCGTCGACGCTGAGGAACGCCGTGTCGAGTGTGACGCGATCGACGAGCTCCTCCGTCCACGGCCCGACGGCCGAACGGGAGTTGGCCACGACGCGTCCGCCCAGCAGGTGGACGGACACATGGGGATGTCCGGCCAGCACCGTAGCGACGACGAGCGAGTACGTGACGACCGTCAGCCGCCGTTCCGGTCCGATCAGTTCCGCCAGCTTGATCGTCGAGGTGCCGGCGTCGATGGCGATCGTCGAGTCGTCTTCGACGTGCGCAAGCGCCTCGCGCGCGATCGCGGTCTTCTCCGCCGCGTTGAGGTTCTGTCGTTCTGCGTCAGTGACCGGAGAGACGTAGGACGTACGCTCCACCCGGACCGCGCCGCCGTGCGTCCGCCGCAGCAGGCCGCGCTGTTCGAGCTCGCTGAGGTCGCGGCGGATCGTCTCCGGAGTCACCGACAGGCGACCCGCCAGCTCCTGGACGGTCACGCGGTCGTGCTGGCGCACCGCGGCGACGATCTCGCGGTGGCGTTCGGCGGCGTACATCGAGGCTATGTCTCCATTCAAAACGAAACGGGCATCCGTATTGACTTCATTCTGCCCGTTCATGTTTACTTGTCCAGTCAAGTTGTTAGGTGCGTCACAGCGGCGGACAGCAGTGCGCACCGCATCACACCAGGGTGAGGCGAATGAAGCAAGCGGTTTACTACGGCATCGAAGACGTGCGCATCCAGGACGTGGAGATCCCCACGCCGGGTCCGGGTGAGGTCGTAGTGCAGAACAAGGTGACCCTGACCTGCGGCACCGACATCAAGATGTTCATGCGCGGCTACCGCTACGACCCGCCTCACCTGATCGGGCACGAGGCCGCCGGTGTCGTGCACGCGGTGGGCGAGGGCGTGACGCGCTTCGCCGTGGGCGACCGCGTCGTTGCGCACAACACCGCCCCCTGCCACCAGTGCTACTACTGCAAGAAGGGCAACCACTCCATGTGCGTGGACCTGCCCTCGAACCTCGGCGCGTACGCGGAGTACCAGCTCATCCCCGAGCGCATCGTCAACGAGACGATGTTCCGCCTTCCCGACGACATGCCCTACGAGCAGGCGGCGCTGACGGAGCCGCTCGCCTGCGCCGTCTACGGAACCGCTCAGGTGCCGATCGAACTCGGCGACACGGTCGTCGTGATCGGCTGCGGCCCGATCGGTCTGATGTTCATCCGTCTCGCGCACCTGCGCGGCGCCCGCGTCATCGCGCAGGACGTCAACGAGAAGCGCCTCCAGCTCGCCACGAAGCTCGGCGCGCAGCACACCATCGCCATCCACGACGGCGTCGACCAGGTCGCCGCTGTCAAGGAGCTCACCGAGGACGGTCGCGGCGTCGACATCGCGATCGAAGCGACCGGCCTGCCGCAGGTGTGGGAGCTCGCCTTCGACATGGTCTGCCCCGGTGGCACGGTCCTGTTCTTCGGCGGCACCAAGAAGGGCACGTCGGTCACCCTCGACTGCACTCGCTTCCACTACGACCAGATCACCGCGAAGGGCATCTTCCACACGACGCCGATCCACGTGCGTGCGGCGTTCGAGCTGCTCAAGATGGGCGCGATCCATCACGAGGACTTCGTGCAGAACTCCTACGAACTCGACGATCTCGAGGCCGCGATCCGCGAGCACGCTCGCGGTGAGGTCATCAAGAACGTCATCCGGTACGACGTATGAGCACCGTCGCCTCGCTGCTGCATCCCGACTTCGTGCGGGTCGGGGTCCGAGCGGCCTCGCGTGACGACCTGCTCAGGGAGATGGCCGATCAGCTGCTCGCTCGCGGCACGGTCGAGCCCACCTTCGCCGACGCACTCCTGGCGCGTGAGGAGAAGTTCCCGACCGGACTTCCCACCGCCGTCATGCCCGTGGCGATCCCGCACACGGACCCCGAGCACGTCAATGAGTCCTTCCTCAGCGTCGCCCGGCTCGCCGAGCCGGTCACCTTCCACCAGATGGGCGCGAACGCTCAGACGGTCGAGGTCGAACTCGTCGTGATGATCGCCCTCGCGGACGCGACCTCGCAGCTCACGACGCTGCAGTCGCTCATCGGCATGTTCTCCGACACCGAGACCATGGAGGCCCTCAAGGCGGCCCCCGACGCCGATGCTCTGTTCGCGATCATCGCGCGCACCATCAGCTGACATCCCCCGAGAATCGAGAAACCCCCTATGAAAACCATCATCGTGGCGTGCGGGGGTGGCATCGCCACCTCCCAGACCGTCGCCGTCAAGCTCGAGAACCTGCTCGCCGACCGCGGACTCCGCGGCAGCGTCAGCGTCGAGGCCATCAACATCAACTCGATCCCGACCTACATCAAGAGCGCGGACGTGTACGTGTCCATCGCCCAGCACGGCGAGGCCCAGTACGACATCCCGACGTTCAGCGGGATCCCCTTCCTGACCGGCATGGGCGCCGAGGACGAGTTCGCCAAGATCCTCACCGCCCTCGGCGAAGGCTGAGGAGGCGGACATGGACGCACTGCGCACCGTCTTCCAAGGTCTCATCGACCTCGGCGCGCCGGTCTTCCTCGCGGTCATCCTGACCCTGATCGGCATCACGTTCCGGATGAAGATCACCCGGGCGATCTCGGCCGGCCTCACCCTGGGTGTGGCGCTGGCCGGCATCTCGCTCGTCGTGGACTTCATGCTCAACAACGTCGGCACCGCGTCGCAGGCCTTCGTGGAGAACACCGGCGTGAGTCTGAGCGCGCTCGACATGGGCTGGCCGCCCGCGCTCGGGCTGGCGTGGGGATGGCAATTCGCCTTCCTGATGTTCCCGATCCAGATCGTCGTCAACCTCGTGATGCTCGCGATGCGCTGGACCACCTGCCTCAACGTGGACATGTGGAACGTCGGCAACAAGGTCCTCACGGCGTTCCTCGTCACCTACGTCTCGGACCTGGTGTGGCTGGGCTTCGCGGTGGCGACGCTCCAGGCCGTCGCCGAGCTCAAGAACGCCGACGTCACCCGCTACCGGCTGCAGAAGCTCACCGGGATTCCGGGCGTCTCCATGCCGCACCCGATGTTCCTCACCGGAATCTGGCTCTACCCGTTCGTGAAGATCATGGACCGGGTGCTCCCGTCCACCTGGAACATCGACGCTCAGAAGCTGCGCGAGAAGATCGGCGTGTTCGGTGAGAACCACGTCATGGGCTTCCTCATCGGCTGCGCGATCGGCGCTCTGGGCGGGTACGACTTCAGCGCGACGCTGACCCTGGGCATCCAGGCCGCGGCTGCGCTGACGCTCTTCCCGCTCGTCGCCAAGCTGTTCACGACGGCGCTCACGCCAGTGAGCGAAGCGGCCACGAACTTCACGAAGAAGCGGTTCGCCGACCGCGAGTTCACGATCGGCCTGGACTGGCCGGTCATGGCCGGGCGTTCGGAGCACTGGCTCCTCATGATCATGACCATCCCGGTCCTGCTGCTGTACGCGCTCATCCTGCCGGGCAACATCGTGCTGCCGTTCGGCGGTCTGATGAACATCTGCCTCGTCGTCCCGCTCTTCTTCTTCACGATGGGCAATTTCGTGAAGATGGCGATCGGCACGATCATCGGCATCCCGATGCAGCTGTACGTGGCGACGTACTTCGCCCCGTACTTCACCTCGCTCGCCAGCAGCAGCGGCGGCGTCGAGACACCCGAGGGTCAGCAGCTCGCCTGGTTCGGCATGGACATCTCCGAACTGCGCTACATCGCCACCGAGGCGGTCCAGGGCAGTGTCGTGGGCATCATCCTCGCGCTCGTGACGATCGCGCTCGCCGTCTACTACTTCCGCGGCATCAAGCGCGACGACCTGGCGATCAAGGCCGAACTGGAGGGACAGCATGCAGCCCCGCGCAGTTGACCGGATGACCAAGGTCCTATTCCTCGCCGGCGTGGCGCTGAGCGCGGTGTTCCTCGTCATCAGCATCGTGAGCTGGAACCTCGCACTGGGACTGTGCGCCCTGGTGCTGGCGATGCTCCTCACTCGCAGGCTCGACCTCGTCGGGGTCGACGTCGACCGCAACCGAAAGGGCAACTGAATGGCGAACCGCGACGTCTCCGAGATCCTCGACCCGGTGATCGACGTCTGCTCCGATCTCTACCGGCTCGGGTGGGCGGAGAACCATGCGGGCAACCTCAGCTACCGGCTGACCGATGAGGAGCGGGACCGCTTCCACAGCGATCAGCCGGCGCGGACCGTGCAGCTCGAGCGGCCGGTCACCGGCCTGGGCGGCGCATCGTTTCTCGTCACTGCGGCGGGCAGCCCCTTCCGGCTGCTGGTCAAGGACCCCGAGCAGCACATCGGCGTCGTCACGCTCGCCGAGGACGGAGCGTCCTACGACATCGTCTGGGGGTACCGCGGGGAACGTCGTCCGACCAGTGAGCTGCCGGCGCACTTGCGCGGGCACGAGGAGCGGGTGACCGTCGACCCCGACAACCGGGTGGTCCTGCACTGTCACCCCACGCAACTGGTGGCGATGACGCACGTGCACCCGCTCGACGAGGTCGAGTTCACCCGCACTCTGTGGGCGACCAACTCCGAGTCGATCCTCGCGATCCCCGACGGGGTCGGTCTGCTCCCGTGGATGGTGTGCGGCACCGACCTCATCGGCGCCGAGTCGTCGAAGAAGCTGAGGGAGGCGAGCATTGTCGTGTGGGCGTATCACGGCGTGCTCGCATGCGGCCCCTCCATCCAGGCGGCGATGGGGGTCGTCGAGAGCGTGGACAAGGCAGCGGCGACATGGCTGCTGTCGCGCGGTCCGGAGCATCACGCCATCGACGACGCTCAACTGCGTCAGCTCGCCGATGCCTTCGGTATCGCGCCGCCCGCCCGCTTCCTTCCCTGATCCACGACAAGGAGACGTCTCGTGTCCAGCCCCTTCTCCAGCCCCGCTGCTCCGCACCTCGTGACGCTCGAGGCCCTCGCCATGTCCTCCGGCGGGGCGATCTCGGTCAATCGCGAGCCGGTCTACGCGTGGACCCGCCGACGGTCGCCGTACCGCCGCGTGGTCCTCGTCAGCGGTGGAGGGGCTGGACACGAGCCGATGCACGCGGGATTCCTCGGGCACGGCGGTCTCGACGTCGCGATCCCCGGGGAGGTCTTCACCTCGCCGCACAACGGGCAGATCGTCGCCGCGGTGGAGCGGGCGACGTCGCCGGGTGATCCGGTGCTGCTGCTGGTGAAGAACTACACCGGCGACGTCATCAACTTCGCCATCGCCGAGGAGCGGCTCAAGGCGAACGGCCGCGACGTCGCGACTCTGATCATCGACGACGACCTCGGCAGCGACGACGCCGAGGTCGGCCGACGGGGCACGGGCGCGACCGTCGTGGTGGAGAAGATCCTCGGCGCGGCCGCGGACGAGGGGCTGGCACTGCACGAACTGCTCGAGTTGGGCACGGAGGTCGTTGCGCGGTCGCGGTCTCTCTCGGTGGCCCGGGCAGCGCACACCGCCCCGTCGGGCGGTGACGCGTTCGAGGTGAAGGTGGGCGAGCTGGAGTACGGCGTGGGCATCCACGGCGAATCCGCTGCCGAGTCGATCGCCGATCCGGGGGTCGAGAAGCTCGTCGAGCGGATGATCGGCGAGCTCCTCGACGCCGTGGGTCCGGCCGACCACGGTTATCTCGTCTTCGTCAACGGTCTCGGCGGTGTCAGCAATCTGGAGCTGGCCCACGTCGCGGCGAGCGCGGCCGGATCGATGCGCGCGGCCTCCGCGCCGGTGGCGAGCATCCACTACGGGACATATGTCTCCGCGCTCGACATGCGCGGTTTCTCCATCACGCTCACGGCTGTGCACGAGGAGCGGTGGCTCGGCTTCTGGTTCGCCCATCACGCGACGCCGGGGCTTCCGACGCCGTCGGCGATGCGCGACATCGCGCCGGCCGAGCCCGCTTCGGAGGCGCCGACCGCCGGCCCGTCATCGGAGTGGCTCGACGAGGTCGCCCGGCGCTTCGCCGACTACCGGTCTCGTCTCAACGATCTCGACCAGCGCAGCGGTGACGGCGACATGGGGACGAACATGGCCGACGGCACGCGGCGTGCGGCGGCTCGTGGCGGCGACGGTCTCGCGCAGGAACTGCGGTCCCTCGCCGACGCGTATCTCGATGAGGTCGGAGGCTCGAGCGGGCCGCTGTTCGGGCTCGTCCTCGCCGAACTCGCGCGTGCCGCCGAGGACGAAGCATCGGCCGAACGGCTCGCCCACGGACTTCGCGCTGGGCTCGAAGCGCTCCAGCGCGTCGGTGGTGCCCAGCCGGGCGACCGGACGATGATCGACGCGCTGGCGCCCGCGGCCGCCCGCGACGCCCTCGACGCCGAGGCCGTGCGCTCTGCCGTCGAGGGGGCACGTGCGACCAGCCAGCTGCGGGCGCGCCGCGGCCGCGCGAGCTATCTGGCCGACCGCGTCCTCGGCTTCCCCGACCCCGGCGCCGTCGCCGCGGCGCTGCTACTGCAGGCCATCGCCGAGCGACTCGACCCGTCCGCGACGTCCGCCCTCGACCCGAGCGCGCTGTTCAACTGACCCCGCCATCCCCGAATTTTGTGACGCGATCGCCCGTTCGCGCGGCGAAAACGGGCGCAAGCGTCACAAAATTCGGGGAGGGGGTCAGCGGCGGCGGCGGATGGTCTCGCGCTTCATCTCGTCGACGGCCTGCTCGTACGCGGTCACGAGGGCGGCGATCGTCAGCGGTTTGAACCGTTCGATGATCGCCGTCGCGCCTTCGGTCTGTCCCGACTCCTTCATCTTCGGCCAGACCGACGTGCGGAAGAGCTCGGTGAGGTCGTGCGCGATCTGCTGGCCGTGGTCGGTGAAGATGCGCCGCGCCTCGTGCGCGGCCTCCAGCGGCATGCCGATCTCCAGCAGCCCTACGCCGACGCCGAGGTGCGCCGACGCGACGCTGAAGACGTCTTCGGTCGGCGTCGGTTCGACGATGCCCAGCGCCACGAGCAGGTCGAGGTCGTCGTCGCTGAGTTCGCGCCCGGCGCGCTTGACCAGCTGTGCTCGGGTGAGTGTCTCGGGAAGCTCAGGCATCCACGGCGCCAGCAACGTGCGGTGCAGCGCCACCTGAGCGGGCGACGCGTCCTCGGGGATCTTCTCCAGATAGCCCTCGATCGCAGCCAGCGTGAACCCGTGCGCCTGCAGCTCGCGCACCAGCTCGAGCCGGGCGATGTGGTCGGGGCCGTAGAAGACGTGCCGGCCCTCGCGTCGTGGGGCGGGGATGAGCCCGCGTCCGGCGTAGAAACGCACCGTCCGCACCGTCATGCCGACGCGCGACGCCAGCTGCTCCACGCTCAGATTCTCGGCGAGATCCCCGTTCGACATCCCTGCGTCCCTCTTCTTTCACCCCGGCGCTACCACTTTGACAGTAATGGTGTCACAATCGGGAGCAGCGGCGCACGCCCCCTCGGCGGCGCCAGTGTCTCTACCCACGAACGAGGACGGTCATGACCGAAGCTTTCGTCTACGACGCCATCCGCACCCCGCGCGGGCGCGGCAAGAAGAACGGGTCCCTCCACGAGATCAAGCCCATCGATCTCGTCACCGGGCTCCTCGATGAGATCAAGACCCGCCACCCCTCGCTCGACCCGACCGCTGTCGACGACGTCGTGCTCGGCGTGGTCTCGCCCGTCGGCGACCAGGGCGCCGACATCGCCCGCACGGCCGTCCTCAAGGCCGGTTTCGCGCAGGAGACGGCGGGCGTGCAGCTCAACCGCTTCTGCGCCTCGGGCCTCGAGGCCGTCAACCAGGCCGCCGCGCGAGTCAAGTCCGGCTGGGAGGACCTCATCCTCGCCGGCGGCGTCGAGTCGATGAGCCGCGTGCCGATGGCATCCGACGGCGGCGCCTGGGCCATGGACCCCGCCACCGCGCTCGCGACCGACTTCGTGCCCCAGGGCATCGGTGCTGACCTCATCGCCACGATCGAGGGGTACAGCCGCGAGGAGGTCGACACCTTCGCCGCCGAGTCGCAGGCCCGCGCCGCCAAGGCCATCGCCAACGGCTACTTCGGTGGCTCCATCATCCCGGTGAAGGACCAGAGCGGCCTCACCGTCCTCGACCACGACGAGTTCGTCCGCGAGGGCACCACCGTCGAGTCGCTGTCCAGCCTGAAGCCCTCGTTCGCCGACATCGGCGACCGCGGTGGTTTCGACGCCGTCGCGCTGCAGAAGTACACCGACGTCGAGCGGATCAACCACGTCCACCACGCGGGGAACAGCTCGGGCATCGTCGACGGCGCCGCGCTCGTCGCGATCGGCAACGAGGCCGCCGGCGAGCGCCACGGGCTCACGCCGCGCGCCCGGATCGTGTCGACCGCCGTCGTCGGTTCCGAGCCCACCATCATGCTCACCGGTCCTGGCCCCGCCTGCCACAAGGCGCTGAAGAAGGCCGGCCTCACGATCGAGGACATCGACCTCGTGGAGATCAACGAGGCGTTCGCCGCCGTCGCCATGAAGCTCATGCGCGACCTCGGCGACTACCCGCACGAGCAGACCAACGTCAACGGCGGCGCCATCGCCATGGGCCACCCGCTCGGCGCCACCGGCGCCATGATCCTCGGCACGCTCGTCGACGAGCTGCACCGCCGCCAGAAGCGCTACGGCATGGCCACGCTGTGCATCGGCGGGGGCATGGGCATCGCCACCATCGTCGAGCGCATCTGAGCCGGACCGAGATTCTTCAGGAGAGAACGTATGACCAACAACGACGCGGTCCGCTACGACGTGGCCGACGGGATCGTCACCCTCACGATCGACGACCCGAACCAGAACGCCAACACCATGAACGAGACCTACCGCGCCTCGATGGAGGCCGCGGTCGACCGTCTCGCCGGTGAGATCGAGAACGTCCGTGGCGTCATCGTCACGAGCGCGAAGCAGACCTTCTTCGCCGGCGGCGACCTCAAGCTCATGACGCAGGCGAAGCCCGACGACGCGCAGATGCTCTTCGAGAACGTCGAGTCCATCAAGGCGACGCTGCGCAAGCTCGAGACCCTCGGCAAGCCGGTGGTCGCAGCGATCAACGGCGCCGCGCTGGGCGGCGGGCTCGAGATCGCGCTGGCCACGCACCACCGCATCGCGGCGGAGGGCAACTACGAGATCGGCCTCCCCGAGTCGACCCTCGGTCTGCTGCCCGGCGGCGGCGGCGTGACCCGCACCGTGCGTCTGTTCGGCATCCAGGACGCGCTCATGAAGGTGCTGCTCCAGGGGCAGCGCATGAAGCCGGCCAAGGCGCTCAGCACCGGCCTCATCGACGAGATCGTCCCGGCCGACGAGCTGCTCGACGCGGCCAAGCGCTGGATCGAGGCGAACGCCGACAACCCCGAGGCGGCGACGCAGCCGTGGGACCGCCAGGGCTACAAGATCCCCGGTGGCACGCCGAGCAACCCCAAGTTCGCGGCCTTCCTCCCGAGCTTCCCGGCCAACCTGCGCAAGCAGCTCAAGGGCGCGGACTACAAGGCGCAGAAGGCGATCATGAGCGCCGCCGTCGAAGGGTCGCAGGTCGACTTCGAGACCGCGAGCCGGATCGAGTCGCGCTACCTCGTCAGCCTGCTCATCGGGCAGCAGTTCAAGAACATGACCCAGGCGTTCTTCTTCGATCTCGGCGCGATCAACGCCGGCAAGTCCCGTCCCGAGGGCATCGAGAATACGAGGGCCGCCAAGCTCGCCATCCTCGGCGCCGGCATGATGGGCGCGGGTATCGCCTACGTCTCGGCCAAGGTGGGCATCGAGGTCGTGCTCAAGGACGTCTCGCTCGAGGCGGCCGAGAAGGGCAAGGACTACAGCCGCAAGCTGCTCGACAAGCAGGTCCAGCGCGGTCGCATGGACGAGGCGAAGCGCGACGAGATCCTCGCCCGCATCACCCCCACCGCCGATTACGCCGACCTCGAGGGCTGCGACTTCGTCGTGGAGGCGGTCTTCGAGTCGGTCGAGCTCAAGCACTCGGTGTTCGGTGAACTGGAGTCGATCGTCAAGCCCGACGCGCTGCTCGGCTCGAACACCTCGACGCTGCCGATCACGCTGCTCGCCCAGGGCGTCAAGCGGCCCGAGGACTTCATCGGCATCCACTTCTTCAGCCCGGTGGACAAGATGCAGCTCGTGGAGATCATCGTCGGTGAGAAGACCTCCGACGAGGCCATCGCCCGCGCGATCGACTACACCAAGCAGATCAAGAAGACGCCGATCGTCGTCAACGACAGCCGCGGCTTCTTCACCTCGCGGGTGTTCGGGACCCTCGTGATGGAGGGCGCTCAGCTGTTGGGCGAGGGCGTCAACCCGGTCCGCATCGAGCGCGCCGCGTCGCTCGCCGGCTTCCCGGGTCAGCCGCTCGCGATGATCGACGAGGTGTCGCTGACGCTGCCGCAGAAGATCAACGCCGAGGCCAAGAAGGCGGCTGAGGACGAGGGCAAGGCGTTCCCCGACAGCCCCGCGATGGACGTCATCAACAAGCTCGTCGACCTCGGTCGCAAGGGCAAGGCCGCCGGTGCCGGCTTCTACGAGTACCCCGAGGACGGCAAGAAGTACCTCTGGCCCGGCCTGTGGGACCACTTCGTCAAGGAGGGGGTCGACGTTCCGCTCGAGGACATCCAGGAGCGTCTGACGTTCATCATGAGCATCGAGACGATCCGCTGCCTCGAGGAGGGCGTCCTGCGCACCGTCCCCGACGCCAACATCGGCTCGATCTTCGGCATCGGCTTCCCGCCCCTGCACGGCGGTGCGCTGCAGTACGTCAACGGCTACGAGGCCGCCGACGGACGCATCGGCATCCAGGCGTTCACGGAGCGCGCGCAGGAGCTGGCGCAGAAGTACGGCGAGCGTTTCGCTCCGCCGAAGATGCTGCTCGACAAGGCGGCCAAGGGCGAGAACTTCGCCTGACGCAGCAACGACGACGGCCCCGGTGCAGCAGCACCGGGGCCGTTCTCGTCAGGGGAGCGCCCTCAGCCGAGGAGCTCGTCGCGCACGAGGCGGCGCATGACCTTGCCGAGCTGCGAACGCGGCAACTCCTCCACGACCACGATGTGCCGCGGCAGGGCGTACCGGGGGAGCGTCTGCTCGGCATGGGCGCGCACCGCGTCGAGGTCCGGCGGCGTGTGTCCCTCGCGCACGACGACGGCCGCGGCGACGAGCTCGTCCGACCCGTTCGGCAGCCCGACGACCGCGACGTCCTCGATCGCGCTCATCCCGCGCAGCACGTCCTCGACCTGCGAGGGGTAGACGTTGAAACCGCCGACGAGGATGAGCTCCTTGATGCGGTCGGCGAGCGTGACCCAGTGGTCCTCGCCGAGGTCGACGATGTCGCCGGTGCGCAACCAGCCGTCCGGCTGCAACTGGGCGGCGGTCTCCTCGGGGAGCTGCCAGTACCCGGCGAACACCTGCGGGCCGCGGATCAGCAGTTCGCCGTGGCCGTCCTCGCCGTCGACCTTGATCTCGGTGTTGGGGAACGGCAGACCGAGCGTGCCGGGACGGCGAAGTGAGGACACGGGGTTGCCGAGCGCGATGGGTGAGCACTCGGTCATGCCGTACCCCTCGATGAGCAGGCCCCCGGTGGCCGCCTCCCACCGGTCGACGACCTCGGTGGAGATCGGCATGGCACCGGCGAAGCCGAGTCGGATCGAGCGCAGGCGGTCCGTCGCGCCGTCGGCGTCGGCCTGGTCCAGCAACCGGGAGAACATCGGCGCGACTCCGGGCAGGAACGTCGCCGGCCGCCGCTTCAACGCGTCCATCACCATCGCGGTGTCGAATTGCGGGAACGCGACGACCGTCGCGCCGATGTGCGCCGGGAGCGTGAGGCAGAACGTCAGCCCGAACGCGTGGAAGAACGGCAACGCTCCGTAGACCGTCTCGGTGCCCTCGGTGAAACTCGCCCACGCCGCCCCCTGCCGCACGTTGGCGACGAGGTTGCGATGCGTGAGGATCGCGGCCTTGGGCGTCCCCGTCGTGCCGCCGGTATAGAGGAACAGCGCCGGATCGGTCGCCGCGACCGCGGGACGCTCCGAGATGCGCCCCGCGGACTCGGCGAGGTCGTGCCAGTCCAGGGTTCCCGCGGGCCGGGGCGCGGTGAGCTTGGCGCGCATCCGCCGGGCGGGCGGGAGGGGGAGTTTGAGGGCGAGCCGTGACCGTAGCGGCAGATCCTTGGCGATGTCGACACACACGACCTCCCGCACGTCGGTGCCGCGAGCTGCGGCCACCACGCGTTCGGCGATGTGCTGCCAGGCCATGACGACGGTGGAACCGCTGACCGTCAACTGATGGTGCAGCTCGGCCTCGGTGTACGTCGGATTGTGCTCGACGGCGATCGCCCCGAGACTCACCACGGCGTAGAACGCGACCACGTGCGACGTCGAGTTGGGGACGGCGATCGACACCCGGTCACCTGGTCCGACGCCCAGCTCCCGCAGTGCGGCGGCGCCGCGGGCGATGCGCTCGCCGAGTTCCGCGTAGGTGGTGGCGGCACCCAGGAAATCGACGGCCACCCGCTCGGGCCAGCGCTCGACGGCGCGGTCCATCGCGGCGAACACGGGCTCGTCCGGGATCTCCACCTCCCCGGGAACGTCGTACAGATCGACCCAGGGCTTCATGCCCTCACACTACCCGCGACGGAGGCGACGTCGTCTTGGCGGGATCGGTCTCGGGAAGGTCGCCGAGGACGTCGTCGATGGCCTCCAGCACCTCCGGTTCCAGGGTGCGGCCGGCCGCCTCGACGTTGGAGACGACCTGCTCGGGACGGGAGGCGCCGATGATCGCGCCGGCGACGTTGTCGTTGCTGAGCACCCAGGCGATCGCGAGTTGCGCCATCGTCATGCCCTGCTGTTCGGCGATCGGCTTGAGCTCCTGCACGGCGCGCAGCGTCTCGTCGTTCATGAACCGCTGGATCATGTCGGCGCCGCCCTTCTCGTCGGTCGCGCGCGATCCCTGCGGGAGTTCGCCGCCGGGCGCGTACTTGCCGGTGAGCACGCCCTGCGCGATGGGCGACCACACGATCTGCGAGACGCCGAGATCGCGGGAGGTGGGCACGACCTGCTCTTCGATCACCCGCCACAGCATGGAGTACTGCGGCTGGTTCGAGATGAGCTGGATGCCGAGCTCCTGCGCGAGGGCGTGGCCCGCGCGGATCTGGTCGGCGGTCCACTCGCTCACGCCGATGTAGAGCGCCTTGCCCTGGCGGACGACGTCGGCGAAGGCCTGCATCGTCTCCTCCAGCGGCGTCTCGTAGTCGTAGCGGTGCGCCTGGTAGAGGTCGACGTAGTCGGTCCGCAGCCGGGTCAGGGATGCGTCGATCGACTCCATGATGTGCTTGCGCGAGAGCCCGGTGTCGTTGGGCCCACCCGGCCCGGTCGGCCAGTAGACCTTGGTGAAGATCTCGAGCGAGGAGCGCCGTTCCTGCGCCAGCGCCTCGCCGAGGACCGACTCCGCGGCCCCGTTGGCGTAGACGTCCGCGGTGTCGAAGCTGGTGATGCCGGCGTCGAGTGCCGCTCGGACGCACGCCTTGGCCACGTCGTTCTCGACCTGGGAGCCGTGGGTCAACCAGTTGCCGTAGATGATCGCGCTGATCTTCAGTCCGCTGTTGCCGAGGTATCGGAACTCCATACGCCCACGGTACGGGCACCGCGAGCCGCACGCGCTCGGGAGCCGTGCCCGAGCGGCCGTCAGCACTCCTTGTCGATCTCGGGTGAGGGGAGGGTGTCGATGACCATCCAGGGACCGCCTCGACGCATGACCTTGGCGCCGACCGGTCTCGGACTGGGCTGAGGGGGCTCGAAGAGCCGGTCGCCTGCGCGGAACATCCAGGCTCGCTCGTCCAAGCAGGCTGTGACGACTGCTTGGGTCTCGGAGACGAGGTCGACCTCGTACGCCGTCAGCTCGGGCTCTCCCTCGCGCACGATGGCCTGCGTTCGGTAGTCGCTGATGCGCTGCGCGAAGTACTCCACATGCGAACCGGCGGCGATGCCGTCGAACGCGTCCTCGGGCAGATCGCCACTGTTCTGAGCCTGGATCAGCACGCCCCAGTAACGCTTGTAGGCTCGCGTCGCTGCCTCGGCGGCGGCAGTCCGCTCCTCCTCAGGCGAGGGGCTCGGTTCGAAGGCGCCGCATCCCGCGGCGAGGAGCACGACGGTGAGGATCGCCGCGCCGCCGGCCGACCATCGCTGACGCGCACGACGAGTGGTGGTCATGTCCGCCCCTTCCAGACGAAAGAGCCGAACCGCGGGCTCCGTTTCATCACGATGCTGCCACGACCGCGGCGCGAGCCACCGCTCAACCGCCGGATACCGTGACGCTGGTCACCGACCGTCGCTCGGCGATGCCGAGAGCTCCGGGAAGGCCTACGGTCGAGGCATGGATGCGGAGCACATCGTCGTGCGCGGTGAGCATGTCTCGCTCGCCGTGTCGCCCCAAGGAGCTGAGCCTCAGTCGCTGCGCGACGGCGACGGTCATGAGTACCTGTGGCAGGCCGGGCCAGAGTGGCCGCGTCGCGCCACCGTGCTGTTCCCGATCATCTGTCGTGTCCCCGATGACACGATCACCGTGCGCGGACAGAAGTACCCGATGTCGCAGCACGGCTTCGCGCGCAACCGTGCGTTCGATGTCGTCGACGTGGAGGAGTCCCGTGCCAGCTTCGTCCTCGCGGCCGACGACGAGACCCGGGAGCGTTTTCCGTACGACTTCGCCCTCGCCGTCACGTACGAAGCCCACGACCTCTCCGTGTCGATCACCTACGACGTCGAGAACCGGGGCGACGTCCCGATGCCGTTCTCGCTGGGCTTCCACCCGGCGTTCGCGTGGCCGCTGGAGCCCGACGCCCGTCGCACCCTGCACGAGCTGCGGTTCGATGAGCCCGAGCACGGCCCGTACCGCCGTGTCGTCGAGAACCTGCTCACCGACGAGGAGTACCCCTCGCTCGTCGGAGAGGATCGCCGTATCGGACTGACCGACGCGATCTTCGAGGACGGCGCCGTCATCATGCCGAGCGTCGTCAGCAAGGGCCTGGCGTACCTGGCTTCGACCGGTCGCGGCGTGCGGATCGAATGGGAAGGCTTCACGGGGGTGACGCTGTGGACCAAGCCGGGCGCCGGCTTCGTCTGCATCGAGGCGTGGCGCGGACTTCCCGCGCCGCAGGACTTCGCCGGCGACTTCCTCGACAAGCCCGGCAACGCGATCGTGCCGGTCGGCGAGCGACTGCAGTTCTCCTACCGCATCACGCTGCTCTGACGTCGCGGCGGTCCTCGGCGGCCCGCGCGATGTTGCGCTGCATGCTGCCGAACACGATGCCGTGGAACGGCCACACCGACCACCAGTACAGCTGCCCCAGCAGACCCCGCGGGTGGAACAGCGCCCGCTGATGGAAGGTCGTCGATCCTCCTTCGTCCGAGCCGACGCGAAGTTCCAGCCAGGCCAGGCCCGGCAGTCGCATCTCGGCGCGCAGCCGCAGATACGTCCGGTCGTCGGTCTCCTCGACCCGCCAGAAGTCCAAAACGTCGCCGACGGCGAGGTTCTGCCGATCCCGGCGGCCCCGGCGCAATCCCGGGCCGCCGACGAGGCGGTCGAGCAGCCCGCGTACCCGCCAGGCGAAGGGCCAGGAGTACCAACCGTTCTCGCCGCCGATCCCTTCGATGACCTCCCAGAGACGTTCGGGTGAGGCGTCGACCTCGCGGCTGCGCTCGTCGGTGTACAGCGACCCACCGGCCCACTCAGGGTCGGACGGGAGCGGTTCACTGGGCGCGCCCGCGGTGGCCGCGGAGCTCCACCGGGTCGGGACGTCGAGCTCACGGATCTTCGTCAGCGCCAACTCGACCGCGCGGTCGAACCCCGTCAGCCCGTCGGGCGGGTCCGGGATGAACGCGGCGATGTCGTGCTCGCTCGCCACGACCGTGTTGCGCAGGCTCTCCACGAGCGGCCGGGCCAGGGACGCCGGCACCGGTGTCACGAGGCCGACCCAATGGCTCGACCACCACGGCGACAGCACGGGCACCGGAAGGACCCGGCGTCGGGGCAGCCCGGCGACCGCGGCATAGCGCTGCATCATCGCGAAGTAGGTCAGGACGTCCGGGCCCCCGATGTCGAAGCGCCGGTTGACGTCCGCGGGGAGATCGGCGGCCAGCTGCAGGTAGCGGAGCACGTCGCGGATGGCGATCGGCTGGATGCGGGTGTGCACCCACCGTGGCGTCACCATGACGGGGAGCCGTTCGGTCAGGTACCGCAGCATCTCGAAGCTCGCCGACCCCGACCCGATGACCACACCGGCCTGGAGGACGGCGGTCGGGACGCCGGAATCCAGCAACGTCTGCGCGACGGCCGATCGCGAGCGCAGATGCTCCGACAACTCCTCGTCGCGCGGCACCATCCCGCTCAGGTAGACGATCCGCCGCGCGCCCGCCGTTCGGGCCGCGTCCGCGAAGGACCGGGCGATCTCGAGTTCGGTGGCGCCGAAACCGCGTCCGCTGCCGATCGAGTGCAGGAGGTAATAGAGGACGTCGACGCCCTCCAGCGCTCGGGCGACATCGGCCGGAGCGGTGGCGTCGCCCTGCACGATCTCCACCCGGTCGGCCCAGGCGTGCCCACGAGCCTTGCGCGGGTCGCGGACCAGCACCCGGACGTCGTGGCCGGCGTCGAGGAGAGCGGGCACGAGGCGCCCGCCGACGTAACCGGTGGCACCGGTGACCAGGCTGCGGGTCATGCAGCCAGTCTGGTTCAGGGAACGAGGCTGCGCTCATCGGCGGTGGACAGCGTGAGCACCGCCTCGGTGACGTTCTCGTGCCGTTCGATCTCTGCCTCGAGCGCGCGAAGCTGCTGCGCCACCTGATGTTCGGGGCGGTCGCCGACGATGTCGACCGCGGCGACGAGGAACAGCTGGGACGGCCCGACGAACTCGATGTGCAGGTACGTCACCCGCTCGACCGCGGGCCGCTCCAGCAGCTTGCGCAGGACCTCGGCGCGGGTGCTGTCCGGGACCTGCCGCCCGCGCAGGTACTCGATGTTGCGGACGATGAGGAAGACCGCCACGCCGCCGAGCAGCATGCCGACGGCGATCGAACCGATCGCGTCCCACGCCGCGTTGCCGGTGATCTGGTGCAGCGCGAGCGCGGCCGCTGCGAGGATCAGCCCCAGCAGCGCGGTGGAATCCTCGGCGAACACGGCGCGGAGGGTGGGGTTGGACGTGCGGCTGACGTACGCGAGGGTCCGCAGCTTCAGGCGCTGTCCTCCGCGGGTCGCCTGGCGCAGCGACTGCAGGAACGAGAAGCCCTCGAGCACGAACGCCACCGCGAGCACGATGTAGGCGACCAGGTAGTCGGCATCCTGCGACGGTGTCTGCAGCTCCTGGATGCCGTGCATGATGGAGACGACGGAGCCGACGGTGAACAGTCCGAACGCGGCGAACATCGACCAGATGTAGGTCTCTCTGCCGTAGCCCAAGGGATGGCGCTTGTCCCGCTTGCGCGAGCCGCGGCGCTCGGCGATGAGGAGGAAGACCTCGTTGCCGGTGTCCGCCCAGGAGTGCGTCGCCTCGGCGACCATCGAGGCGGAGCCGGTCACGGCGGCGGCGATCGTCTTCGCCACAGCGACCGCAAGGTTGGTGGCGAATGCGATCACCACCGTCAGCAGGCTTCCAGCGGGCACCTGCTCATCGTGGCACGATCTGGGCATGAGTGACGAGAACGTGCGGACGATCGACCTGACCCGGATCGAGCGCGCCCGCTACCGCGTGACGAACCCCCGGGGCGGTTTTCTGGAGATCGGCGAAGGTGACGACACCAATTTCACCCCCGTCGAACTGTTGCTCGCCGCGATCGCGGGGTGCACCGCGATCGACGTCGACTACCTCACGACCAAGCGGTCCGAGCCGCAGCGGTTCGACATCGTCGTCTCGGGCGTCAAGAAGTCCGATGACGACGGCAACCGGCTCGAGGACATCGTCGTCGGGTTCGACGTGACGTTCCCGAACGACGAGGCGGGCCGTCAGGCCGAGGACCGGCTGGAGGTGGCGATCGACCGTTCGCATGATCGGCTCTGCACCGTCTCGCGGACGGTCGAGCTCGGCACCCCCGTCCAAGCCGGCCTCCGCTCCTGACCCGGGCGGTCGCCCCGTCGCCCGCGTCGCCCGGACGACGTTCCCGTCCCCGACCGCGAGTGGCGCAAAGTGGGGGCGATTCCCGGCGAATCGGCCCACCTTTGCGCCACTCGGTCACCACTTTGCGCCACTCGCGGGGAAGGGGAGCGCCACCCGGGCCTGCGCGGCCGGCCGGCCCGTGCCGCTAGATCCGCTTGCTCGGGTCGGCGCCGACGATCCCCTTCGGCTCGACCCAGAAATCGAGCACGAGGTCTTCCTCGCGCCCACCGTTGAGATAGCCGGAGAAGTCGGTCACCCCCTCGGCCTCGAGCACGTCGTCGTCGATGAAGAACTGTCCGGTCACCTCGCGTGCCGGCTTGGTGAGGATGGCGTGGGCGGCGTCAGCCATGATCTGCGGCGTGCGCGACGAGGTCTGCAGGCCCGGTCCGACCACATTGCGCACCGCTGCCGTGTCGATCGCCGTGCGCGGCCACAGCGAGTTGGCGGCGATCCCGTCGGCGCGCAGTTCCTCCGCCAACCCGAGGGTCACGAGGCTCATGCCGTACTTGGCGATCGTGTAGCCCGTGTACTGACCGAACCACTTCGGGTCGGTGAGGATCGGCGGTGAGAGCGTGAGGATGTGCGGGTTGGGCGAACGCCGCAGATGCGGAATCGCGAGCTTGGACAGGAGGAACGCGCCGCGGCTGTTGATCTGCGTCATGAGGTCGTACTTCTTCATCGGCAGATCCTCGGTGCGCGACAGATCGATCGCACTCGCGTTGTTGACCACGATGTCGATCCGGCCGAACTGCTCGGCGGTCCGCGCCACGGCCTCGGTCACGAAATCGTCGTCGCGGATATCGCCCACGAGGGGGAGGGCATGCCCGCCGGCCTCCTCGATCGCCTTGGCTGCCGTGTAGATGGTCCCCGGCAGCTTGGGGTGGGGCTCGGCGGACTTGGCGAGCAGTGCGACGTTCGCGCCGTCGCGACCCGCGCGCACCGCGATCGCCTCGCCGATGCCGCGGCTGCCGCCCGACATGATCATCGTGGCGCCGTCAACCAGCTTCATGTGGGATTCCTCAGCTCGATTCGGATGTTCATCCCATCATGGCGGTTCTCGGCGACAGGTAAAACGCGGTTGCAACGAGAGTGCCTTAACGTGACGCCATGACGACGGATATCGCCATCTTGGACCGGCTGCTCGCCGACCGCCGGAGTTGTCGAGGCTTCGAGGAAGCCGAGGTCCCTGAGGCCACGATCGTGCACATCCTGCAGATGGCTCAGCGAACCCCGTCGTGGTGCAATACGCAGCCCTGGGAGGTCGAGATCGTGTCCGGCTCGGCCCTCGACGATCTGCGCAAGGCGATCGAGGCGGACACCGAGTTCGGCAGCGATTTCGACTTCCCGCGGAGCTATGAGGGCGTCTACCGCGACCGGCGGCGTGAGGTCGGCTGGCAACTGTACGAGGCGGTCGGGGTGGAGCGCGGAGACCGCGAGGCCTCGGCCCGCGAGATGCTCCGGAACTTCGAGTTCTTCGGCGCTCCACACGCCGCGATCCTCACCGTGCCCGCGAGCCTCGGCGTCTACGCCCTGGTGGATGCCGGGCTCTACGTGCAGTCCTTCCTGCTCGCCGTCCACGCGTACGGGCTCGGCGCGATCGCTCAAGCGGCGTTGGCGCAGAAGTCCGCGTTGCTCCGCGAGTGGTTCGAGTGGGACGACGATCGCCGGGTGGTCTGCGCGATCTCGTTCGGTTATCCCGACCACGACCATCCGGCCAACAACTTCCGGGCCCCGAGAACGCCGTTCGAGGACAACGTGCGGTGGCACCGCTGACATCCGGAAACCGTCACGCTTGACGGTAAATAGGCCAGGTCCTACGGTGAGGGGCGTGAAGGTGGCGCCCGATTGGTTCAGTTCGGCTGTCACCCACAGTCCTCGGATCGAGCGGATCGGCGTGGAGGGAGCGTCGATCCACTATCGCGTCTGGGGGTCCCGTGACGGGGCGCCGGTCGTGCTGGTGCACGGCGGCGCCGCGCACGGTGGCTGGTGGGACCACATCGGACCGCACCTCGCCGCCGAGCATCCCGTCATCGCCCTCGACCTGTCCGGTCACGGCGACAGCGATCATCGCCCGTCGTACGACCTGACGACGTGGGCCGACGAGGTGATGGCCGTGGCCGCCGCCGAGTCCGCGCTCCCGCCGATCATCTACGGCCACAGCATGGGCGGCTTCGTCGCGTTGACCGCGGCGCGCGAGCACGGCGATCGGATTCGCGGCGTCGTGGCCATCGACTCGCCCGTGCGCAGAGTCTCCCCGGAAGCGGGCATGTGGCGTGCGCAGCGGGCCAATCCCGACGCCGTCAAGTACTACGCCGACCGCGCGGAGATCCTCGCCCGGTTCCGTACCGTGCCGGAGGACCCGGCCTGCCTCGACTACGTGCTGGCGCACGTCGCCGCGGAGTCGGTCACCAAGACCGAGGCCGGTTGGCGGTGGAAGTTCGACCCGCGGGTGTTCCTGTCGGCCATGATGCAGCCGGAGGACCTCGCCGGTGCCGCTTGCGACGTCGCGCTGCTGCGCGGCGAGCGGGGTATGGCGACGCACGACATCACCGAGGTCGTGCGTGAGCGACTCGGCGGTACGGTACCCGTGACCGTCATCCCGGACGCGGGACACCACATCATGCTCGACCAGCCGGTGGCGCTGATCGCCGCGCTGCAGACCTTGCTCGGACAATGGAGGGTTTCTCGATGACCGATGTGCTGATCGACCGGCAGGACGGCGTCCTGCGGATCACGCTCAACCGCCCCGACCGGCTCAACGCCCTCGACACCGACATGGTGAACGCCATCGCCGCCGCGCTCGAGGAGGCCGAGGGTGTCCGGGTCGCGGTCCTCACCGGCGAGGGGCGGGCGTTCTCCTCCGGTGCGGCGATGGCCAAGGACACCGTCAACCCGGGCATCCTCGCGGCGATCGATCGTCTCATCCATGCGATCACGCAGGCCCCGTACCCCGTGGTCGCGGCGGTCAACGGACTCGCGGCGGGCGTGGGATGCTCCATCGTCGTCGCGGCGGACGTGTCGATCGCCCGGTCGTCGGGCTACGTGCTTCAGGCCTTCGTCAACATCGGGCTCATGCCCGACGGCGCGGCCACCGAGCTGCTGGCCGCGTCGATCGGTCGCACCCGCGCCATGAACCTCATGCTGAGCGGCGAGAAGCTCCCGGCGGACACCGCAGTGGCGATGGGCCTGCTGACGCACAGCGTCCCCGATGAGGAGTTCGACGAGTTCGTCGAGGCGACGGTTGCTCGTTTCGCGGCCGGTCCCACGGTGGCGTACGCCCAGACGAAGGCGGCCGTCAACGCCGCCAGCCTGCCGACGCTGAGCGAGACGCTCGACCGGGAGGCCGAGGGTCAGACCATGCTCGCCGGGACCGCCGACCACGAGGAAGGCAAAGCCGCCTTCCTCGAAAAGCGCCAAGCCCACTTCCTCGGCAAGTAACCGCATAGGTGGTCTCGATACGCGGCTCGCAGAGCTCGCCGCTACTCGACCAGCTACTCCGGTTGTTGGTGGTCGAGTAGGCCCGAGGGACGAGGGCCGTATCGAGACCACGTGGACGTGAGTTGGTCTCGCTCCGTGGCGGCTATGCCCTCATTGCCACGGCTCCATGCGGCTCGTTCCTCGCCGCTACTCGACCACCTATGGCCGGGGCGTGGTGGTCGAGACCACGTTCCGCGATGGCGTCAGCTGCGGAGGGCGCCGACGCCGAGGACGGCGGCGAGGCCGAGCGCGCTGCGCGGGTGATACGCGGCCGTCCACAGACCACCGTGGGCCGCGCCTTCCGCCTCGTCCATCCACGGCTCGGGCTGCGGGGTGACCCCGGCCTTCAGGTCGTGCACGAGCATCGCGGCCATGAGCACGTTGCTCGTCGCGGGCTCGAAGACCTCCACGCCGAAGCGATGGGCGCCGGCGTAGGCCGCCGCGAGGGCCTTGTTCTTGACCACCGAGCGCGTCCGGGTGGACGGCGCGACGTTGAGCGAGACGAGCGTGCCCTCGTGCCGAGCGGCCGTCGCCCGCCAGCGCTGCAGGCGCTTGGCGAACGCGTAGTTGGGGCCTTGCTGGGGCACGAGCGCATCACAGATGCCCATGTCGGCGTGCGGCGGGTAGTTGCGTTGCAGGAGCCGCCCGCCGCTGACGACGCGCAGCGGAGTGCGGACGAGCGAGGAGGCCTTGCGGTAGCGCTCGTTGGCCGCCACCACCTCCGTCCCGTGGACCGCGAAGACGTCCGTCGGGGTGGCGAGGAACGCCAGAGCGGTGTCCGGGCGACGCCGGATGAGGTGGGTGGCGAGGGCGTCGGCCGCCATCGTGACCCGCACGTGGGTGCCGCCGTCGGCGTAGCAGTAGTTGCCGAGCACGAGGCGTCCTTCGATCCCCTCGAGCCACTGCGCGACCGCGGGCAGCTCGTGGATGACGTCGGCGCCCGCCTCACTCGCGTCGTCGATGACGATGCGCGCCGGCAGATGGGTGCGGCCGGCGCCGCCCTCGGCATGTTGGCGGATGCGCTGTTGGATGTCCGCACGCGGAAGGTCGACCGCGACGACTTCCGCACCCCAGCGCAGCAGCGACCGGTACGGCCCCATCTCGGCACCCGCGCCCAACACGACGACGGTGTCACCCTCGAGGCTCAGCCACTCGGGATGCTCCTGGACCTTCTGCACGGCCTGCGCGCAGGACGCCGTGATGATGCCGCGCGCCACCCAGTCGTCGAGCTGGTCGCGCAGTTGCCGGCCGACGAGCCGCTCACCGCGGTAGGGGATGGAGAGTTCGCGCTCGGGTTCGGCGGTTCCGTCGATCGTGCGGGTGTGGAACGCCTGGGTGACCGTGGCGTTGTCGATCGCCTCGCCGAGCGGCAGGTCGTCGAATCGCAGGTGCTCGGTGGCACTGCGCAGCCCTTCGGTCGCGATCGTGACGGCGGCCTGAGGATCGCCGATGCCGGCTTCCAGGAGCCGGGCGAAGTGCGTCAGGTAGCCGCGCCGCCAGTTCGTCTCGTGCTCGACGGCCAGCGCACCGGCCGGATCGGTCTTGCGCAGGGCGTCGGCGACGACCTCGCGGGCGGTGGCCGAGGTGCTGTCGCTCGGGAAGCGCACACCGGAAGTGCTCATGGAAGCTGAGACTAGCCTCACGTTGCAAGTGCGCGCGAGCCGACAACGGTAGGGTCACGGCGTGGGTGTCCTTCATCTCATTCGGCACGGTCAGGCTTCCTTCGGCAGCGACGACTACGACGTGCTCTCACCGCTCGGTCATACCCAGGCGTCGGCCATCGGTCAGGCATGGGAAGCGGCCGAGTTCCAACCGACCGACGCGATCGCCGGCTCGATGCGCCGTCACTCGGAGACGGCGATCAACGCGATCGACGCGTGCGGAGGTCCGGACGGGTACGACGTCGACGCCGGGTGGAACGAGTACGACCACATCGGCATCGCGACGGCGCACGACGAAGGGGCACTCGCGCTGGACACCAAGGCGTTCCAGGCGGTGCTCAACGAGGCGCTGGCACGGTGGCGCGAGGGCGTCGGCGAGTTCGACGAGCCCTACGCCGGGTTCCAGAAGCGGGTGCTCGCGGCCTTCGAGCGCGCGGTGGCGGTGGCCGGCCCGGGGCGGCAGGTCGCCGTCTTCAGCTCCGGCGGCCCCATCGCGATGGCGGTCTCTCACGTCCTGGTGGGCGACGACTCGCTCTTCCAGCGACTCAACGACGTGCTCGTCAACGCGAGCATCACCACGATCCTGTGCGGCACGTCCGGGCCGCGCCTGCTCAGTTTCAACGAGCACACCCACCTTCCCCGCGACCTCGTCACCTATCGCTGAGGAGCATCATGCGCAAGACCACGTTGATCACCGGGGCGTCCTCCGGGCTCGGGGACGGGATGGCCCGCGTGCTGGCCGAATCGGGCCATCACCTCGCGCTCGCGGCGCGGCGGACCGAGCGGCTGGAAGCACTGCGCGACGAGCTGCTGGCGGCGCACCCGGGTATCGAGGTGAGCGTTCACCCGCTCGACGTCAACGATCACCAGCGCGTGTTCGCGGTCGTCAAGGAGGCGGCCGAGGTGCACGGCGGCGTAGACCGGGTGATCGTCAACGCTGGCCTCGGCAAGGGCGGCCGGATCGGCACCGGCAAGTTCCACGCCAACCTGCAGACGGCGGAGACGAACTTCATCGCCGCGCTGGCTCAGTGCGAGGCGGCGATGGAGCACTTCTACGAGCGCAAGACCGGGCACCTCGTGGTCATCTCCTCGATGTCGGCGATGCGCGGCATGCCCTCGTCGATGACCACGTACGCGGCGACGAAGGCGGGCGTCGCGCATCTGGCCGAGGGCATCCGGATGGACCTCATCGGGCGCAAGGGCCTCGATATCAAGGTCACGACGCTGTACCCGGGCTATATCGCCTCGGAGATGAACGAGGGCGTCGAGCAGGAGGCCAAGCTCATGGTCGACACCGAGACCGGAAGTCGGGCGCTGGTGGCCAAGATCGAGGCCGAGGTGGCCGAAGCGCACGTCCCGACGTGGCCCTGGATGCCGCTCTCGCACGTCATGAAGCACGCTCCGCTGGGTGTGGTGAAGCGACTCGTGTGAGCCGTTCAGGGTAGGCAGACCTGACTTTTGTAAGGCTCTCCTGGCTGGAATGGCAAGGAAATTCGTGCTTTCATTGAGTCGTTCAAAGAAAGCAGAGGAGAGATCATGAGCACCGTCGCCGAGACCCACACGGCTCACCCCCCGTTCAAGGCCTCCGAGCGCCTGGCCGGCCACCTGCAGCAGTTGCATGTCGACCTCATCGACCTGCACATCCAGGGCAAGCAGGCCCATTGGAACGTCGTCGGCCGCAACTTCCGTGACCTGCACCTGCAGCTCGACGAGGTCGTCGACGCCGCCCGGGAGTTCTCCGACACCGTCGCCGAGCGCATGCGCGCCATCTACATCACGCCCGACGGCCGGGCCAAGACCGTCGCCGAGCAGTCGAGCCTCGCCGAGTTCCCCGCCCACGAGGTCGACACCGCAGAGACTGTGGACCTCATCACCGGTGCGCTCTACGGCGTCGCCGCGACCGCCCGTCGGATCCACGACGAGGTCGACGAGGAGGACCCGACGACCGCCGACATCCTGCACTCGATCCTCGAGCGCCTCGAGCAACTCGCGTGGATGATCGACTCGGAGAACCGCGTCGCGAACCGGTCGATGCCGCGTCCCATCCACCAGTGACGACACGCACGAGGCCCGCCGCATGCTCGCGGCGGGCCTCGTGTCGTGTCCGGGTCAGTGGTTGCGCAGAGCGTCGATGAGCTCCGCCTTCTTCATCTGCGAATGACCCTCGATGCCGAGTTCTTTCGCGCGGTCCTGCAGCTCGTCGACGGTCCAGTCCTCGTAGGAGCCGGCTTTGCCGCCGCGCTTGCCGACTTCCTTCTTGCCGTCGCGCGCGGCGGCGTTGGAGATGCGTGCGGCCTTCTCCTTGGACGCGCCCTCGTCGCGAAGTTCCTCGTACATGTCCGGGTTCTTCAGCTGCGAGTCGTTCTCGTCCTTCTTGCTGGGCATCAGAACACCCCCTTTCCGCCGGTCACGCCGAGCACCGTGCCCGACACGTAGCTGGCATCGGTCTCGTTGGCCAGGAACACGAACGCGGGAGCGCACTCCGCCGGCTGCCCGGCACGACCGAGGGGCGTCTCCTGGCCGAACTGCGCCAGCTTCTCCGTGCTCTGCGTGGCCGGTTGGAGCGGCGTCCAGATCGGTCCGGGCGCGACCGCGTTCACGCGGACGCCGTCGGCGCCGGCTTCCTGCGCGAGGTTGATCGTGAAGTTGTTGATCGCGGCCTTCGTGGACGCGTAGTCCAGCAACGACGTCGACGGCTCGTAGGCCTGGATCGACGAGACGTTGATGATGTTGCCGCGCGACTGCTTGAGGTGCGGCATCGCCTCGCGCGTGAGGACGAACATCGCCTTGAGGTTGGTGGCGAGGACGCGCTCAAGCTGGTCGTCGGTCATGTCGGCGATGCTCTCGCGCCGCGCGAACTGGTAGCCGGCGTTGTTGACCAGCACGTCGAGGCCGCCGAGTTGATCGGCGACCTGGGCGATGACGTTCTTGCAGGTCGCGTTGTCGCGCAGATCGGCCTCGATCGCGAGCGCGCGCCGACCCTCGGCCTCGACGAGCCGGGTCGTCTCGGCGGCGTCCTCGGACTCCTCGGGCTGGTAGGTGAACGCGACGTCGGCGCCTTCGCGGGCGAACGCCAGGGCGACGGCACGGCCGATGCCGGAGTCCCCGCCGGTGATCAGCGCACGCTTCCCCTCGAGCTTGCCGTGCCCCACATAGCTGTTCTCGCCGTGGTCGGGCAGCGGCTCCGTCGCTCCGGTGACGCCGGGAGGCTCCTGCTGCTGCGCGGGGAAGCCCTCGCTGAGCGCGGGTTCGGTCACATCGGGTTCTGGCACTGCTGACACCTTTCGTTCGTGGAACGCGCTCAACCACCTCCACCGAACCACAGGACGCGGCGTGCCGCAGCGCGAGCGATCAGCGCACCTTGAGCACCAGCTTGCCGGTGTTCTCGCCGCGGAAGAGCTTGAGCAGGGCCTCGCCGAACGCCGCGACGCCGCCGCTCGCGACGGTCTCGCGGGCCACGAGACGTCCGCTGCGGATCATCTCGCCGATGGCCTCGAGCCCCTCGGGGTAGCGGTCGAGGAAGTCGAAGACGAGGAAGCCCTGCATCCGGGCGCGGAACACCAGCAGCGACATGTACCGGCTCGGCCCGGGCGGGAGGGTCTCCTCGTTGTACTGCGAGATGGCGCCGCAGATCACGATGCGCGCACCGCGACGCAGATTGGCCAACGCAGCGTCGAGGATGTCGCCGCCGACGTTGTCGAAGTACACGTCGATGCCCTTCGGTGCGACCTCGCGCAGCCGCTTGAGCACGTTCTCGCTCTTGTAGTCGATGGCCTCGTCGAACCCGATCTGCCGCAGCCAATCGGTCTTCTCCGGCCCGCCGGCGATACCGATCACCCGGCACCCGCGGGCCTTGGCGATCTGCCCGGCGACGCTACCGACGGCGCCGGCGGCCGCGGAGATGACCACGGTGTCGCCGTCCTTCAGCTCGCCGATGTCCATCAGCCCGAAGTAGGCGGTGAGGCCGGGCATGCCGAGGGCGCCGAGCCAGGTGGGCGCCGGCGCGAGGTCGAGGTCGATGTGCGTGACCCCGGCGCCGTCGCTCACCGCGTACTCGGTGACGCCGAAGGTGCCGGTGACGTGGTCGCCCACCGCGAACTCGCGATGGCGCGACGCGACCACCGTGCCGGTCGCGCCCGCGCGCATGACCTCGCCGATCTGCACCGGCGGCACGTACGAGCGCACGTCGTTGAGCCACCCGCGCATCGCCGGGTCGAGCGAGATGTGATCGACCTCGACGAGGAACTGGCCGTCCGCGAGCTCGGGGAGCTCGACGGTCTCGAGCGACCAGGTGGAGTCGTCGGGAAGGCCTGCGGGCCGCGCGGCGAGGGTGATCTGCTGTGTGGTGGTGGTCACGCGGCCATCGTAGGCGTCAGCCCTGACGAGCCTTGAGCCGTGGGTTCTGCTTGTTGATGACGTAGGTGCGCCCGCGACGGCGGACGACCTGCGAGCCCGGCTGGTTCTTCAGCGAGCGCAGCGAGTTGCGGACCTTCATCGGTACTCCTTCGGATCGATCAGTCCCGACTGGACGGCCCGGACGAGCCGGCGCGGGACGCGGACGGTCTCGCCGCCCACTGTCACGGGGACGAGGGTGACGGGGTGGGCTTTCCACTGACTGCGGCGGTGGCGGGTGTTGCTGCGCGAGGTCTTGCGCTTCGGTACGGCCATGAGGTGTCTCCTCGGGGTCAGGCGGCGCGGCGCAGGGGGCCGAGCCACGGGGTGAATCCGTCGTCGCTGACGTCCCAGGCCCAGCCGCGGTGGTTGAGCTCCTCGTCGGTCAGCAGGCAGCGATGGAACAAGGTGACGAGCTCGTCGATGCCGTCGTCGATGCCGCTGACGAGGAGGCGTGTGTGCGGGCGGCCCTGGGGTTGGGCGAGTGCGGTGCCGACGCTCAGCTGCCCGCCCGCTCCCGACCACTCGCACGCCTGATCGGGGCGGGTCGGGAGCCAGAAGCAGCCCCGGGAGCGCCGCGGCCCGCCGCCGAGTTCGGCGATGTGCGCGTGCAGGCGGTCGGGGTGGAACGGGCGATCGGAGCGCAGTTCCAACGTCCATGCGACCCCGTCCTCGATCAGACCGACCGGCTGAGTGCTCATGGGGTCGACCCAGCGTTCGGCGCTCTCGTGGTCGCGGCGGCGCCCCGTGTCGAAGGCGTAGGCGAGGTGGTCGTCCACCAGGCGGGCGTCGCGGCGGGCGAGCACCGAGAGGAGGTCGCGCCCGTCGTCGCCGATGTCCCCGACGACCATGACGGTGTCGGCGTACTCGACGAGGGCCGACAACGTCTCCGCGACGCTGCGGCCGTCCTCGGCGGAGGTGTGGATGCCGCGTTCGCGCAGCAGATCGTCGCCGAGGAGGTCGTCCTCCCACGTCGTTCCGTCGACGACGGCGATGACCTCGCTGACGTGCAGATCGAACTCGGGGTCGTACTCGAGGACGCGGCAGATGCCGGTGGCGTCAGCGCTCGTCGGCAGGTGCGCCACGATCGAGCTCCATCGCCCGGCCTCGGCCAGTCGGGCGAGCGTCGGCAGGATGTCCTCCCGCAGCGCGCAGCTGGCGCACGCGTGGTCGAGGTCGATCTCCTCGCGTTCGAGGATGCCCGTGTGGTCCGCGACGATCCGAGTCAGTCGCTGGCGGGGGACGTCGATCGTGTGGTGGACGGCGACGGCGTCGGGCGCGTCCCACGCGAGCGTCAGCACCGTCCGTTCCACCGCGTCCGCGGCCGTGCCGGTGACGAGGGCGACCGGCACGCTCATGCGTCGCTCCCGTAGCGGCGACGGAATCGCTCCACGCGGCCCTCGGAATCGACGACGCGCCCGCGGCCCGTCCAGAACGGATGGCTGGCGCTCGAGACGTCCACATCGATGACCGGGTACGTGACGCCGTCCAGCTCGATCGTCGCGTCGCTCGTCGCGGTCGAACGCGTGAGCAGCGTGAGGTCGCCGGAGCGATCGCGGAAGACGACGGGGCGGTAGGTGGGGTGGATGTCGGGCTTCATGCAGGTCCTTTCAGCGGGTGCTGCACGAATGATATCGTCATGGGAATCGTTTTCAATAAGGAGTATCATGGCACGGCACTGTCAGGTCACCGGCGCGGAGCCCGGCTTCGGCCATCACGTCTCGCACTCGCACCGCCGCACCAAGCGACGGTTCGATCCGAACATCCAGCGCAAGACGTACTGGGTTCCCAGCCTGGGCCGGCGCGTGACGCTGACCGTCAGTGCGCGAGGCATCAAGACCATCGATCGACGCGGGATCGACGCCGTCGTGGCGCAGATCCTGGCGCGAGGGGAGAAGTTGTGAGTAAGAAGAGCTCGGACATCCGGCCCGTCGTGAAGATGCGGTCCACCGCGGGCACGGGCTACACCTACGTGACCCGCAAGAACCGCCGTAACGACCCGGACCGGCTGGTGCTGCGCAAGTTCGATCCGGTCGCGAGGCAGCACGTCGACTTCCGCGAGGAGCGCTGACATGGCCAAGCGCAGCAAGATCGTGCAGAACGAGCGGCGCAAGGAGAAGGTGGCGCGGTACGCCGAGAAGCGCGCTGCCCTGCGCCAGGCGAGCCGCGACACCTCACTGTCGATGGAGGAGCGGATGGCGGCCTCGCGTGCGCTCGCCAAGCTGCCGCGCGACTCCTCGCCGGTGCGGGTGCGCAACCGCGACCAGGTCGACGGCCGGCCCCGAGGCTACGTCCGCAAGGTCGGTCTCTCGCGCATCCGACTCCGTGAAGGCGCTCACCGCGGCGAGCTTCCCGGCATCACCACATCCTCGTGGTGAGCGGACTCAAGCGCTGACGGACTTGCGGAGGCTATGCAGAAACAGCTTGCGCACCTCGCCGCGGGTGAAGGAGCCCTCCTGGGTGTAGGCGTTCGCCGAATACAGCAGGGACCACACGAGCCCAGTGACCCAACCCACGGGAAGAGATGGGTCGATCGTGCCGTCGTCGTGTCCGCGCTGCACGACGCGCGAGACGATGTGGTCGTCTTCCTCGACAGCGACCTCTTCCTCGTCCTCGGGAAGTTGGAACCACCAGCCGAAGACCTCGAGGTGATCGAATAGCTCAGTCGCGAGCCGTTCGAGGGCGTCGATTCCCGTTCCCTCCTCGGGGCGGGCCGCCGTGCCGATCGCGATGTACTCCTCGTCGACGAATTCACTCATGGCGGCTTCGAGCGCCGGCCGGTCGGCGAAGTAGCGATGCACGGTGCTGCGCGCAACGTCGGCCTCCTCGGCGATCTCTCGCATGCTCGCGCTTCGGTTGGCGCTGAGAACACGAATCGCCGCAAGCAAGATGGTCCGCCTGGTGCGGTCCTGCGTGGACGTGCTCACGCATTCAGGATATCCCGTCGTCCCGTGACGAGACTAACTTGTCCTACATGAGACAGATGTGTCTTAATGGGGACCATGGTTGACTCGTCCTCGCGGTTCTATGTGCTGTGGTCGTTTGCGCGTCCCCATCGGCGCACGCTCGCCGTGACGCTGGCACTCGGGCTCATGGCATCGAGCATGGAACTGGCCACGCCACTGGTGACCAAATGGGTGCTCGACACGCTCGCCGTCGGCGGATCGATCTCCGGCCCGGTCGCCGTCTTGCTCGGTCTGCTCGTCGTCGGCGCCCTCATCAGCTGGTGGCAGTGGATCCTGCTGGGCACCCTCGCCGAGGACATCGTGCGTGGTGCGCGGCGGCACTTGATCGCTCGCTTCCTGTCGGCGAAGGTCCTGCCGTTGCTCCGCAAGCCGCCCGGCGATCTCGTCACGCGGGTCACGAGCGACTCGGTGCTGATGCGCGAGGCGGCGTCGTCGAGCCTGATCGGCCTCGTGAACGGCAGCGTCGTGCTCGTCGGCACGCTGATTCTCATGGCCGTACTAGACCTGGTGCTGTTCGCGGTCACCCTCGCTGCGGTCGTGGTGGTCGCTGTGCTCTTCGGCGTGCTGATGCCTGGTATCGCTGCGGCCCAGGAGAAGGCGCAGGCCGCGCTGGCCGATCTCGGTGGCGGAACTGAAGGCACCCTGCGCGCCATCAAAACGGTCAAGGCCGCCGGAGCCGAGGAACGTCAGCGGGCGCGGCTGTTCGCCGATGTCGATAGGGCGCGGGACCACGGGGTGCGAGCAGTGCGTCGCGAGGTTGTCGCGTGGACCGTGTCATGGACGGGCATTCAAGCCGCCATCATCGTCATCCTTGCACTGGGTGCAGCGCGGGTCGCGGCCGGCGACATGGCGGTGTCGACGCTCGTGGCCTTCCTCCTGTACGCGTTCGGCCTCATGGGGCCGATCACTGAGCTGAGTCAGAACATGACGGCGCTGCAGGCCGGGATCGCAGCGGCCGCCCGTATCCGGGAGGTCGATGCGCTCCCGCGCGAACCTGTCGGCGATGTTCATGCGGTCGAGGTGGGGGCAGGTCTCTCACTGGTCGCCGTGCAGGCTCGCTACGGGGCGGATGCGCGCCTCGCACTCGCCGAGGTGACGATTGATCTCCCAGAGCGCGGGCACGTCGCGCTCGTGGGTCCCTCGGGTGCGGGTAAGACGTCCGTCATGTCGGCGGTGCTTGGCTTCCTTGAACCGGAGGCGGGCGAGGTGCGACGTGGCGGTGTCCCCTACAGGCAGATGTCGCCGCGGCAGGCGCGCGCGAAACTCGCGTACGTCGAACAGGAAACCCCGGTCGTGCCCGGCACTCCGCGACAACCTCCTGATCATCAACCCGAACGCGTCGGACCAGGACGTAGCGCGGGTGCTGAGGGAACTCGGCCTGGACTCCCTCGTCGCCGAACTTCCCGACGGGCTCGACTCGGTCCTCACCGACACGAATGTCTCGGGAGGTCAGCGGCAGCGGATCGCCATCGCGCGCGCCTTGTTGGCCGAGCCGCAGATCCTGCTGATGGACGAAGCGACGGCGCAGGTCGACGGTGTGACAGAGTCAGCGATTCACGAGGCGATCCGGCGCCAGGCGGAGCGGGGAGCCGTTCTGACCATCGCGCATCGACTGTCCACCGTGATCGACGCCGACCGCATCGTGGTGATGGACGGCGGACGAGTGGTGGCGCAGGGAACCCACCATGAACTCCTGAGCGAATCTGATCTCTATCGCGAACTCGTCGCCGCCTTCCGCCTCGAGACTCCCAGCTGAGCGCGGATTACCAGGTTACGTAGGTTTTCCCTCACTCCTCCGGGTGAATTCCCCTGGAGGAGTGCCGGTTTCCTGTGAGGAGTGAAGATCTCCTACGTCACCTGGTAATCCGTCAGCGGCTCGGAGCGCCGCGCCCACCGACCCAGGAAAACTCCCACTTCTCCAGTGAAATTCACCCGGAGGAGTGAGGGAAAACCTACGTAACCTGGTAATCCGTCACGCCAGCAAGCGGCGGGCGAGGTCACCGACTTGGTCGGCCTCGATGAGGAAGCCGTCGTGGCCGTAGGGGGACTTGACGATGTCGAGCGCTTCGCAGCCGGGAATGCCGTCGGCGAGTTCGAGCTGCTGATACAGCGGGTAGAGCCGGTCGGAGTCGATCCCGGCCACCACCGTCTCGGCCTCGATGCGTCCCAGCGCCGCCTGCACGCCGCCGCGGCCGCGCCCGACGTCGTGACTGTTCATCGCGTCGCTGAGCACGATGTACGAGTCGGCGTCGAACCGCTTGACGAGCTTGTCGCCGTGGTGCTGCAGGTACGACTCGACCGCGAACCGGCCGTCGCCCTGCACCCGCCGCCCGAAGCGTTCGGCGAACTCCACCTCGCTGCGATACGAGATGTGCGCGATCCGGCGGGCGAGGTCGAGGCCGGCGACGGGCCCGGCCGCGCGGATGATGTCGTTCTGGGTCGCCGACAACGCGATCTGGTCGGCCGATGCCGCGGCGCACGTGGCGAGCAGGAACAGCCGCTCGACGCGCGCGGGATGCTCGATCGCCCACTCGAGCGCGCGCATCCCGCCGGCCGAGCCGCCGATGACCCCGTACCAGGTGTCGACGCCGAGGACGTCCGCGAACGCCACCTCCGCCGCGACCTGGTCGCGGACCGTGATCGAGGGGAATCGCGACCCCCAGGGCTCGCCGTCGGGCGCGAGGGTGGTCGGTCCGGTGCTGCCGCGGCAGCCGCCGAGGATGTTCGCCGCGACGACGAAGAACCGGTCGGTGTCGATGCCGAGGCCGGGACCGACGACGTGGTTCCACCACCCGCCCTCACCGGTGACGTGGGTGTCACCGGTGAGAGCGTGGAGGATGAGGACGGCGTTCGTTCCGTCGTACTCGCCCCACGTCTCGTAGGCGAGCGTGACGTCGGGAAGCACCTCACCCGACTCGAGGGTGAGGTCGCCGATCGCCGCCTGCTGGGTCACTTCGCCGCGCGGAATCCCGCGTCGAGGTCGGCCAGGATGTCGTCGATACCCTCGAGCCCGACGGCGAGTCGCACGAGGCCCGGCGTCACGCCGGCGCCCGCCTGTTCCTCGGCCGTCAGCTGGCTGTGCGTCGTCGAGGCCGGGTGGATCGCGAGGCTGCGGACGTCACCGATGTTGGCGACGTGGCTGTGCAGCTCGAGCGCGTCGATGAACCGGCGTCCGGCATCGACACCACCGGGCAGCTCGAACGTGACGATCGCACCGGCGCCCTTGGGCACGTACTTCTGCGCGAGCTCCTGGTAGGGGCTGCTGGCCAGGCTGGCCCAGTGCACCGAGGCGACGTCGTCACGCGCCTGCAGCCACTCGGCCACTCGGCGCGCGTTCTCGACGTGCCGCTCGACGCGCAGGCTCAATGTCTCGAGGCCCTGGGCGAGCAGCCACGCGTTGAAGGGCGCGATCGCGGGACCGACGTTGCGCAGGTACTGCACACGCAGCTTGGTGAGGTACGCCGCCGGGCCGAGCGCCTCGGCGAAGACGAGCCCGTGGTAGCTCTCGTCGGGCGTCGTGAATCCGGGGAACTTGTCGCCGTGCGCGCCGTAGTCGAACGTGCCGCCGTCCACGACGACACCGGCGATGGCGGTGCCGTGACCGCCCAGGTACTTGGTCGCCGAGTGCACGACGGTGTCCGCGCCGTGCTTGAGCGGGTTGAGCAGGTACGGCGTGGCCACCGTGTTGTCGACGATGAACGGCACGCCGACCTCGCGCGCCACGGCGCCGACGGCCTCGAGGTCGAGCACGTCGCCCTTCGGGTTGCCGATCGTCTCGCCGAAGAACGCCTTCGTGTTCTCGCGGACCGCGTCACGCCACTGCTGCGGGTCGTTGGGCTCGGCCACGAAGGTCACCTCGATGCCGAGCTTCGGGAAGCTGTGGCGCAGGAGGCTGTCGGTGCCGCCGTAGAGGCTGGCGGACGCGACGATGTGGTCGCCGGCTTCGGCGACGTTGGTGAGCGCTCCGGTGGTCGCGGCCTGCCCGGAGGCGACGAGCAGTGCGCCGACGCCGCCCTCGAGCGCGGCGATGCGCTGCTCGACGGTGTCCTGCGTCGGGTTCATGATCCGGGTGTAGATGTTGCCCGGCTCGGCGAGGCCGAACAGGTCCGCGGCGTGCTGCGTGTCCCGGAACTGGTACGACGTGGTCTGGTAGATCGGCAGGGCGCGGGCGCCCGTCGTCGGATCCGGCTCCTGGCCGGCGTGAATCTGCTTGGTCTCGAACGACCAGTTCTCGCTCATGGGTGCTCCTTCGCTCCTCGTTCGTGACACCGAGCGTGACACGAATACCGCAGCGTGGACACCTATCTCACCATGCGGCCCTCCGTCAGGGCACGAGGAGGGTGCTGTCGCGCAGGTCCGTGACGAGCATGTGACCGGGCGCGTGGCCGATCGCGAGCGGCGGCTTCGACTCCATCACCGCGGCCTGCGGGGTGACTCCGCAGGCCCAGAACACCGGGATCTCACCGGGTCGGATGGTGCCGGCGTCGCCGAAGTCGGGCTGGGAGAGATCGGTGATGCCCAAGGCCTCCGGATCGCCGACGTGCACCGGGGCGCCGTGCACACCCGGATACCGCGACGTGACGCGCACGGCGTCGGCGACTTGCTCGGCCGGGATGGGCCGCATCGACACGACGAGCGGCCCGCTCATCCGGCCGGCCGAGCGGCAGGGCCGGTTGGTGCGGAACATCGGCACGTTGCGGCCCTCCTCGATGTGCCGCACCGGCACTCCAGCCTCGAGCAGCGCGTCCTCGAAGCTGAAACTGCAGCCCACGAGGAACGCGACCAGGTCCTCACGCCAGTACTCGGTGGCGTCGGGGACCTCTTCGGTGAGGACGCCGTCGCGGTAGATCCGGTAGGCGGGCACGTCGGTACGGATATCGCCCTCGTCGCCGAGCAACGGTCCGGTGAACTGACCGGGCTCGAGCACGTCGAGGATCGGGCACGGCTTGGGGTTGCGCTGCGCGAACAGCAGCAGGTCGAAGGCGTAGTCGCGCGGCACTGCGACGAGATTGGCCTGCGCGTAGCCCGCCGACCATCCGGCGGTCGGGGTGACGAGTCCTTCGCGGAAGCGGCGGCGCGCCTCGGCGGGGGAGAGGGTGGCGACATCGGTGGTCATCGGCGGGTTCCTCCTTCTCGGTGCCACGCGAGCCGGACCCGTTGCCCGGGTCGCAGCTGCGCGGCGCGGTCGGCGTCGTCGTCGGTCAGCACCCCGGCGACGGGATAGCCACCGGTGACGGGGTGATCGGCGAGGAAGATGACCGGCTCGCCGCCCGGCGGTACCTGGATGGCGCCGCGGACGACGCCCTCGCTCGGCAGTTGTCGACCCTCGACGGCCATCGTGACTCCCGGCCCCTCCGCAGCGACGAGTCGTGCTCCGACCCGGTCGACCTTGTCCGAGACGGTCCAGCGCGTCGTCACGAGGTGCTCGGCGTCGGCGAGCCAGTCCTCGCGCGGGCCGCGGATAAACCGCAGGGTGATCTCGTCGTCGTCCAGCTGACGGACGGGGGCCAGGTCCGTGTTCGGCAACGGCAGGGTGCAGGCGTCGACAGGCAGCAGGTCTCCGGGCTGGAGTGGCGCCGGCCCGATGCCCGACAGGGTGTCGGTGCTGCGGGAGCCGAGGACGGGCGCGACATCGAGCCCGCCACGGGCGGCGACGTACGCGCGAAGGCCCGCCGTGGCCTGGCCGAGACACAGCAACCACCCGGGTCGCAGGGTGTGGCGGGCGTTGAGACCGGCTGGAACCGGTCCGTCGCCCCGGTCGATGCTCACCTCGACGGCCGCGCCGGTCACCGCCACGTCGACCTCCACATGTGCGCGCAGGACGAGCCCGCCGAGCAGCACCTCGATCGCGGCGGCGTTCTCGGCATTGCCGACGAGCCGGTTCGCCAGGGCGAAGGACCGACGGTCGGCGGCTCCCGACCGTCCGATGCCCATCGCGGCGAGCCCGGGACGACCTGCGTCCTGGACGGTCGCCTGAGCTCCGGTCTGCACGACTTCCAGAGCGGTCATCGGCCGGCCTCCACGAAGCGAACGCGCGTGCCGGGGGTGAGCAGCGCCGGAGGTTCACGGTCCAGGTCGAACAGCACCACGTCGGTCCGCCCGATCAGCTGCCACCCGCCGGGCGACTCCCGCGGATAGATGCCGCTGAATTCGCCGGCGAGCCCGACCGAGCCTGCCGGAACGCGGGTGCGCGGCTCGTGCCGACGCGGCACCTCCAGCCGGGTGTCCTCGCGGACGAGGTAGCCGAAGCCGGGCGCGAAGCCGCCGAACGCCACCGTCCACTCCTGCTCGCCGTGCGCGGCGATGACCTCGTCGACGGAGAGACCGGTGAGGCGGGCGACGTCCTCCAGGTCGGGGCCGTCGTAGACCGTGGGGATCTCGACGGTGGTGGCGTCGTCGCGGCGGGTGCCGGCCGCAGGCGTGAGACGGCTGACGGCGTCACGGACGGCCGGGAGAGAACCCGGCTCGTCCACGGTCAGCAGAACGGTGCAGGCGCCGGGGACGATGTCGACGACATCCAGGTCGGCGGCCTCGATCGCCGCGACCCAGTCCAGCACCTCGCCGATGTCGGCGAGTTCGAGCAGCACGCCGCGCTCGCCGCAGGGGAGGAGCTTCATGAGAACGCCTCGATCTGTGCGCCCGCAGCCTCGAGCTGTTCGCGAACGGCTCGGGCCATCGCCACGGCGTCCGGGCTGTCCCCGTGGACGCACACCGAGTCGACCTCGAGGCGCACCGTGGTGCCGTCGATCGCCTCGACCGTGCCGTCGGTGACCATCTGAGTCACACGTGCGGCCACTGTCTGCGGATCGTGCAGCACGGCACCGGGTTCGCGCCGGGACACCAGGGTTCCCTCAGGGGTGTACGCACGGTCCGCGAACGCCTCGCGCACCGGTCGCAGGCCCTTCGCCTCGGCGGCCGCGAGCAGCGCCGACCCCGGCAGGCCGAGCACGGGCAGCGTCGGATCGACCGCGGCGACGGCGTCGACGACGGCCTGCGCGTGTCCCTCGTGATGCACGGCCGTGTTGTACAGCGCACCGTGCGGTTTGACGTACGTGACGGATCCGCCGGCCGCACGCGCGAGGGCCTGCAGGGCACCGATCTGATAGATCACGTCGTCGGTCAGCTCGCGCACCGTCGCGTCGATGAAGCGGCGCCCGAATCCGGCGAGATCGCGGTAGCCCACCTGCGCTCCGATCCGCACCCCGTGCTCGACCGCCCACCGGCACGTACGGCCGATGGTGGTGGGGTCGCCGGCGTGGAAGCCGCACGCCACGTTGGCGCTGGAGACCAGCGCGAGCATGGCTTCGTCGTCGCCCAGCTCCCAGCGGCCGAACGATTCGCCGACGTCACTGTTCAGGTCGATGCGCATGTGATCAGCTCCAGAGGTCGGCCAGTCCGCCGAGTGAGTTCCAGCCGAGGTACAGGGTCAGCAGCCAGACGGCGAGTCCGGCGATCTTGAGCCACCAGGGGTACCGGTACCCGCCCAGCAGGTCCCTGCGCATCCACGCGACCCACAGCACGACCGTGAAACCGATCGGCAGGATCAGGCCGTTGAACGCACCGGCGAACACCAGCAGGGTGACCGGCGCCGCGCCGAGCACGACGAACAGCACCGCGCTGAGTGCGATGAAGGCGACTGTCAGCAGGTTCTGGCGGCGGCGGGCGGTCTTCGACGTGGTGAGGAACGAGACCGAGGTGTAGGCGGCGCCGATGACCGAGGTGATCGAGGCGGCCCACAGGATCGTGCCGAACACGACGAGGCCGATGTCGCCGAGCGCGGACTCGAAGGCCGAAGCGGTGGGGTTGTCGGCGGCCAGCTCGACGCCGCCGATCGTCACGCCGAGGATCGCGAGGAACAGCAGCACCCGCATGAGCCCGGTGACGAGGATGCCGTACACCGAGGTGCGGGTGATGCGACCGACGTTCTCCGGGCCGGTGATGCCGGTGTCGAGGAGGCGGTGCGCGCCGGCGTAGGTGATGTAGCCGCCGACGGTGCCACCGACGATCGTGGTGATGGCGAGGAAGTCGACGGTCTCGGGCAGCACGGCGTTGCGCATCGCCTCGCCGAGCGGAGGCTGCGACACGATCGCCGTGTAGGCCGTCATCGCGATCATGACGACACCGAGCAGGACCACGATGCGGTCGAGGGCGACGCCGGCGCGCTTGCTGAGGAAGATGCCGATGGCGATGAGCGCGGAGATCGCTCCGCCGATCTTCGGGTCGAGGCCGAACATCGCGTTGGTGCCGAGGCCGGCGCCGCTGGTGTTGCCGATGTTGAAGACGAGGCCGCCGGTGACGACGAGGAACGCCAGCGCCCAGCCGATGCCGGGAAGGACTTCGTTGCCGAGCTCGTGGGCGCGCTTGCCGGCGACGCCGACGACGCGCCACACGTTCATCTGCACGGCGATGTCGATGACGATCGACGCGAGGATCGCGAACGCGAACGCGGCGCCGAGCTTGACCGTGAAGTCGGTGGTCTGCGTGATGAAGCCCGGTCCGATGGCGCTGGTGGCCATGAGGAACATCGCGCCCATGAGGGCGGTGCGGGCCGAGCCGGGACGTTCCTGCTCTGTGGTCGAGGCGTCGGGCATAAAGCACTCCTGACGTTGCGGATGGGAGTTCCCACCCTCACTGCGACCTGTTTCACAGCGATGTCGGCGATGCTAAGGGATTGTTGAACAATCCCGCAACGCCGACCCCCAGAACCTAGGTGGTCGAGTAGCGGCGAGGGACGAGCCGCGTATCGAGACCAGTGACGCAACGTGGTCTCGATACGTCGGTCGCTGAGCGACCTCCTACTCGACCACCTATCTCCGGGCGGGGAGTCAGGCGAGGATGTAGCCGCCGCGTATCGAGACCACGTCACGCAACGTGGTTTCGATACGTCGGTCGCCGAGCTCCGCCCTACTCGACCACCTACGTGAGTTGTAGGTGGTTTCGATACGTCGGTCGCTGAGCGACCTCCTACTCGACCACCTGAGGCCGGGCTAGCCGTCGAGCCGCGACCGAACGGAACGGTCGCTTGCGGCGGAGTCCCTCGTACGATGGGGCCGTGACCGCGACCGACCTGACTGCCGCGCTGGAGGCGCTGACCGCCGCCCGCGCCCAGGTCGTGCTCACGTCGTCGTCCGATCGTGCCGCGGACGCGGTGCGCGAGCGTGTCGCGGACGGTGTGCTGCGTCCCGGCGACCGCCTGCCCGAGGCCGCGATCGCCGACGCCCTCGGCATCTCCCGCAACACGCTGCGCGAGGCGCTGAGCCAGCTGATCGCCGAGCGGGTGCTGGAACGGCAGCCGCATCGGGGCGTGTTCGTACGCGTCCCCACCGCTCAGGACGTGCGCGACATCTACCGTGCCCGCCGCGTCATCGAGCCCGGATGCCTGCGCGCCGCCCGCACCGCGAACGACGGGGGCTCGGTGCTGCTCGCCGCGGTCGCCGACGGCGAGAAGGGCCTCGCGAACGGCGACGGCGACATGGTCGCCTCAGCCAACCAGCGGTTCCATCGCGGCATCGTCGGTCTCGCCGGCAGCGCCCGTCTCGATGCCGAGATGAGCCGGCTGCTGGCCGAGATGCGGCTCGTGTTCTTCCGAGCCGGTTCCGCGGAGGACTTCCACGGCCCGTACGTCGGGCTCAACCGCGAGATCGCCGAGACCGTCGCAGCAGCCCGGCTCGAGGAAGCCGCGACCCTGCTCGAGGACTACCTCACGCGCGCCGAGCGGCATCTGCTGTCGGCCTTCGAGCCCTTCAGCGCATAGTCAGCGGCTGGGCGGTCGACTCCATCACGCTCAGCCACAGGTCGCCGTCGGGATTCACCTGCTGCGTGCGCTTGGTGACCTCCTCGATCGGCAGGTGCGCGAAGCGGTGGCGCGGTCGGCCGACGACCATGTCGGTGCGTCCGGCCATGGCCGCGTGCACGGCCGCCTGCGCGAGCCGCGTGCAGTAGACGGAGTCCGCCGGGTCGGCCGGCACCGACCGGATGATGTAGCCGGGGTCGAAGTGCCGCAGCGTCAGCGGCTCGTCACGGTTCTTGAAGTCGCGGGCGATCTGCGCGCGCAGGAAGCCGGAGAAGTCGCCGAGGATCTGATTGCCGCTGGCGTCGGTGCGTCGACTGGCCGGGATGAGGTCCTGCCCGGCGCCCTCGGCGAGCACGATGACGGCGCTGCCGCGTTCCCGGACGCGTTTGCGCAGTTGAGCGAGCAGTCCGTTCTCGCCCTCGAGCGTGAACGGCACCTCGGGGATGAGGACGAAGTCGGCGTCGTGGTTGGCCAGCGCGGAGTAGCAGGCGACGAAGCCGGCGTGACGGCCCATCACCTTGACGACGCCGACGCCGTTGATCGCCGCCTCGACCTCGACGCGCGCCGCCTTGATCGACTCGGCGGCCTTGGCGTACGCGGTCTGGAAGCCGAAGCTGGTGCCGATGAGCGGGATGTCGTTGTCGATCGTCTTCGGCACGCCGACCACGCCGATCGGCAGGCCGCGCCGCGTCACTTCCTCGGCGATCGCGTGCGCGCCGCGCATGGAGCCGTCGCCGCCGATGACGAAGAGGATGTCGACCCCCTTGTCGACGAGGTTGTCGACCATGACGCCGACGTCCTGGCTTCCGCGCGAGGACCCGAGCACGGTGCCTCCGCGCTCGGCGATGGTCTTGACGAACGACGGGGTGAGTTCGATCGGGTCCGGTGCGGCGCCGGGGACGAGGCCCGCGTAGCCGTTGCGGAAGCCGATGACGTCGGTGACGCCGTAGTGCTCGAACAGTTCGAGGACGAGGGCACGGATGACGTCGTTGAGTCCGGGGCACAGACCGCCGCAGGTGACGATGCCGGCCTTGGTGGTCGCGGGGTCGAAGAAGATCTTGCGGCGAGGACCACCGGGTTCGTAGGACGGCACCTCGGAGAGGGTGATGTCCCCACGTCGCTGCAGCAGGGTGATCGTGTCGTCGACGAGGACTCGATCATCCTCGGCGACGTAGTACGCGTTGGTCGTCCGGTCGGCGACGTACTCGGCCAGCGGTGAGTCGAAGGTGGGCTCGCCGAGGGTGCGGACCTGCAGGTCCTCGAGCGTCAGGTCGTCGTAGGTGACCACGTCTCCACCGTATCGGACGACGCCGCTGGTGAGGGGCGCTGTCGGGGGCCGCGTGGGCCTCGTCACGCGCCCTGAATTCGTGGCATTTCGACCGTATCCTGAAGCGATGACGCTCCCTGTGGATCTGCGACGGCTTCCGGGTCGTTGGTGGCCGCGGCGACGTCCTCTGCGCGCTGTCCACGCGAACGCGATCATCCATGACGACCCGAGTCCGCGCGCCCGGTTGCTGGGCCGCGGCACGCGCCTGACGATCAAACCGCTGCTGCGAGTCGTCCCGATCCACGACCGGATGTTCGCGCGGCTGAGGTCGATGGAGCGTTACAAGCCGCGCGTGCCGAACGAGGGCATCACGTCCGAGTCGATCGATCTCGGTGGCGTCCGCGGCGAGCGAATGGAGCCCGCCGACGGCCGGACCAGCGACGTCACGATCCTCTACTTCCATGGCGGAGGTTTCTTCACCGGCAGCGTGGAGTCGCACCGCAGCATGTGCGAGCGGCTCGTGCTGGAGACGGGCGGCGTGCTCCTCTCCGTCGACTACGTGCTGCTGCCCGAGGGCACGGTCGCCGATGCGGTCGACGACGCGATCACCGCGTACGAGGCGCTGCTCCAGGTCGTCGACCACCCGGACAAGATCGTCGTCGGCGGCGATTCGGCCGGCGGCTATCTGACGATGAAAGTGGGGGAGCTGGCGACGCGCCGCCGCCTCCAGCCGCCCGCCGGACTGATCGGGTTCTCTCCGCTGCTGAGCCTCGACCCGGAGCGAACCGACAAGAACGTCGTCCGCGTGTCGCCGATGCGCGACGCCTACCTGCCGATCAGCCGCGTCGCGACGATGCGCGAACTGTGGTTGCCCGAGGGAGCCGTGATCGAGGGGTTCGCCTCGCCGCTGCATGCCTCCGCGTACATCCAGTCGCCCGTGCACCTCGTCGCGGTCGAGGACGAGATGTTGCGGCCCGAGGTCGAGGCCTTCGCCCTGCTGCTGACGGACAAGGGCGTGGACGTCGAGACGCATTTGTGGCGCGGGCAGCTTCACGCATTCGTCTCGTTCGTCGACATCGTCCCCGACGCCGCATTGGCGCTCACGCTCGCCGCCGAGTTCGCTCGCCGCTGCGTGGGCGAGCAGCCCGAGCAGACTGTCGTCGACGCGTCCGCCGACGAAGAGGACCTCTCCGGTCACCTCGCGGGCTAGCTGTACTCGGCAGTCACGTTGGTGACAGTCGGCTGATCGGTGGGCCTCCGATAGCGGAGTGGTGTCGTTGAGTGTTGTAGTGCTGGAGCCAGGGCGCAAGGGCGGCGGTTCGCTCGTCGTTTGAGCGGAACACCTGGCGGTAGGCCCATTCGGTCTGCAGGGTGCGGTTGAGGCGTTCGACCTTGCCGTTCTGCCAAGGGCAGTGCGGTCGGATGAGGACGTGCTTTGCGCCCAGGATGGCGATCGCGGCGCGGACGTCGCCCGAGAGCCGGTAGCTGAAGTGGTTGTCGGTCATCACTCGTTCGATGCGGGTGATGCCGTGCCCGGCGAAGTAGGTCGCGGCGCGCAGCAGGAATGCTCCGCAGGTGGGGCCCTTCTCGTCGGGGAGGATCTCCGAGTAGGCCAACCGGGAGTGGTCATCGACGAGGGAATGGACGTAGTCGAAGCCGATTCGGGCTCGCTTCTGCGCTGAGGTCTGGCCGTGCTCGCGGCCGTTTGCTTTCCAGCCGCCGCCGTCGGGGATGCGGCCGAGCTTCTTCACATCCATGTGGACCAGCTCGCCCGGCTCGGACCGCTCGTAGCGCGTCGCGGTCTGCTTCGACGCGCGGATCACCACGCCGGTCAACGGGTCGCATTCGTCCAGGCGCGGTACTCGGTTCCGTGCCAGGATCGCCCCGACCGTGCGAGCGGGAACGCCGGCGACCGGTCCGATCCGGTCTTGTCCCTGGCGCAGCTCGCGCCGCAGCGCAAGCACCCGCTCTTCGACATCGGCCGGTGTCCGTCGCGGTGACGAGTGCGGTCGAGATGAGCGGTCCTGCAGCCCCTCGATGCCCTCGACTCGGAACCTGTTCACCCAGCGATGCGCGCACTGGCGCGAGACACCGAGCTCTTTTGCGACATGCGCGACGGGGCGGTGCTCACCGATCACCCGTTCGACCAGCAACAACCTGCCGCGGACATTCAGCCGCGCGTTAGCGTGTGACACGAGACCTCCTGGTCAACGTGGGGAACTAGACAGCTCCACTACGCCAGGAGGTCTCCTCCTTTCGCAACGCCCGTGTCACCAACGTCTCTGCCGAGTACAGCTAGCCGCCTCGCGCAGCCCGGCGCGCGGCCCTGGTGTTCTCCCCGACTTTTGGCCACTTGTGGCCCCTGGGACGCGCCGAAACGGGCGCGAACTGGCCAAAAGTTGGGCAGGTGCTGTCGACTCGCTCGCATCGTGAGACTCGCTCTCCGCGCCCGCCCTCACTTACCGGCAGGCTTGACTGTTTTTGTTCCGCCGAGCATGCTGGGCCGGTGACCGCAGGAGAGGCGACGAGCGCCCGCACGCCCCAGGGTGAGCGCACCAGGGCGATGCGTCAGCGGCTCATGGAGGCCACCGTCGACTCCCTCGTCGAGTTCGGGTGGGCCGGCACGACCACGACCGTCGTCAGCCGTCGCGCCGGGGTGAGCCGCGGTGCTCAACTGCATCACTTCCCGAGCAAGCAGGACCTCGTCCTCGCCGCCGTCGACTACATCACCGAGCGCCGCCGCACCGAACTCGAAGCCGGCATCGCCGACCTTCCGGAGGAGGGCCGGACGCGGGCCGTCCTCGAGGTGTTGTCGAGCCAGTTCACCTCGCCGGTGTTCTTCGCCGCGCTCGAGCTGTGGGTGGCGGCGCGCACCGACGCCGCGCTCCGCGAGCAGGTGGGCGACCTCGAACGGCGGATCGGCCGCGAAACCCACGCCCAGGCCGTCGAACTGCTCGACATCGACGAGAGCCGCGGACGCAATCGCCAGCTTGTCCAAGCCACGCTCGACCTCGTGCGCGGTCTCGGCTTGGCGGCCACACTGAGTGACGACTCCACGCGCCGCGCCGCGATCCTCGACGCGTGGGCCACGACCCTCGATCACGAACTGGAGCGCTGACATGGCATCCGTCCTCGCCGCGATCCTCGACGACCTCGCCGCCGAGAGCCTGCAGCTGGATGGCTGGGTCGGCGGCCTCGACCACGCAGGCTGGCAGACCGTCACGACGCCGGAGGGGTGGACGGTCGCGCATCAGATCGCGCACCTGCACTGGACCGACGTCACCTCCGAGCAGGCCATCCGCGATCGCCCGGCCTTCGACGAGGTCATGCGCCAAGCGGCGGACGACCCGGAGCAATTTGTCGACAAAGCGGCGGACGAGCTGGCCCTCGAACCGCCGGACCAGCTGCTCCGCGCCTGGCGTGAGGGGCGCGGCGCGTTGACGGAGGCGTTGCTGTCGGTGCCCGAGGGGGAGAAGGTGCCGTGGTTCGGGCCGCCGATGAGCCCGGCGTCGATGGCGACGGCGCGGATCATGGAGACCTGGGCGCATGGGCACGACGTCGCGGAGGCGGTGGGCATCGAGGTGCCGCGCACCGATCGCGTGCGTCATGTCTGCCACCTCGGCGTCCGCACGCGCGGGTTCGCCTACATGATGCGCGGCGAGCAGGCCCCCGACGTGCCGGTTCGCGTCGAACTCACGGCGCCGAGCGGCGAGCTGTGGACGTGGGGTCCGGAGGATGCGCCTGAGCGCGTGACCGGCGATGCCTGGGACTTCGCACTGCTGGCGACGCGGCGACGGCATCGCTCCGACGTCGATGTGCAAGCGCAGGGCGAGCACGCGGACCACTGGCTCGACATCGTGCAGGCCTTCGCCGGCCTCCCTGGCAACGACCCCAAACCCCTCGCCGACCGCTGACCCCGGTGTAGGTGGTCTCGAGACGCGGCTCGTCCCTCGCGCTACTCGACCAGCTGACCGGGTGTAGGTGGTCGAGTAGGAGGTCGCTCAGCGACCGACGTATCGAGACCTCGCGGCTACTCGACCACCTCACCCGGGCTTGCTGGCTCGGTCGCTCAGGCGAGGGCGGCGGCGAGGGTGAGGAAGACGACGAACGCCGCGACGAAGAGCGCGGTGCGCACGGTTCCCACCCGCAGCAAGTGACGATCGATTTCGGTCATGGTCTGATCGTAGTTCGTCTCCTCGTCGAGCGCTATACGGAGACCGTGGCCAAAGTGTTCGCCATGCCGAACTTTCGGTCCATCGGGGCGCTCGCGGTCGTCGCGGGCTTACTCACGGCGTGCGCGCCCGCCCCCGCCGAGACCGATGATCGACCGCATGTCGTAGCGACGTTCACCGTCGTCGCCGACATGGCGCGGGCCATCGGTGGTGACGCGGTCCGCGTCGAGTCGCTCATGCGTCCGGGGGCCGAGGTCCACGGCTACGAGCCGACACCGGGAGATCTGCGCCGCGCCGACGCAGCGGATCTGCTGATCGACAACGGCCTCGGGCTGGAAGCCTGGTTCGAGCAGTTCACGCAGCGGCTCGACGTTCCCCGAGTCGTCGTCAGCCGTGACACCGATCCGCTCCCGATCGCCGGCAGTGATCACGCCAACCCGCACGCGTGGATGTCGCCGCGCGAGGCGAAGCGCTATGTGAACGTCCTCGAGGAGGCGCTCACTGAGCTCGCTCCGGACGCGACAGCTGAGATCGGCGAGCAGGCCGACGCCTACCGCGCCGAACTCGACGCGATCGAGACCGAACTGGTCGAAGCCGTCGCCGCGCTGCCTCCGGATCGCCGCGTCCTGGTGACCTGCGAGGGCGCCTTCTCCTATCTCGCGCGCGATGCCGGTCTGGAGGAGGTGTTCCTGTGGCCCGTCAACGCCGAGCAGCAGACCACGCCGCAGGGAGTGCTCTCGGTCGCCCGGGCGGTCGAGGAGCGCGACGTGCCGGCGGTGTTCTGCGAGTCAACGGTCTCCGATCGCACGATGCGCGAGGTCGCCGAGGAAGCAGGAACGCGGTTCGGCGGCACGCTCTATGTCGATTCCGTCTCGGCGGCGGACGGGCCCGTGCCGACGTACCTCGACCTGCTGCGCCACGACGTCCGCACGATCGTCGACGGTCTCGGAGGGGGCGCATGACGGCGATCGACGTGCGCGGCGTCAGCGTCCGGCGCGGCGACGCGACCGTGCTCCACGACGTCACTGTGCAGGTCGAGTCCGGTGTCGTGTGCGCGCTCATCGGGATGAACGGCTCGGGCAAGACGACATTGTTCGACACGCTCGCCGACCGCACGCGCCCCATCGGCGGTGAGGTGCGCATCCTCGACGACACCCCGGCGCGCGCTCGGCGTCGTGCCGCTCTCGGTTACGTGCCGCAGAGCGAGCGGATCGACTGGGACTTCCCGGTGAGCGTGCGCGAGGTCGTCGCGATGGGTCGCCAACGCGGTGGCCGCTGGACCAACCGGCTCAGTGCCGCGGACCACGCCGCCGTCGATGAGGCGATCGCGCGGGTCGGTCTGCTCGGCCTCGAGGACCGCCAGATCGGCATGCTCTCCGGCGGCCAACGCAAGCGCGCCTTCGTCGCTCGCGGTCTCGCGCAGGAGGCCGAGGTGCTCCTGCTGGACGAGCCCTTCGCGGGCGTCGACCTGCCGAGCGAGATGGCCCTGCGCCAGGTCATCGGCGACGCGGCCGCCAGCGGCGTGACCGTACTGGTGTCGACGCACGACGTACATGGGCTCGCCGACTGGTGCGATGCCGCGGTCATTCTGCGCGCAGGCCGCATCGTGACCTCTGGTCCGGTGGCGAGCGCGATCACGCCCGAGCATCTGGCGCGGGCGTTCGGCTGGGAGGGGGACGCATGATCGAGGCGTTCGGCTACTCCTTCATGCAGGTGGCGTTGCTCGTGACCGTCGCCTCCGCCGTGGTGTGCGCGCTGTTGAGCTGCTGGATCGTGCTGGTCGGGTGGTCGCTGATGGGCGACGCGGTCTCGCACGCGGTGCTGCCGGGGGTCGTCCTCGCGTACGTCGTCGGCTGGCCCTTCGCGATCGGCGCGCTGGTCTTCGCCGTGCTCGCCGTGTCGCTGATCGGGGCGGTGCGCTCGGGGCCGACGAAGGAGGACACCGCGATCGGCATCGTCTTCACGAGCCTCTTCGCGCTGGGCCTCGTGCTCATCTCGGTGGTGCCGAGCCAGATCGATCTCGGCCACATCCTCTTCGGCAACGTGCTGGGGGTGAGCGACGCCGAGGTGACCCAGGTGGTCGCGCTGGCGGTGCTGGTCTCGGTCGTGCTGATCCTCAAGCGCCGCGACCTCGTGCTGTGGGCTTTCGACCCCGCGCACGCGCACGTCGTCGGCATGTCACCGCGCCGGTTGACGATGCTGTTGCTCGGGTTGCTTGCCGTCACGACGGTGGTCGGTCTGCAGGCGGTCGGCGTGATCCTCGTGGTCGCGATGTTGATCATCCCCGGCGCCACCGCGCGGCTGCTCACCGAACGCTTCACCCGCATGCTGGTGCTCGCACCTGTGGTGGCGGTGGTCGCATCCATCGCCGGCCTCACCGCGAGCTTCCACCTCGACGTCGCGCCCGGCGGGATGATCGTCCTGGGGCAGGCCGCGGCGTTCGCCCTGGCCTATCTCGCCGCTCCGCGCACCGGGCTGCTGACCCGATGGCGGCGGGCGCGCGAGACCGATCGACTAGCCTGAGACCGTGCACCCCGACGAGCTGACCGCGTCGAACCAGGACTATCTCAAGGTCATCTGGACGAGTCGCGAGTGGCGCGATGAGCCGATCTCCTCTCGCGCTCTGGCCCAGCGGCTCGGTCAGTCGCCGTCCACCGTCTCCGAGACGGTCAAGAAGCTCACGCAGCAGGGACTGCTCACCCACGAGCGGTACGGCGACGTGGAGCTGACCGACGCCGGACGTCGTGCCGCGCTCGCGATGGTGCGGCGGCACCGGCTTATCGAGACCTTCCTCGTCGACTACCTCGGCTACGGCTGGGATGAGGTGCACGACGAGGCCGAGGTGCTCGAGCACGCGGTGTCCGACTTGTTTATGGAGCGTCTGGCCACCGCCCTCGGCGATCCCACCCGCGACCCGCACGGCGACCCGATCCCGACGGCGAGCGGCGAACTCCCGGACCTCGAGGCGCGACAGTTGTCCGAGGTCGACGGCGGGCGGGTGCGGGTGGCGCGGGTGTCGGACGCCGACCCGGCACTCCTGCGGTTCCTCACCGACCAGGGCATCGGCCTCGACGTCGTCCTCGACGTGCACGAGCGCCACGAGTACGCGGGCACGATGAAGGTCAGCGTGGCCGGGGTCGAGCGCGATCTCGGCCTCCCCGCTGCCGAGGCGATCTGGGTCAGCGAGCTCTAGCTGCGCCAGACGTCGCGGCATAACGCGACGAGTTCGGCGTTCGAGGCGGTCACCGTACCGTCGGGTCGGGTGAGGGTGTCTTCGAGCCCGATGCGCGTGTCGAGACCCAGCTCGCGCGCGAGCCGCACGGCGGGCCAGGCGGACCGCTCCTCACCATGCAGCAGGATCGGGAGATCGTGCCCCGACTCCGCGATCACCGCGAGGATGTTCTCGGGGGTGGCGCGGACGCGATCGTCGGGCAGGTCCGGCACCTCGACGAGAATCCGACGGCACTCGGCGGCGTGCGGAGAGCTGGCCCAGCCTTCGGCCGCGTCCACCGTCCACAGGCCCGCCTCGATTCCGACGTTGCGCTCATTGAGGTGCGCGGCGAGCTCCTCGGTGCCGTCCTCGTGCCAGTTCACGGAGGCGAGGTCCGGCAGCTCCTGCCACCCGCGGATCTGCGCGAGGCGCTCGTCGGCACCGTCAACCGCCCAGGCTCCCGTGGTCGCCCCGAGCGTCACCCCCGGTAGTTCAGTGCGGAACGCCCGCAGCCAACGCCCGACATGTCGAGCTCAGCGAGTCCCGGCCCACCTCGTCCTTGGAATGCAGGTGAACTTCTGCAGCGCCGGCCGCGATCGCCCGGGCTGCGTCCCGTGCGAGCACGACTGGATCGGCGGAGAGGGCGCGATGATCGTCGGGGGTGCGTGTACCGTTGACGCAGACGGTACGAAGCATGCGTCGAGAGTAGAGCGGGGAGCTGACAGGCCGCCTCGTTCGACCGGAGCGCGAGCTAGGCCCCGAGTTCCGATCCCGGGGTCACGTGCACGCGCTGCCCCTCCGGTCCGAACAGGCTGAGAAACTCCACCGGCTCGTCGCCCGCCGCCCCGAACCAGTGCGGGGTGCGGGTGTCGAACTCGGCCGCCTGGCCGTCCTCGAGCACGAGGTCCTGCTCGCCGAGGACGAGGCGCAGTCTCCCGTGGATGACGTAGAGCCATTCGTGACCGGGATGCGCCTTCGGGGACGGCGTCGCGGGTTTGCGCGAGGGCGGCAGGACGTGCTTGAACGCGTGGACCCCCGTGGTCCCGCGGCTGAGCGGCAGGATGATCTGGCCGTAGCGCCGAACGGGCCGGATGTGGATGCGCGGATCACCGTTGGCCGGGGCGCCGACGAGCTCGTCGAGCGGAATTCCGTAGACGCGCGAGAGCGGCAACAGCAGCTCGAGGGTGGGGCGGCGTTGCCCCGATTCCAGGCGCGACAGGGTGCTCACCGAGATGCCGGCGTCCTGCGCGACGTCGTTCAAGGTGAGCCTGCGGCCGTTGCGGACGGCGCGCAGGCGGCTTCCCACTCCGGCGAGGGTCTGCTCGGTAGCGTCCATGCCCGCAGTTTGCCACACCGGCAAAGTGGTTTGCACTTCTCGTTCCGGGGTACGCATGCTGGGTGCCGAACGAGGAGGCTCCATGAATCAGAACCAGCAGTACGACGTCGTCGTGATCGGTGGCGGACCCGCCGGGCTCGCCGCAGCGGTGGCGCTCGCCCGGTCGCTCCGTTCGGTCGTCGTGATCGACGCAGGAGAACCACGCAACGCCCCCGCGCACGGAGTGCACAACTTCTTGAGCCGCGAGGGCATGCCCCCGACCGAGGTGCTGGCGCACGGGCGCCGCGAGGCCGAGGAGTACGGGGTCACGTTCCTCGACGGACGTGCCGTCGAGGCCGCCCGCGAGGGCAGCGAGTTCGGTGTGCGGCTCGAGGACGGTACCGAGGTGCGCGGACGGCGTCTGCTGTTGACCTCCGGGCTCGTCGACGAGCTGCCTGACGTTCCCGGAGTACAGCGATTCTGGGGGAGCAGCGTCCTGCACTGCCCGTACTGCCACGGGTGGGAGGCCCGCGGTCAGCACATCGGGATCCTGGGGCGCGCGGCGGCGAGCTTGCACCAGGTGCTGTTGTTCCGGCAGCTCAGCGAGTACATCACGTTGTTTCTCCATGAGATGGAGCCGTTGACCGACGAGCAGGCTGAGCAGCTGAGCGCGTTGGGTGTGCGTGTGGTCGAAGGACGGGTCGAGCGGCTCAGCGACGACGGCGAGCGGCTGCGCGGGGTGGTCCTCGCCGACGGCACCGAGGTCGAGGTCGACGCGGTCACGGTCGCTCCGCGGTTCGTCGCCCGAGGTGAGCTGCATGAGCAGTTGGGCGGTTCGTTGGAAGCGCACCCGGGCGGATTCGGCGACCTCATCCCGATCGACCCGACAGGCCGTACGCAGGTCGACGGCGTGTGGGCGGCCGGTAACGCCTCGGATCTCGGTTCGATGGTGGTGGCCGCCGCCGGCTCGGGTCTGACCACGGCCGCGCAGATCAACGCCGACCTCGCCCACGAAGACACCGACCTAGCCGTCCAACGCCACCGCCAACTCCTCGTGAAGTAACCGTAGGTGGTCGAGTAGCGACCGAGGAACGAGGGAGCGTATCGAGACCACGCAACGTGGTCGATACGTCGGTCGCTGAGCGACCTCCTACTCGACCACCGGGGTTAGGTGGTCGAGTAGTGGCGAGCTCTGCGAGCCGCGTATCGAGACCAGTTGACGTGGCGTGGTCTCGATGCGTCGGTCGCTGAGCGACCTCCTACTCGACCACCTATGGCCTCGGTGGGCGACGTATCGAGACGGTGAAGATGGGTGTGGGCTGTTGCTGGCGTTCTGACTTGTATCGAGACTGACGCCCTGCGGGTTGTCTT
>NZ_RQJX01000020.1 GCF_003850045.1 Aeromicrobium camelliae | reverse complement strand
CTCGGTCGGGTACTTGCTGGGTCGTGCCATGAGAGTGATCCTTCCAATGAATCAGCTCTCCGGACACGCCGGGACGGTTCAACGACGCCACAGCTCACTCGGCGGACTCCCACCCATCAGCCGACTGCAACCAACCTGATGGCCAAGTACAGCTAGGAACCTCGACTCGCTGTGGGATGGCGCAGGTGAGTCCTAGTCATCCAAGGCGTCCGAGCGTCGGCGGTCGGGGTTCTTCTCGAGTCCGGCCTGCTGCTCGTCGGCGCGGCGTTTGATGCGGCCCATGCCGGGGAGCTTGCCGAGCATGTCGCCGAGTTCCTGGATGAGGTCGAGCATGTCGTGGATGTCCGGCGCAATGGTCTGAAGGTTGGCCAACATCGGGATGACTTCGGTCTCGACCCTCTCGAGCAGGTGCGGCAGGTGGTCGATCAGGCCGACGAGCGCGTCCACCTCCTTCGTGTCCGTGGTTGTCGACAGGCGGTCGAGCATGGGCTGCAGGCGCTCCAGTGGTGGCGCGAAGAGATCGATGAGACGCTCGGTGCGCTTGATGGTCGGCTCGACGCTGCCGACGGTGCCGGCCGTGCGCACCACGATCGCGTTGGCGGAGTCGACGGTCTCGCTCGAACGGCGGACGATCTCGTCGGCATCGGCGGCGGTCTTGTCGGCGCGCTCGATGACCTCGACGGTCCTCGCATGAGTGGCCTCGACGTCGTCCAGCAGAGCCGAAATGCGTGCCACCAGCACCTCGGCCTCTTCCAGCAGCGCGAGGGCGCGGGGGAGCGCCGTGACCAGGGCCTCGACGAGGGCGGGGCCGCGAGCGGCGAGCGACAGGGCGTCGCGAGGGTCCGGGATCAGGCGCACCTTGTCAATCTAGCGAGCGCAGCGCCGCGGCGCGTGCTGAGAGAATGATTCGGATGGATACCGCACTGCCGCTTTCGTTCCGTGATCTTCCCCAGGGCGTGGTGATCGACGACCCCGACCTGCTCCCGTCCTACGCACGCGATCAGTCGCGGTTCACCGACTCCACGACACCTATCGCGGTGCTGGCGCCGCGCACCACGGACGAGGTCGCCGCGTGCGTTCGCGCGTGCCATGAGGCGAAGCTCGCCGTCGTCACCCGTGGCGCGGGCACTGGGCTCAGTGGCGGCGCGAATGCGGTCGAGAACGGCGTCGTGCTGTCGCTGCACCGCATGAACCAGATCCTCTCCATCGACCCGGTCGAGCGTCTCGCCGTCGTGCAGCCGGGCGTCAACACGGCGGAGTTGCGCGCGGCGGTCGCCGAGCAGGGGCTGATGTACCCGCCGGACCCGGGCTCGGTCGCCTCGTGCTCGATCGGCGGCAACGTCGCGACCAACGCCGGCGGGATGTGCTGTGTGAAGTACGGCGTCACCCGAGACTTCGTGGAGGAACTCGAGGTCGTGCTCGCCGACGGGCGGGTCATGCGCACCGGCACGCGGACGGTGAAGGGCGTCGCCGGCTACGACCTCACCTCACTGTTCGTCGGCTCGGAAGGCACCCTCGGCGTCGTCACCGAGATCGTCGTGCGTCTCGTGCCGGCACCGCGACCACCGCTGACGCTCGTCGCCACCTTCGACGACCTGGCCTCGGCCGGCGCGGCGGTCAGCGCGATCACCGCCGCAGGCCTCGCACTGTCCGCCGTCGAGATCCTCGACCGCACCACGCTGCAGGCCGTCGACGCCATGACGCACATGGGTCTCGGCGATGCCGCCGCGATGCTGCTGGTCCAGGCCGACTCGGACGACGCCGCATCCCTCCTCGTCGAGGTCGAGAAGCTGGCCGCGGCGGCGGGAGCTGTCGACATCGCCGTCAGTGAGGACCCGGAGGAGGCCGCCATGCTCATGGAGGCTCGCCGCCTCGCGCTGCCCGCGCTGGAACGGCTCGGCGAGTGGCTGCTCGACGACGTCTGCGTCCCGCGCAGCCGCGTCGTCGAGCTGATCGCCGCGGTCGAGGACATCGCCGCTGACACGGGCCTGACCATCGGCGTGTTCGGCCACGCGGGCGACGGCAACCTGCACCCCACGCTCATCTTCGATGAGGCCTCACGCGACGCCGCGCTCAAGGCGTTCGACCGGATCACTGAGGCCGCGCTCGCGCTCGGCGGCACCATCACGGGCGAGCACGGCGTCGGCCGGTTGAAGGCTGACTGGCTCACCCGCGAACTCGACCCCGTCGCCCTCGAACTTCAGCGCGCGCTCCGCCGCACCTTCGACCCCGAAGGTCTACTCAACCCGGGCGCGCAGCTCTAGGGTGTGTCGAAAGCACCCGAGGAGGGCTGATGGCCGACACCGTGATGCCGCTCGTCGCGGCCGAGTGTCAGCGCCTCCACGACGCGCTCGCGCCGCTGAGCGAGGACACCTGGCAGACCCTGTCGCTGTGTGAAGGTTGGACGATCCGGCACGTCATCGCCCACGTGACCATGCCCGCCCGGAACGGGCCCGAGGAGTTCGGCGCCGAACTCGCCGCCGCGCAGTTCGACTTCGGCGCCCTGTCCAACCGCATCGCCGACCGCGACTCCGCTCTGCCCGTCCCGGAACTCCTTCAAGACCTCGCCAGCGACATACTCGCACAATGGACGACTCCCGCGGGCGGCCCGATCGGGTCCCTCAGCCACGTCGTCATCCACGGCCTCGACGTGACCGTGCCATTGGTCTGGGATGCGTCGCGAACGACGAGGCGCTCCGCCTCGTGCTGGACAACCTGACCGCCGGCGGTACCTACCGCAACTTCGGTACCAGCCTCGACCATAGGCTCGTCGCCGACGATCTCGACTGGGAGTTCGGCTCCGGGCCGGTCCTGTCAGCACCGGCGTACCGCCTCGTCCTTCAACTCGCGGGTCGCAGGACACGAGACTGAAGCACCGGCGGCCGAGGGCTGGTCGCTCCATGGCGCGTGATCGATCATGAGCTCGTCGATCATCCGAGTCATATCGTGGTATCGATATCGGAGGTGGTCATGGTGGAACAGATCCTGATCCGCAATCTTCCCGCGGGAACCAAGGCCGCGCTCAAAGCGCGTGCCGAACAGCACCGACGATCGCTCGAGGCCGAAGCGCGCGCGATCCTCGCGGATGCGCTGGCCCGTGAGCCTCTGACTCTCGTGGACTTGCTGGCGGGCGATGAGGGAGCTGAGATCGACTTCGAGCCCGAACGGCTCGGACTGACTGCCCACGCCCCCGAGTTGTGACGTCACGCGAACGGGAGGGGTGGCGGTGAGTATGTCCTGGATACCAACGTGGTCTCTGCGTTGCGGGTCCGCGGACGCAACCCATCGGTCGAAGCCTGGGCATCGTCGGTGCCGGTAGTTGACCAGTTCGTGACCGCCACGACGATCAGCGAGCTTGAATGTGGCGTGATCGCCAAGGAACGGTCTGACCCAGCGCAAGGCGTGGTCCTGCGCCGGTGGTTCGAGGAGCGAGTCCTGCCGGCTTTCGCCGATCGGGTGCTGCCGTTCGACCTGGCGGCAGTTCGCATCCTGGCGACCTACCGCGTCCCCGATCACGCGCCGCTGGACGATGCGCTCATCGGCGCGGTCGCTCAATCGAACGGCATGACCGTTGTCACCCGCAACGTCCGGCACCTCGAGCCCCTGGGCGTCGACTGCCTGAACCCGTGGAGCGAAGGTTCGTGAAGCTCGACCGCTGCGGGGAAGCTTGAAAGCCCTAGTGCGGCTCAGCTGGTTGTCACGGTTCCGTCCTCCCACTCGACGGCGAAGTCGGTCGCGTCTGTGAAGTGCACGGTCTTCACTCGGACGTCGCACCTCGGCGGGCCGCCGGCCGTGCTTCGCACGACGATTCCTGCCGCTTTCCAGACCTCCATGAGGTCGTTCCAGGTGCGGCCGGGGAAGTGTGTGGCCACGTACGTGTCCGTCAGGCCGCGGCCTACGGGAATGAAGTGTCCGTAGTGCAGCAGGTCGTCGATCTGGCGGGCCGAGCGGTGGTCGGCGTAGTGGTTCCAGCGGTGATCGGTCATGTGTCGCTCCCTGAAGGGTCAGGGGCACGAGGTGCCCGGTGTGACGGCATCGACCGATGCCGCCGGGTCTTCTCCGGAGGGCACCGTGTCGGGCGACCCGGTTGCCGGCCATCACTGTCCGGAGGCGTGGATGGCTCTCTTGACCCACAACGCACGCTACGCAGTCCCACCGACACATCACAGCGAGGCGCACCACCCCGTCGCCCGCGGCGCGGCCGGTGATCGGGTGTCAGAACCAGCGAGACCCGGCAGACTCGACCCCGTGATCTCCTGGGGCGTCGACGACCGACCTGCCACCTGGCGTGCCCGCGTCTACATGTTGGGCATGCGCATCGCCCGCGACAAGCAGGCGTTCGAGGGGGAGGAGCACACGCTGCAGGTCGCGCGCCAGCGGCAGCAGTCCGGGAACTGTCCTCCCACCCGCCTCACGCGCCTGCTGACCGACGTGCGCGAGACGCGCCGCGACGGCATGACGGTGTGGACGGTTCGCCCACGTGTGATGCGCCCGGTCGCGCGCGTCTTCTACGTCCACGGCGGCGGGTACGTCCATCCGCTCACCGCCGACTACTGGCACCTGGTCCGCGATCTGGCTCGGGCCGGGATCGAGGTCGTGGTGCCCGCGTATCCGCTGGCTCCCGACGCCACCGTGGACGGCGTGCTCCCGAGGCTCCAGCAGCTTGCCGTGGAGTCGCTGGGTGATCTGCCGACCGTGCTCATGGGCGACTCAGCCGGCGGCGCGCTCGTCCTCGTGCTCGCCCAGCGCCTGCGCGACGAGGCAGGCCCACGACCGGACGGGGTCGTCATGCTCTCGCCGTGGTTGGACGCCACCCTCGACGAGGACGCCGTCGCCGGGCTCGAAGCCAGTGATCCGATGCTCGCGGAATCAGGACTGCGCGCCGCAGGACGGTGGTGGGCAGGGTCGCGCAGCCCGGCGGACCCGCTGGTGAGTCCGGTCAACGGCGAACTGCACGATCTTCCGCCGCTCGACCTTTTCATCGGGGACCAGGACATCCTGCGGCCGGCGGTCGACGACCTCGTCGCGAAGGCCCGAGACCAGGACGCTGACCTGCGAGTGCACGAGGTCCGCGCGATGTTCCACGTCTGGATGACCCGACGCATCCCTGAGGCACGACGCACCCGCCGCGCGCTCGCCCGGATCGTGCGCGAGCGCGCTAGGGCCGCCGCCGGGCTCGCCACGACCTGACACTTCGAGCAGCGGGTGACCGTGAACGCACCGGCCGCGGACGTCTGGGCGCGGGTCGTCACGCCCGAAGGCATCAACCACGAGATGCGCCCCGTGATGACGATGACCCTGCCGCGCAAAGCCCGCGGCATCACGATCGACTCGATCCGGGTCGGCCAACCGGTCGGACGCGCACTGCTTCGCCTCGGCGGACTGATCCCGTTCGACTACGACGACCTCGTCGTGGTCGAGCTCGAGCCCGGGCGCCGATTCCGCGAGGAGTCGACGATGCTGAGCATGCGCGCGTGGGTCCATGACCGCACGGTCGAGCCCGCCGGCGAGCGCACCGTCGTCACGGACCGGATCGGGTTCGAACCTCGCCTCCCGCTGCGCCTCGCCGGACCGCTGCTGAAGGGGGTCCTCCAGGCGTTCTTCGCCCATCGGCACCGGCGGCTGCGCCGGTACTTCGGTTAGAACGGGGGCCAGGGGACGGGTGGCATGTCGCCCTCGGGCGCCGGGAACACGCCCTCGTCGAGCAGACGGTCCACCCGCGCCAGCAGCGCCCCGAGTTCGGGCGCCTCGAGCAGCTCGGCCAGCTGCGCGGCGAGTTCACCGTTGAGCGCGTCGCGCACCCGGCGCACGCCCGCCAGTTCCTCGTCGGTCAGCGGCTCGTCGATCCACCCCCACAGCACCGTGCGCAGCTTCGGCTCGACGTGGAACGTGAGTCCGTGGTCGACGCCGAATCGGTGCCCGTCCGGCATCGCCAACACGTGCCCGCCCTTGCGGTCCGCGTTGTTGGCGACGACGTCGAGCACCGCCATCCGACGCAGCGCAGGGGAGTCCTCGTGCAGTACCGACACCGGGTTCTCCTCCGCGTCGACGCCGTCCAGCACGTGTCGCCAACCGCGCTCGGGGATCTGGTCGGCGGGCACGACGGTCACCGGGTCCTGTCCCGGATCGATCTCCTGCCAGACCTGGAGCATCCCGGTGCCGTGCGGGCCCTCGCCGAGCCACGTTGGCGGCACGAGGTTCCACCCCGTCGCCTCCGACACGAGGTACGTCGCGACCTCCCGATGCGCCAGGACCGCCCCGGGGAAGTCCCACAGCGGGCGCTCGCCGGCGACCGGCTTGTACACGACCGCGGTCTCGCCGATGCGCCCGTAGAACGTCGCGTTCGAGGCGGGGAGGATGCGGCCCTCGAGCACCAACTCGCCCTCGGGCACGGTCTCGACAGTCACAGGAAGTCGTCGGTCGCCGGGCAGATGTGGCCTTCAGGGTCCATCGGGTTGAGGCACAGCGGGCAGTACGGCCGCCCCGCGAGCACGACTTCCCGGGCGCGCTTGGCAAAGGACCGTGCGGCGCCCACCGGGATGCGCACCTGCAGCACCTCCGGCGACTCCTCCGGGTTCGGCTCCTCGTCCGGCTCGCCCTCGACGAGCGGATGGGCCTCGATGACCACCTGCGCGGTGCTCGGATCCCAACCCAGCGTCATCATCCCGACGCGGAACTGCTCGACGACCGGCGAGTCCAGCGGATCATCGTCGTCCAACCCCTCGGGAGCGCGCGCCGGGATGCTCGCCGGATTGCCCTCGATCGACATCAGCTCGTCGAGCAATTCGTCCATCCGGTCGGCGAGGACGGCCGACTGTTCCTTCTCCAGGCCCACGCTCACGACCCGATCGCCGTCGCGGACCTGCAGGTAGAACGTGCGCTGGCCGGGACGTCCGACCGTGCCGACCACGAATCGGTCCGGCCAGTCGAAGTCGTGCACCACAGTCGCCATGTCGTCCATGCTAGGAGCGTCGCCCCGCCGGTGCTGCGGGACCGGCGCCTCCGCCCACGGCGGCGTCAGCGGTAGCCTGCGCCGCGCGCAACCAGGAGAGGTCGCCGGCCGACGTGTTCGTCGCGACGACGTCGGGACGCGCCTGGCCGTACCGCACGATCGACACCGACGCGGGGTCGACGTGCAGCCGCTGGAACAGATCGAGATGCATGCCGAGCGCGTCGGCGAGGATCGACTTGATGACGTCGCCGTGCGACACCGCCGCCCACACCGCCGTCGGCCCGTGCTCGGCCTCCACCTCGGCATCGATCCGCCGAATCGCCTCGACCGCGCGGGCCTGCATCGCCAGCAGCGACTCGCCCTCGGGGAAGACCGCCGCGGACGGCTGCGACTGCACCACCTTCCACAGCGGCTCGTTGGCCAACTCCTTCAGCGGCCGTCCCTGCCACGTGCCGTAGGCGCATTCGGTGATGCGCTCGTCCACGACGGGCACGATCGGCTGATCCTGCCGCTCGAGGATCGCCTGGGTCGTCTCCCGGCAACGCTCCAGCGGACTGGTGACCACGCGGACCAGCGGCACCTCGGCGAGCCGGGCTCCCATGCGTGAGGCTTGTTCAACGCCGGTGTCGTCCAGATGCACGTCGGGGGAGCGGCCGGCGAGGATGCCGGCGTCGTTGGCGGTGGTGCGCCCGTGCCGGACGAGCAGAACGATGGCCATGCCGCGAGCCTAGCGGGGCCAACGGCTACGCAAAGTGTTCGGATTCCTATCCGCGTATGCAGTAGGTTTCGCTCGCCGTATTGGGTTAACGTGCAGGCGTGACTGCGCCCTTCGCGAACGCCCTTCTTGGCTGGAAGACGAGCAAGGGGAGGCTGGTGCCTAACACGGCCGATACCGCGAGCAGCATGTCCATGCGGCTCGCGGCGGCGGTTCTTGAGAACCTGGGAGTGGAAGCCGCCGAAAGCCCGCTGCTCCCGAAAGACCCCGGGTCAGCACTCGAGCAGATGACTCGAAAGGATCTTCAGCAAGAACTTCTAGAGCTCGCGCCTGAACGTGCTTGGGATGTGCACTGCGGAGTTCTCATCAGTCGCTTCCAGCAATATCGGCACCTCGACGCCCTTGATCAGCTGGTGCGCAATCAGCCGGCACTTCGAGTCACCATTGGAACCGATTACATGATCAAACCCGACGTGACGGTTGGCATTTCCCGGCATCGTTTGATGGATCGGGCAGCCGACCCAGCTCCTTTTTTGCACGCCGTGATCTCGTGTAAGTGGACCATTCGCTCAGACCGCGTACAGAACATTCGCCACGAGTTCGGACAGATGATCCGCCACCGACGGGGTCGCCAACCCCACCTGGTGACCCTAACGGCGGAGCCGCTTCCTACGCGGCTAGCTTCCATTGCCAGAGGTACGGGAGAAGTCGATGCAACGTACCATGTGGCATTCGATGCGCTTGCTGAGGCAGTTCGAAGCGCAGGGAATCAGGAGCAACGGAATGCGTGGAATGAGTGTGTTGCTCAAGGGCGTCTGAAACCGTATGACGAGCTCGCGCCGACCCTGGCAGCTTGGTGATCTTACTCGACGAGAGGTTTGATCTGTCGGGCAATGGCTTGAGCAAGGCCGCAAGGCACGGCGTTTCCAATTTGCTTCGCTATTGCTGTCTTCGGGCCGACCCAAAGGAAGTCGCGAGGAAAATCCTGAATCAAGCTAGCCTCATAATGCGTGATGACCCGATTCACTCGCCGGCTTGGGTCGCTCTCCCATTGGGGGTGGAGATACGCGCCTTTCTCCGGCTTGAAGAACTCGGTTCGGATCGTAAGGGAGGGGGCATCCCAGCGCATTCGGCCCATCACGTCGGTCGTTCCTGTGGGCTTCTCTCGCCAGCAGCGGGGCAGGAGTTTCTCAGGGATATCGAAACGCCCGCCTCCCGGGGGGACGGAATCGTACCGCGCGATCGATAGAGGTCGGGGATTTCTCCCGAAGTGAATGTCCAAGCTCTTGTAGACCCCGGGCATCCGCTCGCCGAAAAATTCTGTCCAAGAAGCTGGCAGATCGGTGGTCGAAGGGACTTCGGGCAGTCCGTAGATGGCATCGCGGACTGTACGCCAAGGAAGGAGTTTCGATCCCGGCTGAGGGTCCTTGGTATGCGTGGGTGAAGGAAGATCGATCTTGCCCACTCGCGAGCCGATTAGGATTGTCCTTCGGCGCCGCTGACTTACCCCGAAGTCCGCAGCGTTCAGTACTCCGTACGAAACATCATAATCCTTGAGAATGCCCCCTTCTACTTCCGCGAGCAGCATTTGGAATTCGGGTGACTTGCTGAAGCGGTCGACGTTCTCGATGACGAAGACCTTCGGCTTCGAATGCTTGATGAATCGCATGTACTCGCGCCAGAGCTGATTGCGCGGATCGTCCAGTCGTTTCAGCCCAAGGTTCGAGAAGCCTTGGCACGGCGGACCCCCAATGACGACGTCCGCGGGCGGAATCTCCTCGTCGGCGACCTCTCCGATGTCCTCGGCGCGGACGATCTCCTCGCCGAAGTTGGCAGCGTAGGTTGCGGCTGCATACCTGTCCCACTCCACAGCGAGCACGGAGGAGAAGCCTTCTTGATGAAAGCCGACAGTCATGCCTCCGCATCCAGCGAAGAGGTCGATTACAGTGGGACTCGCCATGTGTAGAAGGGTACGCCGGTGCACTGACAGTCCTGGTATCAACGCGCTGCGATCGCCGCATGCTGTGCGCTGGGTTGGTGGCGATGCGGCTTGACCAGGTCCTGGGCTTCTTCTCCTGGCGTACGCAAAGGGATGCAGGGAAACAAGAGGCGCGACACTAGTCCGGAATGGGCTGTCCGTCGCCGGGTGCATGCGATGGGCCTTCGCTACCGAGTCGACGCCCGGCCGCTGTCATGGCTCAATCGACGCGCGGATTTGGTGTTCGTTGCCGCCAAGGTGGCGGTGTTCATTGATGGTTGCTTCTGGCATGGCTGTCCTGAGCATCACACGGCCGCAAGAACGAACGCCGAGTACTGGGCCAGTAAGGTCCGACAGAACCGAGCTCGCGACGTTGAGACCGACCGTCTACTCGTCGAGGCCGGCTGGAAGGTGGTGCGAGTTTGGGAGCACGAGGAGCCGACTACTGTAGCCGAGCGGGTAGCAGCCGAGGTTAGAGCTAGGCGGCGTCTATGAAGCGCCAGGGCTTCTAACTGGTGCGTTGTGGGCGCGAGGGGCTCAAGCTTGTCTCTGCTCCAGCAAAAGGCGTCCGACCGATCTCCGCGGACGTCATAGATGCATCATGTATCTATGAAGTTGGAGACGGAGTCGGCGACCGAGCGAGCGTACCGGCACGTGAAGGCGCGGCTGCTGGACGGGAGCCTGCCCGGTGGAAGCATGACGAGCGAGGGCGAGATCTCCGCGGAGATCGGGCTCAGCCGCACCCCGGTCCGTGAGGCGTTCCTGCGGCTCGAGGCCGAGGGGCTCCTTCGTCTCTACCCCAAGCGTGGCGCGTTGGTGGTGCCGGTCAGCCCGGCCGAGGCCGACGACGTCATCGAAGCCCGGCTGCTCGTGGAGACGCACGCCGGACGACGGGCGGCGGCGCTGCCGGACGCGCAGCACCGCCGCCTCGTCGAGCTCCTGCGCGACATCGTCACGGCCCAGGAGTCGGCGGTCGAGGACGGCGACCTCGGCGGGTACGCCGTGCTCGACGCCCGCTTCCACCAGGAGATCGTGGTGGCCGTCGGCAACGAGGTGCTGCGGACGTTCTCGGTCGGCCTCCGCGAGCGCCAGCAGCGGATGATCGCGCACAGCGTCCGCTGGGACGCGAGCCACGTCGCGCGCTTCGTCGAGGGCCATCGGTCACTCCTCGACGCCCTCGAACGACGCGACGGCGACGCCTATGCCGACCTCCTCGTGCAGCACCTCGAGGATGCGCGGGCCGGCCTGTGAGCGAACGGACGGAAGAACACCTGCCCGCCACCCGCGTCGATGCGCGGTCCTGGTGGCCCGTCGCCGGCGTCATGCTGGCCGCAGCCTGGGGCGGCAACGAGTTCACCCCGCTGCTGGTCATGTATCGCGAGGTCAGCGGACTGTCCGACGTCACCGTCGACGCGCTCCTCGCCGCGTACGTCTTCGGCATCGTCCCGGCACTCCTGCTCGGCGGACCCCTGTCGGACCGCTACGGACGGCGGCCGCTCCTCCTGCCCGCAGCGCCGATCTCCCTGATCGGCTCCCTGGTCCTGGCGATGGGGGAGCAGTCCGCCGTCGTCCTCGCCCTCGGACGGGTGCTCTGCGGCGTCGCGCTCGGACTCGTCATGGCGGTAGGGACGACCTGGGTCAAGGAGCTCAGCGACATCGCGGCTCGCGCCGGCGCCGACATCGACGCGTCCGCAGGAGCACGTCGCGCCGGGCTCGCCCTCACGTTCGGCTTCCTCATCGGCGCCGGCGTCGCAGCCGCGCTCGCCCAGTGGGGCCCGTGGCCGACTCACAGCGCCTACGCCCTCCACGCCCTTCTCGCGCTCGCCACCGGGCTGTGGCTGTTGCGCGTACCGGAGACGCGGCCGCGTGAATCCGCGCCCACGCAACGCCTCCTCGACGACCTCAAGGTCCCGGCCATCGCCCACCGTCGGTTCCTGCGCGTCGTCGTGCCGGTCGCGCCGTGGGTGTTCGGCACGGCTGCCTCGGCCTACGCGATCATGCCGGCGCTGATGATGGAGCAGGCCGGAGACCGGGCGATCGCGTTCGCCGGCGCGCTCACCGTCGTCGGTCTCGGCTGCGGTGTCGGCATCCAGGTGCTCGGCCGGATCATCGACACCCAGCACAGCGCCCGCGCCTCGGTCATCGCGATGAGCCTGGTGACGGTCGGCATGGGCATCGGCGCCCTCGCTGCCACCCGGCTGGACTTCCCGACAGTGTTCCTCGCCGCGATCGTCCTCGGCGCCGGGTACGGGCTCGCGCTCGTCGCGAGCCTGAGTGAAGTGCAGCGCATCGCCCGCCCGGACGACCTCGCCGGCCTGACCGCCGTCTACTACTCGCTGACGTATATCGGGTTCTTCGCTCCGGTGGTGCTCGCCGCCCTCTCGGTGCGCTGGACCTACCCGCAGATGTTCCTCGGAGGGCTGGTCATCGCGCTCGTCTGCCTGCTCACCGTGGCCTTCGCCTGGCGAGCCCACCTTCCGACGGGAGAGCCAGACCGCGAGGTCTGATCCCGCTGGCCGAGAGCGACGGCCCGAAGAACTAGGGTGCAAGAGACCCTCGGCAGGCCGCGCGGGTCCTCCTTCCCCTCCGAACAGAGGAGTCGATCGTGTCCACCATGGCGCAGGACCTTCCGTTCGACGTCGAGACCGTCCGGTCTTTGCTCGGCCAGCAGGACTTGGCCCGGCTGGCGCAACTGGTGCGCGAGCAGACGGGCGAGCGCGTCGTGGGCGTCCTCAAGGAACTGCCCATCGACGAGGCGACGATCCTGTTCCGGCTGCTGGAGAAGACGCCCGCAGTCAAGGTGTTCGACCGTCTCGATCCAGGCTTGCAGGCGCACCTGGTCAGCGAGCTCGCCGACGAGCACATCGCCGCGGTCATCGGCGACCTCGACCCCGAAGAGCAGGCGAGGCTGCTCGACGAGGTGCCGGCGAAGGTCGCCAAGCGCATGCTCGCCACGCTCGGTCCGGAGCGCACGAGCGCGGCGATGACTCTGCTCGGCTACGCTCCCGACTCCATCGGACGGCGCATGTCGGCGGTGGCGGTGCACGCCCGCCCCGAGGAGACCCTCGGCGACGTCCGCGAGCGCATCTGCGCGTTCACCGGCGCGTCTGAGGAGGTCGCCTCGATCCCCGTCATGTCCGCCCATCGGCGGCTCATGGGGATGATCGACGTGACCGAGCTCCTGCGGCACCCCGACGAGACACTCGTCGCCGAGGTAATGGCGGCGCCGCTGTTCGCCACCACGAGCGATGACAGAGAGCTGGTGGCGCGGCGGACCCTCGACACGGGCGCCACGGTGATGCCGATCGTCGACCGCGAGGACCGGCTCGTGGGCATCCTGCCGATCAAGGACGCCGCCCGCATCGATCGCGAGGCCATCGCCCAGGACCAGGCCCGCGCCGGAGCGAGCGAACCGCTGGCTCGGCCCTACCTCGTCACTCCCGTCCTGGCACTGACACGCGCGAGGGTCGTGTGGCTCCTCGTCCTGGCGCTGTCCGGTGTCCTGACGGTCAACGTGCTCGAGATCTTCGAGGCCGCATTGTCCGAGCAGGTCGCTCTCGCCCTGTTCATCCCGCTGCTGACCGGCATCGGCGGCAACACCGGCTCGCAGGCGGCCACCACCGTCACCCGTGCCCTCTCGCTGGGCGAAGTACGGAAACGCGACGTTCTCCGTGTGGCCTTCAAGGAGGTGCGAACCGGGCTGTTGCTCGGGTTGCTCCTGGCGGTGCTCGCCTTCACGGCCGCCTCGGCGGTCTACGGGCTCGGCATCGGCTCGGTGGTCGCGCTCACCCTGGCCATCAACTGCCCGATCGCGGCGACGGTCGGCGGGGTCATCCCGCTGGTGGCTCGCGCCTGCAGGGTCGACCCCGCCGTGTTCTCTACGCCGTTCATCTCCACGTTCTGCGACGCAAGCGGACTGCTGATCTACTTCACGGTCGCCTTGACCGTACTCGGCGTCTGAACTCGCCCGTTCCCGTCACACGGACGCGAGAACGTCCGACTCGAGCCGTGCGTAGCTGCGCTCCATGCCGTCGGTCATGCCGGTGGCGAGGACGGTGTCGCGCAGTTCGGCGTTCGGGTAGGTGATGACGAGCGAGAGGAGCGTGCCACCCTCGATCGGTGTCAACGTCATCTCGTTGACGACGCCCGGCCCCTCCATGCCGATCATCCGCTCGGTGGTGACGATCCGATGCGGAGGCTCGGACTCGAGCAGTTCACCCGTGAAGCCGAAGCGGTTCTCGCCGTCGACGCTCTCCCACTCGTACCGGTAGGACTCGCCGACTTTGTCCGCGACCTCGCACACCGGCATCGTCCAGCCGTCCGGGCCGAGCTGCCAGCGCTGAAGCAGCTCCGGCTCGTGATGGGCACGCCACACCTGTTCGATGTCGCCGCGGATGATGCGGCTCACCCGCACCAGGGTGTCGCTGAGGATCTGCGTCTCGGTTCCGCGTCCGGCGGCGAACGAGGCGAGGTCGGCCAGCACCTCGTCGATCTGGCCCATCGCGGCACGCATGCCGTCCTCCATGCCCATGCCGACGAGCTGCTCGAGTTCCTCGACCGAGTTGAAGTGCGTCGTGGTGATCAACCGCGAACCCCGGTCCGTCTCCTCGAACGTGAAGACCATCCGCATCGAGGGCATGTCCGGGTTGGGTGAGCCGTCGTCGGTGGCGAAGCCGTCGCGCACCTCGAAGGACCGGAGCGGGTCGACGGAGAGGAACTCCCAGAATCCCGCGGACTTCTCGCCGTCCGGGCCGGTCATGTAGTAGTCCGAGCGGCCACCGGGGGCGACGTCGTGGCGGGTGAAGGTGGCGGGCCACTCGGGCGGGCCCCAGAACTTCTCGATCTGCCGGGGATCGACGTACGCGTCCCACAGGCGGCGGACCGGGACCCCGAAGTCGGCGACCACGGTCAGGGTCAGATTCTCGGGGCTCTTCTCGACGGAGGTGATGGGCATGGTGAGACCTTTCTGATGTCAGTCGTCCTCGAGCAGTGCGTCGAGACGCGCGACGCGACCGCGCCAGATCCGCTCGTACTCGTCGAGCAGGGCCTGCGCCCGTCGCAGCGTCTCGGGATTGCCATGGACGAGCCGCTCGCGGCCCTGGGGTTGCTTGGTCACCAGGCCTGCCCCTTCGAGGACCGCGACGTGCTTCTGCACGGCCGCGAACGACATGTCGTAGGTGGCGGCCAGTTGCGACACGCTCGCCGGACCGGTGAGGGTGCGGCGCACGATGTCGCGACGGGTCGCGTCGGCGAGGGCCCGGAAGATCCGATCCACCTCGTCATCGGAGAGAGCGATGCGCTCGCTACGTACAACCATTTGGTTGTACGTTAGACCGCGCAGAGCGCGGGGTCAGGAGGGGGCTTCCTCAGACCACTCCGAGGGCGAGCATGGCGTTCGCGACCTGCGTGAAGCCGGCGATGTTGGCGCCGGCCACGTAGTTGCCCTCGACGCCGTACTCATCGGCCGTCTCGAGGCAGCGGTCGTGGATGCCGCGCATGATCTCGCCCAGTCGCTCCTCGGTGTGCTCGAAGCTCCACGAGTCGCGCGAGGCGTTCTGCTGCATCTCCAGGGCGCTCGTCGCCACGCCGCCGGCGTTGGCCGCCTTGCCGGGGGCGAACGTCACGCCCGCCTCGGTGAACGCGCGGACCGCGTCCGGCGTGCACGGCATGTTGGCGCCTTCGGCGACGATGCGGCAGCCGTTCTGCACCAGCACCTTGGCCGACGAGCCGTCGAGCTCGTTCTGCGTGGCGCACGGGAGGGCGATCTCGCACGGGACGTCCCACACCGAGCCGTTCGCGATGAAGCGAGCCTCGGGGCGCGTGTCGGCGTACTCGGAGATGCGGGCGCGCTTGACCTCCTTGAGCTCCTTCACGAGTTCGAGATCGATGCCGTTCTCGTCGACCACGTAACCGGAGGAGTCCGAGCAGGCGATGACGGTTCCGCCGAGCTGAGCGACCTTCTCCATCGCGTAGATGGCGACGTTGCCAGAACCGGACACGACGACCTTCTTGCCGTCGAACGAGTCGCCGCGGCTGCGCAGGATCTCGTCGACGAAGAAGACGGTGCCGTAACCGGTGGCTTCGGTCCGCACCTGCGATCCGCCCCACGTCAGACCCTTGCCGGTGAGCACGCCGGACTCGTACCGGTTGGTGATGCGCTTGTACTGGCCGAAGAGGTAGCCGATCTCGCGGCCGCCCACGCCGATGTCGCCGGCGGGCACATCGGTGTACTCGCCGATGTGACGGTAGAGCTCGGTCATGAAGGACTGGCAGAAACGCATGACCTCGCCCTCGGAACGGCCCTTGGGGTCGAAGTCCGAGCCGCCCTTCCCGCCGCCGATCGGCAGGCCGGTCAGCGAGTTCTTGAAGATCTGCTCGAAGCCGAGGAACTTGACGATGCCGAGGTAGACCGAGGGGTGGAACCGCAGACCGCCCTTGTAGGGGCCGAGGGCCGAGCTGAACTCGACGCGGAAGCCGCGGTTGACCTGCACCTGGCCGGAGTCGTCGACCCACGGCACACGGAAGATGATCTGGCGCTCGGGCTCGCACATGCGGCGGATGACCTCGGCGTCGGTGTACTCGGGGTGTTTGTCGACGACCGGTCCGAGACTGTCGAGGACCTCGTGGACGGACTGGTGGAACTCGGTCTCGCCGGGGTTGCGGCGCAGCACCTCGTCGTAGATGTCCCGGAGAGTGTCCTTCACGCGGTTGCCTCTTTCCTTCATCGCCTTACTCACGTACGTGGCCTGCGACACGGTGGGAGGCCACCTCAGCGATCGTACGGCGTGCCTTCGCGCGGCGACGGCCGGGTGTTGCCTGTGTGACCATCGAGGCATGTCCGACAGCGACGACGTGCTGGATGCCGGGGAGGCGATCGCTCGACTCGAGCGTTGGGAGGCGCACGGTGGTGCGTGGCAGTTGCTCGACGACGGGGCGAGCACGGGACGCGCGCGCGTCGCGCTGTTGCGGTGCGACGGCGGCGAGGAGGTCGGCCGCCTTGCGAGCGACGACGCGCAGTTCCGGCACTGGCTGGCGTCGAGGGAGAAGATCGGGGGCGACGGGTAGAACTCGTCAGGTGCACGGTGCGCCGCTCAGCTTTCGGCCACCTGTGGCCCCGTGGGGCGTGCCCGAAGGGCCACAACTGGACACGAGTCGGAAGACGGCCGTCGCGGCTTCCGGATGGTGAGATGGCGAGCTCCGGTCACCAGATGTGGTCGCTTGTACGTCACCTCGCGCCACTCGGGTCACCTGAAACCGACCACATCTCGGGAAGGGCGACGCCTGCTGCTCACCGGCGGAAGCGCTCTTCCGTGCCGACGCGGACGACTGCGGCTGCGCGCACGGGTGCGGGTGCTGCTGACGACGCGCCCGTCCCGCTGACGATGCCACGATGGAACCATGAACGCGATCGCCCGCCGTAGTGCGCGCATCGCGGGTGCCGTCGTCGTGATCGGAGGGCTGTTCGTGGGGCTGCTGTGGGCGATCCAACGCTCGCTCATCTACGTGCCGGACACGTCGTCGGTCGGACCGGCCGACGACGTAATGCCCGGCGCCCGCGACCTCACCCTCACGACGAGCGACGGACTCGACCTCACCGCCTGGCTGGTGCCGCCGGCTCCCGAGACCGACCGCGACATCGCGGTGCTCTACGCGCCCGGCAACGGTGGCAACCGGGCCGGCCGCGTCACGATCGCCGCCGAGCTCGCCGACCGCGGGTTCACCGTCCTGTTGCTCGACTACCGCGGCTATGGCGGCAACCCCGGCAGCCCCTCCGAGGAAGGCCTCGCCGCCGACGCGCTCTCCGCCGCCGACGCGCTTGAGGCCGAGGGTTTCGAGCCGGCCCGCACGATCTATCTTGGCGAGTCGATCGGCACGGGCGTCGTGGCCCGGCTGCAGAGTGTCCGACCGCCGGCCGGCGTGCTCCTGCGGTCGCCGTTCCCGGAGTTCACCGACGTTGCCGCCCACCACTACCCGTTCGTGCCGGTGCGTCAGCTGTTACGCGACCGGTTTCCGAGCGTCGATCACCTGCGCGAGAGCACGGTGCCCGTCACCGTCGTCTACGGCACGGCGGACACGATCGTTCCGCCCGAGCTCAGCCGCCACGTCGCTGAGGAGACCGGCAACCTCGTCGAAGAAGTGCCGCTCGAGGGGGTCGCCCACAACGACGCTGCCATGTTCGGTGCGCCGGTCGCTGACGCGGCCGAACGTCTCGCCGACCACGTCACCCGATAACGCTCAGCCGACGAGCACGTCCGCGGGAACGACGCCGACCGTCTCGTCGGTGGCGAAGAACATCGGCCATGCGACGAAGGACGCCGCACTGAACGCCTCGTGCACGTTCCGGCACCACGCATCGTCATCGGCGCGTGACGGAGGCCGGCCGGGCCGGCCCCACATGCTCGCAGCCGAGCCACCCGGAGCAACGTGCTCGAGGACCCGCTCGATGCTCCAGGTCAGGTTGCCGAGATGCTCCGGGTCGGGACGCGGCGGATTCTCCGTGATGTCGAGTACCGACGGCAGCAAGACACCCTCGGCATCGATCATCACGACGAACAGGGACGGCTCGCTGAAGCCGATCGGATGGGCGATGGCCTCCCACACGGCGGCCAGATCCGCGAGGTCGTGGACAGGTCGGTTGAGTGCTTCCATCCCCACACGGTCGCGCGGTGCTACGACACCGTCGAACGCGTTTCCACAGGCCTAGCGCCGGGCGCGCGGTTCGACCGGCTTGTAGACCCAGGCGACCATCACGACGGAGATGATCATGAGGAGGAACCAGGCGACGAGCTTGCTGAGCGGGACCACGTGCCAATCGTCGACCTGGCCCGGATAGAGCCACGCGCCGCTGGCTGTTCCGATGTTCTCCGCCACCCAGATGAAGAACGCGACGCCGACGAATGCGACGAGGATGGGCATCCGGTGCACGCCGCGGAACACGCGAAAGTGCATCACCGTCCGGGCGTACAGCGCGATGACCGCGGCGACCAGCAGCCAGCGGATGTCGAGCGTGTAGTGGTGCGAGAAGAAGTTGACGTAGACCAGCACCGCGACGATGGCGGTGGCCCACCGCGGCGGATAGCGCACGAACGTCAGGTCGAACAGCCGGTAGACCCGCACGAGATAGGAACCGACGGCCGCGTACATGAAGCCGGTGTAGAGCGGCACCGCGCCGATGTGCAGCACGCCGTCACCGGGGTACTCCCACGAGCCGACGTTCGTCTTGAAGATCTCCATGACGGTGTCGACGACATGGAACATCACGATGACGAGCAGCTCACGCCCCGTCTCGAGCTTCGCCACCACCATGACGATCTGGATCGCCACCGCGGCGAGAACCAGAGCGTCGTTGCGGGCGAGCGCCGCGTCGTCGGGATACCACAGGCGCGCGACGACGAGGATCGCCAGCATCGCCGCGCCGAACACGCACGCCCACGCCTGCTTCGCGCCGAAGACCAGGAACTCCACGAGCTTCGCGCGAGCGCCTCCCGCGGGCGCGTCGGCGAGCAGCGCGTTCGCCCACCGGTGGAGCCGCAGCTCGACGGCGGTCAGTTCGAACGGCTCCTTCGCCGGCCCCTGATGCACGCGGCCAGGCTAGAGGATGGGGCGGAGGAGTCGGGGGACCTGCGCACTCGACGAGGTCGCTACGCCCTCGGGTGGTCTCGCTCCGTGGCGCGGGTGGTCTCGCTCCGTGGCGGCTACGCCCTCTTTGCCACGGCTCCATGGCGGCTGGTTCCTCGCCGCTACTCGACCATCGACATGCGCCGTTGGTGGTCGAGTAGGAGGTCGCTCAGCGACGGACGTATCGAGACCTCGGCACGTCACCGTTGCGGCTCGTTCCTCGCCGCTACTCGACGACCTGAGGGGACGCGTCAGGAGAATTGGCTGGGGTGCCACTGGACCTTGTGATCGTCGTCGGCGCGGACGGCCTCCTGGCTGCTGTCGGCCAGCCGCGGCTGAGCCGTACCGGCAGGAACGAGCCGCACGACCACCGACTTCGATGTCGGGGTGTTGGAACCCTTGGCGGTCGAGTCGAGCGGCACGAGAGCGTTCGTCTCCGGGTAGTACGCCGCCGCCGAACCACGCGGCGTGTCGTACTCGACGATGCGGAAGCCCTCGGCCACCCGCTCCACGTCGTCGCCCTCCCAGTGGGTCACCAGATCGACGAGGTCGTCCGGGTCGAAACCCAGCTGAGCGATGTCCTCGCGGTGCACGAAGACGACGCGCCGGCCGCCGTTGACGCCGCGGTAGCGGTCGTCGAGCCCGTAGATCGTCGTGTTGAACTGGTCGTGGCTGCGCATCGTCTGCAGCAGCAGATGACCGTCCGGCACCTGCAGCGCCTCGATCGGTGACACGGCGAACTCCGCCTTGCCGCTGCCGGTGGCGAAGGTGCGCGAGTCTCGCGGACCGTGAGGAAGGACGAAGCCGCCCTGCCGCTTCGCACGCCGAGAGTAGTCCTCGCAGCCGGGGACGACGCGCGAGATGTGCTCGCGGATCAGGTCGTAGTCCTCGGCCATCTCGCGCCACCGGATGCCGTGCCGGTCGCCGAGGGTGGCCTCCGCGATGCCTGCGATGATCGCGACCTCACTGCGCAGATAGGGGCTCGCGGGCTCGAGCGGCCCATGCGACGAGCGGATGACGCACGCCGAATCCTCGACGGTGACGACCTGCTCGCCGGTGCCGCGGACGTCCTTCTCCGTGCGACCGAGGGTCGGCAGGATGAGCGCGGTCTCACCCGTCACCAGGTGGGATCGGTTGATCTTGGTGGACACCTGAACGGTCAGCTTCGCCTTGCGCATCGCGGCCTTGGTGACCGCCGTGTCGGGCGTCGCGTCGACGAAGTTGCCGCCGAGTCCCATGAAGAACGACGCTTTGCCGTCGCGCAGCGCCCGGATGGAGTCGACGGTGTCGTAGCCGTGCTCGCGCGGGGGATCGAAGCCGAACTCCTTCTGCAGGGCGTCGAGGAACGACGCCGGCGGGCGCTCCCAGATGCCCATCGTGCGGTCGCCCTGGACGTTGGAGTGGCCGCGCACGGGGAACAGGCCTGCGCCGCGCTTGCCGATGTCGCCGCGCGCGAACGCGAGGTTCGCCAGTTCGCGGATGATGTTGACCGAGTTGCGGTGCTGTGTCAGGCCCATCGCCCAGCAGTAGATCGTGGCTGAGGAGTCGCGGATCATCTCCGCGGCCTGGGTGATCTGACCGAGGCTCAGGCCGCTGGTCTGCTCGACGTAGTCCCAGTCGACCTCGCGGATGTGCGCGGCCCACTCCTCGAATCCCTGGGTGTACTGCTCGATGAACTCGCGGTCGATCGCGTCCCACTCCAGCAGCAGCGATCCGATGCCCTGGAACAGCGCGAGGTCTCCGTTGATCCGCACGGGAAGGTGGAGATCGGCCATCTCGGTGCCGGGGCCGACGACGCCGCGGGCGTTCTGCGGGTTGTGGAACCGCACGAGCCCGGCCTCGCGCAGCGGGTTGATCGCGATGATCTTGGCGCCCCGCTTCTTGGCGACCTCGAGTGCGGAGAGCATCCGCGGGTGGTTGCTGCCCGGGTTCTGACCGGCGATGACGATGAGGTCGGCGTTGTAGACGTCGTTGATCGTGACGCTGGCCTTGCCGATGCCGATCGCGTCGGCGAGTGCGACGCTCGTCGACTCGTGGCACATGTTCGAGCAGTCCGGCATGTTGTTGGTGCCGTAGGCCCGCGCGAAGAGCTGGTAGAGGAACGCGGCCTCGTTCGACGTGCGGCCGGAGGTGTAGAAGATCGCCTCACTCGGGTCGATGGACCGCAGGTGCTCGGCGATGAGGGCGAAGGCGTCGTCCCAGTCGATCGGCTCGTAGTACTCGCCGCCGGGCCGCTTGATCATCGGGTGGGTGATGCGGCCCTGCTTGCCCAGCCACAGCTCGGTCTGCCGGTCCAGATCGGCGATCGAGTGGCGTGCGAAGAATTGCGGAGTGGCACGATCGGTGATCGCCTCCTCGGCCACCGCCTTGACGCCGTTCTCACAGAACTCGGCGACGTGCCGGTGCTCCGGGTCGGGCCACCCGCACCCCATGCAGTCGAAGCCGTCCTTCTGATTCAGCTTCAGCAGCGTCTTGGTCGAGCGCGTCGCACCCATGTGCGTCAACGCGCGCTTCATCGCGACGGCCACGGCGGGTACGCCGGCTGCCGACTTCTTCTGTCCGGTCACCTCGACATCGCGCTCCATGGACCCACGCTAACGTGCTTGGGCCTCGTCCGACACCGCGCCGAGCCCGCGTGCCGGGCGCATGCCATGATGCGAGGACGAAAGCCGATCCCGACCAGGAGAGTCCGTGCCTCAGACCGTTCAGGGCGTCGTCGCCCTCGCGAAGTCCGAACCCGTCCAGCTCGTCGACATCGTCATCCCCGACCCCGGTCCGGGCGAGGCGGTGGTGCGGGTGCAAGCCTGCGGCGTCTGCCACACGGACCTGCACTACCGGGAGGGCGGGATCAACGACGAGTTCCCGTTCCTGCTCGGCCACGAGGCCGCGGGCACCGTCGAAGCGGTGGGCGAGGGGGTCACCGAGGTCGCTCCGGGCGACTTCGTCGTGCTCAACTGGCGCGCCGTGTGCGGTGAGTGCCGCGCCTGCGACCGCGGCGAGCCGTGGTACTGCTTCGCCACCCACAACGCGAGCCAGAAGATGACTCTTACCGACGGCACTGAGCTGAGCCCCGCGCTCGGCATCGGCGCCTTCGCCGAGAAGACCCTCGTCGCCGCCGGGCAGTGCACGAAGGTCGACCCGGAGGCTCGCGCGGCCGCCGTGGGACTGCTGGGCTGCGGCGTGATGGCCGGGATCGGTGCCGCGATCAACACCGGCGGCGTGACCCGCGGCAAGAGCGTCGCGGTCATCGGCTGCGGCGGCGTCGGTGCCGCCTCGATCATGGGCTCGGCGGTCGCCGGAGCGTCGCCGATCATCGCCGTCGACATCGACGAGCGCAAGCTGGCGAAGGCCCGCGAGCTCGGTGCCACGCACGTCGTCAACAGCAAGGACGTCGATCCTGTCGAGGCGATCCGCGAGATCGTCGGCGGCAACGGCGCGGAGGGAGTCGACGTCGTCATCGAGGCCGTCGGCCGTCCCGAGACGTGGAAGCAGGCGTTCTACGCCCGCGACCTGGCCGGCGTGCTCGTCCTCGTCGGCGTGCCCACGCCCGACATGACCCTGCCCGACATCCCGCTGCTCGACGTCTTCGGTCGCGGCGGGGCGCTCAAGTCCAGCTGGTACGGCGACTGCCTGCCCAAGCGCGACTTCCCGATGCTCGTCGACCTGTACCAGCAGGGCCGGCTCGACCTCGACGCGTTCGTGACCGAGGAGATCGGCATCGGCGATATCGAGGCCGCGTTCGAGAAGATGCACCACGGCGACGTCCTGCGTTCGGTGGTGGTCCTGTGACCGCCCGCATCGAACGCGTCGCCACCTCGGGCCAGTTCAGTCTCGACGGCGGCACCTGGGACGTCGACAACAACGTCTGGCTGGTCGGCGACGACGAGGAGGTCCTCGTCATCGACGCGTCCCACGACGCCGACACCATCGCCGAGGCGATCGGCGGGCGGCGGGTGGTGGCGATCGTCCTCACCCACGGCCACAACGATCACGTCAACGCCGCGGTCGCGTTGCGGGAGCGGACCGGCGCGCCGATCTGGTTCCCGTTCGGCGATCACATGCTCTGGACGGCCGAGCACCCGCTCGAGGAGCCCGATTTCGATCTCGTCGCCGGCACGCAGTTCGAGGTCGCCGGGACCGTGCTGACCGCGATCGCGACGCCCGGGCACTCGCCGGGAAGCACCTGCCTGTATGCCGAGCAGCTGGGTGTGGTGTTCACCGGTGACACGCTGTTCAACGGAGGTCCCGGAGCCACGGGTCGCTCGTTCTCGTCGTTCGAGACGATCATCGATTCGATCCGCGACCGACTCCTGGTGCTGCCGGACGACACGGTCGTGCACACCGGTCACGGGGACGACACCCGCATCGGCGACGAGAAGCCGCACCTGCAGGAGTGGATCGACCGCGGCCACTGAGCGGCCCCGGCGTCAGACGATGCGGTCGCCGTGGGTGTAGACGTTGAAGGTCGCGCCGCGGGAGAATCCGACGAGCGTCACGCCGGTGCGCTCGGCCATATCGGCCGCGAGGCTCGACGGTGCGCTGACGGCCGCGAGAACGGGGATGCCCGCCATCGCGGCCTTCTGCACCAGTTCGAAGGAGGCCCGTCCGGACACCTGGAGGATGCGCCCGGTGAGCGGGAGCCGGCCTTCGGAGTAGGCGTGGCCGATCACCTTGTCGACGGCGTTGTGGCGGCCGACGTCCTCGCGGACGGCCTCGAGCGTTCCGTCCGGAGAGAAGATGCCGGCAGCGTGGAGCCCGCCCGTGGTCTCGAACAGCTCCTGCGACTCGCGGAGCCGGTCCGGTAGTGCGCTGATGACCTCCTCGCCGACCGTGATGCGGTCGGCGAGGAGGTCGTACGGCGTGGCGGTCTCGACCGCTTCGATGGAGTCGAGCCCGCAGATGCCGCAGGAGCTGGACGTGTAGACGTGACGGCGGCGCGCGGCGGCACGGACCGATCCCGTCCCGCGGATGGCCGCGTCGATGACGTTGAACGTGTTCTCCGCCAGGGGAGTGTCGTCCGCGCAGTACCGCATCGCCGCGATGTCGTCGGGCCCGACGGCGATGCCTTCGCTCACCAGGAATCCCGCCACCAGGTCGAAATCGTGACCGGGCGTGCGCATCGTGACCGCGAACTGCTCGCCGTCCACGCGGATCTCCAGGGGTTCCTCCGCGGCGAGCGTGTCGCGCCCGATGACGCGCGACGTCGCGACCCGCACCCGTTCGATGCGGCGTCGCTGAGTCGGCTTGGTCACGTCGTCATTGTGGCATCGACGTTCATGCCGCGAGGAAGTCGATCAGCCCGCGGTTGAACTCGTCGGCGTGGCTGACGTTGAAGCCGTGCGGAGCGTCGTCGACGACGATCAGTTCGGCGTCGACGATCAGTTCGGCGCTGCGGCGGCCGGAGACCTCGAACGGCACGATGGCGTCGCCCGCCCCGTGGATGACGAGCACCGGAATGTCGATTCGCGCCAGGTCGTCGCGGAAATCGGTACGGCTGAACGCGTCGATGCACCCCTGCACCGCCTCGTCCCGAGCCGGTGCCGAGAGGCCGAAGATGCGCCGCCGCTCGTCGTCGGTGACCTTCAGTTCGCCGTCGGAGGAGAAGAAGTTCACGCTGAACTCGTCGAAGAACGTCTCACGTCCGGTCTTGACGCCCTCGATCATCTGCTCCACGTCCTCGTCGCCGAGACCGCCCTCGGGGTTGTCGTCCGCCTTCAGCAGGTACGGCGGTACTGCTCCCGCGAGCACGGCCGAGCGCACACGGTGCGAGCCGTAGTTGCCGAGGTAGCGGGCGACCTCACCGCCGCCCATCGAGCAGCCGACGAGCGTCACGTCGTCGAGGTCGAGGCTGTCCAGCAGCCCCTTCAGGTCGGCCGCGAGCGTGTCGTAGTCGTATCCCGTCGCGGGTTTCTCCGAGCTCCCGAAGCCTCGCCGGTCGTACGTGACGACGCGGTAGCCCGATTCGGTGAGTGCCGGGATCTGCGACGCCCAGGAGGCCCCGCTGAGCGGCCAGCCATGGATGAGGACGACGGGGCGGCCGGTGCCGCCGGTGTCCTCGTAGGAGAGCGCAATGCCGTTGGCGTCCAGGGTGGGCATCGAGGGTCCTCTCGAGAGACGATGCGGTTCTCTTCGACGGTAGGTGCTGGTGCGCGCCCTCGCAGGCCGAGCCGCGGTGAGGTGGGACGCTTGGCCGCATGAACACGGTGCACCTCGGCTGGGCCCTCGGCGCGGTGATCGTCCTGCTCGCGGGCGCTGCTGCGATCATCACCGCGACCAGCGGGCTCGGCCGCTGGCGCACGCCGGTGATCGCGAGCGCGCGCGCCGTGGCGCAGCTCGCTGCGGTCAGCTCAGTGATCGGCCTCGCCCTGGAGTCGCTGTGGGGGACCTTGGGCTTCATCGCCCTGATGGCGGGCGTCGCGACGTGGACCGCGGGGCGCCGTATCGCGCCCACGGGGGAGCGCGGCGTTGCGTGGCTCCTGATCCCGATCCTTCTCGGCGTCGCTCCGCCGCTGGGCCTCGCCGTTCTTCTGCGGGTGGTGCCGGCCGAGCCCATCGCGGTGCTGCCGCTCGCGGGCATCCTCATCGGCGGCGCGATGACGGCCACCTCGGTGAGCGGTCGCCGGGTCGTGGAGGTGTTGCGGGACCAGCGCGGTTCCTACGAAGCGGCGCTCGCGATCGGGCTCAGCGCACGGCAGGCGGTCGGACTGGTGGCACGCCCTGCCGCCGCACTCGCGCTCGTGCCCGGCCAGGATCAGACCCGCACGGTCGGCCTCGTCACGCTCCCTGGTGCCTTCGTGGGCCTGATCCTGGCGGGTGCCTCTCCGGTCGAGGCGGGAGCCGCTCAGGTGCTGATCCTCGTCGCGCTGCTGGCCGTCCAGGCCGGCGCCGCGGCGGTGACGGTCGAACTCGTCGCGGCGGGACGTCTGGCTGCGCTGCCCGTCCGGTGAGCACGATCAACGGTTGCGGTGGCGCGGACGCTCTGGTGATCTAAGTCCATGAGAATCGGCGTCGTCACGGAGATCAAGAACCACGAAGATCGGGTGGCGCTGACCCCGGCCGGCGCCGCGACCCTGGTGCAGGACGGGCACGAGGTCATCGTGCAGGCCGGCGCCGGAGCCGGCTCCTACTTCTCCGACGACGAGTACCGGGCCGCGGGCGCGCGGATCTACGAGACCTCGAGCGACGTGTGGGCCGACGCCGATCTGCTGCTCAAGGTCAAGGAGCCGATCGAGCCCGAGTACCGGCGCTTGCGCGCAGGTCAGGTGCTCTTCACCTACCTGCACCTGGCAGCGGACCCGACCGGGACCCGCGCCATCCTGGACAGCGGCACGACGGCGATCGCGTACGAGACGGTGCAGGGCGCCGACGGATCCCTGCCGCTGCTCGCCCCGATGTCGGAGGTCGCCGGTCGGCTCGCGGCCCAGGTCGGCGCCTATCACCTGATGAGTTCCGCGGGCGGCCGTGGAGTGTTGCCCGGCGGTGTGCCCGGCGTCGCCCCGGCCAAGGTCGTGGTCATCGGCGGCGGCGTGTCCGGGACCCAGGCGGCGACGATCGCGCTCGGCATGGGAGCGCACGTGACCGTGCTGGATCTCAGCGTGCCGCGGTTGCGCGAGCTCGACGTGCACTTCGGCGGCCGCGTGATGACGTTGGCCTCGAACCCCCATGTGATCGAGGAGCAGGTGCTCGAGGCCGACCTGGTCATCGGCGCGGTGCTCGTGCCGGGGGCGAAGGCGCCGACGCTCGTCAGCAACGAACTGGTGTCCCGGGTCCGTCCGGGCACCGTCTTCGTCGACATCTCGATCGATCAGGGCGGGTGCTTCGAGGACTCCCGTCCCACGACGCACGACGACCCCGCGTTCCCGGTCCACGACGCGCTCTTCTACTGCGTCGCGAACATGCCCGGCTCGGTCCCGCGCACGTCCACCCTCGCGCTGACGAACGTCACGCTGCCCTACATCCGCCGCCTCGCGCGTGACGGCTGGCGCGAGGCTCTCGCGGACGATCCGGGGTTCGCGGCCGGGCTCAGCGCGCATGCCGGATAGCTCACCAACCGGCACGTGGGAGACGCGCTCGGCATCGCCCACGTGCCGACGAACGAGGTGCTCGCCGAAAGCTGAGCGGGGACGCGACCGAGATCACATCGTGCCGATGGTGGTGGGCTGAGCAGCATGGCGCAGAATAGATGCCACATCATCGATATGAACTCGGATCGGAGGAAAAATGCCGATCGCATTGCGGTTGGTCCTATTGCTCGCTCTCGGCGTGGCGATCGTGGTTTTCGGGCGTCGTCGTCACAGCGAGGCCCTGGTCTACGGCGGCGGTGCCATCACCGCGCTCACCGGCACGACCTTCATCGCCTTCGCCGCAGCGACGATCCTCTGACGCGCTAGTCCTCCGGGTCCTCCAACGGGACCGGGCGCTCCTCATCGGGGAGGACGACGTTCTCCGGCTCCTCGTCCTGCCAGACGTCCTGCTGCTGCTCGGCCACGTCGTGGTCGGGCGCCGGGGATTCGATGAACGGGTCGGACATCTCCACCTCCTCGTCGATGCGTCTTCTCGCTCCAGCACACCACACGGCGCAAGCCGGCGCGACCGGAGATGACGCCGCGGGTTCGTCAGCGAGGAGCCATGCGCAGCGCGCCGTCCATGCGGATCGTCTCGCCGTTGAGGTAGTCGTGCTCGACGATCATCGTGACGAGCTGTGCGTACTCCTCGGGCGCCGCGAGGCGCTGGGGGAACGGCACCCCGGCGGCGAGTCCCGCGCGGAACTCCTCACTGACCGTCGCGAGCATCGGGGTGTCGACGATGCCGGGGGCGACGGTGTTGACCCGGATGCCGAACTGCGCGAGGTCGCGGGCCGCGGGCAGGGTCATGCCCACGACGCCGCCCTTGCTCGAGGAGTACGCGACCTGCCCGATCTGTCCGTCGAAGGCGGCGATCGACGCCGTGTTGACGACGACACCGCGCTGGCCGTGCTCCAGCGGCTCGGTCTGCGCGATGGCCTCGGCGGCGAGCGCGAGCACCGTGAACGTGCCTACGAGGTTGACCTGCACGACCTTCGCGTACAGCGCCAGATCGTGGACTCCCTTGCGGCCGAGGATACGAGCCGAGGGTCCGATGCCGGCGCAGTTGACGACGGTCCGCAGGGGCAGGGTCGCGGAGGCCTGGCGGACCGCTTCGCGCACCTGCCCCTCGTCGGTCACGTCCGTGGGCACGTACGTGATGCGCTCGTCGCCGGGTGCTTTGTCGATCGCCGATGCGAGGTCCAGCGCGTAGACGTGCGCGCCCTTCGCGATGAGCGCGGCGGCGGTGGCGGCGCCGAGACCGGAGGCTCCGCCGGTGACGATGGCTGCGGTGTCCTTGACCTGCATGAATGCTCCTACTGCTTCTTGAGGCTGCGTCCGATGACGAGCCGCTGAATCTGGTTGGTGCCCTCGAAGATCTGCATGACCTTCGTCTCGCGCATGTAGCGCTCGACGGGGAAGTCCTTCGTGTAGCCGGCGCCTCCGAGCACCTGGACCGCGTCCGTGGTGACTTTCATGGCGTTGTCGGTCGCGACGAGTTTGGCGATCGACGCCTGCCGGGTGAAGGGGCGGCCGGCGTCGCGCAGCCGTGCGGCCGCGAGGTAGGTCGCGCGGGCCGACTCGACGGCGGCGGCCATGTCGGCGAGCACGAACGCGAGCCCCTGGTGGTCGATGATGGGCTGACCGAACGTCTCGCGTTCCTTGGCGTAGCGGACCGCGGCGTCGAGGGCGCCCTGCGCGACGCCGGTCGCCACCGCGGCGATGCCGAGCCGCCCGGAGTCGAGGCCGGCGAGCGCGATCGACAGGCCTTGGCCCTCCTCGCCGAGCCGGCGCTCCACCGGGACTCGGACGTTGTCGAACAGCATCGTCGCGGTGGTGGAGCCCATCAGCCCCATCTTGTCCTCGGGGTGGTCGGCGGAGAGCCCCTCCGCGTCGCCGGGGACAAGAAAGCACGTGATGCCGTTGTCGGTGCGGGCCATGACCTTGTAGAAGTCGGCCTGCCCGCCGTGCGTGGTCCAGGCCTTCGCGCCGTTGATGACGTACTCGTCACCGTCGCGGCGAGCAGACGTGCGCATGGCGCCAGGGTCGGACCCCGCGTGCGCTTCGGACAGGCAGTAGGCCCCCAGCAGGTCACCGCCGAGCATGTCGGGCAGCCAGCGCTGCCGCTGGTCCTCGGTTCCCGCGGTGAAGAGGCCGAAACACGACAGCGCATGCACGCTCGTGCCGACGCCGACCGAGGCCCAGCCCGCGCCGATCTCCTCGAGCACCTGGAGGTAGACCTCGTAGGACTGTCCACCTCCGCCGTACTCCTCGGGGTAGGGGAGGCCGAGCAGGCCCGCCTTGCCGAGGAGGCGGAACACCTCGCGGGGGAAGCTGCCGTCGCGCTCGTGCTGGTCGACGATCGGCCGCATCTCCTTGTCGACGATCTGGCGCGTGAGGGCGATGAGGTCCTCGGCTTCGCGCGTGGGCAGGAGGCGTTCGGCAGGCACGTTCGCATCCTTTCGGGTCCGGTACTAGTACCAGCGGGCTTCTTTCGGTACTGTAACGCACGTGAGCCCGGTCACCCATCCACCCCGTCCGCGGGGTGCTCGTGGGCGCGAGGCGTTGCTCGACGACCTCATCGAGCTCTACCTCGCCGAAGGCTTCCTCCGTTTCGGTGTCGCCGAACTCGCTGCTCGTCTGCGCTGCTCCAAGAGCACGCTGTACCTCATCGCGGAGAGCAAGGAGCAGATCATCGTGACCGCCGTCCGCGCGTTCTTCCGGCGGGCGACCGAGCACGTCGAGACTCGCGTCGCCGAGCACGCCGGGTCCGCCTCAGCCGTCGGCGTCTACCTCGCCGCGATCGCGGAGGAGTTGCGGCCGGCGTCACCGGCGTTCTTCGCCGACCTCGACGCGTTCGAGCCCGCCGGCCGGATCTACCAGCAGAACACCCGTATCGCGGCGCGACGTGTGCAAGCGCTCGTGCGCTCGGTCGACGACGCCCCCGGGCCGCTCACCTCCGCCTTCGTGGGGGCGGTCGCCGGTCAGGTCATGGAGGCGATCCATCGCGGCGAGATCGAGGCACTGACCGGCCTCGACGACTCGAACGCCTACCACCAACTCGCCGCGCTGCTCACGGCCGGCACCGATCACCCGTCCGGGGAAAGGACACAGCCTGCATGATCACCACCGAGTTCACGCGAGAATACGGAGTCGACCATCCCATCGTCGTCGGCGGAATGACCGGGCTCGGCACCGCACCGCTCATCAGTGCGGTCGCCAACGCCGGGGCCCTGGGTTTCCTCACCGCGTTGACGCAGCCCACGCCCGAGGACCTGGTCAAGGAGATCGCGCGGACGCGTGACCTCACCGACCGCCCGTTCGGTGTCAACCTGACGATCCTGCCCACGATCCAGCCGGTCCCGTACGAGGAGTACCGCGCGGCGATCGTGGAGTCGGGCATCACGGTCGTCGAGACCGCCGGGTCGAGCCCCGAGCCTCACCTGCCGGACTTCAAGGCCGCCGGCATCAAGGTCATCCACAAGGCCACGAGCGTGCGGCACGCGCTCTCCGCCCAGCGCAAGGGCGTCGACGCGATCAGCATCGACGGGTTCGAGTGCGCCGGACACCCGGGCGAGGACGACGTCCCGGGTCTGGTGCTGATCCCCGCGGCGGCCAAGGCGCTCGACATCCCGATCATCGCCTCCGGTGGCCTGGCGACGGGGTCGGGCCTCGTGGCCGCGCTGGCGCTCGGTGCCTGCGCCGTCAACATGGGCACGCGTTTCATGGCGACCACCGAGGCGCCCATCCACGAGAACGTCAAGGACCAGATCGTGGCCAACACCGAGCGCGACACCGTGTTGGTCTTCCGCGAGTTCCACAACACCGCCCGGGTGGTGCGCAACTCGATCTCGGAGAAGATCGTCGAGATCAGCCAGCAGGACGGCGCGACGTTCGAGGACATCGCGCCCCTCGCCTCCGGCGCGCGCGGCCGTCAGAAGGTCCTCGAGGAGGGCGACATGGAAGGCGGCATGTGGTGGGCCGGTCAGGCTCAAGGCCTCATCGACTCGGTGGGAAGCTGCCAGGAGATCGTCGACGAGATCATCGCCGAGGCCGAGGGCATCATCCGCGACCGGCTGCCGGGGTACCTCGCATGACCGGGGCGGACCGCAACACCGTCGACCAGGTCCTGCACCGCAGCGCCCGCCGGACGCCCGATCGGGTCGCCCTGCGCTTCGCCGACCGCAGCTGGACGTACGCGGAGCTCGACGACGCGGTCAGCCGCACGGCGCGGTACCTGCTCGACCTCGGTCTGCAACCGGGTGACCGCGTGGCGGCGTACGGCAAGAACTCCGACGCCTACCTGCTCGGCTACCTCGGCTGCTCGCGGGCCGGACTGGTGCACGTGCCGATCAACTTCGCGCTGACCGGCGGCGAGCTGGAGTACCTGCTGGAGGACAGCGGCGCGACCACGGTCCTCGTCGATCCCGCGCTCGAACCCACCCTCGCCGCGACCGCGGTGCCGGTCGAGCACACGATCGTCCTGCGTGACGCTCCCGACGCCCTGGTGGAACGGGTGCGGTCGGGCGACGTGCCCATCATCGACGTTGAGGTCAGCGACACCGACCTCGTGCAGTTGCTGTACACGTCCGGCACCACGTCACGGCCCAAGGGCGCGATGATGACGCACCGCGCGCTGGTCCACGAGTACGTGTCGTCGATCATCGCGCTGGACTTCACGCCGGCCGACGAGCCGCTCCACCCCATGCCGCTGTATCACTCTGCGGGCATGCACGTGTTCCTCATGCCGTACCTCATGGTGGGCGCGACCAATCACCTCATGGAGGTGCCCGACGTCCCGACGGTGCTGCGGCTCATCGAGGAGCGGGGGATCGGGTCGCTGTTCCTGGCGCCGACGGTGTGGGTGCCGTTGTCGAACCACCCCGACTTCGGTCAACGCGATCTTCGCAGCCTGCGCAAGGCGTACTACGGCGCGTCGATCATGCCCGGACCGGTGCTGCAGCGACTGCGGGACGCGCTGCCGGGCCTCGGCTTCTACAACTGCTTCGGGCAGTCTGAGATCGGGCCGCTGGCCACCGTGCTGCGTCCCGAGGAGCACGACGCCCGTCCGGATTCTTGCGGGCGCGCGGTGACCTTCGTGGAGCTCAAGGTCGTCGACACCGAGGGCCGTGAGGTGCCGCCGGGCGAGGCCGGCGAGGTCGTCTACCGGTCGCCGCAGCTGTGCCAGGGCTATTGGAACAAGCCGGAGGCGACCCAGGAGGCGTTCGCCGACGGGTGGTTCCACTCCGGCGACCTGGTCCGGGTGGACGCCGAGGGCTACCTGACGGTCGTGGACCGGATCAAGGACGTCATCAACACCGGCGGCGTCCTCGTCGCCTCGCGCGAGGTCGAGGACGCGCTCTACACGCATCCGGCCGTCGCCGAGGTCGCGGTGATCGGCACCCCCGACGAGCGCTGGATCGAGGCGGTGACCGCCGTGGTCGTGACCAAGGGGGAGGTCACTGAGGCCGAGCTCATCGCCTACGCCAAGGAACGGCTGGCCGGCTACAAGGTGCCGAAGCGCGTCCACCTGGTCGAGGAACTGCCTCGCAACCAGTCGGGCAAGCTGCTCAAGCGCGTGCTGCGCGACGAGTTGACCTAGGCGAGGCCGCGGCGCGGCCGGGCGGGTGGACGGTCGCCACGGATACTGGCGACCATCTCCAGGACCCGCCGCGTCGCGGTCACGTCGTGCGCGCGGAACACCGCCGCGCCGTGCCAGGCGGCGATCGCGGTGGCGGCCAGCGTCCCCTCGAGGCGGTCGTCGACGCCCAGGTCGAGGGTTTCGCCGACGAAGTCCTTGCGGGACAGCGCCATGAGCACGGGCCAGCCCGTCGCGACGAGCTCGTCGGTACGGCGCAGCAGTTCCAGCCCGTGGAAGGTGTTCTTGCCGAAGTCGTGCGTGGGGTCGATGAGGATCCCCTCGCGCGGTACCCCGCGCTTCACGAGGCTCTCGGCCGCGGCCGTGGTCTCCTCCGCGACGCTGCGTACCACGTCGTCGTAAGCCACCCGGAACGGATCGGTACGCGGCTCGGCCCCGCCGGTGTGCGAGCACACGTATCCGCAGCCGAAGGCTGCGGCGACGTCCGCCAGCTCCGGGTCGGCGCCCGCCCAGGTGTCGTTGAGCAGATCGGCGCCGGCGTCGGCGCAGCGGGCTCCCACCTCCGCGCGCCACGTGTCGACGCTGATCACGAGGTCGTCGAAGCGTTCCCGCACCCGGGCGACGAACGGGACGGTGCGCTCGATCTCCTCGGCCACCGTCACCTCGGCACCGGTACCGGCCTTGACGCCGCCGATGTCGACGATGTCCGCGCCGGCATCGACCGCCCGCTCCACCGCCTCGAGCGCCCGGTGCGGGTCGAAGGTCGCACCACGGTCGAAGAAGGAGTCCGGGGTGCGGTTGACGATCGCCATGACGAGCGCCCGGTCGCGTGTCACGGTGCGGCCGCGGAAGGTGAGCGTCGGCATGCGGTCAGGGTTCCACACGGCGCGAGCGCTTGAGCTCGCTGCGTCGGCGTTTCGCGTCGAGACGGCGCTGATCGGCCGCCCGCGACTTGCGCGTGGGCTTGCGGCGGGCCACCGGAGCGACCGCCGCGGTGACGAGTTCCTCGAGCCTGACCCGAGCGGCCTCTCGGTTGCGGTGCTGGGAGCGGTAGCGCGACGAGGCGACCGCGATGACGCCCTCCGCGGTCAGCCGGGACCTGAGCCGCTCGGCGGCGCGCCCCTTCTCATCGTCATCGAGGACTGCCGAGTCCGCCAGCGACCAGAGCACCTCGGCGCGGGTGTCCGCGGTGTTGACGTGCTGACCGCCCGGACCCGAGGACCTGCTGAACCGCCAGCTCAGCTCCTCCTCGGGCAGCCGGATGCGGCCGTGTCGTCGGGTACTCACCCGTCGATCATGGCAGCGCACCCGTTGATGATCGAGTAGTGGTCAGGCACGACGCGTGCATCGGCCTCCCGATCTCGCGTCACGTGGTCTCGATACGCCTGCTCGCAGAGCTCGCTGGTTACTCGACCAGCCAGGGAGCACTCAGCCCTGGACGTACTGTTCGAGCTGGTCGCGCTCGAACAGCAGCTGCTCCATGCGGTACTTCACGGCGTCACCGATGCTGACGAGGCCGACCAGTGCGCCGTCCTCGACGACCGGGACGTGCCGTACCCGGTACTCGGTCATCGTCGACATGAGGTCGGTCAGCGGATCGTCGAGGCGGCAGACCTGGATGTCGACGGTCATGATCGACTCCACGGTCGCCGCGCGGGGATCGGGCAGCTCGCGGAGCTTGCGGACGATGTCGCGCTCGGACACGATGCCGAGGATCGTGACCCCGTCGTCGCTGACGACGAGCGCCCCCACGTTGTGCTCGGCCAAGGCCGCGAGCAGGGCGGGCATCGTCGTGTGCGGGCTGACCGTGAAGACCCGGTCACTGCCCTTGGAGCTGAGAACGTCGCGGACACGCATGGGACACCTCCAGAGATGTCCCGAATGTAACCTGTGTCACATCAACGCGCCAGACCTCAGGAGCGACGACGCAGATCCAGGTGGCGCACGTTGTCCGTCGGATCGGGGGAGGGCTCGGGCTCGTCGTCGGGGAAGTACCCGACGAACGCCATCGCCGTGTCGTGCAGCCGACCGTTCGTGGCGAGCGCGTTGCCGCCCCAGGGGCCCGGTTCACCGGACAAACTCGTGAACCGTCCGCCGGCCTCGCGGACGATGATGTCGAGCGCGGCCATGTCCCACAGGTTGAGCTCCGGTTCGGCGGCGATGTCCACCGCCCCCTCGGCGAGCAGCATGTAGGACCAGAAGTCACCGTAGGCGCGGGTGCGCCAGGCGCGAGAGAGCAGATGCAGGAAGTCGTCACGTTTGCCGATCTGCTCCCACCCGCCGAGCGAGGCGTAGGAGATCGAGGCGGCCGACAGTTCGTTGACCTGCGACACCTGGATCTGGCGCGCGTTGAGCAGTGACTTGCCGGTGTGCGCGCCGCCGCCCTTCGAGGCCCACCAGCGGCGGCCGAGGGCGGGTGCGGAGACGCAACCCACCACGATCTCGCCGGCTTCCTCCAGTGCGATGAGGGTGCCCCACACCGGGACGCCCCGCACGAAGTTGGAGGTGCCGTCGATCGGGTCGACGATCCAGCGGCGCTCGGAGCTCCCGGTGCTGCCCTCGGTCTCGCCCTCCTCCTCGCCGAGCACGATGTCGCGACTGCGGGCGGAGGCGAGGGTGCGCCGGATCGCCGCCTCCACCGCCTGATCGGACTCCGTCACGTACGTCATGTCGGGCTTGGTGGAGACGTTCAGATCGACCGCGCCGAAACGGTCCATGCTCAGGTTGTCGGCCGAGTCGGCGAGCACGTGCGCGAGGCGCAGGTCGTCGAGATAGGGGTTGGCCATGGCCACAGCGTACGCAACCGCCGTCCGGCACCGGCTCGACGGTGGAGGACCTAGTACTCCGCGGCGGTCGCGCGGCTCGCGAGGATGCGCCGGAACGACGTGACCCGCTCGGCAGGGAGGCGTCCCTCGGCGACCGCGACGTCGAGGGCGCACTCGGGCTCCTCGACCAGATGCGTGCAGCCGCGCGGGCAGTCGAGCGCGACCTCCGCGAGATCGGGGAACGCGCGGATGATGTGGTCGGTCTCGACGTGGCGCAGGCCGAACGAGCGGATGCCCGGAGTGTCGATGATCGACCCGCCGAAGGGCAGAGCCAGCAGCTGCGCGGAGGTGGACGTGTGCCGGCCCCGCCCCGTCACCTCGTTGACGTGACTGGTCGCACGGTCGGCGTCGGGCACGAGCGCGTTGACCAGTGTCGACTTGCCAACCCCGCTGTGCCCGACGAGCACGCTGGTGTGATCGCGCAGTTCGTCGCGCACTTCATCCAGCGGTCCGCCCCGCTGGGTGACCACGACCCGGACGTCGAGCGGTCGCAGCAGGGCGAGTAGTTCGTCGGGGGAGCCGAGGTCAGCCTTGGTGAAGCACACGATGGGTTCGATGCCCGCGTCGAAGGCCGCCACGAGACAACGGTCGATGAGCCCCATCCGCGGCGGAGGGTCGGCGAGCGCCTGCACGATGACCATGCGGTCGGCGTTGGCGACGATGACGCGCTCGAGGGCTTCGTCGTCGTCCGCGGTGCGCCGCAGCACGGTGCGGCGGGGGAGGACCTCGACGATCCGCGCCAGCGTGCCTTCGCGGCCTGACAGGTCGCCCACGACGCGCACCTCGTCGCCGACCACGACGCCCTGGCGGCCGAGGGGCCTGGACTTCATCGCGGTGAACACGGTGCCGTCCTCCGCCGTGAGGGTGTACCGACCGCGATCGATCGTCACCACCCGGGCCACGGACGCTGCATCGTACGTGGGGCGGTCTTTCGTGCGCGGACGGCTGCCGCGACGACGCGGGCGCTCGAAGCGCTCGTGCTCGTCGCGTTCGCGCGGACTCACCGGGTGAACTCCGTCCAGTCCCGCGCGAACGTGGGATACGTCTTGGCCGTGGTGGCGATGTCCTCGATCTCGATCCCGGGCACGCGCAGTCCGAGCACGACGCCGGCGTGCGCCATGCGGTGGTCGGCGTAGGTGTGGAACCGTCCGGCGCGCAGTGATCGCGGATCGATGTGCAAGCCGTCGTCGGTCTCGGTGACGGCTCCGCCGAGGCCGTTGATCTCGGTCGCCAGGGCCGCGAGCCGGTCGGTCTCGTGGCCGCGTAGATGGGCGATTCCACGCAACGTGGTCGGCCCCTCGGCCAGGGCTGCGATCGCGGCCACGACGGGCGTCAGTTCGCCGACATCGTGCAGATCCAAGTCGGCGCCCTGCAGCGTGCCGGTACCGCGGAATTCGAGGGTGTCGCCGTCGCGGTGCACCTCGCCGCCGAAGGCCGGGACGAGTCGCTGCCAGGCGTCACCGGCCTGGTCGGTCTCCTCCGGCCAGTACCGCACCCGGACGCGGCCGCCGGTGACGAGTGCCGCAGCCACGTATCCGCCGGCGTTGGACAGGTCGGGTTCGATCGTCGCGTCGAGCGGGGCGATCGGACCGGGCTGGATGGTCCAGCGTCCGGGAGTCGAGTCGACCACGACCCCCCGTCGCCGCAGTTCGGTCACCGTCATGTCGATGTGCGGTTGGGACGGCAGCACGGCGCCGGTGTGGCGCAGATCGAGGCCCTCCCGGAACCGGGCGCCGACGAGCAGGAGCGCGGACACGAACTGGCTGGAGGACGACGCGTCCACCTCGACCAGGCCGCCGGTGACGCCGCCCTCGCCCATCACCGTGAACGGCAAGGTGCCGCGGTCCTCGTCCTCGACCTTCACGCCGAGAGCACGCAGGCCCGCGATCGTGCCGGCCATCGGACGCTCGCGCGCGCGGGGGTCGCCGTCGAAGGTGACGGGTGCCGAACCGAGCGCCGCCACCGGCGGGACGAACCGCATCACGGTGCCGGCCAGCCCGCAGTCGACCGTCGCCGGTTCCGTGGTGGGCTGAAGCGGATGGACGGTCCAGGAGTCGGCATCGCGCTCGATGCGGGCCCCGAGGCTCTCGAGGGCCGCGGCCATGAGCTCGGTGTCGCGCGAGACGAGTGGTTGGTGCAGTCGCGAGGTGCCGCGAGCCGCGAGCGCGGCGAGCACGAGGGCGCGGTTGGTCAGGGACTTCGATCCCGGGACGACGACCTCGGCGTCGATCGGGCGCTCACGATGGGGAGCGGGCCACCATGGCGTCAAGCCTTCAGCTCCGCAGCTCGTCGACCTGGTCGGCGATGGCGTGCCCGGCGGCCGCGACCTTCTTCTTGGCTCGGGCACCCACCCACTTCTTGTGCGGATCGGGGTCGAGTGCCGAGAGCAGCAGGCCGCCGGTCATCGACACGTTCTTCATGAAGTGGATGGTCTGGTTGCGGCGTGCGTCCGGGTCGGTCTCGTTCCAGAACTGATGCCCTGTGGCGGTGGTGGCCGGCATGGTGGCGGCGATCGCCAGCGCGCTGGCGCGCGGGAAGTGCCCGGTGGCCAGGCTGAGTCCGGCGGCGACGTGCACGGCGGCGTTGACCCGCGCGAGCGTGACCGCGTTCGCGGAGGGGATCACCTTCTGGACCTTGTCGGCCAGCGGCTGCACCTTGGGTGCCATGGCCGGGGCGTTGCGCAACGCCATCGTGCCTCCGTAGAGGAACATCGACGCGAGCATCGGGCGGGCGACGGTTCGCAAAAGGGTCATACGACATTCTTACCGCACCCTGGCCCGGTGCACGACTCGCTCAGGGGGCGCTCGGCTCTTCCGACGCGGTCCCGCCGGCCGTCTCTTCGCGCGGGGGAGGCGGAGGGCTCGCGCTTTCGGCGCCCGCCCACGGGCCGAAGTCGAAGATGTGATCACGGACGGCGGACGGATCGTCGCTCGTGTGGACGCGCGCACGGCCGGAACCCTGCGGATCCTCGACCGTGAGCGTCCCGGTCACGCTGTTGCCCGGTGCCAACGCCGTGGTGCACGTGACCGTGCGGAAGGAGGGCGTGCAGGACAGCTCCGCGCTGCTGCCGAGGAACGTGACCGCCCCGGCGAACTCGAATCGCATCATGACCGTGCGCCGGTGCGTGCCTTGTGCGGGCTCCGCGACGACCTGGAAGCGGATGTGCCGGGCCTGGTAGGTCGCACCGTTGCGCGACACGTACTCGTCGCGCGGGTCGCCGAAAGCGAAGCCGACCGACATGGCCTCCGGAACGGATGGTCCGCCCCCGGTCGTGGGGGCTGTGGGCGTCGGCGTCGGGGCGGTGTCCGACGGCGTGGGGGCCGTGTCCGGCGTCGGTGAACCAGGCTCGGCCGTAGGCGTCGGGGACACCGTGGGCTCGGCCGGGGTGTTGCCCGACGGTGGCGCGGTGTCCGTGCTGGGGGCGGGCGTCGGAGCGGGGGCAGAGGTGCGCCACGCCGGTGGGACGCTCCCGGGGCCCCATTGGGCGACGGCCAGTGCTCCGATGCTGGTGGCGAGCAGCACGGCGGCCACCGACGCGACGAACGTCGCGGGGACCCAGCGCGGTCGAGGCCGCTGGCGGCGGCGGTCGAGTGGCGGTTGGCGCAGGTAGCGCTCTCCGCCCGGGCCCAGCACGGTGCGGGCCAGCGAGGGAGCAGTGGCGAGTTCGTCGGCCGCCCACCACAACCCGAGACAGGTCGCGCACGCGTCCGCGTGCCCGGCCAGGTCGTCGAGGTGCGTGCGGGCATGGCGCGCGGAGGCATCGTCGCGCTGCCGCCGCAGGAACTCCGTGCGCCAGCGCTCCGCTGCCGCTGCCAGTTCGGAGGAGTCCACGGGGGCGTCGTCGACGACCGCCGACCAGATCAGCTCCTGCTGGCCGACGGTGAGGGACCAGAACGCCGCGCTCGCGGTGGTGGCAGGTGCCGGACTGCCGTGGCAGTCGACCGTCACCTGCAGAATCCAGGGCCGGAACGCCGCTCCGGCGGCGCCGCCGTCCAGCACGCGCCCCAGTCCTTCGACGTAGGTCGCGTTCACGAGGGTCTCGGCGCCGCGACCCCGGGTGACGATGTCGGCGAGATGCTCGACGGCGTCCCGATGCCGTTCGAAGAGTTCGGAGTACGCGGCGTGGTCGCCTCCGCGGGTCGCCTGGACGAGGCTCGCGTCGTCACGCGAGCGGGCGTCGGCGAAGGTCATGCGGGGAGCTCCTGGGTCGGCGTCCGTTCCATGGTAAGTGCCTGAGCCGCAAAAGACAGCCGCCTGCGCGTCACGGGTGTTTCGGCTGCGTCGTCACTGCCGGGTGGTAGACACATCGGTATGTGCGGTCGTTATGCCACGTCCCGGACGCCCTCCACCCTCGAGCGCGACTTCGAGGCCTCGCTGGGCGACCTTTACACCGACACGGGCGAGGACTACAACGTGGCTCCCACGAAGTCCGAACCTCTCGTCGTCGCCCGACGCGACGACGACGCGGCCGCCACCCGGCGCGAGGTCGTCACGGCCCGCTGGGGGCTCATCCCGTCCTGGGCCAAGGACCCGAGCATCGGCAACCGGCTCATCAACGCCCGATCCGAGACCGTGGGCGAGAAGCCCTCGTTCCGCAAGGCCTTCGCCCGGCGCCGCGCGCTCGTGCCTGCCGATGGGTTCTACGAGTGGTACCAGCCGCAGCCCCGTGATGGGGAGGCCAAGCCCCGAAAACAGCCCTTCTATCTCACGGGCCGTGAGGGACAGGCGCTCGCGCTGGCGGGACTCTACGAGTTCTGGAAGGACCCCGAGGGGCAGTGGGTGCTCAGCTACACCATTCTCACCACTTCGGCCGAGGGCGACGACGGTCGCATCCACGACCGCGCACCCCTGCTGGTCCCCGCCGACCTGCAGGAGGCATGGCTCGACCCCGGTCAGGAGGGCGCCGGGGTGCTCGGAGAGCTGCTGCCCGCCACTCCGGGCGTCCTCGACCTGTGGCCCGTTTCGACGGCCGTCAACAACGTGCGCAACAACGGTCGTGAACTCATCGAGCCGCTGCCGATGGAATAGCTGGGGGACGCGCATCGTTGACCACGGCGAGGAGGACATCGATGCTCGCGTGCCCGGAAAGAACCAGCCCCCTAGACTTGGTAGGGATGGCTGACGACGTAGCGCTCGACCAAGAGACCCCTGAACAGCGACAGGCGCGGTTCGAGGCCGACGCGTTGCCGTTCCTGGACCAGCTGTACTCGGCCGCCCTGCGCATGACGCGCAACCCGGCGGACGCCGAGGACCTGGTGCAGGAGACGTATGCCAAGGCCTTCACCGCGTTCCACCAGTTCAAGCCCGGCACCAACCTCAAGGCGTGGTTGTACCGGATCTTGACCAACACCTACATCAACTCCTATCGCAAGAAGCAGCGCCAGCCGCAGCAGGTCAGCGAGGAGATCGAGGACTGGCAGGTCGCCGCGGCCGAGTCACACACCTCGAGCGGGTTGAAGTCCGCGGAGATGGAGGCGCTCGAGCGCCTTCCCGACAACGACGTCAAGGAAGCGCTGCAGGCGTTGCCGGAGGATTTCCGCTATGCGGTGTACCTCGCGGACGTCGAGGGCTTCCCGTACAAGGAGATCGCCGAGATCATGGACACGCCGATCGGCACTGTCATGTCTCGGCTCCACCGCGGCCGTCGGCAGTTGCGCGAGATGCTCGCCGATTACGCGCGCCAGCGCGGCATGGCGGTGGCGAAGGCGGGTGACGAGGCATGAGCTGCGAAGGACCTGATTGCGAGAAGGCGCTCGAGCGCCTCTACCTGTTCATCGACCACGAGCTGGACAACGCCAGCTGCGATGAGATCCAGGCACACATCGACGGCTGCCAGGAATGCCTGACCGAGTTCGACCTTGAGGTGCTGGTCAAGACGCTCGTCTCGCGTTCCTGCAGCGAGGTGGCACCTCAGCCGCTGCGTGATCGCGTCCTGCTCTCGATTCGCTCGGTCCAGATCGAGATCCAGCAGGATCGCTGACCCAGCCGTCGGCGCGCGACCTCGGTAGGTTGACGCCCATGGCTGATGCGCTCGCGACCCGCGCCGGGACCGCCGGTCTCGTCCTCGCCGATGCGATCCGGGTCGCGGCTGCCGTGAGCGTCGTAGTGGGGCTGGGGTGGTTCGACGGCGTGGCGGGGGCGCTGTTCTTCCTCGTCCTCGGTGGAACCATGATTCCGCGAGCGCTCGGCGTTCCCGTCCGCCTGGATACGGCCTACAGCGCGACGCTGCTGCTGGCCGCGTGGGCCTCCGTGCTCGACTGGTACGTCCGGTTCGAGTGGCTCGATCTTGTCATCCATGCAGCAGCCACCGGGCTCGTCGCGGCCATGACGTATCTCCTGCTGGTTCGACTCGCGATGGTCGCGGCCGTCGACGAGCCGAGTCTGCCGAGGGTCCGGGCCGGCAGCGCCGTCATCGCCGCGTCGCTCGGCGTCGCGCTCGCGACGCTGTGGGAATTCGGCGAGTGGATCGGTCACACCTACCTCGACGACCGCATTCAGGTCGGGTACTCCGACACCATCGGCGATCTGGCCGCTGGAACGGCCGGTGCCCTGACCGCGGCGGTGCTGCTCGCCCGGGGCCGTTCGGCAGGTGCGCGCCGATGAACGGCGATCCGCGACCGAGTGTGTCCGTGGTGATCCCGGTTCGCGACGACGCGCTGGCGCTCGGAGCCTGCCTCGATCGATTGGCCCGGCAGACCGTGCGTCCACTCGAGATCGTGGTGGTCGACAACGCGTCGAGCGACGACACGGTCCGCGTCGCACGCGCCCGCGGCGCTCGCGTCGTGACCGAGTCGCACGTCGGTATCCCCGCAGCCGCGGCGCGGGGCTACGACGCCGTGAAAGGCGACCTCATCGTGCGGTGCGACGCCGACACCGTCCCAGGACGCCGCTGGCTCGAACGGCTCGTCGCTCCGCTGACCGCCGACCCCTCGCTCGACGCGGTGAGCGGCCTCGGCTGGTTCCACGACCTTCCGCGCGGCAGCCGTCATCTCGTCGCCGCGATCTACCTCGGCGCCTATTACGCCGCCACCCATCTCGCGCTCGGCCACACGAGCCTGTGGGGCTCGAACATGGCCTTCCGGCGAAGCAGCTGGGACGTCGCCCGCGAGGGCGTCCATCGCACCGACGCTGAGGTGCATGACGACCTCGACCTGGCGTTCGCGCTCGGGCCGGAGGCGCGGATCCGGCTCGTCCCGGTCACCGTCGGGGTATCGGCGCGCTCGTTGCGGGGGCGGAGCCAGCGACGGCGACGGCTCGACCGCGCCTGGCGCACGCTGCGGGTGAACTGGGCGGTGCGCCCGCCGTGGATCCGGTGGCGGGACCGCTACCAGCCGATCGTCGCCCAGATGAGCAACTGGGTCACGAAGAATCCCGTGAGGTAGTTGAGCCACAGGAACCGGCGCCAACCGCCGTGCGCTCGTTCGCACTCCTCGTCGCGGATCCTGGCGTAGGGGGCCACGTTGAGCAGGTACGGCACGACGAACACAGCGGCGATCGCGGCCATCGATCCGGTGGCGAGCAGGAGGAGCCCGCAGACGACGTAGCCCGTGATCGCGAGCCAGACGGTGGCCCGGGCGCCCACGGCCGTCGCGACCGATGCGATGCCGGCGTCGCGGTCCGCCCGGATGTCCTGAACGGCGCCGAAGGCGTGGGAGGCGATGCCCCAGGCGAAGAATGCTCCGAGGATCAGCCCCGCGCCGGACGGCCAGGTACCCGCGATGGCGAGCCCGAAGGCCGCCGGCCCCATGAAGTGCGTGCTCGACGTGATCGAGTCCAGTAGCGGCCGTTCCTTGACGCGCAGAACGGGCGCCGAGTAGGCGACCACCGCGACGACGACGACGGCGAGCACGGCGGACGAGGTGGTGTCGCCGAGGAGCACCAACGCGATCAGGAACGGCACGTTCGTCACCGCGGACAGCACGAGGGTGAGCCGGTGGACGCGCCGGTCCAGGACGACGCCCTCCACACCGCCCTTGCGCGGATTGCGCAGGTCTGACTCGTAGTCGAAGACGTCGTTGACCCCGTACATGAGCAGGTTGTACGGGACGAGGAAGTAGAGCGTGCCGAGCCAGAACGCGGCATCGAGCCCGCCGCCCGCGAGCAGGTAGGCCGCGCCGAACGGGTAGGCCGTGTTGATCCAGCTGAGCGGTCGCGACGTGCCGATGACCTGGCGCAGGGGTGACGGGCGGGGATCGTGCCGATGAAGGGCGGCGGCCGTCATGTGCGAACCTCGTCGACAGGAGAGCGGCTGAGAAGCAGCGAGAGCCCGGGCAGTCCGAGCGCGGCGGCGAGCGGCCAGGCGAAATCCTCGATGGGCGCGAGCCCCACGGCAATGCCCGAGATCTGGTCGTCCTGGTAGCGGAAGAGGTCGACGGCGATCATCAGATTGTCGAAGACGGCCGTGAGCAGGAGGAGCGCGACGAGAGTCGTTCCGGTCGCCATCCACCAATCACGGTTCGGCCGCCGGAGCAGTACCGCGGCGGTCAGGACGGCGACGCTGACCCCGACGAACGGGAGGGCGAGCCCGAGGTAGGTCATGGGCGTACCTCGCGCCGGGCGATCACCATCGAGAACAACCTGTGGAGCACCATCGTCAGGTAGCAGAGGAAGACGATGAAGAAGAGCTCCTCCAACGGCAGCTCGGGGGCGACTTCGATGCCGGTCATCGCCGGAGATTCCCCTCGCTGATAGATGCCGAGCGCGATGGCGACGAGATCCCAGATGAGGAACAGCAGTCCGCCGGCGGCCACGATGGCCACCGCGCGCCCCGGACGATCGAAGAGGAACAACCGCCAGCGGCGGTCGACCAGTCCCATGCAGAAGGTCGACCCGAGGATCGACAACAGGTACAGCCAGCTCATCGGTGCACTCCCGCCGCGAGTGGTTCGCGAAGGGGACCGGTGCTGCGGTCGCCGCGCAGCCGCTTGAGCACCAGTTCGGCGCTGATGAGACACATCGGCAACCCGATGCCGGGGATCGTGCTCGACCCGGCGTAGAGCAGCCCGTCCACGCGCCGCGACGCGTTGCCGGCACGGAGGAACGCACTCTGGGTGAGGGTGTGCCCGGGGCCGAGCGCTCCACCTCGCCACGCGTGGAGACCGGCGGCGAAATCGCGGGGGCCGACGGTGCGCCGCAGCACGATCCGGTCAGCGAGGTCGGGGATGCCGGCCCACGTGGCGATCTGGTCGATCACGGCGTCGGCGACTTTCTCCACCATGGGATCCCCGGTGCCGTCGCGCCCGCCGCGACCGATGGCAGGGTCGGCGGGCACCGGAACCAGCACGAAGACGTTCTCCGCGCCGTCAGGCGCGACCGACGGATCGGTCGCCGAAGGGCGGCACACATAGGCGGACGCCGGCTCCGGCACCTGCGTGGGTGCGGAGAAGATGGCGCGGAAGTTGCGGTCCCAGTCGGCGGTGAAGAACAGCGAGTGATGCGCGAGCTGTGGAAGTTCACCGCGGACGCCGAGATGGACGAGCACGGCCCCGGGACCCGGGTCGCGTCTGCCCCACCAGGTCTCGGGATAGGTCTGCAGATCCCGCGGCAGCAGCTCGGTCTCCACGTGATGGAGGTCGGTGGCGGCGACGACGACGTCCGCGGTCAGAACCGTTGTTCGGTCGCCGGAGGCGACCTCGGCTCCTGTGACCCGGGGACGTCGCCCCGATCGGTCGATCCGGAGGGTGGTCACCTCGGTGGAGGTGTGGATGCGGACCCCGGCGTCGCGTGCGAGGCGGGCGACCGCATCGATCAGCGCGCCGAATCCACCCTGCGGGTAGTAGACGCCGTCGGCCAGGTCCATCCAGCTCATCAGGTGGTACAGGCTCGGCGCGCGATCCGGCGACGTGCCCAGGAAGACCGCGGGATAACCGAGGATCTGGCGCAGGCGCTGGTCGGTGAAGCGTGCCGCGACATGACGACCGAGAGAGCGCGTCAGCAGAACCGCCAGGCGCGGAACGCGACGGATGACGTCGGGCGTGAGCACCGACGTCGTCCTCTCGAAGGTGCTGTAGAGGAAGCGGCGCACGGCGAGCTGGTACGCCTCCTCAGCGGACTCGAGGTAACGCTCGAGCGCGACGTCCGCGCCGTTCTCGATCGACCCGAAGAGCGCGACGTTACGGGCCCGATCGGCATGGATCTCGACGTAGTCGTCGTAGTGCTCGAAGAAGACGCGGTAGCCGGGGTCGAGCCGGATGAGGTCGAGTTGATCGTGCAGGCTCGTGCCGAGAAGCCGGAAGAAGTGGTCGAACACCTCGGGCATGAGCAACCATGAGGGCCCCGCGTCGAAGACGAACCCGTCGTCCTCCCAGACGGCGGCTCTGCCCCCCAGCCGGTCGGCCTGCTCGACCAGGTCGACGTCCCAGCCGTCGTGGGCCAGGAGCGCGGCCGACGCCAGGCCGGAGACGCCGCCGCCGATCACGATCGCGCGTCTACTCACGCGTCCCCTCTCACGAGGGCGCCCGTGAGGACCCGCAGCTTGGCCGGAGCCGGGACACGGATGCGGCGCCGCGAGATCTCGGCGGCAGGGGTCCTGCGTAACCGGGCGGACAACTCGGCGAACAGTCCGTGAGCGACCTGGACGGCCCGGCGGCTGTTCGCCGGAAGGCCGCGGATGGCCGCTGCGGCGACCTCGAGGTCGCCGTCGATGTCGTCGAGCAGGACGTCGCGCTGAGTATCGGTCAAGGTCTCTGGATCGATGCCGGGGAAGTAGTGCCGGCCGAGATCGTGGTGGTCCTCGGCGAGATCGCGCAGGAAGTTGACCTTCTGGAACGCCGCTCCCAAGCGACGCGCTCCGGGAGCGAGCGCCTCGTAACGGCCGCCGGGACGTCCCACGAGGAAGGTGCGCAGGCACATGAGGCCCACCACTTCGGCCGACCCGTACACGTACCTGGCGAAACTCTCCACGTCGTGTTCCTCGCGGTCCAGATCCATCCGCATCGAGGCGAAGAACGGTGCGATGAGCTCGGGCTCGATCGCGCACGTGCGGGCCGTTCGCGCGAAGGCGTGCACGACGAGATTGGCGCTGTGGCCGTCACGCAGCGCGCCGGCGACGTCGGCCTCGAGTGCATCGAGCAACCGGTGCTGTCCGGTGCGGTCGTGTGGACGGGGAGCGTCGACGATCTCGTCGGCGACGCGCACCAGGGCGTAGACGTTGCGGACGTGGGTTCTCGTCGGTTCGCTGAGAAGGCGACTGGCGACGCCGAAGGACGTCGAGTACCGCTTGATGACGAGCGCGGCGCTGGCCTCCGCGACGGAGTCGTAGAGGGCGGCAGGACTGCTCGGAGGAGCCGTGCGGAAGGCGAAGAGGCTCATGGCCGGGCCCCGAGCATGCTGGCGTTCCAGCAGCCTGCCGCCTCGATCTCCTCGAACTGCGACACGAGCCACGGGCTCAGGGCCCACGAGGCGACGCCCACCGCGACGCGGAGGTCGGCCAGCGGCACCCACCGCGACTCGAGCACCTCGGCGGCGACGGGGCGCACCGGACCGTCCAGTCTGGCCAGGTAGACGGGGCAGAACTCGTTCTCGACCACGCCGCTCGGGTCGACCGCCCGATACCGGAACTCCGGCAGGAGGCAACGGAGGTCACGCACCGTCGTGCCGAGTTCCCGGTCGGCATACCGCACGACGGCGTCGTCGATCGCTTCGCCGGGTCGCGGATGCCCGCAGAAGGAGTTGGTCCACACGCCAGGCCATGTGCGCTTCTCCATGGCGCGACGGGTGAGGAGCACGCGGTCCTCGTCGTCGAGGAGGTAACAGGAGAACGCGAGATGCAGCGGGGTGTGGCGACTATGCACCGTCGTTCGGGGCGCGGTGCCCGAGGGGCGAGCGTCCTGATCGAGCAGGACGACGAGATCGGCTGAGTCTTCCATCGGCTCCCTCGATCCGTGAGTGACGAACGTCAGCAGCGCAGCGACGTCTATAGCGAACCTAACAACTTTCCGAGGTCCCGCCACTCGAGGAAAGTAGGTCGCGACCGGCCGTCATCGCGGCCCAGACCGCCTGTCGACCGCCTCGGCGAGGACGAGGTACAGCCAGATGCCGAGTGTGACGACGGCGCCCGTCCAGCCCACCACCACGGCGGCGTCAGCGTCAGCGAAGATCGCGAGCATCATCAGAATCGCCACGGTCGCACCGAGGGCGACGTGCCGCCCGCCGCCCGGCCGGATGCGGGGCACCGTTCCCATGCGTCTCACCTCCCACCGGCGAGGCTAGACGGCGGTCGACTCGAAGAAAAGCGAAAGCCCCATCCGGCCGGATGGGGCTTCGAGCTGTGTCGAACCGACGGCTCAGGCGTTGGGGCGCTTGCCGTGGTTCGAGTTCTTCTTGCGACGTGCGCGGCGCTTGCGTCCGGTCTTGCCCATGAGGTCCTCCTGGTGACGATTCGGCGTCTAGTCTCCCACACCGGGCACGCGAGCGAGGAATCGCTCCCGGTCCACGACGATCCGGCGGATCTCGCCGCTCGCGACGAGGGTGCCGCGGTCGTCGTGCGCCGCGACCTGGAAGCGGTGCAGGCGCCCGTCCTGGTGGGCCAGCGACGCGGTCGCCGTGATCGTCGCACCCACGGGGCTGGGCGCTCGGTGATCGATCTCGATGCGCGTGCCGACACTGGTCTGCTCGGGAGGGAGGTCGAGCACCGCGCACGTGGCCTCCTCGAGCCAGGCGACGACGACCGGCGTGCCGAGCACCTCCAGGTCACCGCTCCCGACCGCGCGGGCGGTGTGCTCGGAACCGACGACGTGGGTGACGGTGGCAGCCATGGCGGTCACCTTACAAGGGATCGGATGTGCTCCACGCGGACCACAACTGTGCGTACCGCCCGCCATGGTCCACGAGGGCGTCGTGGGTGCCTTCCTCGACGATCCGGCCGTTCTCCATGACGAGGATGCGGTCGGCATGACGAGCCTGGCTGAGCCGGTGAGCCACGATGAGCGCCGAACGGCCCTCGAGCACGGCTTCGGCCGCGAGATCGAGGTCGCGAGCGCCGCTGGAGCCGGCCTCCGCCGTCGCCTCGTCCAGGACGACGATCGCCGGATCGTGGGCCGCGACGCGCGCGAGAGCCAGCTGTTGTCCCTGGGCGGACGACAGCGGATGCCCCAGATGCCCGACGCGGGTGTCGAGTCCGGCGGGGAGGGCGGTCACCCAGCCCTCGCAGCGAGCGACGCGCAACGCCGCCCAGACCTCGTCGTCACCGAGGTCGGGACGGCCCATCGTCACGTTCTCCCGCACGCTCGTCGCGAACACGTGAACCTCTTGCGAGACCAGGGCCACCGCCCGACGCAGATCGACCGGACCGATGGCGGCGTACGGGTGCCCGTCGATCATCACGTCGCCGCGCGTGGCGCCGACGTGGCCGGCGACGATCGAGGCCAGCGTGGTCTTGCCGGCGCCGGTCGACCCCACGACGGCGACGCGCTCGCCCGGGGCGATGGTCAGGTCGACGTCGCGCACGACGTCGGGACCGTCGCCGTAGCGGTGGCTGACGCCGGCGAGCCGGATGACGGGTCGCCTGAACACGATGTCGGTCGAGGGCCGGGGGCGAGGGAGCTCCAGTACTCCGGCGAGCCGCGCGAGTGACGCGCCCGAGGCCTGGATCTGGTCGAAGATCAGCAGGACCGCCCCGATCGGGTTGAACAAGCGGTGGAAGTACAACGCGGCTGCGGTGGCAGCGCCCACGGTGACCGCACCGTCACGTACGAGGAGGAAGCCCGTCACGAGGACGGCGGTCAGACCGACCCATTCGGCGAGGTTGATGCGGCCGAACAAGCGGGTGAGCAGCGCGTAGACGTCGACGGCTTGCACGAGGGCGGCGCGGGAGTGGTGGTCGATGCGCTCACGGGCGAGGTGGTGACGCCCGAGAGCGCGCAGGGTCGGCGCCCCATGGATGCCGGCCATGAGGGCCTCCGCCCGTTCGCCCTGCGCGATGCGTTCGCGCCGGTAGTAGGGCGCGGATCGGGGGAGGTACCACCGCAGTGCGATGAGGTAGAACGGCGCGGCGGCGAGCCCCGCCAGGGCCAGGCGCCAGTCGAGGACGAGCAGCCCGACCGCGGTGAAGACGATCGCGACCGCGGCCCGGACGAACTCGGGCAGCGCGTTGTCGAGCGACTCGCTGATCGTGCGGACGTCGTCACCGACGCGCGACATGACGTCGCCGGTCCCGGCTTCCTCCAGTCGCTCGGCATCCTGGTGAAGCGCCCGTTCCAGCACGTCCTCGCGGAGTTGCGCGAGCGCCGGATTGGCGGCCCGCGCGAGCAGCGCGGCCGACGCCGCAGTCGCGACGCCACCCACGAGCGCCGACACCATGATGACGCCGGCGAGGGTCAGAACCTCGCCGGTCGAACCGGTGCCGTCCTGCACGACGTCGACGATGGCGCCGAGGACGTAGGGCGGCACGATGCCGCTGAGGCCGACGACGGCGAACAGCACCACGCTGGCGACGAGGGGGCGACGATGGCGCCGCAGCAGTGTCCACGCACGGCGGGTCGTCGTCGCCGTGTCGGCGATCGGCAAGATGGCCCGTGTCGTCACCGTGCGACCCTCCGGGCGTAGTCCGCATCGCGGCGCAGCAACTCGCGATGCTGACCGCGGTCGACGACCTGCCCGTCCCTGACGACGACGACACGATCGGCGACGTCGAGCAGGGCGGGACTCGCCGTGAGGACGAGCGTCGCGTGGGCGCGTCGCGCCTCGCGCAGCCCGGTCGCGATCCGCTGCTCGGTCACCGCGTCGACAGCGCTCGTCGGCTCGTGGAGCACGAGGATCGGTCGGTCCTCGGCCAACGCCCGGGCCAAGGTCAGCCGCTGGCGCTGGCCGCCCGACAACGTCCCGCCGCCGGCGCGAATCCGGTGGTCGAGCCCTTCGGCGTGGGCGGCGATGACGTCCGTGCTGGCCGAGGCCACGAGGAGGGCCGTCAGCTGCTCGTCGGAGAGGTCGCGCCGCGGATCGATCGCGTCGTGGATGGTCCCCTCGAACAAGTCGGCGTGGTGGTCGTTGACCAGCATGGCCGCCCGGCGAGCGGCGAGGGTCAGGTCCTGCAGCGGGTGCGCCCCGAGCAGCACGCGACCCTGATCGGGCCGGAGTGTGCCGTAGAGGAGACGCATGAGGGCATCGTCGACGTGAGGGGCGTCGGCGACGAGGGCCACCAACTCACCGCGTCCCACCTCGAGGTCCAGACCCTTCAGCGGCCCGGCGGCGACGCCTTCGAACCGGAGGGTGCGTGGGGGCGAGTCGGGTGTCAGCGGGCCACCCTCGACGAGAGCAGGGGTATGGAGGAACCGGCTGATGCGCCGACCGGAAGCGAGGGACGCGGCGGCCTGGGCGGTGAGTTCGCCCAGCGCGAGGATCGGTTCGGCGAGGTACTGCGCGACCCCGACGATCGCGATGAACTGGCCGAGGGTGATGGCGCCGTCGAGCGCTCGGACGCCTGCCACGGCAGCGACGACGCCGAGGAACAGCACACTCAGCCCCGAGCTCACACCGGCCAGGACGCCCCAGGCGCGGGCCATGGTGATGCTCGCGCGTTGCGCAGCCTGACTCGCGTCGCGGTAACGACCGATCGCGATGTCCTCGGCGCCGACGCCCTTGAGCGGCCGCAATCCGGCCATCAGATCGCTCGCCACACCCGAGGCCCGCGCGACGGTCTCCTGCTGCGCCTCCGTGCGGCGGGCGACCATCGGCGCCAGCAGTTGGGTGACGCCGACGACGAGCGGCATCCCCACCAGCACGAGGGCTGCCACGACCCAGTCGGTGACGAGCAGGTAACCGCCGATCGCGAGGACGGCGACGAGCGAGCCGAGGGCGAAGCCCAGCTGCCGCACGACCATCCCGGTCATGTCGGCGTCAGCGGTCGCGAGAGACAGCACCTCGCCGGGCAACTCGTCGGTGTCGGCTCCGCGTGGGTCGAGCACGTGCCCGGCGATCTCGGAGCGCAGCGCGTGGGACTCCTCCTGGATGCTGCGCAAGCCGAGCCGCCCGCCGAAGCGGTAGGCGAGGCTGAAGCCGGCCATGAGGGTGGCGAGGACGAGCAACCAGAACAGGAAGGCTCGCGTGTCGCCGGTGGCGACGCCGTGATCGACCACCATGCCGATGACGACGGGCGTCATCGCCTCGCCCAACTGCCACGCGATGAGCAGCGGGAAACCGAGAAGCAGCCGACGGCGCTGGCGCCAGATCGTGCGCCGCAGCATCCCCGAGCCGCTCACGGGCGCGCGCGTCGACGCCGTCACAGTTCGCGGCAGAAGGCCAGGAGCACGAGGTCGGGTGCGTCGTCGGGTACCCAGTCGCGCTCAGGCACGCGCCGGAAACCCATCGACTCGTAGAGCCGGTGCGCTTTGGTCATCTCGGTGAGCGAGCACAACCAGATGCGGGCCAGGCCGAGCTCGCGGCCGCGCCGCAGGCAAGCCTCGACGAGGGCGCGCGCTGCGCCCCGGCCGCGATGCGCCGGGTCGACGGCCAGCGCGCGGAACTCGCCCTCGTCGTCGGTTCGGGCCACCTCGCGATGAGGGGAACCGGGCGGACACCACGTCACGGCGCCGAGCACCGTGTCGCCCGCCGTGGCGACCAGGACGCCTCCCGCGCGTCCTGCCGTGTCACCCAGCCAGTCGCCGTAGTCGTCGCCGGGTTCCAGATGCCCGTCCGCGAGATAGGCGGCGACCGTGAGCCTGCCGGCGTCACGCAGCTCGGCGGCGTCGGGCGACCGCACCTCGATCGTGATCACGTCGATCATCGTGGCACGGTGCACCCACACCGCCGACGCCCGGCTCGGTCCGTCGCGAGCGCGGGTGTCAGACGCCCATCGTCGCCCGCGGGTACTGGGCGTTGACGTCGGTCATGATGTTCACCAGGTAGGGAACGCCGGAGGCGAACGCCCGATCCAGCGCAGGTCCGATCTCACGGGGGTCCGTCACCATCTCGCCGCCGCCGCCGAGCGCCGTCACCACCTGGTCGTAGCGCGTCTGCGGGGCCAGGTCGGCCGCGACGTCGTACCCGTAGAGCATCTGCATCGGTGACTTCTCGAGTCCCCATGCGGAGTTGTTGCCCACGACCATGACGACCGGCAGGTTGTGTCGCACCAGCGTGTCGACATCGATGAGCGACATGCCGGCCGCCCCATCGCCGAACAGCACGACCACCTGGCTGTCGGGCCGGGCGATCCGAGCCGCCATGGCGGCGCCCAGCCCGGCACCGAGGCAGCCGTACGGGCCGGGATCGAGCCAGCCGCCGGGGCGCTTCGGCTCCACGAACTTGCCGGCGAACGAGACGAAGTCGCCGCCGTCACCGATGACGACCGCGTCGTCGGCGAGCCGGGGGAGCAGCTCGCCGTAGATGCGCGCCGGGTGGATCGGGTCGGCCTCCGCGCCGAGCAGCGCCGCGTCGCGTTCGACGGCGGCCGCGACCTGGGCCTGCAGGTCGCTCGCCCAGACGGTCCAGTCCGGCTTGGTCGGCTGAGCCTGCAGCGCGGCGAGCAGGCCGTCGAAGATCTGGCTGAGATCGCCGGACACCGAGCCGCCGAGCTCGGCGTGCGTGGACACCTGGCCGGGCGAGTCGGCGATGTGCACCGTGGTGGCCGCGGGCGAGCCGTCCTTGCCCCCGAACCGGCCGAAGCCGAGGCGGAAGTCCAGCGGGGTGCCGACCACGATCGCGAGGTCGCACGTGCCGAGGGCGCGCGAGCGCGCCTTGGTGACCAGCAGTTCGTGACCACCCGGCAGCACGCCGCGGCCCATGCCGTTGGCGATGGCCGGCACGCGCGCTTCCTCGACGAAGCGGCGCGCCGCCTCCTCGGCATGGTCGGACCACACGTCCGAGCCGAGGATGACGATGGGGCGCTCGGCCCGCGCGAGGAGGCCGGCGATCTCCGCGATCCGTTCGGCGTCCGGCTCGATCGGTCCCGCCGGCGCCCCGGTCGAGTGATGCTCGATCGGGCCGTTGTTGAAGAACTCGTCCATCGGGATGTCGACGAACGTCGGGCCGCGGTGTGACGACGCGGCCTCGGTGAACGCCTGGTCCACCACCGGCGCGATCTGCGCGAGGCTTCCGGCCGTCCGTGCGGACTTCGTGATGGTCTCGAAGATCGGCGGGTGATCGAGCTCCTGCAGCGTGCCGGCCCCCCACGTAGCCGCCGGAGCACGACCACCGACCACCACGAGCGGCGCCCCCGAAAAGTACGCCTGCGCGACCGGGCTGACGCCGTTCGTCACGCCCGGGCCGGCGGTGAGGACGGCCAGGCCGGGCGTGCGGGTCAGCTTGCCGATCGCCTCCGCGGCGAACACGGCCGACGGCTCGTGGCGGACGTCGATGATCGGCAGGGGATCGTCGGACTTCACCGCGGCGTCGTACATCGGGAACACGTGCGCGCCGGACAGCGTGAACATCGTGGTGACCCCGTGGGCCTTGGCGACCTCGAGGGCGTGGTGGCCGCCGTGCGGGCCGCTGGGCTCAGGGAAGGCGTTCTCGTCGCTCGTCATGTGACGTACGTTACTGGCCGGTCACGGCCGCCGGGAACGAACCGGCGAGACTAGGCTGGCGGCGTGCCCACCTTGGAGGACATCGCCGATTCGCAGACCACGCTCGATGCCGGGCAGATCGCCCGCCTCCAGGCCCTCGTCGGCAGTTGGCAGATCATCGCCGACCTCGCCTTCTGCGACTTGGTGCTGTGGTTGCCCGACGCGGAGAACAAGGGACGATGGGCCGCGGCGCAGATCCGGCCGACGACGGGGCCCACCACGTTGCTCGAGGACGTGGTCGGCACGTTCGTGCCGCGGCAGGGGTTCACGCCGGAGGAGACGCTCCACGACGGCACCGTCGTCCTCGTCGACGTCATCGAGGTCGGGGGATCGGACGAGCCGATCGGCATCATCACCCAGCGTCGCTATCGCGAGGCTCAACGCTCGCCGAGCGCCCTGGAGCAGGCGTATCTGCAGACCAGCGGAGTTCTCGTCGAGATGGTGCGGCACGGACAGTTCCCGGTCGGCGGCGACCGGTCGGACATCGCGGACTCCCTGCGCGTCGGCGACGGCCTGGTGCGGACGGACGCCGCCTGCACGGTGACCTACGCGAGCCCGAACGCGTTGTCGGCGTATCGCCGGCTTGGACTGACCGGCGACCTCGTGGGCCGCGATCTCATCGCGGTCACCACCGATCTGCTGCAACGCCGCCCCACCGACCGCGGGTTCGCCACGATGTTCGGCCCCGGCGAGTCTGCCGCCGAGATCGAGGGCGACGACGCGTCGCTCTTGATGCGGATCATCCCGCTCACGTCGGCGGGTGCTCGCGAGGGCTACCTGGTGCTGCTGCGCGACGTGACCGAACTGCGGCTGCGCGAACGTGAACTCGTCTCGAAGGAAGCCACGATCCGCGAGATCCACCATCGGGTCAAGAACAACCTCCAGACCGTCGCCGCGCTGCTGCGGCTGCAGAGCCGACGCCTGGACGTCCCCGAGGCGAAAGAGGCACTGCGAGAGGCCGAGCGGCGGGTCGGCTCGATCGCGCTCGTGCACGAGACGCTGAGTCAATCCTTCGACGAGACGGTCGCCTTCGACGACATCGCCGACACGTTGCTGCGCACGATCCCGGAGTTCGCCGACGGCGTGGAAGTGCGCGCCGAACGCATCGGATCGTTCGGCAGCATCCCAGGCGACGCCGCGACGTCGTTGGCCATGGTCGTCACCGAACTCGTCCAGAACGCCGTCGAGCACGCCTTCGCCGGGCGCGACTCCGGCCGGGTGACGGTGGCCGTCAATCGCATCCGCAATCGGCTGCGGCTACGGGTCAGCGACGACGGCAACGGGCTACCGGGCGACTTCGACGCGACGAGCAGCCTCGGACTGTCCATCGTGTCCACCCTCGTCGAGGGGGAGCTCGGTGGTGTCCTGGCGTTCGAACGGTCACCCGTCGGCGGGGCGACCGTGACGATCACCTTCGACGTACGGTGACCCGGACACGACGAAGCCCCGGGGCCGGTGGGCACCCGGGGCTCAGCGGTGAGGGTTACGCGGTCCGAATGCGGGCTCGCGCGTTACGACGCTTCAAAGCGCGGCGCTCGTCCTCGCTCAGGCCTCCCCACACTCCGTGGTCCTGACCGGATTCCAGCGCCCATTGCAGGCACTGTTCGCGGACATCGCAACGGCGGCAGACCACCTTGGCCTCCTCGATCTGCATGATCGCGGGGCCGGTGGTGCCGATGGGGAAGAAGAGCTCGGGATCCTCGTCCAGGCAGGCGGAACGGTGGCGCCAGTCCATGAGGACGCTCCTTCCCAAAATGGCGGCTATCGTGGATGGAATGGGGCAGACCCCCAGGGCCCGACGGCATTCGATGTCTACTCTCGCAAGGTTTCCCATACATGACAAGAGTTACGAGCTGATGACCGGTGTCGATTTCCTCACATGACGACGCTGTCGTTACCCTGACTCCGTGTCCGACACCTCGACCGGTCGTCTCCTGCTGGGTCTCGCCGGCCTCGTGAGCGGCCTGCAGGGTCTCGCCCTCGTGGGTCTCGCGGTGGCCGATCTGGTGCACCTCGGCGACGACCGCGTGGGACTGGGCATCGGGATCGCTCTCGTGCTTCTGGTGCTCGGCGCCGGGCTCATCGCTGCTGCGGTCGGTGTCGCGCTGGCCCGGCAGGGGGCGCGAGGTCCGGTGCTCGTCGCTCAGCTCATCGCGCTCGGGATGGCCTGGAACTTGCGCAACGCCGGGGGCGACGTCGTGTCGTGGTTACTCCCGGTACTGGTCGCGAGCGCCGTGGTCGTGCTGGGGTGCGTGCTCTCCGGACCCGGGCGACGCGCCATGAGCCTGCGCGCAGGCGACGTCTGACGCTGTGAGAGACTGACCGCGGCTCCACCCCATGCCTTCTCGCGGCCCCTCTGCGCCGCACCGGCCGCCGGATCGGTGACCGCCTCCACGTTCCACGTAGACGCGTTCAAGGAAGTGCTGCATGGTCGCCCACGACCTCTCTCCGCTCGAATCCGCTGACATCGACATGACGGTGCCCGACGCCGAGGACCCGGTCTTCGCGTTGCATCGCGGCGGCAAGATGGCCGTCAGCTCGACCGTCGAACTGCGCGACGCCACCGATCTCTCGATGGCGTACACCCCCGGAGTCGCCCGCGTGTGCGAGGCGATCGCCGCAGACCCCCAACTCGCCCACGACTACACCTGGGTCTCCAACACCGTCGCCGTCGTCACCGACGGCACGGCGGTTCTGGGGCTCGGCGACATCGGCCCAGCCGCCTCGATGCCCGTCATGGAGGGCAAGGCGGTGCTATTCAAGCAGTTCGGCGGCGTCGACGCGGTGCCCATCGCCCTCGACACGACCGACGTCGACGAGATCGTCGAGACCGTCGCCCGGCTGGCACCGTCCTTCGGTGGCATCAACCTCGAGGACATCGCCGCACCGCGCTGCTTCGAGATCGAGCGGCGGCTCATCGAGCGGCTCGACATCCCGGTGTTCCACGACGACCAGCACGGCACTGCCGTCGTCACCCTGGCCGCGCTGATCAACGCCGCGCGACTCACCGATCGCGACCTCGACGAGCTCAAGGTGGTGATCTCCGGCGCGGGCGCGGCCGGCGTCGCGATCGCCAAGATCCTGCGCGCGGCCGGTGTGCGCAAGATCAGCGTCGTCGATCGTTCCGGTGTGCTCGTGCCCGAACGCGACGACCTGACGGAGACCAAGCGCTGGCTCGCCGACTTCTGCGCGCCCTGGGCCTCCGCGGGCAGCTGCGCCGACGCGCTCGTGGGCGCGGACGTCTTCATCGGTGTCTCCGGTGGCACGGTGCCGGAGTCCGCGGTGGCGCAGATGGCCGACGACGCGATCGTCTTCGCCATGGCCAATCCGCACCCGGAGGTCCATCCGGATGTGGCCCGGCGCCACGCCCGCGTCGTCGCGACCGGTCGGTCCGACTTCCCGAACCAGATCAACAACGTCCTGGTGTTCCCCGGCATCTTCCGCGGCGCGTTGGACGTGCGCGCGACGGCGATCTCCGAGAGCATGAAGCTCGCGGCCGCCACGGCGCTCGCCGACCTCGTGGGTGATGAGGTGCGGGAGGACTACGTCATCCCGTCGCCTTTCGACCCGCGGGTCGCGCAGGTCGTGGCGCGCGCGGTCACCGACACGGCACGCCGCGAGGGCCTCGCCCGACGTCCGTACTGACTCGTCCGACAGGAGAAGTATGTTCGCCGTCTACGCCGATGCCATCAACCCCGACGACCCGCTGAAGGGTCTCGTGGTGGGGGAGCGCCCCGATCCCGAGGTCCCCGACGGGTGGACGACCGTCACGGTCAAGGCCGCCTCGATCAATCACCATGACGTGTGGAGTCTGCGGGGCGTCGGGCTGCGCGAGGAGTCGCTGCCGATGATCCTCGGCTGCGACGCCGCCGGACTCGACGAGGACGGCAACGAGGTCATCGTGCACGCGGTGATCTCGGACCCGTCCTGGAGCGGCGACGAGACGCTCGACCCCCGTCGCTCGCTGCTCTCGGAGCGCTACCCGGGCACCTTCGCCGAGAAGGTGGCCGTGCCGCGGCGCAACGTCGTGCCGAAACCAGCCGGCCTGTCGATGAGCGAGGCGGCATGTCTGCCGACGGCATGGCTGACGGCCTACCGGATGCTGTTCACCCAGGCCGACCTCAATCCCGGCGACGCGGTGCTCATCCAGGGCGCCGGCGGCGGCGTGGCCACAGCCGCCATCGTCCTGGCGCGTGCGGCGGGCTTCCGGGTCTTCGCCACCAGCCGCGACGAGGCGAAGCGCGCCCAGGCCGTCGAGATCGGCGCGCACGAGGCCTTCGAGTCCGGCGCGCGGCTCCCGCAGAAGGTCGACGCCGTCATCGAGACCGTCGGCGCGGCTACGTGGTCGCACTCGATCAAGTCCATGCGCCCGGGCGGCACGCTCGTCATCGCCGGTGCCACCTCGGGCGACGCCCCCAAGGCCGCCGAGCTCACCCGCATCTTCTTCCAGCAGATGCGCGTGCACGGCTCCACGATGGGCACGCGTGAGGAACTGCGGCGCCTGGCCGAGTTCCTGGCGGTGACGGGTACCCGGCCGCTGATCGACAGCGAGATCGCGATGGAGGACGCCGCACAGGGCCTCCAGCGGGTCATCGACGGCGACGTCTTCGGCAAGATCGTCCTCACCCGCTGATCTGACGACGAAGTCCGGCGGGCGGCTCCTCGTACAGGAGTCGCCCGCCGGACTTCGTCGTGGGCACCCGTCAGTTCCACGCGGGGCATGGCGAGTGGCGCAAAGTGACGACCGAGTGGCGCAGTCTGGGGCTTTCGAGGGCGGAATCCGCCCCATCTTGCGCCACTCGCGGTGCAGGCGTGGCGTTCGGGTCGGGCGGAGTGCGGACTACTCGTCCTCGTCGTCGAGGCGGGCGAGCCAGGTGGCCAGTCTCTCGACGGGAACCTCGAACTCGGGGTTGAGGTCGACGAAGGTGGAGAACTGCTCGGCCAGCCACGCCAGGGAGACGTTCTCGTCTCCCCGGCGCGCGGCCAACTCCTCGATACCGCGATCGGTGAAGTACACGGCCTCTCCTGATCAGGCGAAGGCGCGGTCCATCAGGTCGCGAGCCTCGGTCACGTGGACCGCGTGCGAGCCCACGGCCGTGGTGCTGGACTCCGGACGCGAGACGACCGTGAACGGCAGGTCACCGAACGCGCCCGCGAAGTGGAGCGCCATGTGCGGCCAGGGGCCCTGGTTCTCCGGCTCGTCCTGCACCCAGCGGATCTCCTTGGCGCCGGCGAATCGCTGGACCTCGGCGAGCAGCTCCTCCGCGGGGCGCGGGTAGAGCTGCTCGACGCGCACGATCGCCGTACGGGACTGGTCCTTCTCCCGCTTGTCGCGCTCGTCCATGAGGTCGTAGGCGACACGGCCCGACGTCAGCAGGACGCGTTCGACCTTGCTCGGGTCGACCGTCGCGTCGCCGAGCACGGGACGGAACTCGCCGCTCGTGAAGTCCTCCGGCTGGCTGGCCGCGGCCTTGCGGCGCAGCAGCTGCTTGGGGGTGAACACGATCAGCGGGCGGTGGTCGGCCTCAAGTGCCTGCTTGCGCAGCAGGTGGAAGTACGACGCCGGCGTCGACGGCTGCGCGATGCGCATTTCGTCGTTGGCCGCCAACTGCAGGAACCGCTCGATGCGGCCGGACGAGTGGTCCGGCCCCTGGCCCTCGTAGCCGTGGGGGAGGAGCAGCACGACGCCGGACTTCTGGCCCCACTTCGTCTCGCCGGACGAGATGTACTCGTCGATGACCGACTGGGCGCCGTTGACGAAGTCGCCGAACTGGGCCTCCCACATGACCAGGGCTTCAGGACGCGCCACCGAGTAGCCGTACTCGAAGCCGAGCGCGGCGTACTCGCTCAGCAGCGAGTCGTAGATGTAGAACGTGCCCTGGTTCTCACCGACGTGCGAGAGCGGAGTCCACTCGTCCGCCGTGTGGCGGTCGATGATCACCGCGAACCGCGAGGAGAACGTGCCACGGCGCGAGTCCTGGCCGGCCATGCGGACCGGACGGCCCTCGAGCAGCAGCGAGCCCATCGCGATGATCTCGCCCGTGCCCCAGTCGATCGGCCCGGCAGTGATCGACTGCGCACGCCGCTGAAGCTGAGGCGCGACCTTCGGGTGGACCGTGAAGCCCTCGGGGACGTTGGTGTACGCCTCGGCGACGGCCTTGAGGACTTCCGGCGTGATCGCGGTGACGTACCCGCTCTCGAACGGCTTCTCGGGGTACTCCGGGATGCGCGTGTAGTCCGGAAGATCCGAGGACTCCTTGACCCGGGCGAAGTTCGCCTCGAGTCGCTTCTGGTAGTCGCTCAGCGCCTCCTCGGCCTCCTCGAGGGTGATGTCGCCTCGACCGACGAGCGCCTCGGTGTACAGCTTGCGCACCGACTTCTTGCGCTCGATGGAGTCGTACATGAGCGGCTGCGTGAAGCTCGGGTCGTCGCCCTCGTTATGGCCGCGACGGCGGTAGCAGACCATGTCGATGACGACGTCCTTGTGGAACGTCTGGCGGTACTCGTAGGCCAGCTGAGCCACCCGGATGCACGCCTCGGGGTCGTCGCCGTTGACGTGGAACACCGGCGCCTGGATCATCCGCGCGACGTCGGTCGAGTACGTCGACGAACGCGAGGACGACGGGCTCGTGGTGAAGCCGACCTGGTTGTTGACGATGAGGTGGATCGTGCCGCCCGTGCGGTAGCCGCGCAGCTGCGAGAGGTTGAGCGTCTCGGCGACGACTCCCTGCCCGGCGAACGCGGCGTCACCGTGGATGAGCACCGGGAGTACGGGGAAGGCCTCGCCCATGTTGAGGCGGTCCTGCTTGGCGCGGGTGATGCCCTCCAGGACCGGGTCGACGACCTCGAGGTGCGACGGGTTGGCCGCCACCGAGACCTTGACCTTGTCGCCCTTGGACGAGGTGAACTCGCCCTCGACGCCGAGGTGGTACTTGACGTCGCCGGAGCCCTGGACCGTGCGCGGGTCGATGTTGCCCTCGAACTCGCGGAACACCTGGCCGGGGTCCTTGCCGGCGATGTTGACCAGCACGTTGAGGCGGCCGCGGTGCGCCATGCCGATGCAGACCTCGGCGAGGTTGTCGGCCGCGGCGGCCGAGCAGATCTCGTCGAGCAGCGGAATCGCGGTCTCGCCACCCTCGAGGCTGAAGCGCTTCTGTCCGACGAACTTGGTCTGCAAGAACGCCTCGAAGGCCTCCGCCTGGTTGAGCTTCTGCAGGATGCGCAGCTGCTCGCTGCGCGGCGGCTTGACGTGGGGACGTTCCAGGCGGTCCTGGAACCAGGCGCGCTCGCCCGGATCCTGGATGTGCATGTACTCCACGCCCATGGTGCGGACGTAGGAGTCGCGCAGGATGCCGAGGATCTCGCGCAGCTTCATGAGCGGCTTGCCCGAGGCCTTGCCGAACGACCCGGTCGCGAACTCGCGGTCGAGGTCCCACAGCGTGAGGCCGTGCGAGGCGATGTCGAGATCCGGATGCGTGCGCATCTTGTACTCGATCGGGTTGGTGTCCGCGATCAGGTGACCGCGCTCGCGGAAGGCGTGGATGAGCTCCAGCACGCGGGCCTGGCGGTGGATCTCGTCGTCGTGGCTGACGGCGATGTCGCGCGCCCAGCGGATGGGCTCGTACGGGATGCGCAGCGAGCGGAAGATCTCGTCGTAGAAACCGTCCTCGCCCAGCAGCAGCTGGTGCACCCGGCGCAGGAACTCGCCGGACTGGGCACCCTGGATGACCCGGTGGTCATACGTCGAGGTGAGGGTCATCATCTTCGAGACGGCCATCTGGGCGATGGTGTGCTCCGAAGCGCCCTGGAACTCCGGCGGGTACTCCATCGAGCCGACGCCGACGATGAGGCCCTGGCCGGACATGAGGCGCGGCACCGAGTGGTTGGTGCCGATGCCGCCGGGGTTGGTCAGGCTGACGGTCGTGCCCTGGAAGTCCGAGACCTCCAGCTTGCCGTCGCGCGCCTTCTTGACCATGGTCTCGTAGCCCTGCCAGAACTCGGCGAAGTCCATGGTCTCGGCGGCCTTGATGCTCGGGACGAGCAGCTGACGCGATCCGTCGGGCTTCTGCAGGTCGATCGCGAGACCGAAGTTGACGTGCTCGGGCTTGAGCTGGACCGGCTTGCCCTTCTCGTCGTACTCGAAGCCCGTGTTCATCTCCGGCATCGCCTTGATCGCCTGGACCACGGCGTAGCCGATCAGATGCGTGAACGACACCTTGCCGCCGCGAGCGCGAGCGAGATGGTTGTTGATGACGATGCGGTTGTCGAACAGCAACTTGACCGGGACGGAGCGCACGCTCGTGGCGGTGGGCACCGAGAGGCTCTGGTCCATGTTGGTGGCCGTACGCGCAGCGGCGCCGCGCAGCGTCACACGCTCGACCTCGCCGGGACCGGCGGGCTTCTTCTCCTCGGCCGCGGCCTTCTTCGTGCCGCTCTTCTTGGCCGGGGCGGCGGGCTTGGCCGGAGCCTTGGGCTCGGTCTTCTTGTCGCTGGCCGGCGTGACGACGGTGTCCTTGGCGGGCTCGCGCGTCTGGGCACGCTCACCGCTCGCGGTCTTGTCGGCCGGCTGGTTCACCGGGGCGCTGGCGGCGGCAGCAGTCTCGGCCGCCGGGTCCGGCTTCGCCGCAGGCTTGGCGGACGTGCTGGCGGCGGCACCGTTGGTCCCGTTGTCGCCGCTGTAGCCGCCACGGCGGAAGAACTCCGCCCATTCGGCGTCGACGGACGACGGGTCTTCGGTGAACCGCTCATACATGTCCTCGACGAGCCATTCGTTGGCTCCGAAGTCGGGGGACTGTGCGCCGGTGGAGTTGGACGCTGTGGTGGAGGACTCGGCCACGGCCTGAATCGCCTCTTCCGGAAGTGCTGAGAGCTTGAGTGGAGACGTCGTCAAGCCTAACGCGGGGGTGTCGAGGTCGACACTCAGGTCAGGTCGACGATCGGTGAGCGGTGTCGCGGCTGCGACGAGGGGTGACGATGCGAGCGCCCGGCCGGCTCGCGAGGGGTGCCGGCCGGGCGCTCACATCGGGTCACGCGGTCTCGAGTGCGGCGTCGACCGTCATCTCGTCGACGCCCTCGAGCGCCTTGCTCACCGGGCACGTGTCCTTGGCCTCTTCGGCCGCTTCGATGAAGCCGTTCTCGTCGATGCCGTCCACCTCGCCGCGGACCCGCAAGGCGATGGTCGTGATGCGGAAACCGCCAGCCGGGTCCGGGCCGAGGGTGACGTCGGCGGTCGTCTCGAGGGTGATGGGGGTGGCTCCCCGCTGCCCGAGCAGGGCGCTGAGCTGCATCGAGTAGCACGCCGAATGTGCGGCGGCGATGAGCTCCTCGGGGTTCGTCGCCCCGCCACCGTCCTCCGCCGAGCGCTTCGGGAAGGACATGTCGAAGGTGCCGAGGCCCGAACTGCTCAGTTCGACCTCGCCGGAGCCATCCTGGATTCCACCGTCCCAGGCAGTGCGTGCGGTGCGTGTGGGCATGTCGCCTCCTCGTCGTCGGTCACGTACTGCCGACGCTAGTCGCCGACGGCGATGACACAACCCAAGAAGCGCCTCAGTTCCCCTCGTCCGTGCCCGGCTTCATGGCGAGGATCTGGATGAGATTGCCGCAGGTGTCGTCGAAGACCGCGATCCACGCGTTGCCGATGTCGGTCGGCGGCTGCGTGAAGACGACTCCGAGCCCGGTCAATCGTTCGTACTCCGCCTGTACGTCGTCGACCGCGAACTGGGCCAGCGGGATGCCGTCCTCCACGAGGGCGTCGCGGTACGGCTTCACCGCGGGGTGCCCGGCCGGCTCGAGGAGCAGTTCGGGGCCGTCGGGCGCCTCGGGAGAGGTGACGGTGAGCCACGCGTCCTCGCCCAGTGGGACGTCATGGCGTTTCGTGAAGCCCAGTACGTCGGTGTAGAAGGCCAGCGCTTCGCGCTGGTCATCGACGAACAGGCTGGTCAGTTCGATCCTCATGGAGTCGTCCTTTCGGGGAGGGGCCAACGCCGGGCGATCTCGGCGAGGGGGGCGGGAGTGAAGTAGTGGAATTTGGAGCGCCCGCGTCGCTCCGTTCTCAGCAGGCCGGCGTCCTCGAGCACGCCGAGGTGCTGGGAGATCGCCTGGCGCGTCAAGGTCAGGCCGTGCCGTGTCGCGAGGGTCGAACAGATCTCGAACAGCGTCTGACCGTCGCGGGCCGCCAGCTCGTCGAGTACGAGACGTCGCGTCTCGTCGTCGAGCGCACGGTAGATGTCGCTCACGCCTGCACTATAGGCAAGCGCTTGCTTGCCTATCAAGGGCCCGGAAACGGGTTCGTCGCGAGAGAGGCGGAGGAATCCTCTAAACTGGGAACCCCAAGGGGAGTACTCCGACACGGTCGGCTCGTCATTACGGATGCGTACCGCATCCCGGGCCCCCGGTTCCTCGATGCAGGGATGGAGAAGACCTTGGCGTCAGTCAGTCACTCACGCCAAGTTGGAGTTCGCCTTGAACGTCACACCCCTCGTCTGGATGATCACGATCGCGGTCACGATCGCCTTCTTCGTCTACGAGTTCTTCGCCCACGTCCGCAAACCCCATGAGCCGTCGATCGGGGAGTCGGCCCGCTGGTCGGCCTTCTACATCGGGTTGGCGCTTCTGTTCGGTGTCGGTATCGGCACGGTCTCCGGCTGGACCTACGGCGGCGAGTACTTCGCCGGGTATCTCACCGAGAAGGCCCTCTCGGTCGACAACCTCTTCGTCTTCCTCATCGTGATGAGCGGCTTCGCGGTGCCGAAGATCTACCAGCAGAAGGTCCTGATGATCGGCATCGTCATCGCGCTGATCCTGCGCGGCCTTTTCATCGCCGTCGGTGCCGCGCTCATCGCCAACTTCTCCTGGGTCTTCTACCTGTTCGGCGCGCTGCTGCTCTGGCTCGCCTACCAGCAGGCGTTCAGCGACCACGACGACGACCCCACGCAGGGCCGCTTCATGACGTTCGTCCGTCGCCACCTGCCGGTCACGGACGAGTACCACGAGGACCGCTTCACCGTGCGCAAGAACGGCCGCCGGTTCGTCACCCCGATGTTCCTCACCATCATCGCGATCGGCTTCATCGACCTGGTGTTCGCCGTCGACTCGATCCCGGCGATCTACGGCCTGACCGAGGAGGCGTACATCGTCTTCACCGCCAACGCGTTCGCCCTCATGGGCCTTCGTCAGTTGTACTTCCTCATCGGCGGTCTGCTCGAGCGGCTGGTCTACCTCGCGCAGGGCCTGGCCGTGATCCTGGCGTTCATCGGCGTGAAGCTGCTGCTGCACGCCCTGCACGTCAACGAGCTGCCCTTCATCAACGGCGGCGAGCCGATGTTGTGGGTGCCCGAGGTGCCGATCTGGCTCTCGCTGTTGTTCATCGGCGCGACGATCGCCGTGGCGACCGTCGCCAGCCTCCGTAAGACCCGCCGCGACCGTGAACGTTCGATCACCGAATCTCGAGAGGAGCACCTGTGAACGATCGAAGTCCCGACTCGTCCGACCCTGACAGACCCCGCGCCCGGCTGAGGCCGGGCGCGGCCCTCTCCCGGACGGGAGTCCGCTCATGAGCGAACTCGTCTGGAACATCGTTCTCGTCGTCACGTTCGTCCTGGTCGGCGGCGTCTTCGCCGCCACCGAGATGGCCCTGGTGACACTGCGCGAGAGCCAGATCAACACCATCGCCACGCGGGGCCGCCGCGGGGCCAAAGTGGCCGCTCTCGCCCGCAATCCCAACACCTTTCTGTCCGCCGTGCAGATCGGCGTCACGGTCGCCGGCTTCGCCTCTGCGGCGTACGGCGCCACCTCGATCGCTCCGTACGCCGTGCCGTCGCTCGAACTCCTCGGCGTCGGGGAGCAGCTCGCCTTCACGCTCGCGACGGTGCTGCTGACGTTGGTCATCGCGTATCTCTCGCTCGTGTTGGGCGAACTCGTGCCCAAGCGACTGGCGATCCAGCGCAACGCCGAGTTCGCTTACGCGGTGGCGCCGGTCCTCGACAAGTTCGCCACCGTCATGCGACCGGTGATCTGGCTGTTGTCGGTGTCCACGAACGCCCTCGTCCGGCTGCTCGGCGGCGATCCGCACAAGACGGCCGACGAGCTCAGCGAGGAGGAGTTCCGCGACATCGTGGCGACCCACCAGGGCCTGCCCGAGGACGAGCGGCGCATCCTCGACGACGTCCTGTCGCTGCGCGGCCGGCAGATCAGCGAGGTGATGCGTCCGCGGCCGGAGGTCGTGGCCGTCGACGAGAGCGCCACGATCGCCGAAGCGGTCGAGCAGGTCCGCGAGCTGCCGTTCTCCCGGTACCCGGTCGTGGACCGGTCCATCGACGACATCGTCGGCTTCATCCATGTACGGGACCTGTTCGAGGTTGCCGTCGACGGCGCGAACCGCTCACTGGAGCGGCTGATCCGGCCGATCTCGTACTTCCCCTCCACGGCGCGCGTGATGCCGACGCTCACGCGCATGCGCGCCGACGGCCACCACATCGCGGTGGTCGTGGACGAGTACGGCGGTACAGACGGCATCGTGACGCTCGAGGACCTGGTCGAGGAGGTGGTAGGGGAGATCTTCGACGAGTACGACACGGCCGCCGACCCCGCTGCCGCGGGCGGCATCCTCGACGGACGACTCAACCTGCAGGACTTCGAGGAGGTCACCGGGCTGGCGCTGCCGCGCGGCTCCTCCGACACGATCGCGGGGTTCGTCACCGAGCAGCTGGGCCGTCTGGCCGTCGTGGGGGACACCGTCGACGTTCCGGGGGCCACGATCCAGGTCACGGCGCTCGACCGGCGACGCATCGCCGGGCTGCGGGTCACGCCGCGCGCGGTCGACGACGAGCATGCGGTCGCCGATGAGCGGCGCGACGACTGACCGAGCACAGTGCTCCGAGCGGCCACCCGCGGTCGCGCGTCGTGTCTGCGGTGCAGGAGTCGGGGGCGTCGCCCAGCTCCCGGTATCCGAACGCGCCGACGCCGCGCGGGCGCGACAGCTCGCGGACGCGGACCGAGCTGGTCGACCCGTGAAGCGCCTGACTTCCGCTCAGCGCGGACGACCGTGGTCGCGGCGGTCCTTGACGCGGTTCATGGCCTGCTTGATGCGCTCTTGGTTCTGCGGCTTGCGGGCCTGGTCGTAGACCAGCTTGGCGACGCCGAGCGCTCCGGCCTTCTTGAGAATTCCCATAGCTTCACGCTAGTGGCGCGCCACCGTGCGCGCTCGTTCGATGCTCCATAGACGGGGCGTCCGCGAAGCACCGCTGAGATGAAGGGAGGATCCGTAGGCCGGGCGATGTCGACGTCCTCACACGTCCCTGGGTGCCCCCGGCAGTGTGCTGGTTCAGGACATCTGCAAGGCATGTCTCACGTCATCTGCAAGACCGCTCGTTGATGCTCGTGGGTGTCGAGAG
>NZ_RQJX01000019.1 GCF_003850045.1 Aeromicrobium camelliae | reverse complement strand
AGGGGTGTAGCCGCGATGGAGCGAGGCCACGGGGGCGTGGTCTCGATACGCTCCCTCGTTCCTCGGTCGCTACTCGACCACCGATGAGGCTGACGCGGCCGTCGGTGGTCGAGTAGGGAGGTCGTTCAGCGACCGGCCATGGAGCCATCGCAGGAGGGGCGTAGCCGCGATGGAGCGAGGCCACGGGGACGTGGCGTGATCTCGATACGCTCCCTCGTTCCTCGGTCGCTACTCGATCACCTAAGTAAGGTGTTCGTGGTCGAGTAGGAGGTCGCTCGGCGACCGGCCATGGAGCCATCGCAGGAGGGGCGTAGCCGCGATGGAGCGAGGCCCGGTTGCGCGGCGTGATCTCGATACGCGGCTCGTTCCTCGCCGCTACTCGATCACCGATGAAGGTCAGGCGGCGTTGCCGGCGATGTTGACCATCCAGGGGATGCCGAACTTGTCGACGAGCATGCCGAACCAGTCGCCCCAGGGCGCCTGAGCGAGAGGTTCGATGACGGTGCCGCCGTCCGACAGCTTCTCGAAGTAGCCGCGCAGCGCCTCGTCGTCGTCGCCGCTCAACGACATCGAGTGCTGGCTGCCGCTCGGCGCGTCCTGGCCGCTGGGGACGTCGGCAGCCATGAAGCTGAAGCCGCCGTCGGTCGCGAGATGACTGTGCATGATGCGATCTGCCTCGTCGGGACTGCCTTGACCGAAATCGCCGTAACGGGACGTGTCGAGCTGTCCGCCGAAGACCGACTGGTAGAACTCCATCGCGTCGCGCGCCGTGCCGTCGAAGTGCAGGTAGGGGTTGAGTGCGGTGGCCATGGTGACTCCTTTCCTTGAGGTCAGTGAACTCCTGCCCACCGACAAAGGGAAGACGGTTCGTCGAACGCGAGGCGAACGCCCTAGGGTGGTGCCCCGTGAAGACGCTCGTCATCGGCACCGGCGGCCGCGAACACGCGCTCGCCCTCGCGCTCTCCCGCGACCCGCACGTCACCGAGGTGCACGCAGCACCCGGCAACCCCGGCATCGCCGGCTTCGCCACCCTCCACAGCGTCGACCCGCTCGACGGTGACGCCGTCGCTGCGCTCGCGCGGGAAGTCGGCGCGGACCTGGTCGTCGTCGGTCCGGAGGCGCCGCTCGTCGCGGGCGTCGCCGACGCCGTCCGGGACGCCGGGATCGCCTGCTTCGGCCCCAGCCGCGAGGCCGCGCAGCTCGAAGGCTCGAAGGCGTTCGCCAAGCAGATCATGGCCGCCGCCGAGGTGCCCACCGCGATGGCGCGGGTGTGCGAGACGCCCGAGCAGGTCGCCGAGGCGCTCGCCGCCTTCGGCCCGCCGTACGTCGTCAAGGACGATGCGCTGGCCGCGGGCAAGGGCGTCGTCGTCACCGACGACCGCGTCGCCGCCGAGGAGCACGCGGCCTCCTGCGACCGCGTCGTCATCGAGGAGTTCCTCGACGGACCCGAGGTGTCGCTGTTCGCCATCACCGACGGCGAGACCGTGCTGCCGCTGCAGCCCGCGCAGGACTTCAAGCGCGCCTACGACGGCGACGAGGGCCCGAACACCGGCGGCATGGGCGCGTACACGCCCCTGGACTGGGCGCCCGACGACCTCGTGCAGGAGGTGTGCCGCCGCGTCCTCGTGCCGACGGTCAAGGAGATGGCCGCGCGCGGCACTCCGTTCTCCGGCCTGCTCTACGCCGGGCTCGCGCTGACCAGCCGTGGCGTGCGGGTCGTCGAGTTCAACGCTCGCTTCGGCGACCCCGAGACGCAGGCGCTGCTGGCGTTGCTGCAGACGCCGCTGTCCACGCTGCTCATGGGCGCCGCCCAGGGGACGCTGGGCCAGGTCGGGCTGCCGCAGTGGCGCGACGGCGCGGCAGTGACCGTGGTCGTCGCCGCCGAGGACTACCCGGCGTCGCCGGCCAAGGGCGACGTCATCACCGGCATCGAGGAGGCCGACGCGCTCGAGGGCGTCGACGTCATCCACGCGGGCACGGCGCGCAACGACGCCGGTGAGCTCGTCACCGCCGGAGGACGAGTGCTCGCAGTGACCGCCGTCGGCGATTCGCTCGCGCAGGCCCGCGAGCGCGCGTACGCCGGCGTCGACCGCATCCAGATCCGCGGCGCGCACCACCGCACCGACATCGCCCTCGCCGCCGAACAGGGCCGCATCACCCCCTGACCGGCGCTGGGTGCGCGGTGAGCTGTCCCGCACGTGCAGCCCTCACCTGCGTGGTAGCTCACCGCCCGTCCGCGGCGTGCGGGACGACTCACCGCTCGGGCCGCGAGCTGACCGGGGCTGCGATACTGGGGGAGTGACCGCTCCCAACGTCCTCGCGTCCCGGTACGCCTCCGATCAGCTCGCGCAGATCTGGTCGCCCGAGCACAAGATCCGTCTCGAGCGCCGGCTGTGGATCGCGGTGCTCAAGGCGCAGAAGGACCTCGGCGTCGAGACCCCGGACTGCGTCATCGAGGCGTACGAGGCGGTCGTCGACCAGGTCGACCTCGACTCCATCGCCGCCCGTGAGCGCGTCACCCGCCACGACGTCAAGGCCCGGATCGAGGAGTTCGCGGCCCTCGCCGGCACCGAGCACATCCACAAGGGCATGACCTCGCGCGATCTCACCGAGAACGTCGAGCAGCTGCAGGTGCGCGCCTCACTGGAGATCCTCCGCGACAAGGCCGTCGCCGCGCTCGCCCGCCTCGGCCGTCTCGCCGCCGAGCACGAAGCCCTCGTCATGGCCGGTCGCAGCCACAACGTCGCCGCGCAGGCCACGACCCTCGGCAAGCGGTTCGCCACTGTCGCCGACGAACTGCTCGTCGGTGTGGAGCGGATCGAGGAACTCGTCGCCCGGTACCCGCTGCGCGGCATCAAGGGTCCCGTCGGCACCGCCCAGGACCAGCTCGACCTCCTCGGCGGCGACCAGGGCAAGCTCGCCGAACTCGAGCGCCGCGTCGCCGGTCACCTCGGTTTCGACCGCGTCCTCACCAGCGTCGGCCAGGTGTATCCGCGCTCGCTCGACTACGACGTCGTCACGTCGCTCGCGCAGCTCGTCGCCGCGCCGTCCAACCTCGCCACGACGATCCGCCTGATGGCCGGCAACGAGCTGGTCACCGAGGGGTTCAAGCCCGGCCAGGTCGGCTCCAGCGCGATGCCGCACAAGATGAACACCCGCTCGTGCGAGCGCGTCAACGGCCTCGCCGTCATCGTCCGCGGCTACGTGTCGATGGTGGGCGAGCTCGCCGGCGACCAGTGGAACGAGGGCGACGTCTCGTGCTCGGTGGTGCGCCGGGTCGCGCTGCCCGACGCGTTCTACGCCGCCGACGGCCTGTTCGAGACCTTCCTGACCGTGCTCGACGAGTTCGGCGCGTTCCCGGCCGTGGTCCAGCGTGAACTCGACCGGTACCTGCCGTTCCTCGCCACGACCAAGGTGCTCATGGCCGCCGTCCGCCACGGGGTCGGCCGCGAGGAGGCGCACGAAGCGATCAAGGAGCATGCCGTCGCCGTCGCGCTGGAGATGCGCGAGAAGGGCACGGCGGAGAACGACCTCTTCGATCGCCTCGCCGCCGACCCCCGGCTGGGCCTCAGCCAGGCCGACCTCGCCTCGCTCGTCGCCGAGCCGATCCAGTTCACGGGCGCCGCGGTCTCGCAGGTGCAGGCCGTGGTCGCGAAGGTCGACGAGGTGGCCTCCCGTCACCCCGACGCCGCCACCTACACCCCCGGCGCCATCCTCTGACCCAGCCAGAGGCCGGAGCTCTGCGGAGGTCATGAAGCGAGACCGCGTTGGATCAACCGCACCAGAGGTGGTCGAGTAGGAGGTCGCTCAGCGACCGACGTATCGAGACCGAGTTGAGTGACGTGGTCTCGATACGCTCCCTCGTTCCTCGGTCGCTACTCGACCACCTAGCGGGCCATCAGTGGTCGAGTAGGCCGGAGCTCTGCGGAGGCCATGGAGCGAGACCGCGTTTGGATCAACCGCGCCAGAGGTGGTCGAGTAGGAGGTCGCTCAGCGACCGACGTATCGAGACCGAGTGAGGTGACGTGGTCTCGATACGCTCCCTCGTTCCTCGGTCGCTACTCGACCACCTAGGAAGAAGACGCCGCTACTCGACTACCTACGCGGGCTCGCCACCTACCCGGGCTCGGCGGTGCTCGGCGCCTTCGCTGGGTAGGGTGAGCGCGTGGTTCTTGAGATTCCCGGCGCGACGCATCTCCACTCGGGCAAGGTGCGCGACCTGTACGAGTACGGCGACCACCTCCTCATGGTCGCGTCGGACCGCATCAGCGCGTACGACTTCAGCCTCGAACCCGGCATCCCCGACAAGGGCGAGATCCTCACCCGCATGTCGCTGTGGTGGTTCGAGCAGCTCGCCGACATCGTCCCCAACCATGTCATCAGCACCGACGTCCCCGAGCAGGTGGCAGGCCGGGCCCTGATCGTCGAACGCCTGGACATGTTCCCCGTCGAGTGCGTCGTGCGCGGCTACCTCACCGGTTCGGGCCTCGCCGACTACGCCGCGAGCGGCCACGTCTGCGGTGTCCCCCTGCCGCGCGGCCTCGTCGACGGATCGCGCCTGCCCGAACCGATCTTCACGCCGGCCACGAAGGCCGAGATCGGCGACCACGACCAGAACATCACCTTCGATCACGTCGTCGACACGATCGGTGCCGAGGACGCCGCCGCGCTGCGCGACCTGAGCATCCAGGTGTACCGCCGGGCCGAGGAGATCGCCCGTGAACGCGGCATCCTGCTCGCCGACACCAAGTTCGAGTTCGGGCGCCGTCCCGACGGCACCATCGTGCTGGCCGACGAGGTGCTCACCCCGGACTCCTCCCGCTTCTGGCCGGCCGACGCGTGGGAACCGGGCCGCAGCCAGCCATCCTTCGACAAGCAGTTCGTCCGCGACTGGCTGACCTCGCCCGAGAGCGGCTGGGATCGCGACATCGAAAGCGCCCCGCCGCGCCTGCCCGACGCGATCGTCGAGAAGACCCGCGAGCGTTACCTCGAGGCGTATGAGAGGCTGACCGGCCGCTCCTGGTGAGACGCCCGTTACAGTGATCCTGACATCGTCAGTGTCACCGTCATCACACACAAGGGAGAGACCGCCGTGGCCAACCTTGCCCGCATCCTCGAGGACTCGACTGCCAAGTACCCCGAGCGCACCGCCGTCGTCTTCGGGGACACGCGCCTCAGCTACGCACAGCTGAACGGCGCCGCCAATCAGGTCGCCAACCTGCTGGTGTCCCGCGGGATCCAGCCGGGCGACAAGGTCGCGATGTCGATCCCCAACCTTCCGTACTTCACGATCGTCTACTTCGGCATCCTCAAGACCGGCGCCACCGTCGTGCCGCTCAACATCCTGCTCACGTCGCGCGAGATCGCCTACCACCTCGACGACTCCGACGCCAAGGCCTACTTCGCGTTCGAGGGCGCGCCCGGCGTGCCGATCGGCGACAACGCCTGGGAGGGCTTCAACGAGGTCGAGGGTGTCAAGGACTTCTTCCTCATCAAGCTCGACTCGGCCGCGCCCGCACCGCTCGAGGGCCCCGAGTACTACGCCCCGCTGGTGAGCGAGCAGCCGCCGACGTTCGACACCGTCGAGCGCGACGATGACGACACCGCGGTCATCCTCTACACCTCCGGCACCACGGGTCAGCCCAAGGGCGCCGAGCTGCGGCACCGCAACATGTACGACAACGCGGCGCTGGGCGAGTCGACGTTCCAGGCCGACGAGACCAACCCGGACACCTACCTCGCCGTGCTGCCGCTGTTCCACATCTTCGGCCAGACCGTCATCCAGAACGGCTCCCTGCTGTACGGCGGCACGATGGTGATGCTGCCGCGATTCGAGGCCAAGCCGGCCATCGACCTGCTGCTCAAGGAGAAGGTCACCTTCTTCGCCGGCGTCCCGACGATGTACTGGGGTCTGCTCGGCGCGCTCGACGAGACTGTCGACGTCGCCCAGATCGCCGCCAACCTGCGCGTCGCCGCAGCCGGTGGCGCTGCCCTGCCCGCGGACATCCACCGTCAGTTCCAGGAGAAGTTCGGCGTCACGATCCTCGAGGGCTACGGTCTGTCGGAGACGTCGCCGGTCGCCTCGTTCTCGCCGTGGGGTCAGCCGCCGGTCGTCGGCTCGATCGGCAAGCCGGTCAAGGGCGTCGAGATGAAGCTCATCGACAACGACTGGAACGAGATCCCCGACGATCCCGAGGCCATCGGCGAGATCGCGATCAAGGGCCACGGCATCATGAAGGGCTACTACAAGCGGCCCGCCGCGACCGAGGACGCGATCCACGGTGAGTGGTTCCGCACCGGCGACCTCGCCCGCAAGGACGAGAACGGCTATTACTTCATCGTCGACCGCAGCAAGGACATGATCATCCGCGGCGGCTACAACGTGTACCCCCGCGAGCTCGAGGAAGTCCTCATGACGCACCCGGCGGTGTCGCTGGTCGCGGTCATCGGCGTCCCGCACGAGTCCCACGGCGAGGAGATCAAGGCCGTCGTCGTCAAGGCGCCGGGAGCCGAGATCACCGAGGACGAACTCGTCGCCTGGGGCAAGGAGCAGTTCGCGGCGTACAAGTACCCGCGCATCGTCGAGTTCCGCGACGAGTTGCCGATGACGTCGACGGGCAAGATCCTCAAGCGCGAGCTGAGCTGATCTGCTGCGAGGGGATGGGGTGGCGGTCGTTAGACTCGGACCGTCACCCCCTTCCGTCGTTCCAGGAGCGCCCGTGGCCCGCGTCATCGTCGATGTCATGCCCAAGCCCGAGATCCTCGACCCCCAAGGCAAGGCTGTTCACGGCGCCCTGCCCCGGCTGGGTTTCACCGCCGTCACCGACGTCCGTCAAGGCAAGCGGTTCGAGCTGGAGGTCCCGAACGTCGATGACGCGTCCCTCGCTGAGGTGCACCGCATCGCCGAGACCCTCCTCTCCAACCCCGTGATCGAGGACTTCACTGTGCGGGTGGACGCATGAGAATCGGCGTCGTCACCTTCCCGGGTTCGCTCGACGACGGCGATGCGCGTCGCGCCGTCACCCTGGCCGGCGGTGAGCCGGTCGCGCTGTGGCACGGCGATCACGACCTCGCCGGCGTCGACGCAGTCATCCTTCCCGGCGGCTTCTCCTACGGCGACTACCTGCGCGCCGGTGCCATCGCCCGGTTCGCGCCGGTCATGGAGCAGGTCATCGACGCCGCCATGGGCGGCATGCCCGTGCTCGGCATCTGCAACGGCTTCCAGATCCTGTGCGAGTCGCACCTGCTGCCCGGCGCGCTGATCCGCAACGATCACCGCACGTTCGTGTGCCGCGATCAGGTGCTGCGCGTCGAGAACACCGACACCGCCTGGACCCGCGACTTCTCGGCCGGCCAGGAGATCACCATCCCGCTCAAGAACGGCGAGGGCGGATACGTCGCGTCGCCCGACACGATCCGCGAGCTGGAGGAGTCGGGCCGCGTCGTGTTCCGGTACGTGGGCGTCAACCCCAACGGATCGCTCAACGACATCGCGGGCGTCACCAACGAGCGCGGCAACGTCGTCGGTCTCATGCCGCACCCCGAGCACGCGGTCGAGGACCTCTGCGGTCCCGGCACCGACGGACTCGGACTTTTCACCTCGGTGCTGGAGCGCGTCCTCGCGTAGCCTGGCGGCATGAGCGAGCGACAGCGAGTGAATCATCAGCGGGGTGTCATGCCGGCACCTGCATATCGTGAGCTTCTTGGCAGGTGACGGCATGAGCACGGAGGTCACGCACAACGCCGACGAGAACCGCTACGACATCCACGTCGACGGCGAGGTCGCCGGCTTCCTCGTCGCCGAACCGCGCGACGGCGTCCTCGTCCTCCCGCACACCGAGCTGCGTGAGGAGTTCGAGGGTCAGGGTCTGGCGAGTCAACTCGTCACCGCCGCGCTCGAGGACATCCGGTCGCGGGGCGAGAAGATCAAGCCGACGTGCCCCTACGTCAAGCGCTTCATCACCCAGCACAGCGAGTACGCCGACCTCGTCGCCTGAGCGCCGCGCGGATTACCAGGTTACGTAGATTTCTTGGCACTTCTCCGGGTGAATTCGCCCGGAGGAGTGAGGGAAAACCTACGTAACCTGGTAATCCGCCAGCCTCGCGATTGGGTGGAGTGAGGGTCGGACCGGTAGGGTGGAGGAGAACGAGCGCGCTGCCCCATGTGCGCAGCCGACGCTCGGCCCGACGACACTCGCAATCCTGCGTGACTTGGTAGCGGGCATCCGTAACCGTCTGAGAGTTCTGTGAACCAGCCTTCTGGCAGCACTGTGCTGCCGTCCTTTTCCACCCTGAATCTGCCGACCGCCCTCGTCGAGGCGCTGGCAAAGCAGCAGATCGTGTCCCCCACCGCGGTGCAGTCCGCGGTCATCCCCGATGCGCTCGAGGGCCGCCACGTCCTCGGCCGCGCCCGCACCGGCTCGGGCAAGACCCTGGCCTTCGGCCTCCCGGTCCTCGCTCGCCTCGCCGGCGAGACGAGCCGTCGTGGCCGTCCGCGCGCGCTCATCATCCTGCCCACCCGCGAGCTCGCCACGCAGGTCCGCACGGTCCTCGAGCCGCTCGCAGCCTCGCTCGGCCTGCGCGCGGTCGCCGTCTACGGCGGTGTGCCGATCAACCGCCAGATCCGCGACCTCTCCCGGCCGGTCGACGTCCTCATCGCGACGCCCGGGCGCCTCGGTGACCTCCTCGACCGGAAGGTCCTGACCCTCGACGCGATCGAGCTCACCGTGCTCGACGAGGCCGACCACCTGTGCGACCTCGGCTTCTACAAGCCCGTCGACGCGCTGCTCGGCAAGACCCCGCGCGAGAGCCAGCGACTGCTGCTGTCGGCGACCCTCGACGGCGACGTCGACCGCCTCGTCCAGCGTCACCTGCCCCGTCACCGCCGGCACGAGCTCGACGACCTGCAGGGCAAGCCGCCGACGATGGAGCACCACGTGCTGGTCGCCACCCCCGAGACGCGCGCCGAGGCTCTCGTCGCGCTCATGGAGGCCAACCCGCGCAGCATCGTCTTCACTCGCACCCGTCGCGGAGCGTCGCGCATCGCGCGCCAGCTCACCGCGAAGGGCGTCGAGTCGGTCGACCTGCACGGCGACCTCGACCAGCGGCGCCGTGAGCGCAACCTCGCCAAGTTCACGCGCGGCGATGCCGACGTCATCGTCGCCACCGACGTCGCCGCCCGCGGCATCCACGTCGACGGCATCGAGCTCGTCGTGCACTACGACGCTCCGGCCGAGCACAAGGCGTACCTGCACCGTTCCGGCCGCACGGCCCGCGCCGGGCAGAAGGGCACTGTCGTCACGATGACGACGCCCGAGGGCGTGAAGTCGGTCGTCGCGCTGCAGCGCAAGGCCGGTGTCGAGGCTCGTCACCATGACGCGCGCACCGCGCCGTCGCCGATGACGGCCGACGCGCTGTCCGGCGCCGGTGTCGAGGCACCCGCGGAGCGTCCGGCCCGCTCGAACCGACCGTCGGGCTCCAACCCGTCCGGCTCGAACGGCCAGCGCGGCAACAACCGCAACCGCAATCGCAACCGCCGGCGTCGCCCGGCCGTCGCCGCCGCGAACTGATTCGCTCCACGCGGAGGTGGGCCCGGGCATCCTGTGCCCGGGCCCACCTTTGCGTGCGGGGTCAGCGTCCGTCGAGGTAACGCAGGACGGCAGCCACCCGTCGGTCGCTGAGATCGTCGGGCGCCAGGTCGAGCTTCATGAAGATGTTGCGGATGTGCTTGTGCACCGCGTTGTCGGTGATGTGCAGGCGCTGCCCGATCGCCTGGTTGCCGAGTCCCTCGGCCATCAAGGAGAGCACCTCGCGCTCGCGGACGGTCAGCCGCTCGAGCGGATCCCCGGCACGCTTCTGCGCGAAGAGCTGGGCGACGACCTCCGGGTCGATCGCGGTGCCGCCCGCGGCCACGCGACGTAGCGCTTCGACGAAACCGTCCACGCGGCCGACTCGCTCCTTCAGCAGGTAGCCGACCCGGTCGGCGCCGTCAGCGAGCAGATCGGTCGCGAAGCTCTGTTCGACGTAGGCCGAGAGCACGAGCACCGCGAGCTCAGGGTGTGCGCGGCGTGCTTCGACGGCCGCCCGGATGCCCTCGTCGGTGTGGGTCGGCGGCATACGCACGTCCACCACCGCGAGGTCGGGGCGGTGCTCGGTGACCGCGGTGAGGAACGAGTCGGGATCGCCCGTCGTGGCGACGACGTCGAACCCTTCGCCAGCGAGCAACAGACTCAAGCCTTCACGAAGCAGGGTGTCGTCCTCAGCGATTACGATCCGCACGGCAGCACTATCTCCAGTTCGGTCGGTCCGCCGGGCGGGCTGGTGAGCACGGCGTCGCCGTCGAGCGCTTCGACCCGGCGCATGATTCCGGCCAGGCCCGTCCCCTTCGCCGGATCGGCTCCGCCACGGCCGTCGTCGGCGACCCGTACCCGCAAGGACCCGGCCTCACGACGCACCTCGACCTCCGCATGACTCGCGCCGCTGTGCCGGGCGATGTTCGTCAACGACTCGGCCACCACGAAGTAGGCGGTCGCCTCCACGCTGACCGGACTGCGGCCCGGAGCGTCGACGGTGAGGGTGGTCGGGACGGCGCAGTCGGCGACCAAGGCGCTGAGCGCGCCCGCGAGGCCGCGGTTCTCCAACACCGGCGGGAGGATCGAGCGAACCACCGCGCGCAGCTCGGCCAGGGCCTGTTCGGTGGCCGCCGGCCTCGACACCCCCACGACCGGGCAGGTGTTCATCGGTGGCCGGGAGGTCTCCCGGCTCAACGAGACCCGCCGGACGCTGGTCCGGCGCGAGGCAGTCGGCTTCGTCTTCCAGTCCTACAACCTGCTGCCCTCGTTGAGCGTCGCCGAGAACATCACGCTGCCGCTGCGGCTGGCCGGTGACACGGGCGACCCCTCATGGAGGGACGAGGTGATCGACCGCATCGGCCTGCGACCCCTCCTGGACCGCCGCCCGGCCGAGCTGTCCGGCGGCCAGCAGCAGCGCGTCGCGATCGCCCGAGCGCTCGCGGCCCGCCCCGACATCGTCTTCGCCGACGAGCCCACCGGCGCACTCGACGCCGCGACGGCCGACGACGTGCTGGGGCTGCTGCGCGACCTCGTCGATGATCTCGGCCAGACCATCGTGATGGTCACCCACGACCCGCGGGCCGCTCAATGGGCGCACGCCACCCTCATGCTCGCTGATGGACGCTTCAGCACCGCCCCGTCGATGGCGCGACCGGCGGCCGTCCCGGCCGGCGACGTGGTGGAGAGCCAGTGATGCGGCGGTCACGGCTCGGAGCGCGGGTGTTCTCTCGCGGTCACGTCGGCGCCTTCCTGGCCCTTGCCTTCGCCGTCTTCGGCGGCGGAACCCTGGTCACGGCAGGTGCCGTGCTCACCGAGACCGGGCTGCGGGCGCAGGTCCCGCCCGAGCGGCTGGCCCACGCGCAGCTCCTCGTCTCAGCGCCCCAGCGCGTCCCGGTGGACGAGGACTTCGACGTTCGCCTGCTGGACCGCGAGCCCGTTCCGGCGGATCTCGCCGAGCGCATCGCGCGGGTGCCGGGCGTCGAGGCCACCGCGGCCGACGTGACCCTGCCGGTCTCGGTCAGCCCCATCTCGGATTCCAGGGTCCGGTCGGCACTGACCGCCGACGCCCACGACTGGGCCGTCGCGGCCCTCGCCTCACCGCCCCTGCACGGTTCCGCCCCCGCCGCCGACTCCATCGTGCTCACCAGAGAGCTGGCCACCGATCTCGGCGAGTCCCTGTCCACGGGGGCCCTGGAGACGGGGGACCGGGTCGACCTGAGCCTGGGGGACACACGGCGCGAGGTTCGTGTCGCCGGAATCGTCGACGCGCCGGGAGCGGCTGTCCACCTTTCGACCGCAACGGTCGCGTCGATCACGCGGGAGCGGGTCGACCTCATCGCGGTCCGCTTGGACGACGGCGCCGACACGGACACCGTCGCCGAGGCGGTGCGCGACGCGGTGGGGCCGGGCTTCGTGGTCACCACGGGAGACGCCCGTGGAGCCGTGGAGGCGCTCGGCGTCGGCAACGCCCGTCTCGAGCTGCTCGCTCTGGCCACCTCGATCGCAGGGACGCTGCCGTTGCTCGTCGGATGCATCACCGCAAGTGCCCTCGCTACAGCGATTGCGGGCCAGCGACGTGAGCTCGCGCTGCTGCGGGCTGTGGGCGCGACCCCGCGTCAGGTCCGGGACCTGGTCGCGGGTCAGGCCACGGTCGCGGCCGCTGTCGGGCTCGCTCCGGCGCTCCTGCTGGGGTACGTGCTGGCGGGGTGGTGCAACACGAAGCTGGCCGCCGCCGGCGTCGTCTCCGTCCAGCTTCCCGTTGTCGTATCGCCGCTGGCCGGCGCCGTGGTCGCCCTGCTGACGCTGACCATCGTTCGGGTGTCGGCGCGCGCCGTGGCGCTGCGCGCGTCCCGACGGCCCGCGACCGAGGCGATCGGCGAGGCCCAGGTCGAGCCGCGGCCGCCCACGCGGGTGCGCACCGGCCTCGGGCTCGCCCTGTTGGGTCTCGGCGTGATCCCGGCGTTCGCGGCGCTCGTGATCCGAGGCGAGGACGCCTTCCTCTCGGCCGCGAGCGGAACGCTGGCCGGCATCGTCGGGCTTGCGCTGGCCGGGCCGGTCCTGGTGCGGGCGGTCACCGGTCGGCTGGCTCGCGGCACCGGTGAAGGCGCGCCGGTCACCCGGTGGCTGGCTGTGCGGCAGACCCGCGCCCACGCGCTGCGTTCAGCCGGCTCGGTCACGGTGCTCGCGTTGGCGTTCAGCGTCACCGCGGTCCAGGTCTACGCCCAGTCGACCCTCGAGAGGGCCACGGCGCACGAGCAGACCGACGGGGTCACTGCGGCGGCGAGGATCGTGGGCGCGATGACACCGGTCGATCTCGCCGACGTCGCCGAGGTCGACGGGGTCGAGGCGGCGGTGCCGATGGTGTCGACCTCCGTCCTCCGGTCGAACCGGTGGCTGGGTGAGACGACCACGGAGCGCTTCTCGGCCCTGGCCGTCGGTCCCGACGCCGATCGTGTCCTCGATCTCGACGCGGTCGCGGGCGATCTGGCCGCGCTGCGGGGTGAGAGCGTGGCGCTGGACGCCACGACCGCCCGCCGTTGGGGGGTCGGTGTCGGCGAGCAGGTCGCGCTGCGACTCGGGAACGGCGAGCAGGTCGACCCGGTCGTCGTGGCGACTTATCAGCGTGGACTGGGGTTCGGCACCGTCGTCGCCTCCACTGATCTGCTGACGATGCATGGGCTCGCCCGCTCGTATGACACCGTCCTCGTCCAGGGTGACGCTCAGGCGATCGACGGGCTCGAGGCGTGGGCGGACGACCGTCCTGGTCAGCGCGTCACGCCGCTCACGGCCGACGCGGCGCTGACGACTGAACGTCCGTGGCTCGAGCGCTGGCTCGGGGTGGTCGTGCTGATCCCGATGCTCGGGTACGTTCTCGTCGCGGTCGCCGCAAGCCTGCGCACCACGACGCGCCGTCGGCGTGAGGAGTTCGCGACCTTGCGGATGCTGGGCGCCACGCCACGGCAGGTGCTCTCGATGGTCACGCGCGAGGCGGTGCTCCTCTCCGGTCTCGCCGTCGCTGCCGGGATCGGCGTGGCGGTACTGCCGATGTCGATCCTGGGTGCGGGCGTGCTGGGCCGCCCCTGGCCGCAAGGACCGCTGTGGGTCCTGCCCGCGATCGCGACGATCCTCGTCGTGATCGCGGTCGGATCCATGCGCGGAACGACCGGCAGACTGCTGCGCCGCTCGGTCAGTCCGTGACCGGCTGGCGGAGGATCGTCCGTAGGCGCTCAGGCGCGGTGCGCCGGGGGTCGCTCAGGTAGATCTCGTGGTGCTTGCCGACCATGCGGAATCCCTGGCCCGGGATGAACTCGTCATGCATCCGTGCCAGCACACCGGCCTCGTCGTCGAACGGCCCGACGTGCAACGTCTGGACGCACCGGCCTTCACTGAGCGACTCCAGCCGGACGTCGTCGAGCCGGGCCGGGCGCCGCGATGCGGCCACCTGGTCGACCGCCGCGTTCACGAGCTCGGCGGGAATCCACTCCGGGACGAGGATCATCATCGTCCAGTCCCAACGCGACTTGTCGCGCGCGGAGGTGAAGACGCTCATGTCGTCGGCCCACCACAGGCCCTCCAGCGGCGGGACCACATAGTCGCGCTCGAGCTCGCGCTTACTGGCGAACTTCAGCGTGTACGCGACCGGATACAGCGCCGCGAGCGCGTCGGCGTAGTCCGATGACGTGTTCGGATCGCCGTGACCGTCGATCATGAGGTACCGCAGTTCGGGCACCTCGAGGACGCGAAACTCGCCCCGCTTCGCCCGATACGAGTCCAGCTCCTTGACGACATTGACCTTCACGGCGTCAGTCTGGCACCGCCCGGTGACATCCCGTCCGTTTTCGGGGCGGGGGCGATCGATAGCGTGACGTCATGACGCGTCACCGCTGGTCCATGCCGATCGTGCTGGGTCTCCCGGTGGTGATCGCTGCCGTCGGTGTCCTCGTCGTGCTGGCCTGGATGCCCGATCTCCCCGCGCAGGTCGCCACCCACTGGGGGAGCGGGGACGAACCCGACGGCTTCACGTCGCGCAGCGCTCTCCCGTGGATGATCGGCGCGCTGAGCGCGGTGATCCCGCTCGTCTGTTGCGGGTTGTTCCTCGCGCTCGGACTGCCGAGCCGCAGCACCGCCGCCACAGGCGCAGGACTGTCGTCCTTCCTGGCGGCGGTCATGCTGAGCACCCTCGCGCCGCAACGCGGACTCGACGATGCGGGAGATGTGACGATCCAGGGCGGGTGGATCGCGGCGAGCATCGGTATCGCGCTCCTCGCCGCTCTGATCGCAGCGGCCGTCACGCCGCGGGATCGCTTCGAGGGCTCGGTGCCCGCGTCACCCGTTGCCAGCGCCGACGCGCCGCGTACGTGGGCCGGTGTCGTGCGCAGCGACGTCATGCTCGCGATCACCGGCCTGGTGGCACTCGTCGGACTCGCCTCGCTCGTCACGCCGCTGCACATCATCGGTTACATCCTGCTGCCCGTGGCACTAGCGCTCGCCGCCACCGCGTGGTGGAAGGTCACCGTCGACGACCGTGGCGTTCTGGTCCGCTCGGCACTCGGCTGGCCGAGAATCCGTGTCCGTCCCGACCAGCTCAGGGCGCTGAAGTCGAGCACATCAGCGCTCTCGGCGACTTCGGCGGCTGGGGTGTGCGGATGAGTCCACGTGGCACCGGCATCGTGCTGTCGGCCGGCGACGCGATCGTCGTCCATCGACGGGACGCCCGCCCGCTCATCGTGGTCATCGACGACGCCGAGGGCGCTGCCGCTGCGATCAACTCCCGAGTGCGCGCTTCCTGATTAGGCTGAGCGCATGCCCGAGATGCCCGAGGTCGACGCACTCGTCGGCTTCCTGCGCGATAAGTGCGTGGGTGCGGTCGTCGCCGAGATCGAGCTCGTGTCGTTCGCCGTACTCAAGACCTACGACCCGCCGCTTCAGGCCTTCGCGGGTCTGGCCGTCACCGACGTCGTCCGGCACGGGAAGTTCATCGACCTCGACGTCGACGGATTGCACCTGGTGATCCACCTGGCGAAGGCCGGCTGGATCCGCTGGTCCGACAAGCTGGCCGACAGCCGGTTGAAGATGGGCAACGGACCACTCGCGATGCGGCTGCGCCTCGATGCAGGCGACGGTCCGCACGTCGGTTTCGACCTCACCGAGGCAGGCACCCGCAAAGGGCTGGCGGTGTACGCCGTGCGCGACCCGCAGGAGGTTCCCGGCATCGCGGCACTCGGGCCGGATCCGATGGCACCGGACTTCGACCTGCGCCCGCTGCTGAAGCGCAAGATGCAGGTCAAGCGGCTGCTGCGCGATCAGAAGATCATCGCCGGCATCGGCAACGCCTACAGCGACGAGATCCTCCACGCGGCCCGCCTGTCACCGTTCGCGATCGCCGAGCAGCTCGAGGACGACGAGATCGATCGGCTGGAGACGGCCGTGCACGAGGTGCTGGCGCAGGCGATGGCGGAGGCTGCGGGCAAGCCGGCCGCCGAGCTGAAGGACGCCAAACGCGCACGAATGCGCGTGCACGGCCGCGCGGGGGAGACCTGCGACGTCTGCGGCGACACCATCCGCGAGGTCGTCTTCAGCGACACCTCGCTCCAGTACTGCCCCACCTGCCAGACCGGCGGCAAGATCCTCAAGGACCGCACCACCAGCAAGTTCCTCAAGTAGGAAGCCGACCCCCGCGCTGTCCCCTCCGCGCCCGGTTCCGCGACCCGCCGTGCGCTCCGCGCCCGGTTCCGCGAGTGGCGCAAGGTGGGGGAGAATCCGGCGATTCCGCCCCCATTCTGCGCCGCTCGGTGATCACTTTGCGCCACTCGGCGAGGAGCGGGGCCGGTCGAGTGAGCTCGGAAGCCCGCCCGCGCCGACCGGCCGGTCCGCCCGCTCAGCCGAGCGCGACCAGGGTGACGGCGGCGGTGGCGCAGGCGAGTCCGACCGCCTGCCAGGGCTGAATCCGCTCCTTGAGGAGCAGCGCGGCGAGCAGCACCGTGGCCGCCGGATACAGCGACGAGATCACCGCGACGATCGACAGCAGCCCGTGCCGCGTTCCGAGGTAGAACGCCACCACCGCGACCACGCTGATCGGTCCCATCACCAGGGCGGGCAGCGCGTCCCGGCTCGGTCGCCACACCTGGCGCAGCGAGATCGCCGTCACCAGCACGGTCAGCGTCGAGACGAGATACATGAGCGGGAAGTGCCACATGCCGGCCGCGTCGTCGACCTGCGCGACGAAGCTGAACAGCACACCGAACCCGAGCCCGGCGAGGAGCCCGTCGACGACGCCGCTGCGGTGAGCGTCGTCGGCGTCGTTGGTGCGGGAGATCAGCACGATCGCCGGGAAGGCCAGGATGATGCCGATCGTCGCGAGCACATGCGGGCGGTCGCCGAGCGTGACGCCGACGATCACCGGCAGCAACGCGGTCCCCACCGCGGAGATCGGCGCGACGACTCCCATCCGCGCGCCGGCGAGCCCGCGGTAGAGGAAGGCGCATCCGAGCCCGCTGCCGACGCCCGCCGCGGCAGCCATTCCCAGGTCGTGCGAGCTCGGTGAGCCTCCGGCGATGAGCGCGACGAGTGTCATCAGCACGACCGCCGTGCTCTGTCCGATGACCGCGACCTGCCAGGCCGTCGCCCGCTTGGCGGTGATGCCGCCGAGGAAGTCCGAGACGCCGTAGGCGAGCGCGGAGACGAGGGACAGGACGACGGCCACGGACGCACCTTAGTGCCTGGGGCCGCTCATTAGGCTGAGGGCATGCGCAATCGTCGCAAGCCAGGAATCCGTGCTCGTGCCAACCGTGCGGTGGACGACTTCGCGTCTCGCATCGACGGGCAGACCGCCGACGCGGCCCGCCGTGCCTCGCAGGTGCTGACGATGGCCGTGCGCCTGCTGCGGTGGCCGAGTCTGGCACTGCTCGTCGTGCCGTTGCCGTTCATCGCCGCGGTCGCGTTGATCGGTCTGCTCGAGGACGGCGGCGTTCGGTGGGCGGCGCTCGTGATCGCACTGGTCATGGCCGTCGTCTCCGCGACATTCGGTGTACGGCGCTGGCGCATCCTCCAAGCCGTCGAGGATCCGGACAAGCTCGCGACCGAGCTCGGCATCGCCGTGAGCATGAGCGGCAAGGTGGACGATGCCCGCGGCGCGCTCCTGCAGATCACCTCGGGCGGTGGGAGCGGCCCGCGCGTGTTCAACCGGTTGCGCGGCGTGTGGAACACCGTCGGCCTCAGCGGTCGTTGGATCGACAGCGTCGGCGATCTACCTCGGGCCCGCTACTTCTTCCCGCCGCGCGTCGGCACCACGGTCGCGTTCACCCTGGCCGCGGCCTGGCTCGTCCCGATCGCGTTCGTCGCCTTCCTCCTGCTCGGCATCGCGGCACTCGCCAACTGACGCACGAAGGCCCCAGATTTGCGCCACATCCGTCAACCGGCCGGGGCCGGGGTTGACGGACTGGGCGCAAATCTGGGGCCTTGGTGACCTCAGGACTGGCGAGCGCGGGTCCGTGCAGCGAGGGCGGCGAGCGCCTTCGGGAAGATCTCCGCGGGAGGGGTGACCAGGCCGGCGCCGACCTGACCCGTGCCCGCGACGCGACCGGCCATGCCGGTGTTGATCTGCGGCAGCACGCCCGTGCGGCACACCTTGGTCACGTCGATGCCCGTCGGCGTCCCCATGAAGTCGAGCACCGGGATCGGCCAGCGATCGTTCTCCGCGAGTGTGATCTCGCGCATCCGGCGGGTCGTCGCCAGCGCGTCCGGGACGGAGCCGCCGACGAACCGCACGATCGCCGGGGCGGTGGCCATCGCGAATCCGCCGATGCCCGCCGTCTCGGTGATCGCCGAGTCGCCGATGTCGGGGTTGGCGTCGTCGGGCCCGTAACCGCCGAGGTACAGGCCGTCGGCGATCTGCGCCGGTCCGGTGAACCACTCGTCGCCGGTGCCGGCGGTCTGGATGCCGAACTCCGTGCCGTTACGCGCCATCGCCACGACCATCGTCGATCCCTCGATGCCGCGCGCGGCGTCGAGCGCGAGCTTGCACGCCGGCATCGCGACGTTGAGGAAGAAGTGGTCGTTGCCGCCCATGAACTCGAAGACCTTGGCGATGTCGGCCGCGTCCGCGCCCGAGTTGACCATCGCGGGCGCGAGGTCGCGCATGAGCATCAGCGTGCCGGCGCGGTTGCGGTTGTGCGCCTCGTCGCCCATCTGCAGCATCTGGCCGAGGATGCTGGTCGCGTTGACCGGCTCGCTGCCGCGGACGGCCTTCGACAGCAACGGACCGAGCACGTCGGACATCCACCGCAGCCGCTCGAGCACCTCGGGTCCGTAGGCGCCGTACCGCAGCACCTTGCCGAGACCCTCGTTGAGTGAGCAGTAGGTGCGGCGTCCGTCGGTCGGGTCCTCGAGTACCCACATCCACATCGACGGCGAGACGACACCGGCCATCGGACCGACCGCGCTGCGGTGATGGCACGGCTCGAGGCTCACCGACTGGCCGGACGCGAACAGCGCCTCGGCGTCCTCCGGATCGTCGACGAGTGCTTCGAGGGCAGCCGCTCCCATGAGGGCGCCGCGCATCGGGCCGGACGCGTTCTCCCAGGCCAGCGGCGGGCCGGCGTGGAGGAACTGGCCCTTCTCGAGGCCGAGGACCTCGCTGGCCGGGGCGACGTCGACGATCATCGCCTGCACGGCCATCATCGCCTCGGCGGCACGGCGGTTGGCGTCGACGCGCAAGGGGTCGGTGGCCACGGTGGCGAGGTCGTCCGCGGTGCCCTCCATCGGGGGACGCCAGTCCACCCGGGAGACCGGGACGGCCTGAGCGTCGAGCGCGTCGGCGAAGATGCTGACGCCGCTCGCGACGACGCCGTCGGCGGGGGTGTGCGTGGAAGTCATGCTGCCGCTCCCATCAGCGAGAGTGCCCGGCGCGTGGCCTGGGCGTTGGACAAGAACACTTCGGCGCCGGCGTCCGCGAGCGCGGCCGCCTGCCGGTCGAGCTGCTGCGGGTCGCCCTGCGTACCGACGCACGCGACGACGACTGCCAGGTCGCGTCCGGCCTTCCGGGCGGCCGCGATCGCGTCGCGGATCGCCGGGGCCGCCGTGGCCGCGGGGTCGGCGTCGGCGCCGTGACCGAGCACCACGTCCATGAGGATCACGGACGTCGACGCGTCCCGCGAGGTGCGGGCGAGGTAGTCCAGGCGCAGCGAGGGGTCGATCATCGGGTGGGCGCGGCCGCTGGTCATGCCGTCGTCGCCGAAGTCGATCATCAGCGGTCCGTCGGCCTGCAGGTCGGAGCCGAGCGCGTACGCCGGGTCGAGCGGGATGTTGCTCCACACCGGTCCGAGGCGGTCCTGCGTCAGCAGCATCGCCTCGTCGCACAGCGTTCCGCCGGCGAACAGTCCGCGCAGCTGGCCCGCGGTCGGGGTCGCCGCCGGTTCGCCCCAGCGCGGCCACTCGGGCACCTCGCGGCCGAGCGCCGCGAGCACACCCTCGGCCGCAGCGGTGAGATCGGGCTGTCCCTTGCCGAGGAGTGCGAAGTGCACGGGCGTCGACAGCTGCTCGGCGAACGCGCGCAGGTCGGCGGCCACCTCCTCCGCCGGGGGCTTCGACACGACGACGATGAGCTCGGTGGCCTCGTCGGCGTCGAGCCGCTTCATGGCCTGCTTGGTGGAGAGCGCGGCGACGTCGACGCTGAGGTCGCGTCCGCCGACGCCGAGCGCGGCGGTCATGCCGACGCCCGCCTGGTCCAGCAGGCACATGAGCTGCTGGCAGCCGGTGCCCGAGGCGGCGACGATGCCGACCGGACCGGGCTGGACGGTGTTGGCGAAGCCGAGGCCGATGCCGTCGACCATGGCCGTGCCGCAGTCGGGCCCCATCACGAGGAGATCGCGCTCGGCGGCGACGCGCTTGAGCGCCACCTCCTGCTCGACGGGCACGTTGTCGCTGAAGATCATGACGTCGCGGCCGGCGTCGAGGGCGTCCATCGCCTCCACGGCGGCGTACTGTCCCGGGACCGAGACGAGCGCGAGCCCCGCGTCGCCGCGTTCGAGCGCACGGCCGATCGTGCGGGGCGGATCCTCGACCGACGCTTCACCGTCGCTGCGGCGCGAGGCCGCCGCGAGGGCCGCGTCGACGGCAGCGAGGGCGGCGTCGAGACGCGACGGGTCTTCGAGGCGGATCGCGACGATCATGTCGTTCGGCGTCGTGTCCGGCAGCTCGAAGCCCATCTGCGCGATGACCTCGCGATTGAGCTCGGTGGCCATCGCGACCTGCGCGGCCAGCACACCGTCGACGGCGGCCACGTCCTTGCTGACCTGCAGCAGCGCGACGGAGTCGGCGTAGGCACCGGGCCGCAGCGCGACGTGGTCGGTGGATGTCGTCATGGGCAACTCCTTGAGACGAGATGATCGAGAGCAAGCGTGAGGCCGAGCAGCAGGCCCGTCCCCGAGGTGTGACCGATACGGGCGAGCGCCGCGACCGAGGCCGCGGGCTCTTCGGGGGACGTGGGGCGCCGCAGCTGGCGGAGGACCCGGGCGAAGTCCGGCAGGACGTCGCCCTCGGTCGCCCGGAGCAGCAGGGTGGCCGAGAGAGCGGTGGTCCGCGCGGTCGCGATCTCCAGCACGCGGTCGCGCACGGGCGCGGCAGCCGGCTGCGCCGCCGCGACCATCGTGGCGAGCCAGCCGCACGTGACGTCGTCCCCGAGCGGGGTCAGGCCGCTGCCGAGGCCGAGGAGGTCGTCGAGGGCGGTCTGGTCGCCGTCGCGCAACCGGTCGAGCGCATCGGCGGGGAGTTCGCCGACCACGGCCGGGTCGAGGGGCACGGTACGAAGACGAGCGAGCATCTCGGCGGCCTCGGTGGCGTCGAAGCGGGGAGCGCTGGCGTCGACGAGCCGGGCCACGCGTACGTCGGCCTTGCCGATGGACAGGGTGCCGTCACCGAGCCGCACGGGCGCGCCGGCCGCCGGGAGACCTCCACTGCCGTCGAGGCCGGTGAGCGAGGCCAGGGTGGTGTGGGCGCCGCACGGCACCTGCACGCCGCCGCGGGCGACGACCGCGAGCACGGTGTCGTCGACGCGCACGTAGACCGCCTGCGCGCCGCCGTGGAGGACCACGCCGTCGCGCGCCGGCTCGGCGAATCGGTCGCGCACCCAGGGCGAAGCCGCTGCGAGCACAGCGGTACGGGCGGCCATCGGATCTCCACGGGTCGAGATTTGTCGTCATTCGGACCCTAATCGGCGCTGCTACGCTGAGCCGACGTCAGATGTTGCCAAGGATCGACGGGGAGTTGTCCAGATCTTGATGAGACATAGCTATCGAGTCCCCCTGCGGGACGTGCTCAAGGTCGACACCCTGCGCAACACGACGGTGCTGGCCGGCAGCAAAGGCCTCGACCGCGTCGTCACGCGGCTCAACGTCATGGAAGTGCCCGACATCGTCGAATGGGTGCGCCCGCACGCGCTGCTCGTGACCAGCGGCTACCCCCTCATGGGCCTGGACGTGGACGGCGACCCGGGCCACAGCGAGTTCGTGGAGCTGGTCCGTCGCCTCGACGAGCTCGACGTCGCCGGACTCGGCATCAAAGTGGGCCGCTTCCTCGAAGAGGTCCCCGCGCCGGTGCTGCATCTCGCCGACGAGCTGGGCTTCCCGATCCTCGGACTCTCGGCCGAGACGGCCTTCGACGACCTGCTGGAGGAGGTGCACATCCGGCTGACCGACGTCCAAGCCGACGTGCTGCAGCGCACCGACGCGCTGCACGCGGCGCTCGAGGGGCTCGTGCTCGAGGGCGCCGGACTGCAGGAGATCGCCAGCCGGATCGCCGACGTGCTCGGCGTCGGCATCCTCGTCACCTCGATCGACGGTCGCGAGAAGGCGGGTGCGCTGACCGACGACATGCGGGTGGCACTCGAGGAGGCCGACCTGTTCGACCCGACGGGCCGCTTCCGAATCGAGCGTCCGCGTCTGCAGCCCATGGACATCGGGGAGGGGCAGGTGCTGGTGCAGCCCGTCGTCGCCGGCAGCAGCGACCTCGCCCGGCTCGTCGCGTACGACCCGCACCGCGCGATCTCCAAGGACGACCTCAACGCGCTGCAGCGCGCCTCGACCGTCGCGGCGTTGCTCATCACCCAGCAGCAGGCGCTGAACGCCGTCGAGAGCCGCTACCGCGGGGACTTCCTGCGGGAGGTGCTCGACGGGCGCGGGGGAGACCCCGAGCACGTGATCGAGCACGCCAAGACGCTGGACTGGCGGCTGGAATTCCCCGCCATCGTCGTCACCGCGGAGCTCGATCCGCCGTCCCCGGATCAAGCTCGCGTGCCCGCCCGCGTGCGGCGGTCCTGGCAGGAGCGGTTCTTCGCCGCGTGGACGCAGGTGGTCGGCTCGTTCGCGCCCCACGTGCCGATGGCCGACTTCTCCGAGGCCGTGGTGACGGTGTTATCGGCACCTGAGGGGATGCGCGACGACCCCGAGCGCGCCGCGGCCGGCCTGCGCGATCTCGTCGCCCGCATCGTCAAGTCCGTCGCCGGTGACAAGGGTGGCGGTCGGCGGCCGTTCTCGGTGGGCGCGAGCCGGTTGGTGACGAGTCTCGACGAGCTTCCGGTGGCCTACCAGCAGGCCCGGCGTGCGACCGAGGTCGGCCGGCGGTTCAGCGGCGGCAGCAGCACCTTCCACTTCGACGATCTCGGCGTGCACCGGCTCATCGGCCTCATCCCGGACCGCAGCGAGCTGTCCGCCTTCGCCGAGGACGTCCTGGGTGAACTCGCGCAGGACACGCCGGACGCCGCCGAACTGCGCGAGACGCTGCGGGTGCTGCTCGACACCAACCTCAACGTCGCCGAGGCCTCGCGCCTGCAGTTCGTGCACTACAACACGATGCGGTACCGGATCGGCAAGCTCGAGCAGCTGCTCGGCCCGTTCACGACCGACGCCAACCTCCGACTCAACCTCGCCGTCGCCCTCCAGGTCCGCGAGATCCAGCGCTGACGCGCGGCGCGGTGAGGATTACCAGGTTATGGAGGTTTTCTTCACCTCTCCGGGTGTTCTGTCACTCCTCCGGGAGAGTTCACCTGGAGGAGTGACAAGAAAACTACTGAACCTGGTAATCCTCCAGCCACGCGCTGCGGGCGGGGCGAGTGGGGCTCGGCGGGGCGGTTTTCCTTGGCGGGACAGGGGCGAACGTGATCGGTAGCACAACCGGCGAGGACCGCGCCCAGAACACTCGATAACGGATTCGTTACTTGTTTGTGAGATGTCGCTAATGAGGCTGTGTGACGCTCAGCACTACAGTCGGGCCACGAGGTCCCGACGGACATTGAGGAGTCCGCATGTCGAGCATGTTCAACTGGCAAGTCGTCCACGGGGGGAAGACACCACCACCAGGAGAGGCGGTCGGTCCCCGGGAGCGGTTGAGCTGGGGTCGCACCATCGGTATCGGCGCACAGCACGTCGTCGCGATGTTCGGTGCGACGTTCGTGTTCCCCGTCGTCATGGGTCTCGACCCGAACCTGGCGATCCTGTTCTCGGGTCTGTGCACGATCCTGTTCCTGGTCATCGTCAAGAACTGGGTGCCGAGCTACCTGGGCACGTCGGCTGCCTTCGTCGGCGCCGTCGCAGCGATCCGTAGCCAGGGCGGCGATTCCGCCGACGTCACGGGTGCGATCCTCACCGCGGGCATCGTGCTGATGCTGGTGGGCGTCCTCGTCCACTTCGCCGGCACCCGCGCCCTGCGCGCCGTGCTGCCGCCCGCGGTCACCGGCGCCGTGGTCATGCTGATCGGCTTCAACCTGGCCCCGGTCGTGGCCGGCGTCTACTGGCCGCAGGATCAGTGGGTCGGCCTGGCCACCGCGGTGTTCCTCGTCCTCGGTGCCGTGCTGTTCCCCGGCTTCTGGGCGCGCGTCGCGGTCTTCCTGAGCCTGCTGTTCGGCTTCGCGCTCTCGTGGATCCTGGACCTGACGGCCGGACCGGTCACCGCCATCGTCAACGGCGAGGAGGTCGTGCGCGACCGCGTCGACCTCTCCGGTGTCAGCGATGCGGCGTGGTTCGGGCTCCCGTCCGGCACGCTCGCCGATGGTGTCTCGGTCGTCCACGGCCCGAGCTTCTCGCTGACGTTCACCCTGCTCGTCCTGCCGGGCGTCATCGCACTGATCGCCGAGAACACGGGTCACGTCCGCAGCATCGCCGACCTGACCGGCAAGGATCTCGACCCGTACATGGGACGCGCCCTCGGTGCCGACGGCCTCGCCACGGCGATCGCCAGCTCCTTCGGTGGTTCGCCCACGACGACGTACGCCGAGAACATCGGCGTCATGTCGGCCACCCGGATCTACTCCACCGCCGCGTACTACGTCGCCGCGATCTTCGCCATCATCCTGGGTCTCTGCCCCAAGTTCGGTGTCATCGTCAACGCGATCCCCGGCGGTGTGCTCGGCGGTGTGACGGTCGTGCTCTACGGCATGATCGGCCTCATCGGCGCGAAGATCTGGGTCGACAACAACGTCGACTTCACCAAGCCCGGCAACATCGTCCCGCTCGCGGTCGGCCTGATCATCGGTATCGGCGACGTCACCCTGCGGATCACCGACAGCTTCGTGCTCAGCGGCATCGGCTTCGGCTCGGTCCTGCTGGTGATCCTGTACCACCTGGTCAACCGTGCGGACAAGACGACCAACTCCAACCCCGAGAAGACGGATCCGACGTACACGTGAAACCCGCAGCCTTCACCTACCAACGACCGACGACCTTGACTCAGGCGCTCGCGGCGTACGCCGCGGCACCTGAGGCCAAGGTGCTCGCCGGGGGCCAGAGCCTCATCCCCCTGATGTCGATGCGCCTGACCAGCGTGCCGGAGCTCATCGACATCAACGGGATCGAGGAGCTGTCCCACATCCACGTCGAGCGAGGTCAGGGGGTGAGGTTCGGCGCCATCGTGCGCCACGCGCAGTTGCACGCGCACGCCGAAGCGCGCGAGGTCCAGCCGTTGCTCCACGCAGCACTGAGCCACGTCGCGCACGCCACCATCCGCAATCGAGGGACCACGGTCGGCTCGATCGTCCACGCGGACGCGTCGGGCGAGATGCCGATGATCATGTCGCTGTTGGGTGGCACTCTCACCGTCGCGTCCGTCGAGGGCCGCCGGGAGATCACCGCCGAGGACCTGTTCATCGGTCCCTTGGAGACGAGCCTGCAGGCCGGGGAGATCGCCGTCGAGGCGTTCGTCCCCGCCCTGCCGGCCCGGCACGGCGTCGCCTTCGACGAGATCGCCCGGCGCCACGGCGACTACGCCCTGTGCGGTGTGGGCGCGATCGTCGGTCTCGACGCCGACGGCGCCATCGAGCACGTCCGCGCCGGGTACGTCTCGGTCAGCGAGACGCCCGCGGTCGTCGACCTGACCGGCTGCTTCCCCGACGGCGAGCTCACCGAGCAGGGGCTGAAGGACGCCGCCGAACTCGCGCTGACCCATCTCGAGCCCGAGGCGGACATCCACGCCAGCGCCGAGTACCGGGCGCAACTCGCCCGCACCCTGACCACCCGAGTCGTCGCCGCGGCCCACGCCGACGCCGGCGCTCGCGCGAACGCGGAGGTGACCGCATGACCACCCCAGGATCGACCGCCGAGCAGACCGAGACCATCCGCTTGCGCGTCAACGGCGTCACCCACGAGGTCGACGTCCCGCCGCGCCGGCTGCTGAGCGACGCGCTGCGGCACGACCTCGGCCTCACCGGCACGCACGTCGGCTGCGAGCACGGCGTCTGCGGTGCCTGCACGATCCTGGTCGACGGGCAGCCCACCCGGGCGTGCCTCATGTTCGCGATCGCCGCCCAGGAGTACGAGCTGACCACCGTCGAGGGGATGACCCGTCCCGACGGCAGCCTCGGCCCCGTCCAGCAGGCGTTCAAGGACTGCCACGGCCTGCAGTGCGGTTTCTGCACCCCCGGCTTCATCACCACGATCGAGGCCGGTCTGGAGGAGAACCCCGATCCGACGCCGGAGGAGGCGCGGGACATGATCTCGGGCAACCTCTGCCGCTGCACGGGCTACCAGAACATCGTCAAGTCGGTGCGGCGCGCCGCTGAGCTCAAGCGCGAGAACCCGACCGGAGAGGGGGCCGGACAGTGACCACGAAGCTGATGGGCGAGCCCGTCGCCCGCGTCGAGGACGACCGCCTCGTCACCGGCAAGGGCCGCTACGCCGACGACCTCATGCCCGGCGCGCTCGAGATGGCGGTGCTCCGCAGCCCGCACGCGCACGCCCGCATCCGCTCGATCGACGTCGACGCGGTCCTCGACGTCCCCGGCGTCCACGCCGTCTACACCTACGAGGACCTCGAGGGGCCGATGGCCGAGCCCCTGCCGCTGCTGATCCCGCACCCGGCGCTGACGCACGGGCGCACCCAGTACGCCCTGGCCAAGGACGAGGTCAACTACGTCGGCGAGGCGATCGCCGTCGTCGTCGCCGACAACCGCTACCTGGCCGAGGACGCCGTCAGCCGCATCGAGGTCGAGTACGACTTCCTGCCACCCGTCGTGGGCATCGACGCCGCCCGGGCCGCCGAGCACCTGGTGCACGAGGACGTGCCGGGCAACGTCGCCGCGGTCATGGAGCAGTCGTTCGGTGACGCCGAGGCCGCGATCGCCTCCGCCCCGCACCGGCTGAGCCTCGACCTCACCGTCGAGCGCAGCGCCTGCATGCCGATGGAGGGCCGCGGCACCGTCGCCCGCTGGGACGAGGACCTCAACCGCATGAGCGTCTGGACCTCCACCCAGACCTCCACCGGCGTCCGTGCCGCCGTCGCCACCAAGCTCGGTCTCGACCTCGGCCAGGTCGACGTCGTCACGCCCGACGTGGGCGGCGGCTTCGGCGTCAAGATCGTCCACCCCTGGCCCGAGGAACTGCTGGTCCCGATGGCCGCGAAGGCGCTGCGCCGTCCGGTCAAGTTCACCGAGGACCGCCGCGAGCACTTCATCTCCTCGGCGCACGAGCGCGGCCAGCAGCAGCACATCGAGGTCGGCTTCGACGACGAGGGCCGCGTGCTCGGCATGTCGGTCAAGTTCTGGCACGACAACGGCGCCTACACCCCGTACGGCCTCATCGTCCCGATCATCACGTCGACGCAGCTGCTCGGTCCGTACAAGCTGCCGAACTACAAGGTGGTCTTCGAGAGCCTGTACACGAACACGGTCATCGTCACGCCGTACCGGGGCGCCGGCCGGCCGCAGGGCGTGTACGCGATGGAGCGGACGATGGACGCCATCGCCGCCGAGCTCGGCATGGACCGCACGGTCGTGCGCGAGAACAACTTCATCCAGCCCGACGACTTCCCCTACGCGCACGGCGAGCTGACGTTCCAGGACGGCCGCCCGCTGATCTACGACTCCGGCAACTACCCGGAGATGATGCGCAAGGCCCGCGACCTCGTGGACTGGCCGTCGTTCGAGAAGTTCCGCGACGAGGCGCGCAAGGAAGGCCGTAAGGTCGGCATCGGCATCGCCTGCTACGTCGAAGGCACCGGGGTCGGCCCGTACGAGGGCGGCCACGTGCACATCGAGACGAGCGGCAAGGTCAAGGTGTCGACGGGTCTGACCACCCAGGGCCAGGGGCACCAGACCGCGTTCGCGCAGATCGTCGCCGACGAACTCGGCGTCCGGTTCGAGGACGTCGAGGTCGTCACCGGCGACACGCGTCGTTCGCCGTACTCGGTCGGCACGTTCGCGTCCCGCGCGGCGGTCATGAGCGGTTCGGCGATCGCGCTGGCCGCTCGCAACGCCCGCGCCAAGGCGCTCCGGCTCGCCGCCGACGCGCTCGAGGCCGACGTCGACGACCTCGAGATCGTCGACGGCATCGTTCGCGTCAAGGGCGCGCCGGACAGCCAGATCGCGCTCGGCACCCTCGCCGTGCTCTCCAACCCGCTGCGGTACGCCTTCGACGAGGCGTCGCGCGCGGCCACGCAGTTCGCCGTCGGCGACCCGAGCAAGCCGCCGGTGGCCGAGGACGACGAGCCCGGACTCGAGGGCAAGGACTACTACTCGCCGCCCCGGTCGACCTTCGCGAGCGGCATCCATGCCGTCATCGTCGAGACCGACCCGGAGACGGCCGAGATCCGCATCCTCAAGTACGCGGTCGTCCACGACTGCGGCACGCTCATCAACCCCCGCATCGTCGAGGGGCAGGTGCACGGCGGCGTGGCCCAGGGCGTCGGCGGTGCGCTGTACGAGCGCATGGCCTACGACGAGACCGGGCAGCTCCAGAACGCCTCGTTCATGGACTTCCTCATGCCCTACGTCACCGAGGTGCCCGAGAGCATCGAGATCGACCACCTGGAGACTCCGTCCCCGCTGAACCCGCTCGGGATCAAGGGTGCCGGAGAGGCGGGCGTCATTCCGTCGTCGGCGGTGTTCGCCGCGGCGATCGAGGACGCCGAGGGCATCCCGATCACGGCCATGCCGATTTCTCCCTCCGAGCTGTACGCTCTGCGGCTCGCCCACAGCAGCACCACTTCCCACGAAAGGACGGCGTCATGAAGGTATCCGGAACCGCACGGCTCGAAGCGGGAGTCGAGAAGGTCTGGGAGTCCCTGTTGTCGCCCGAGGTCCTCGTGCAGACGATTCCCGGATGCGAGCGGCTCGAGGAGACCGGTGAGAACTCGTACTCCGCGGTCATCACCGCTGGTGTGGCGTCGATCAAGGGCACGTACAAGGGCGCGGTGCGCCTCTCGGATCTCAAGCCGCACGAGTCGCTCATGATGCACGCCGAGGGGTCGGGCGCGCCCGGCACCATCTCGGTCGACGTCGCCGTGCGCTTCGAGCCCAACCCCGACGGCAGCACCCAGATCAGCTACGACGCCGACGCTGTCGTCGGCGGGATGATCGGCGGTGTCGGTCAGCGCATGCTCACCTCGGTCAGCAAGCGCATGGCCGCGGAGTTCTTCGGTTCGGTCAACAAGGTGCTGACCGGTCAGACTCCGGTCGCCGCGCCCGGTGCCGCTGCCGCACCGACGGAGGAGACCGTCGCCGCTGCCGCCGCTGCGGGTGCGGCCACGCAGCCGCAGGGCGTCGTCACGGCGCCGGTCGCGGCTCCGGGCGACTCGGAGTCCTTCCTCAAGGGCGTCGTGGTCGGTGCGGCCGTCGCGCTGCTCGGCGTGCTCGCCGGTGCCGTCGCGGCGCGGCGTCGCTGAGCCGGGGTCTTCATGACGCAGCACGAGATCGGCCCCTACTCGACGGCCCGCGCCATGCGCGACGCCGTCCGGGCCAAGGAGATCTCCGCTCGCGAACTCGTCCAGCTGCACCTGGACCGGGTCGAGCAGACGAACGGCACCATCAACGCCGTCGTCAGCCTCGACCCGGACCGGGCACTGAGCGAGGCGGCCGAGGCCGACGAGCGGCTCGCCCGCGGCGAGGACGTCGGGCCGCTGCACGGTCTGCCGTTCGCGTTCAAGGACACGCACGAGGTCGGCGGCTGGCGCAGCACCTCGGGCTCGCCGTTGCGGGCGGACCATGTGCCCGAACGGGACGAACTCGTCGTCGAGCGCGTGCGCAAGGCCGGCGCGATCACGATCGGCAAGACCAACGTGCCCGAGTTCGCGGCCGGATCGCACACGTTCAACCCGATCTTCGGGACGACCGTGAACCCCTACGACCCCTCGCGTTCGGCCGGCGGGTCCAGCGGGGGAGCGGCGGCCGCGCTGGCGAGCGGCATGGTGCCCCTCGCCGACGGCAGCGACATGGGCGGTTCCCTGCGCAACCCGGCCTCGTTCTGCAACGTCGTCGGGCTGCGCCCCTCGTTCGGGCGGGTGCCTCAGTGGCCCAACCCCAACACGTGGGAGACCACCTCGGTCCAGGGCCCGATGGCACGGAACGTCGAGGACCTCGCCCTGCTGCTCTCGGTGCAGGCCGGACCGACCTCGCGTAATCCGCTGGGCCAGGAGACGCCCGGCTCGGTCTTCGCCGACGTGGAGGACCTCTCGCTGCACGGGCTGCGCATCGCCCTCTCGATCGACCTGAACGGCGCCTTCCAGGTGGACCATCAGGTGGCCGGGATCGTCGGCGCGCAGCGGGCCGTGCTCGAGGGTGCCGGTGCCACGGTCGTCGATGAAGCGCCCCAGCTCGCCGAGGCCGAGGACACGTTCCGCACGCTGCGGGCGTGGCACTTCCAGGCCAGCTACGGGGCGATGCTCGCGGAGCATCCGGACGGTTTCAAGGCGTCACTCGCCGACAACATCCGCGCCGGGGAGAACCTCACCGGCCACGACGTGGCACGCGCCTACCGTCAGCGGACCGCGTTGGCGGAACGGATGCGGCAGTTCTTCGAGCACGTCGACGCGCTCGTGCTGCCGGTCAGCCAGGTGCCGCCGTTCAGCGCCGATCAGGAGTACCCGGCGGACATCAACGGCCAGCCTCAGGAGACCTACCTGGACTGGATGCGTTCGGCGTACTTCATCACGGTCACCGGGTGCCCCGCGCTCTCGGTGCCGGCCGGATTCACGCAGGAAGGGTGGCCCGTCGGCATCCAGATCGTCACGGCCCCGAACACCGAGCGCCGACTCCTCGCGATCGGCCGCGCGATCGAAGCGCTGACGCAGGCCGGTCAGCGACGACCGAGCCTCTGACCAGGGGACGGGCGGTGAGTAAACGTCCGTTCTCCGCACTGGGCGGTGAGTATGCGTCCATTCCGCGGCCCGGAATGGACGCCTACTCACCGCCTTCGGTGTGAATACCGAGGGCTCCCTTCTCGGCATGAAGTGACAACAAAGGGGGCCTTCCTCGTCAGGAGTTGACGTGGAATCGCGCCTCGGGACGCGATGGAATGTGACGGCAACGACAACAGGAGGTCCGCAGGTGCCCAACGACAGCCATATCAGGATCGGCATCGACACCGGAGGGACGTTCACCGACGTGGTGGCGTTCGACGAGGCGTCGGGAACGATGGTGACCACCAAGACGCCGTCGACGCCCAGCGATCCCGCCGAGGGCTTCCTGGCCGGTGTCGCCAAGGTTCTCGACATCCTCGGCGAGGACGGCAGCGCGCTGAGCGCGATCAGCCACGGCACGACCGTCGCCACCAACCAGCTCCTCGAGGGCAAGGTCGACCGGCTCGGCTTCATCACCAACGAGGGCTACGAGTCCGTCCTCGAGATCGCCCGCCAGTCCGTCCCCGACGGCTACGGCAACTCCTACTTCTGGGTCAAGCCCGACCGCATCGTCCCCCGTGACCTCGTCAAGGGCGTGGCCGGCCGCATCGATCACAACGGCGTCGAGATCCGGCCGTTCGACGAGGAGGGCGCCCGCAAGGTCGCGCGCTGGTTCCGTGACCAGGGCATCACGACCCTCGGCATCTGCCTCCTGCACGCCTACGCCAACCCCGCGCACGAGGAGCGCCTTCGCGAGATCGTCGCCGAGGAGCACCCGGAGGCCGTCGTCTCGGTCTCGTCGGAGGTTCTGCGCGAGTACCGCGAGTACGAGCGCTCGATGACGACGCTCGTCGACGCCGCGGTCAAGCCCAAGCTCTCGCGTTACATCAACAACATCAAGCGCCGCCTCGACGAGTTCACGGCCGAGGAGGGCTCCGTCCCCTTCTACGTCATGAAGTCCAACGGCGGTGTGCTGAGCGCCGACGAGGTCGTGCACCAGCCCATCACCACCGTGCTCTCCGGCCCCGCGGCCGGTGCGCTCGGTGCCGCGCTGATCGGCAAGATCGCCGGCTTCGACCGCATCCTGACCTGCGACGGCGGCGGCACCTCGACCGACGTCTCGGTCGTGATCGACGGCGAGCCCACCCTCACCACCGAGGGTTCGGTCGGCGTCTACCCGAGCAAGATCCCGATGATCGACGTCGTCACGGTCGGTGCCGGCGGTGGCTCCATCGCGTGGCTGTCCGCCGAAGGCACCCTCAAGGTCGGTCCGCATTCGGCCGGTGCCGATCCGGGACCGGTCTGCTACGCCAAGGGCGGCACGGACGTCACGATCACCGACGCGCACGTCGTGCTCGGGCGGATCCCGCCCCACCTGCTCGGTGGTGAGATCCCGCTCGATGTGGACGGCGCCCGCACCGCGCTCGAGGAGCTGTCGGGCAAGCTCGGCATGAGCCTGGAGGAGTGCGCCGTGGGCGTGCTCGAGATCTCCGCCTGGAACCAGGCCAACGCGCTGCGCCAGGTCACCGTGAAGCGCGGTCTCGACGTCCGCGACTTCGCCCTCACGACGTTCGGTGGTTCCGGTTCGCTGCTGCTGTGCCGCCTGATGGACATCCTCGACATCGGCACCGTCGTCGTCCCGCTCAACCCGGGCAACCTGTCGGCGTTCGGCCTGCTCACCGTCGACGTCAAGAACGACTACGTGCAGACCCAGGTCAGCCTCCACGAGAAGCTCGACATCGTCGGCACCGGCAAGCTCTTCGACGAGCTCACCGAGCGTGCGGCCGCGGCGCTGGAGCTCGAAGGCTTCGCGCCCGAGGACCACCAGTTCGTCCGCACCGCCGACCTGCGCTACTTCGGTCAGGCCTTCGAGGTGCGGGTGTCGGTCGACGACGGCCCGTTCGACGAGGCGGCCGCCGAGGCCGTCGCGGAGCGCTTCCACGACGAGCACCGCGCGCTCTACGGGTACGACTTCCGCGGCAACGACGAGCAGCAGGTCGAGTGGGTCAACCTCCGCGTCTCGGGCATCGGCCCGATCAAGCGCCCCGAGGTGCGGTCCGAGGAGGTCCAGGAGAACCCCGAGGTCGTCGAGGCCTCGCGCCGGGCGGTGTGCTTCGAGCCGGCCGCCGGCTACGTCGACACCCCGGTCTACTGGCGCCCCGACCTCGCGCCGGGCGCGCAGGTGGCCGGCCCGGCGATCATCGAGGAGTTCGGCTCCACCGTGCCGCTCCACCCGGGCTTCGTCGCTCGCGTCGACGCCTACCGCAACATCATCGTGACCCGTGAAGGAGCCGATTCATGACGTCCCTCAGCACTGAGCAGAGCTCCGTGGACGCAGGTGCCACCGCGTCGAGGCGTGCACCGACCCAGTTCCCGTTCGGCACCCTCACCGCGGACGGCGGGGCCAGTGCGGACCCGGTCCTCGTCGAGATCGTCCAGGGCAGCCTCGCGGCCGTCGAGATGGAGGTCGAGACGGCGATCGCACGCACCTCGCGCTCGCCCATGATCCGCGACGCCCACGACTTCCGCGCGGGCATCCACGACCGCAAGCTGCGCAAGCTCACCGGGCGCTCCTACAGCGCCCTCGTGCACCCGATCGCGCGGGACTTCCCGCTCGAGGAGATGGTGCCCGGCGACGTGTTCTTCCACAACGACGTCTACGAGTCCGAGGGCGGCATCGGCCACCTCCCGGACCTGTGCGTGACCGTCCCGGTGTTCCACCTGAACCCCGAGACCGGCAAGCAGGAGGTCGTCGCCTTCGTGCAGGCCTTCGGTCACCACGACGACATCGGCGGTGCCGTGCCGGGCTCGATGCCCAGCAACGCCACCTCGGTGTACGAGGAGGGCCTGGCCGTCCCGCCGATCAAGCTGTGGGATGCCGGTGTGCCGGTGCGCTCGGCGCTGCGCATCATGACCCGCAACTCGCGGACGCCCGAGGCGCTCGCGGCCGACCTCGACGCCGAGTGCTCGGCCTGCCTCATGGGTGCGCAGCGACTCGGCGAGCTGTTCGACCGCTACGGCCGTGACGCCGTGGAGTCGGCCTTCGACGCGATCATCGACAACACCACGCGCACCTACCGCCGCGAGATCCTGTCGAAGATCCCCGTCGGCACCTGGGTGTGGGAGGACTACGCCGAGCACGACGGTGTCGAGGACCCCAAGCTGCACACGCAGCGCATCACGCTGACCCGCACGCCGGAGGACGACCCCGAGGGTGAGCGCCTCATCCTCGACTTCGCGGGCACGTCGCCGCAGGCCAAGGGGCCGATCAACCACTGCGGCGACTACTCCGACGGCGTCTTCCTCAAGAAGTGGCTCGCGCCGATCCTGCGCAACCTCGCGGACACGCCCGAGCGGATGGCCGAGCTCGACGTCAACGAGGGCATCGTGCCGCTCATCGAGATGCGGTTCCCGCCCAAGGGCACGCTGCTGACGCCGGAGTTCCCGGCGCCGACGAACGCGCGCACCTTCGTCATCCTGCGTCTGCTCGGCGTGCTGGCCGGCGTCATCGCCAAGGCGGTCGACGGCCGGATGCCGGCCGACCAGGAGACGATCCGCTACACGGGTGTGTACGGCGAGGACATGGAAGGCCGTCCGTACCTCATGCGTGAGGTGCTCGGCGGCGGCGCCGGTGGCCGGTACTACGCCGACGGCGAGGACACGATCCACGTCGTCCCGGACTCGCGGAACCTGCCGACCGAGTTCACCGAGTCGCGCTTCCCGTTCATCGTGGAGAAGCTCGGCCTGGCCAAGGACTCCGGCGGTGCCGGGCAGTTCCGCGGCGGTCTCGGCTACGAGAAGCACATCCGCATGCTCAAGGACGCGAACTTCATGTCCATCGCGGACCGTTCGATCCTCGCGTGCTGGGGCGTCAAGGGCGGCAAGGCCGGCGCGCCGTTCCAGGTCGTCGTCAACCCGGGCACGCCCGAGGAGCGTGAAATCGACGCGCTCGCGGACGCCGAGCCGATCAAGGCCGGGGAGACCATCCGCATCCGCACCACCGGCGGTGGCGGCTGGGGCGACCCGCTGGACCGCGACCCCGAGATGGTCGTCCGCGACGTCCTGTGGGACAAGGTCTCGGAGGAGAAGGCGCTCGAGGACTACGGCGTCGTCCTGACCGGCAGCGTCGCCACGGACGATCTCGGCTACGACGCGGAGGCCACGAAGCGCGAGCGCGAGCGCATCCGGGCCGAGCGTCCTGAGGAGCCGTTCTTCGACCGCGGGCCGGGCTACGCCGCGCTCAGCGGTGGACACCTCGCCGCCGAGGTCGACTGGGCGAACACCCAGCACGGGATGACCGTCGCCGAGGTGGCGGTCGTCGGGGGTCGCGGCAAGACGGGGCACGCCGTCGCCGCGGCCCTCGGCACCCGGGGGGTCGCCGTGCGGCCGGTCGGTCGGTCCGAGATGGCCGATCCGGTCGCCGCGCTGCAGGGCTGCCAGGCGATGTATCTCATGGCGCCGAACATGGCCGAGGACGAGCCCGCGCTCGTCACCTCGCTGCTCGACGCCGCACGCGCAGCGGGCGTGGGCCGGGTGGTCTATCATTCGGTCTGCGCCCCGTACGCGCCGGCGATGCCGCATCACGTCGGCAAGGCGGTGAGCGAGGACCTCGTCCGCCGCAGCGGCCTGGACTGGACGATCCTGCAGCCGTGCGCGTACGTGCAGAACTTCCTGGCGGGTCTGCGCGCGGAGGAGCCTGCCGTCGAGGCGGTGTACGACCTCGATCGGCCGTTCGGTCTGGTCGACCTCAACGACGTCGGCGAGGCCGCTGCGATCACGCTGCTCGATCCGTCACACGTCGGCGCGACCTACGAGCTCGGCGGACCGACGTCGGTGTCGGTCCGCGACCTGGCGGCCGCCGCCGAGCGGGTGCTCGGACGTCCTGTCCGCCTGGCGCAGATCGCCGCGAGCGACTGGGCCGCCGGTCCGGGCGCCGGCTTGGGCGAACGCGAGCGCACGTGGCTGCTCGGGATGTTCGACTATTACGACAAGCACGGACTGCCGTGCGGCCCCCTGCCGCTGCGCGAGCTCCTCGGCCGCCCGGCCCACGACCTCGACACCACCCTCCGCGCCGAACTCGGCTGAACCGCCGCGGGCGCACGTGACCCCGCCCGGTCCGCCCGCCCGCCGCACGGCGCAGCCGCCGGGCAGCCGCGAGTGGTGCAATGTCGCGACCGAACGAACGCGATCGTCGCGACACTGCACCACTCGCGAACACATGTGCACCACTCGGCGGCCGGACGAGCGCGGGAGCGGCCTACTCCGGTGCGATCTCGGCGATGAGCGTCTCGACCCGGCGCCGGATGTCGTCACGAATGCCGCGGACCGGCTCGATCGGCTGACCGGCGGGGTCGTCCAGCTCCCAGTCCTCGTAGCGCTTGCCCGGGTAGTACGGGCACGCGTCACCACAGCCCATCGTGATGACGACGTCGGCTTCCTGCACCGACGCGTCGTCGAGTAGACGGGGCTGTGCGGCGCTGATGTCGATGCCTTCCTCGGCCATCGCGGCGACGGCGACCGGGTTGAGCTGGTTGCCGGGCATCGACCCGGCCGAGCGTACGTCCACCCGGTCGCCGGCGAGCGCGGTGAGGTAGCCCGCGGCCATCTGAGAGCGGCCGGCGTTGTGCACGCACACGAACAGCACGGTCGGACGGGTCATGAGACCTTCTCCTCGGATCGGGGACGGCGCGCGAGAGCGACGTAGACGAGCGCCACGAGCACGGGGACCTCGATGAGCGGGCCGACGACGCCGGCCAGAGCCTGTCCGGAGGTGGCGCCGAACGTGCCGATGGCGACCGCGATCGCCAGCTCGAAGTTGTTGCCGGCGGCGGTGAACGCGACGGTGGCGGTGCGGGCGTAACCGAGGCCCACGAACCGCGCCGCACCCCACGCGAGGGCGAACATGCCGAGGAAGTACCCGAGGAGCGGGAGCGCGATCCGGGCGACGTCCCACGGCGAGCGGGTGATCGCGTCGCCCTGCAGCGCGAACAGCAGCACGATCGTGATCAGCAGACCCCAGAGCGCGAGCGGGCTGACCCGAGGAAGGAAGCGCTCCTCGTACCACTCACGTCCCCGGCGGCGTTCCCCGAGAACCCGAGTGGCGAACCCGGCGGCCAAGGGCACTCCCAGGAACACGAGCACGCTCAGGCTGATCGCACCCACGCTGAACTCGGCCGACGTGGTGGGCAGCCCGAGCCAGGAGGGGAGGACCTGGAGATAGAACCACCCGAGGGCGGCGAAGGCGACGAGCTGGAACACGCTGTTGACCGCCACCAGTACCGCGGCGGCTTCGCGGTCACCGCAGGCGAGGTCGTTCCAGATCAGCACCATCGCGATGCACCGCGCGAGCCCCACGATGATGAGGCCGGTGCGGTACTCGGGGAGGTCGGGCAGCAGCGACCACGCGAGGGCGAACATCAGCGCCGGCCCGACGAGCCAGTTCAGCGCGAGCGACAGCACGATCATCCGTCGATCGCCCAGCACCACGCCCATGCGGTCGTAGCGCACCTTCGCGAGGACGGGATACATCATCACCAGCAGACCGATCGCGATCGGCAGGCTCACCGAGCCGATCTCCACCGCACTGAGTGCGTCGTCGAGGCCGGGGACGGTGCGGCCCAGCAGCAGCCCGAGCACCATCGCCGCGCCGATCCACACGGGCAGGAAGCGGTCGACGGTCCCGAGCCGTGCCGTGATCGTCTCGGTGTGCGCTGCGCTCATGCGGACTTGACCGCCCGGATGATGGCGCCGTGCATCTGCGGCACCGCCTCGTGCGTGAATTCGACCTCCACGTCGGTGAAGCCTACGGCCGCGAGCCCGGTGAGGTACTCAGCGCGGCTGAGCGCACCCGCGATGCATCCCGCATACGAGCCTCGAGCGGCGCGTTCCTCGGGGCTGAGATGGTCCTCGGCCACGACGTCGGAGATGCCGATGCGGCCGCCGGGAACCAGGACGCGGTACATCTCGCGGAGCACCGCGGGCTTGTCCGTCGACAGGTTGACGACGCAGTTGGAGATGACGACGTCGACCGAGGCGTCGGGCAGGGGGACGTCCTCGATCGAGCCTTTGAGGAACTCCACGTTCGTCGCCCCGGCCTTGTCCGCGTTGGTGCGGGCGAGATCGAGCATCTCGTCGGTCATGTCCACGCCGTAGGCGAAGCCGGTGGGGCCGACGCGACGGGCCGAAAGCAGGACGTCGATGCCGCCGCCGGAGCCGAGGTCGAGGACACGCTCGCCGGGGTTGAGTGCCGCTACCGCGTGCGGATTGCCGCAGCCGAGGCTTGCGGCGACCGCTTCGGCTGGGAGGGTGCTCGCCTCGTCCGCGGAGTAGAGACCGGCGCCGAAGCGGGCGTCGACCTGGACATCGGTGCCGCCGCAGCACGAGGAGTCCTCAGTCGCGTCGAGCACGTGCTCGTTGGGCGCGCCGCCCGCGACTCGCACGGCCGCCGCCGCGTATCGCTGCCGCACCAGTTCCTTGACATCGTCCGCGTTCATCGTGGCCCCTTCGATCGATGGTTGTCGATGCATCGACCTTCTTCGATATATCGACGTTTGTCAATCTGTGTGGCAGGATGGTCGGCATGAAGGCCGACCTGCCGCTCCTCGACGACTCGTCGTCCGTGTGCTGCGCTCCCGTGCTCGCGCCGTCGTTGACGGAGGAGGAGGCAGTGCGCTTGGCGGCGATGTTCAAGGCGCTCGGCGACCCGACGCGCGTCCGGCTGCTGTCACTGATCGCTGCCGCTGAAGGCAGTGAGGCCTGCATCTGCGACCTGACCGAACCGGTCGGGCTGAGCCAGCCGACCGTCTCGCACCACATGAAGAAGCTCGGCGACGCCGGCCTCGTGGAGCGCGAACAGCGCGGACGCTGGGCGTTCTACCGGGTCGTTCCCGGGGCCCTCGACCACCTCGCCGAGGCGCTCACCCCGCGCTGACGCCGCTGCGCTCGGCTTTGCCGCATCAACGTCAGACTCGGTTCACCTCGCGCCGACTCCACCCGACGAGCCCCAGGACGAGGCCGGCGGCACCGACCGCGGTCAACGCCCAGACGGGAGTCCAAGCGACGTCCTCCACGGGGTAGCGCGTCAGGTGGCCGAAGACGTCGAACTCGGCGGCGAACTTCGGCAGGTCCAGCAGCTGGCCGAAGTTGGACATGAACGCGGCATAGCCGATGATCAGCCAGCCGACCGGGCTCGCGGCGCGCGGTAACCACCCGAACAGGGCGGCGGTGATCCCCACCACCGCCAGCACGGCGGGCGCCTGATGGACGCTGGCGAGGATGAGCTCGTCGACGTAGTGGCCGCCGTCCGTGAGGACGAGGACGGCGCCGACGGCTGTCCCGATCCCGACCGCGAGGAGGATCGCCATGAGCCCGCCGAGCAGTACACACAGATGCGAGGCGAGCCAGCGCGTACGGCCCACCGGGGCCGACAGGGCGAGTTCGGCGCGACCGCGAAGCTCCTCGCTGCGAAGCTGCCCCAGGGCGCTCACTCCGGCCGCTGCGACGAAGATGGCGAGGAAGAGGCCCCTGAAGGCCAGGTAGCCGAGCACCATCGCGTCACCGGGGAACAGCTGGTGGAACTCCTCGGGGAGATCGTCCGCCGCGTCGACCAGCGCCTGGGCGTAGCTTCCGAACATGAGCGCGGCGAGCACGAGGCCGATGCCTCAGCCGCGCAGACCTCCTCGCAAGACCCGCGCGGCAAGCCCGAGCGGAGTCCCCAGCGCGGGCTTGGCCTCGCTCCGGCCGAGCCGAGGCGCGAGAAGGCCGGCTCCCACGTCACGCGTCGTCGAGAGCCAGAACCCCGCGCCGGTGAGTGCTGCCGCGAGGACGAGCAGCAGGAGCAGCGGCCACCACCGATCTTCCACGTAGGGTGCGGTCTGCTGGGCCCAGCCCAGTGGGGAGAACCACGACAGGGTGCTTCCTCCGGCCTCGCTCATGTCGCCGCCCATGCGGATCAGGTACGCCAGCGCGAGCAGCCCGCCGGCCATCGCGGACGCGCCTCGCGAGGACTCGCTCAGCTGCGAGGTGACCGCCGCGACGGCGGCGAAGAACACGCCGACCGCGACGCCGGCCGTCGCCACGAGTGCCGACCCGGCCGGGGCGAAGCCGGCAGCGAGGGTCGCTGCGAGCATCAGGACGCCGATGGCGACGTTCGCGATCGCGGTGAGCAGGAAGGCCGCGGTCAAGGTCGCATGCCGGCCGACGACGTTCGCGCGCATCAGTTCGGCTCGGCCGCTCTGCTCCTCGGCCCGGGTGTGCCGCACGACGGTGAAGGCGCTCATCAACGCGATGAAGATGTAGCGGAACAAGGCGTAGCCGGCGGAGAAGAACCGCGCGTAGGTCGGTTGCTCCATGCCGAACGCCGGCCCGGTCATGAGCCGGCCGACCGGATCGGACAGCATCCCGGCGAGCTGGGCGAGCTGGGCCTCATCACGTGCGACTGTCCGAACCGCCAGTGAGAAGTAGAGCGTCAGGAGCCCGATGCCGACGACCCAGGAGCTCAAACGCACGCGATCGCGTCGCAGCATGAAGCGCAGCAACGTCCACGCGCCGACCGTGGCCGATGCGTCCGAGGTCTCCACCAGTCGGTGCGCCGGCGGCAGCGTCGCCGAGGCGGTCACTGGCTCGGCCCTCGGGTCGCCGTGACCGCCGGCGTCGTAGGCCGTTCGATCGAGTCGCCGTAATACCGCATGAGCAGCTGCTCGAGGGTCGGCGGATGCGCGACGATCGAGGTCACGCCCAAGGGCGCCAGCTGTCGCATGACCTCGTCCACATGTTCGCCGTCGACGTCGAACGCGATGCGCTCGCCGTGGACCCGCATGTCGTGAACCCCGGTGATCTCGGCGAGCCCGTCGGCGGGCTGCGTCGTGTGGACCTCGATGGTCGTCCGGGTCACGTGCCGGAGTTGCGACAGGGAACCGGACTCGACGATACGTCCGGCGCGCACGATCGAGATCCGATCCGACAGGGCTTCGACCTGAGCGAGGATGTGGCTCGACAGCAGGACGGCGCGCCCCGCCGACTTCGCCTCCCTGATGACGTCCTGGAAGACGACCTCCATCAGCGGGTCGAGGCCGGCTGTCGGTTCGTCCAGGAGCAGGAGGTCGACGTCGGCCGCGAGAGCCGCGATCAGCGCGACCTTCTGCCGGTTTCCCTTGGAGTAGGTGCGTGTCTTCTTCCGGGGATCGAGGTCGAAGCGTTCGATGAGCTCGTCGCGTCGACGCCGGTCATAGGAGCCGCGAAGTCGGAGGAACATGTCGATGACCTCACCGCCGCTGAGGTTCGGCCACAGTTCGACGTCGCCGGGAACATACGCGAGGCGCCGGTGCAGTTCGACCGCATCGCGCCAGGGATCGCGCCCGAAGACGCTGACGGTGCCGGCATCCGGCCGCAGCAGACCCAGGAGGATGCGGATCGTCGTGGACTTACCGGCGCCGTTCGGACCGAGGTAGCCGTGCACCTCGCCCGGGGCGATCTCGAGATCGAGATGATCCAGAGCCCGGACCGGACCGAAGTCCTTGACCAGGTCGCGGGTGTGGATGACCGGGGTGGTGTCAGTCATGAGTCCCTCGTTCTTCTGCAGAGGTGGAAGGGGGAGTGGCCTGGTTCATGAGCTGCTCGTACAGCTCGGCGTTGAAGACGGGCTGCGTGTAGAGCTCGATCAGGGCTGCGACGTACGGCAGCAGATTCTCGGGCGGGTCGTCGATGATGCTGGCGCCGAACTGCCGTCGGACCTGCTCGTGCAGCAGGAGCATGCCGAAGGAGGACAGCAGCAGGATCACGGCCCGGTCCCGGCGGTTGCGGCTCGGGTACATCAGGCCGATCGCTTCGGCTTCGGCCATGTAGCGGAGCGAGTCCTCGACGAGCCGGTCGAAGAGCTCATCCATCTCGGGTCCTCCCGCGAGGAAGGCGCGGAGGAGGTACTTCACGAGGTGTCGGTTCTGCTGCATCAACTCGACGAAGCGGTTGCGCGGTATCGGCGTGGCCTGTCTGACCGACTCCGTCTTGGTCCGCTGGAACTCCTCGGCGACGTGTCGATCGCACGCGACGCGGAGCCCGGCCTTGGAGCCGAAGTGGTGGAGGATGAGCGGCGTCGAGACGCCGGCCTGCTCGGCGATCTGCTTCAACGTGACGCCGTCGAAGCCGTGCTCGCCGTACAGTCCGATCGCAGCATGGAGGATTCGTTCGGATGCCGGGACGTCCTCCGCCGTGACTGCTGTGACTCCGCGCCGTGAGCCGCCGTACCGGTAATCCACTGGCCTTCTTCTTCGTCGTCGTGATCGAGGGCTGAACGGGCGTTCAGTGGCTCGGATCCTCACGGTAAGCGCCCCGAAGTGGGGTGGCAAGAGGCCTGAATTCCGAGGGCGTTCCGTTCAATCGAGGGGGTCTAGATCGCGGGCATGTCGTGATGCGGACGCGCCGGCCCAGGCGACCGACTTTTGGCCAGTTGTGGCCCGGCCGACGCCCCGGTGAGGGCCGCAACTGGCCAAAAGCCGGGGGAGGGCCGCAACTGGACAAAAGTCGCGAGAGGGGCGGCTGTCGCGCCCGTTACGCGAACTCCGGTGGTGCGGGCCACAGGGGTTTGGCAGCTCTTGCCTGAATCGGCGGACAAGCTCGGACTTTTTTGACCATGCATGCCAAAGTGCTGCTCCCCTAGCCTCGACGCATGCGCATCGTGATCGCTCTCGGCGGCAACGCCATGACGTCCAGTGACGGCAGCGCGCGCCCCGAAGACCAGCGGGCCGCGATCCGCCTCGCGGCGCGTCCGATCGTCGACCTCGTCGCCGACGGCCATGACGTGCTGCTCACCCACGGCAACGGCCCCCAGGTCGGCAACCTGCTCACCAAGAACGAGCTGACCGCCGGCCAGGTCCCGCCGGTTCCGCTCGACTGGTGCGGCGCCCAGACGCAGGCCACGATCGGCATGCTCATCATCAACGCGCTGGACGAGGAGTTCGCCGAGCGCGGCCTCGACCGCCGGTCCGCCGCCGTCGTCTCGCGCACGCTCGTCGACGCCGACGACCCGCGCTTCTCGTCGCCCACCAAGCCCATCGGCCGCTACCTCACCCGCGAGGACGCGCAGCCGCTCATCGACAGCGGTCAGCAGTTCGTCGAGGTGCCCGATCGCGGCTGGCGTCGCGTCGTCGCCTCGCCCACGCCGCGCGAATGCCTCGACAGCCCCACCGCCATCGCGCTGATGGACGCCGGCTTCGTCGTCGTCTGCTCCGGCGGCGGCGGCATCCCCACGGTCAAGGACCGCACCGGCGCCTTCGTCGGCGCCGACGCCGTGATCGACAAGGATCTCACCGCGTCGCTCATCGCTCAGCAGGTCGACGCCGACATGCTGATCATCGCGACCGACGTCGACTCGGTCATCGCCGACTGGGGCACGGCCTACGCCAAGCCCATCGGCGAGGTGACCGCGGCGGAGATGCGCTCGATCGCGGCCGACCAGGACTTCGCCGCGGGCTCGATGGGGCCCAAGGTCGAGGCCGTCACGTCGTTCGCCGAGAGCGGCACCGGCGTCGGAGTCATCACCTCACTGGCCCGCATCGCGGCCGCCGCTCAAGGACTCGTCGGGACGCGCGTCGTTCCCGATCAGCCCAGCAACCCAACCAGGAAGGAAACGTCACATGCCCTCCGCAATTGAGGTCCGCAAGGTCCCGATCCACTCGGTCGCCGACGCCAGCGAGCTGGCCAAGCTCATCGACGACGGGGTCATGGAGGCCGACCGCGTCATCGCCATCATCGGCAAGACCGAGGGCAACGGCGGCGTCAACGACTACACCCGCATCATCGCCGACCGTGCCTTCCGCGAGGTGCTCGTCGAGAAGGGCTCCCGGTCGATCGAGGAGGTCCGTCAGGTCCCGATCGTGTGGTCCGGCGGCACCGACGGCGTGATCAGCCCCCACGCGACGATCTTCGCGACCCTCCCGGAGGACAAGGCGCCGAAGACCGACGAGCCGCGCCTCAGCGTCGGCTTCGCGATGAGCGAGCAGCTCCTTCCCGAGGAGATCGGCCGCACGCCGATGATCGAGAAGGTCGCCGACGCCGTCAAGGTCGCCATGGAGCGCGCCGGCATCACCGACCCGGCCGACGTCCACTACGTCCAGACCAAGACCCCGCTGCTGACGATCCACACCATCCGTGACGCCAAGAGCCGCGGCAAGACGGTCTGGACCGAGCACACGCACGAGTCGATGGACCTCTCGAACGGCGTCACCGCGCTCGGCATCGCCGTCGCGCTCGGCGAGATCGAGATGCCGACCGACGAGGACGTCATGCACAACCGCGACCTCTACTCGGCCGTCGCCTCCTGCTCCTCGGGCGTGGAGCTCGACCAGGCTCAGGTCGTCGTGGTGGGCAACGCCCGCGGCATCGGTGGCCGCTACCGCATCGGCCACTCGGTCATGAACGACGCGCTCGACCAGGACGGCATCTGGAACGCCATCCGCGACGCCGGACTCGACCTGCCGGAGCGACCGCACCACACCGATCTCGACGGTCGCCTGGTCAACGTGTTCCTCAAGTGCGAGGCCAGCCAGGACGGCCAGGTCCGCGGCCGCCGCAACGCGATGCTGGACGACTCCGACGTCCACTGGCACCGCCAGATCAAGGCCGCCGTCGGTGGCGTGACCGCCGCGGTCACCGGGGACCCGGCCGTGTTCGTCTCCGTCTCGGCCGCCCACCAGGGCCCCGAGGGTGGCGGACCCGTCGCCGCGATCGTCGACATGGGGAACGAGTGACCGACTCGACTCCCGCGTCCCACGGACCAGCGCCCCTCGACGGGGCGCTGGTCCTGGACATGACGCGGGCACTCGCCGGCCCGCACGCCGCGATGATGCTGGGCGACCTCGGTGCCCGCGTCATCAAGATCGAGAGCCCCAAGGGCGGCGACGACAGCCGCGGCTGGGGTCCGCCGTTCGTCGGCGAGGGCGAGGAACGCGAATCGACGTACTTCATGGCGGCCAACCGCAACAAGGAGTCGATCACCCTCGACCTCAAGGACGACGCGGACCGCGAGGTCATGACGCGGCTCGTCCGCCAGGCCGACGTGCTCATGGAGAACTTCCGGGTCGGCGTGCTCGACCGGCTCGGGTTCGGTTTCGACCGGCTGCACGAGATCAACCCGCGGCTCGTGATCTTGTCGATCACCGGCTTCGGGCACGACGGCCCCGAGGCCACCCGGGCGGGCTACGACCAAATCGCCCAGGGCGAGGCCGGGTTGATGAGCCTGACCGGCACGGAGGAACCGACCAAGGTCGGCGTGCCGATCGCCGACCTGCTCGCCGGCATGAACGGCGCGTTCGGCACGGTCGCGGCCCTCTACGAGCGTGAACGCACGGGCCGCGGGCGCGTGGTGCGCACGTCGCTCATCGCGAGCGTCGTCGGCATCCACGCCTTCCAGGGCACGCGGTGGACCGTGGCGGGCGAGGTGCCCGGGCTCTCGGGCTCGCACCACCCCTCGATCGCGCCGTACGGGCTGTTCCACACGGCCACCTCGCCGATCCAGCTGTCCTGCGGATCGGAATCGCTGTGGCAGAAGTTCGCGCCCGCCGTGGGCATCGACCCGGCCACCCCGCAGTTCGCGACCAACGGCGACCGCGTCGCGCATCGCGAGGAGCTCATCGAGCAGCTCGAGGGCATCTTCGCGACGCAGCCGGCCGAGCACTGGCTCGCACTGCTCGACGAGGCGGGCGTGCCGTCGGGCAAGGTCCGCACGCTCGACGAGGTCTACGCGTGGGAGCAGGTGCAGTCGCAGGGGCTGCTCATCGAGGTCGACCACGCCACGCAGGGTCGGCTTCGGTTGCCCGGTCCGGTGCTGCGCCTCGACGATAACGACTATGCCGGCGGCCGGCGCGAGAACATCGCGCCGCCGACGCTGGGTCAGCACAACGACTCGATCCGGCGCTGGCTGGACGAGATCGACGAGGAGGCCGCAGGGCCGCGATGAGCCGAGTGACGGGGCTGCTCCTGGCCGCCGGTGCGGGACGCCGCATGGGCGGGCCGAAGGCGTTACTGCGCACGGCCGACGGCACCCCGTGGGTGGCCGCCGCCAGGGCAGCCCTCGTCGACGGCGGCTGCGACGACGTCGTCGTGGTCCTCGGAGCCGAGGCCGACGCGGCGAGACCCCTCGTCGGGGACGCCCGTATCGTGGTCGCCGACGCCTGGGAGCGCGGGATGGGCGCCTCGCTGGCCGCTGGACTCGCCGCGCTCGAGACAGAATCCGTCGACGCGGCGCTCGTCCATCTCGTCGACCTGCCTGACGTGGGTGCGGACGTCGTCGCGCGGGTGCTCGCCCGGGCCACCGGGCCCTCCGTCCTCGCCCGCGCCGCCTATCGCGACCGGCCCGGGCACCCGGTGCTGCTCGGCCGCGACCACTGGCCCGAGCTCGCCGACGGTGATGGCGACGAGGGCGCCCGCCGCTATCTCGCCTCGCACGATGTCGAGCTGATCGAGTGCGGCGATCTCGCCACCGGCCTCGACAAGGACGGTCCGGAGGACCTCGACCCTAGGCTGGCGCCATGACCGCGGTACACGACGTGACCGAGCTGGCGCACCGGCTCGCCTCGACCGGATATCTCGCCGACACCGACCTGACGACCGTCGGCTACCTCGCCTTGACGATGCAGCGCCCGCTGCTGCTCGAGGGCGACCCCGGCACCGGCAAGACCGCGCTGGCCGAGGCGCTCGCCGACGCCTTCGAGCTGCCGCTCATCCGCTTGCAGTGCTACGAGGGCATCGATGCCCGGCAGGCGCTCTACGACTGGGACTTCGCTCGCCAGATCCTCCACCTGCGCACGCTGGAAGCCGCCGGCGGCGTGGACGATCCGCAGGCCGTCGAGGACTCCCTCTACGACGAGCGCTTCCTCCTGGCACGTCCGGTCGTGCGGGCGCTGCGCGAGTCGCCCGCCGTGCTGCTCGTCGACGAGGTCGATCGCGCCGACGACGAGTTCGAGGCGCTGTTGCTCGAGGTGCTGTCGACCTACCGCGTCTCGGTCCCCGAGCTCGGCACGATCAGCGCACCCCAGCCGCCGATCGTCGTGCTGACCTCCAACCGCACCCGCGACCTGCACGACGCGCTCAAACGCCGCTGCCTCTACCACTGGCTCGAGCACCCCACGCTCGAACGCGAGATCGCCATCGTCCGCGCGCGGATGCCTGACGTCAGCGAGAAGCTCGCCACCCGGATCGTCGAGGTGGTCCAAGGTCTGCGCTCCGAAGTCGGTCTCATCCGCGCTCCGGGCGTCGCCGAGACGCTCGACTGGGCGCGCGCTCTGCACCAGCTCGGCCACGACGACCTCGACGTGGACGCAGCAGCCGCCACCGTCGGCGTGGTCTGCAAGTACCGCGAGGACGGCGATCAAGTCCGCGCGTTCGTGGAGGCGACGGTGCGTGGCTGAGTCGCTGGCCTCCGATCGGCGCGACGAGATCGACCGGCTCGTCGGCTTCGTCCGTGCGTTGCGGTCGGCGGGAATCCGATCGGCCACCTCCACCGACTTCATCGAGGCGGTCGGGCTGCTCGACGTCGGCGCACGCGAAGACGTGTACCGAGCGGGCCGCGCCACGCTCTGCGACGACCCCGCCCAGCTCCCCGTCTACGACCGCGTGTTCGCGCGCTGGTTCGGTGAGACCGGTGTGGGGGAGCGGATGAACCCGATGACGGTCACGGTCGAGCGGCCGCTCGGTCTCGGCGCCGATGACGCCGCGTCCGGGGACGACGGCGACGCCGCCGACGCGCCGGCGCTCGCCTCGGCACGCGAACGGCTCGCGCATCGCGACGTCGCCGCCCTCGACGCACGTGAACGGCGGGAGCTGGCACGCGCCTTCGCGGCGTTGCCCGCCCGCCCGCCGCAACGACGCGGGCACCGCACCGCGCCGAGTCATCGAGGCTCGATCGACCTCAACCGCACCGCACGCGAGCAGTTGCGACGCGGCGGTGAGCCCGGGCCGCTCCTGCGCCGCGAGCGGCGCCCGCGCCCGCGGCGGGTCGTGTGGCTCATCGACGTCTCGGGCTCGATGAAGCCGTACGCCGACAGCTACCTGCGACTCGCCCACCGGTCCTTCCAGTCGGCGCCGCGCACCACCGAGGTGTTCACGATGGGCACCCGGCTGACGCGCATCACCCCGGCGCTGCGCCTGCAGGACCCGGACCGCGCGCTCGCGGCCGCCGGGGAACTCGTCCCGGACTGGTCCGGTGGCACGCGACTCGGCGACATGCTGCGCGCCTTCGGCGACCGGTGGGGACGGCGCGGCGTCGCGCGCGGGGCTGTCGTCATCATCGCCAGCGACGGGTGGGAGCGCGGCGACGCGCAGCTGTTGGGCGAGCAGGTCGCGCAGCTCCACCGCCTCGCGCACCGCGTCGTCTGGGCCAATCCGCACCGGGGCAAGGCGGGCTACGAGCCGATCCAGTCGGGAATCGCGGCCGCGCTGCCGTCCGTGGACCAGCTCGTCGCGGGCCATTCGCTCGCGACGCTCGCCGAGGTCCTGGAGCTGGCGGCGCGAGCATGAGGAGGGAGAACGATGCACGACATCCTCACTGACCTCGTCCGGGCGTGGGAGACCGGCGCGACGGTCGGCCTCGCCACCGTGGTGGGCACGGCGCGGTCGGCGCCGCGGCAACCCGGCGCCGCGATGGTGGTGCTGCCGGACGAGACGGTGGTCGGTTCCGTATCCGGTGGTTGTGTGGAGGGCGACGTCTACGAGCTCGCCCAGGCCGTCGTGGCCGACCGCCGTCCCGCCCTGCGTCGCTACGGCTACAGCGATGATCAGGCCTTCGCCGTCGGCCTGACCTGCGGCGGTATCGTCGACGTCTTCGTCGAGCCGGTCGACCAGCGCACCTTCCCTGAGCTCGGCGGCATCGCGGAGGACGTCGCGGCGGGCCGTCCGGTCGCGGTCGCCACCGTCGTCGCCCACCCGGACCCCGAGCGCGTCGGGCGCCACCTCGTGATCCGCCCTGACGGTGCGGAGGGGTCGCTCGGCTCCGCGCGGGCTGATGATGCGGTGCTCGACGACGCCCACGGGCTGCTCGAAGCCGGGCGCTCGCAACTGCTGCGCTACGGGCCGGAGGGCCAGCGCATGGAGACCGAGATGCAGCTGTTCGTCTCGTCCTTCCAGCCGCGCCCGCGGATGATCGTCTTCGGCGCCATCGACTACGCCGCCGCCGTCGCCCGCCAGGGCGCCTTCCTCGGCTACCGAGTCACGGTCTGCGACGCCCGGCCGGTCTTCGCCACCGACGCGCGCTTCCCCGCCGCCGAGGAAGTCGTGGTCGCCTGGCCGCACCGCTACCTCAAGGCCGAGGTCGACGCCGGCCGGATCGACAACCGCACGGTCATCTGCGTACTGACCCACGACCCGAAGTTCGACGTGCCGCTGCTCGACGTCGCTCTGCGGTTGGAAGGGTCGCAGCGCCCCTTCTACATCGGCGCCATGGGCTCGCGCCGCACGCACGACGAACGCATGGAGCGGCTGCGCGAGGCCGGACTCGGGCCGGATCTGCTCGCCCGCCTCCACAGCCCGATCGGCCTCGACCTGCGGGGACGCACCCCGGAGGAGACGGCCGTGGCGGTGGCGGCCGAGCTCGTCGCGTTGCGCTGGGGAGGCACCGGCAAGCCGCTCACCGACACCGACCAGTCCATCCACGCCGAGGGCTGACCCAGATTTGCGCCCAATCCGCTGACCCAGACCCCCGTCGGTTGACGGATGGCGCGCAAATCTGGGGTCTCCTCAGGCGGGATTGTCGGCGACGGACTGGATGGCGGGGGCGTACCAGCGCACCACCTCGTCGACGGGCGCGGACGCCAGCGGCTCGACAGCGACGACGTAGCGCAGGGTCGCCAGGCCGACCACCTGTGAGGCGATCAACTCCGCCCGCACCTCGCGGTCGGTGCCGTCGATGACCTCGCTCAGGGTCGCGATCAGCACGTCGCGCGGGACCAGGAGGATCGGCGGGTGGGCGTCGTCGCCGGCCATCGCTCCGCGGATCAGCGTGGCAATGACCTCCCGGTGCGGGTCCCACGAGCTGACGAACGTCCGCACCAGGCGCTCGCCGAGGCCCGGCACACCGTCATGGACCACGCCGGCCAGCTTCTCCAATGGATTGACCGGCAGTTCGAGCGATGCGACGAGCAACTGCTGCTTGGTGCCGAAGTAGTGCGCGACGAGACTCGGATCGACGCCGGCATCGGCCGCGATCGCTCGAACCGTCGTCCCGGCGAACCCCCGGACGGCGAACCTGCGTCGTGCGGCCTGGAGAATCGCGGCGCGGCGGTCGACCGTCTCGTCGGCGCGCGGCCGACCCCTTCGCCGTGGGGAGCTCACGCGGAGCGCCGGCGCAGGGTGAGCGAGGCGCCGAGCACGGCCGCGAGCGCGAACCCGACGAGAGCCAGCAGATCCACGAGCAGCTCGCCGCTGAACGCGTCCGACGTCGTGAGCTCGGTGAACGCGTCGGTGGCGTAGCTCATCGGGAGCGCCCACGAGAGGCCGTAGAGGACGTCGGGCATCTGATCGCGCGCGATGAGCAGGCCGCACAGGAGGATCTGCGGCACGATGACGAGCGGCATGAACTGCACGGCCTGGAACTCCGTGCGAGCGAACGCCGAGGCCAGCAGCCCGAGTGCCGTGCCCACCACGGCCCCGAGGACCGCGAACGCCAGCAGCGCCCACGGCAGTTCGATGTCGAGCCCCAGCACCCCGAGCGCGAAGGCACTCGTGAGGGAGGCCTGCACGAGTGCCGCGGCGGCGAACGCGAGGGCGTAACCGCCGATCAGCTCCCCACGGGCGAGCGGGGTGGTCAGCAGTCGCTCGAGCGTTCCGGACGTCCGCTCGCGCACCATCGTCACCGAGGTGACGAGGAACATGATGATGAAGGGGAACAGGCCGATCATCTGCGGCCCGATGCGGTCGAAGACCTGCGGCTGGCTGTCATAGACATACCGGAAGACCACCAGCAGCACCGACGGCATCGCGAGGATCAGCACGATGCTGCGTGCGTCGTGCGACAGCTGCTGAAGGACGCGCCGGGTCATGGCGAAAGTCCGGGACATCAGGCCGCCTCCCGTTCTGCGATCCGCAAGAACGCTTCGTCAAGGTCGTCGGTGCCGGCTTCAGCGCGCAACTCGCCCGGTGTGGCGTCGGCGATGAGCCGGCCCTCGCGCAGGAGGAGGACCCGGTCGCAGCGCGCGGCCTCGTCCATCACGTGGCTGGACACGAGCAAGGTGGCATCGTCGCGGGCGAGCTCGGCGAACAGCTGCCACAGGTCGCGGCGCAGGACCGGATCCAACCCGACGGTGGGTTCGTCGAGGAGGTAGACCTGCGGCCGGGCGACGAGGGCGGCGGCGAGCGAGACGCGGGTGCGCTGTCCGCCCGAGAGGTTGCCGACGAGTGCGCGTCGCTGGTCGGTCAGGTCGACCGCGCTCAGGACCTGGGCGACGCGGTCGCGGTCGGCGCTCGCGAGGTCGGCGAAGAAGCGCAGGTTCTGTTCGACCGTCAGATCGGGGTACACCGAACTTGCCTGGGTCACGTAGCCGACGTGCGCGCGATTCGCCGGCGTCCCGGCTGGCTCGCCGAGCACGCGCACGGTCCCGGACCGGGTGATCTGAACGCCCGCGATGCACCGGATGAGCGTCGTGTTGAATTATCGGGATGTGCGCGCCATCCGTCAACGGAGCCGTACTCCCGTCAACGAATGGCGCGCACATCTGGGGCCTACTCGAGGGTGAGACCGGCGGCGGGTGCCGTGCGGGCCGCCTTGCGGGAGGGCAATACCGACGCGAAGACCCCGGCCACGGCCGCGATGGCGACGATGGCGGCCAGTTGGCCGACGGGAATGGCGAGCACGGAGCCCGAGGAGACCATCTGCTCGATCATCACCTTGACGCCGATCCAGCCGAAGAACGTTCCGATCGCCACCCCGAGCACGGCCGCCGCTCCGGCGAGCAGGAGCGCTTCCACCACGAGCGTGGCGCGCAGCTGACGTCGGGTGACGCCGAGCGCGCGAAGCAGCGCGTTCTCACGGCGGCGTTCCAGCACCGACAACCCCAGCGTGCTGCCGATGCCGACCAACGCGATGAGCACCGCGATGCCGAGCAGGCCGACGACGACGGCGGTCATCACCGACAACTGTGTCGCGATGAAGTCCTGCTTCTCGATGGTGGAGAACAGGGTCGCGTCCAGGCTCGTGGCCACGGCCTCGAGGTCGCCGACAAGGTCGTTGACGTCGGTGCCGTCGTCCGTGCGCATCCACAGGGCGAGCGGTTCAGCGCGCTCGGTGAGGAAACGCAGCGTGCCGGTGTCCACGACGGGAGTCGGGCCCCAGGGGCTGGAGCTCTCGGTCGGTCGCAGCTCGATCGTCCGGCCGCCCGCTTCGACGGTCACGGTCTCGGGCCAGCCGAGCTCGTCGAGGATCTCGAACGGCAGGGCGATCTCCGCTTCGCCCGGCAACGTGCTGCGGTCGCCATCGATCACGCTGGTGTCGCGTGGGAGCCCGACGACCGGCGTGGCAACTCCGTCCACGGTGACGGTGACTCCGTCGAGCGCCACCGCCTCCTCGACACCCGGCACCGCGAGCACCCGGTCGAGGGCGTCGGCGCGCAACGGGCTCGGTGAGGTCAGCGCCGCGTCGATCGGATAACTCGCGCGGCTCTCCTCGTCCACAGCGGCCCCGGCGCTTGACATTCCCACCACGACGGCGCTCGTCAGGGTCACGCCGACGAGCAGCGCCGAGGTGGTCGTGGCTGTGCGTTTCGGATTCCGGATCGCGTTGTCGGTCGCGATCCGTCCGGTGGCTCCCGTGAGCGGGCCGGCGACTTTTCCGGCCAGGCGGATCAGCGGCGGGACGATCACCGGGCCGAGGACGAGCACGCTCACGAAGAAGAGCACGCCGCCGCCGAGCATGGCCACCACGTTGGCCCCGGCGACCGCGAGCGCGAGGAGCACCGCGCCCGCCGCGAGCAGTATCGCCCCGATCGCGACGCGCACCTTGCCTGCCGTCGTGCGGACGTCGCTGTCTCCAGCCGGTCGCATCGCGGCGAGCGGACTGATGCGGGTCGTGGCGCGGGTGGGAAGCCACGCGGCGGCGACGGTGACGATGACCCCGACCGCGAAGGCCGCGACGAACCACAGCGGTGCGACGGCAGCGTCGCCGAGACCCACGGCCGGGAACAACGACCGGATGACAGCCACGACCCCGTACCCGAAGCCGACACCGGCCAGCAGTCCGACGACCGAGGAGGCGATCGCGATGGCCAACGCCTCGAGGCGCACCGAACGACGCACCTGCGCCCGCGTCGCACCCACGCAGCGCAACATCGCGATGTCGGAAGTGCGTTGAGCGAAGAGGATCGAGAAGGTGTTCGCGATGACGATCGCCGCGACAGTGAGGGCCACCGTCACGAAGACCAGCAGCATGAGCGTCAACGTGTCCGCTCCCCGGGTGATCTCGGCCTGCAGTTCGCGCACGTGATCGTCGGTCGACATCACGACGGCCTCAGGCGCCACGGAGGTGATAGCGCCCTCCTCGATGCCCCTCAGGGGAAGCGAGTCGATCCACAGGCTCTTCTCGAAGGTGCTGACGTCCGCCCACAGGCCATAGAAGTCCGAACTGGTCAGGGCCTCGCCTGCGCTGGCGACTCCGACGACGTCGAACTCTCGTCCGCCGATCTGCACGGTGTCACCGGCTGAGACGTTGTTGCTCTTCGCGGCCTGTTCGTCGACCAGGACCTCGCCCGGTGCGCGCGGCCAGGAGCCGCCCACCAGTTCCTGCCATCGCAGCGCCGCGTCGTCGGCGACGACGCCGATCGTCGAGTCGCCGTTGGACGCGCCGGCCCGCAAGGGCTCCATCGCGTAGCCGAGCACGGTGGCCGCCCCGCCGTCGGCCTCGACGGCTTCGACGATCGTGCGAGCGTCCGCGACCTCGTAGACGTCCGAGGCCACGAGGGTCGAGCCGCGGTAAGGCTGGCCCGCACCGGCGGTCAGACCGTCCTTGGCCGAGGCGTTGAGGGCGCCGATGGTGATGATGAACGCGACGCCGATGGCGACCGCGAGGAAGGCAGCGACATAGCGGCGCGTGTAGAGCCGCAGCGACGCCAGCGTGACGGTGCGCATCAGGCGCGCACCCCCTGCAGCGCCGACACGAGGGTCTCGGACGTCGGGCGTTCCAGATGTGCGCGGATCTGGCCGTCGGCGAGCACGAGGACGTCGTCGGCGTACGATGCCGCGTCGATCTCGTGCGTCACCATGACGACCGTCTGGCCGAACTCGCGGCACGAGCGACGCAGGAAGTCGAGCACCTCGCGTGACGACTCGCTGTCGAGGTTGCCGGTGGGCTCGTCGGCGAAGACGATGTCCGGCTCGGTGACCAGGGCGCGGGCGATGGCGACGCGCTGCTGCTGCCCGCCGGAGAGTTCGCTCGGCCGGTGCCCGAGGCGTTCACGGATGCCCAGGACGTCGACGACGTCGTCGAACCGATGTTGGGTCGAGGCGTTCAGCTTGCGTCCGGAGAGGTCGATCGGGAGCAGGATGTTCTGCTCGGCGGTCAGCATCGGCAGCAGGTTGAACGCCTGGAAGACGAACCCGATGTGGTCGCGGCGGAAGCGGGTGAGCGCGGTGTCGTCGAGGCGCTCGAGCTGCTGGCCGCCGACGGTCACCTCACCGGAGGTGGGCGTGTCCAGTCCGGCCAGGCAGTGCATGAGCGTCGACTTGCCGGAGCCGGACGGGCCCATGATGGCGGTGAAGCGACCGGCCGGGAGGTCGAGGTCGACCCCGCGCAGGGCCTGCACTTCGGTGGCGCCGCGGCCGTAGGTCTTGGTCAGCGCCCGGGCGCGCGCGGCGATGCCGTCGGCCGTTGCCGAGGGGGAGTGGGTGGCAGAGGTCTGAGTCATAACTCGACCGTAGAAATTCCGGACCCCTCGCTTCGTCGGCCATGAGGTGGAAGCCGCGTGCCTCCGGAGGAGGAGAAGCGGTGCTGGAGTCATCCCACGGGATGACTCCAGGCGATCAGTCCTCCGCGCCGCCCATGAGTCGACGGGTGATGGCGGTGACGTCGCGGTCGAGATTGTCGACCCGGTGCTCGATGCGGTCGAGGCGCTTCTCGACGTGCTCGAAGCGCCCATCGACCTGCTCGAACCTGACAGTCACGAGCGTGGTGAGCGCGTCGAACCGAGCGTCGAGCGGGTGGCTGAACATGCCGACCTGAGGGCCGTGAACGCGAGCATGAGCGTGACGAGACTGCCGATCACGGTCCACGTCTGCGCGTCGTTCATGAATCCAGGCTAGGTGAGAAGCGGCGGCAGGCCGAGCGCGCTTGTCCACGCGGTAGGGGGCTAAGAAAAAACAAGCAGGGTTGACTGTTTGTGAGATCCGCGGAAGGCTGAGCGCGTGCGAACCATCCGCGTGGGCAACTGTTCGGGCTTCTACGGCGACCGGCTGTCGGCGATGCGCGAGATGCTCGAGGGCGGCCCGTTGGACTACCTGACTGGCGACTACCTGGCCGAGCTGACGATGCTCATCCTCGGCAAGGACCGGATGAAGGACGCCGACCTCGGCTACGCCAGGACTTTCCTGCGTCAGCTGTCCGACTGCCTCGCCCTCGCCAAGGTACGCGGGGTGCGCATCGTCGCGAACGCCGGCGGCCTCAATCCCGCCGGCCTCGCGCAGCGCGTCCGCGAGGTGGCGGCGGAGCAGGGCGTCGAGGTGGTCGTCGCGCATGTCGAAGGCGACGACCTGGTCGCGAAGGCCGGCGGGTACGGGTGGGACGGGGCGCTGACCGCCAACGCCTATCTCGGCGCCTTCGGCATCGCCGAGGCGCTGCGCCACGGTGCCGACATCGTCGTGACCGGCCGGGTCACCGATGCGTCCGTGGTCGTCGGCCCGGCGATCGCCGAGTTCGGGTGGGGCCGCGAGGACGTGGACCGGCTGGCCGGGGCGGTCGTGGCCGGGCACGTCGTCGAATGCGGGGCGCAGGCCACCGGCGGCAACTTCTCCGGGTTCGCCGACATCGACACGAGCCGCCCGCTCGGTTTTCCGATCGCGGAGGTGGCCGAGGACGGCACGAGCGTCATCACCAAGCACCCGGGCACCGGGGGAGCCGTCACCGTCGACACCGTCACCGCCCAGCTCGTGTACGAGATCGGCGGTCCGGTCTATCTCAACCCCGACGTCGCGACCCGCCTCGACACCATCCGTCTCGAGCAGGACGGCGACGATCGGGTGCGCATCAGTGGCGTCCGGGGAGAGGCTCCGCCGCCCACGACCAAGGTCGCACTCAACAGTCTCGGCGGCTTCCGCAACCAGGTCGAGTTCGTCCTCACCGGCCTCGACATCGAGCAGAAGGCAGCGTGGGTGCGCGCCCAACTCGAGGACGCGCTCCGCGGCGTCGCGATCGACGAGATCTCGTGGGAACTGGTCCGCACCGACCGGCCCGACCCCGCCACCGAGCCCGAAGCCGCGGCTCTCCTGCGCTGCCACGTCAAGAGCAGCGATCCCGCGGCAGCGGGCAGGGCGTTCAGCGGCGCGGCGGTCGAACTCGCCCTCGCCTCGTACCCGGGCTTCCATGTCACCGCCCCGCCCAGTGCCGCGTCGCCGTTCGGCATCTATCGCGCGGTCTACCTGCCCCAGTCGGACGTGCCGCACGTCGTGGTGCTCGCCGACGGCACCCGCATCGACATCCCGCCCCCGGAACACGCCGCATCCGACACCTCGCCGTCCCCCGCGAGTGGTGCAGATTCGCGGTACGGCAGCCCGGAGGGCCACGAATCTGCACCACTCGGCGAGACCGTGCGCAAGGCGTTGGGCCGGCTCGCCTACGCGCGCTCCGGCGACAAGGGCGGCGCGGCCAACGTGGGCGTCTGGATCCCGGCCGACCACCCCCGCCGGGCCGATGCCTTCGCCTGGCTCGCCGACACGCTCGACGCCGCTCGGGTGCGCGAACTGCTGCCCGAAGCTGCCGGGCTGCCCGTGACCGTCCACCCGTTGCCGAACCTCGCGGCCGTCAACGTCGTCATCGACGGGCTGCTCGGCGACGGTGTCGCGTCGTCGACGCGTTTCGATCCGCAGGCCAAGGCCGTCGGTGAGTGGCTCCGCGCCCGGCTCGTCGACATTCCCCGCGAACTCCTCGTGTGAGGGTGAGGAGAATCCGATGACCGATCGATGGGCTACGCCGGAGCGGATCGCCCTGCGCCAAGCGGTGGCGGCGTTCACCCGCGACCGCATCGCCCCGCACCTTCCGCAGTGGGAAGACGACGGTCAGCTGCCGCGGTCGTTGCACCGCGAGACGGCCGAAGCCGGCTTCCTCGGCATCGGCTTCGACGAGTCGGTCGGTGGCGACGGCGGCGATCTCATCGACATCTCGATCGTCTCCGAGGCGATCGTCGAGAACGGTGGCTCGACGGGGCTGCTGGCCTCCCTCTACACGCACGGCATCGCCCTCCCGCACATCGTCGACACAGGCGATCGCGAGCTCATCGACCGGTACGTGCGCCCCACTCTCGCCGGTCAACTGATCGGGTCGCTCGGCATCACCGAGCCCGGAGGCGGCTCCAACGTCGCTGGCATCAGCACCCGAGCGGTACGCGACGGCGACCACTACGTCGTCAACGGCGCCAAGACCTTCATCACCTCCAGCGTCCGCGCCGACTTCGTGACGACTGCGGTCCGCACGGGCGATCCGGGACACGGTGGCATCAGCCTCATCGTGATCGACACGGACACGCCGGGCTTCTCGGTCAGCCGGAACCTGCGCAAGATGGGCTGGCACTGCTCGGACACCGGAGAACTCGCCTTCGACGACGTCCGGGTCCCGGCCGCCAACCTCGTCGGCGAGGAGAACGGCGGCTTCTACCTCGTGATGCAGCAGTTCGTCACCGAGCGGCTGTCGCTCGCGGTGCAGGCCTACGCCACCTGCCAGCGCGCCCTCGACCTCGCGGTCGGCTACGCCCGAGAGCGGGAGACATTCGGCCGTCCGCTCATCAGCCGACAAGTGATCCGGCACAAGCTCGTCGACATGCACCGGCGGACCGAAGCCGCGCGCGCCTTGACGCGCCGGGCGGTCGAACGAGCCGCCGACAGCGGGGACACGACCGACCCGCAGCTCATCCTCGACGCTGCGATCGCCAAGAACCAGGCCGTCGAAGCCGTCGAATGGGTGGTGAACGAGGCGGTGCAGATCTTCGGCGGCATGGGTTACATGCGCGAGTCGGAGATCGACCGGCACTACCGCGACGCCCGCCTGCTCGGCATCGGGGGCGGTGCCACCGAAGTGCTCAACGATCTGGCCGCGAAGTTGCTGGGGTACTGATGCCGCGCACACAGCACGAGCCGACGACGGAGGAGATGCCATGAAGACCGCGATCGAGCCGACGTCACCGGCGTTCGAGGAGAACCGCAGCGCGATGCTCGAACGCGTCGCCGACCTCGCCGAGCAGCACGCGAAAGCGCTCGCCGGCGGCGGAGAGCGGTACGTCGAGCGCCACCACCGGCGAGGAAAACTCACCGCCCGCGAGCGCATCGAACTCCTTCTCGACCCCGACTCGCCGTTCCTCGAACTGGGCGCGCTGGCCGGTTGGGGCACGGACTTCGCGGTCGGCGGATCGATCGTCACCGGCATCGGCGTCGTCGAGGGCGTCGAGTGCATGATCGTCGCCAACGACCCGACGGTGAAGGGTGGTTCCAGCAATCCGGTCACCGTCAAGAAAGGGTTCCGCGCCGCGCAGATCGCCGCCGAGAACCGCCTGCCGACGATCAACCTCGTCGAATCCGGCGGGGCCGATCTGCCGACTCAGAAGGACATCTTCATCCCCGGCGGCAAGTCCTTCCGCAACCTCACCGAGGCCAGCGCGGACCGGCGCCCGACGATCGCCCTCGTCTTCGGCAACTCCACCGCCGGCGGCGCGTACATCCCGGGCATGAGCGACTACGTCGTGATGGTCAAGGAGGGCGCGAAGGTGTTCCTCGGGGGCCCGCCGCTGGTCAAAATGGCCACCGGTGAGGAAGCCGATGACGAATCGCTCGGCGGCGCCGAGATGCACGCACGGCAGTCCGGGCTCGCCGACTACCTCGCCGTCGACGAGCGGGACGCCATCCGGCTCGGCCGCCAGATCGTGCGGCGGCTCAACTGGCGCAAGCACGGGCCGGCACCGGCCGTCGACTACGCCGAGCCACTGTTCGACCCGGAGGAGCTGCTCGGCATCGTCCCCACGGACCTCAAGATCCCCTTCGACCCGCGCGAGGTCATCGCCCGCCTCGTCGACGGCAGCGAGTTCGACGAGTTCAAACCGCTGTACGGGCCGAGCCTGGTGACCGGTTTCGCGCAGGTGCACGGCTACCCGGTGGGCATCCTCGCGAACGCGCAGGGCGTCCTGTTCAGCGCGGAGGCCCAGAAGGCCGCGCAGTTCATCCAGCTCGCGAACCAGGTCGACACTCCGCTGCTGTTCCTGCACAACACGACCGGCTACATGGTCGGCGCGGAGTACGAGCAGGGCGGCATCATCAAGCACGGCGCCCAGATGATCAACGCGGTCTCGAACTCGCAGGTCCCGCACATCTCCGTCGTGCTCGGCGCCTCGTACGGCGCGGGCAACTACGGGATGAGCGGCCGCGCGTACGACCCGCGGTTCATGTTCAGCTGGACCGGCGCGAAGTCCGCCGTCATGGGCCCGGCGCAGCTCGCCGGCGTCATCTCGATCGTCGCTCGGCAGGCGGCCGAGGCCAAGGGACAGCCGTACGACGAGGAGGGCGACGCGCAGATGCGCGCCTTCGTCGAGCAGCAGATCGAGAACGAGTCGCTCGCGTACTTCACGTCCGGGCTCGGCTACGACGACGGCGTCATCGACCCGCGGGACACCCGCACGGTCCTCGGTATCTGCCTCTCGGCCATCCACAACGCGCCCGTCGAGGGCGCCCGCGGCTACGGGGTGTTCCGCCTATGAGCCGTCGCAGCCGCCGAGTGATCGCACTCTTCTCTCCGCACCAGACCGCCTCACGAGGAGGACGACGATGATCCGCAGCGTGCTGGTCGCCAACCGCGGCGAGATCGCCCGCCGGGTGTTCCGCACCTGCCGCGACCTCGGTATCGCGACCGTCGCCGTCCACTCCGACGCCGACGCTGACGCGCCGTTCGTGCACGAGGCCGACCGGGCCGTCCGGCTTCCCGGCGACGCGCCCGCCGACACCTACTTGCGCGGTGACCTCGTCATCGACGCCGCACGTCGTGCCGGTGCCGACGCGATCCACCCCGGGTACGGGTTCCTGTCCGAGAACGCCGACTTCGCGCGGGCGGTCGAGGACGCCGGCCTCACCTGGATCGGCCCCACACCCGAGTCGATCGAGGCGATGGGCAGCAAGATCCGGGCCAAGCAGATCATGGCTCGCGCGGGCGTGCCGATCCTCGACGTCGACCTGGACGGCATCACCCCGGCGGAGTTCCCGCTCCTGGTCAAGGCGTCGGCAGGCGGCGGTGGCCGAGGGATGCGCGTCGTGGAGTCGCTCGACGAGCTCGACGCGGAACTCGCCACGGCGGAGGCCGAGGCGCGATCGGCCTTCGGCGACGGCACGGTGTTCGTCGAGCCGTACCTGCCTCGGGCGCGTCACGTCGAGGTGCAGGTGCTCAGCGACACGCACGGACGGACCTGGGTCGTGGGCGACCGGGACTGCTCGACCCAGCGGCGGCATCAGAAGGTCGTCGAGGAAGCTCCGGCGCCGGACCTCTCGGACAAGGCGCGCACGACGCTGCACATCGCCGCCCGGGCGGCGGCGGAAGCGGTCGGCTACCGCGGCGCCGGCACGGTGGAGTTCCTCGTGGACGGCGACCGGGTGTTCTTCCTCGAGATGAACACCCGGCTGCAGGTCGAACATCCGGTGACCGAGTGCGTCACCGGCCTGGACCTGGTGGCGCTGCAGATCGCGGTCGCCGAAGGTCAGCCCCTGCCCGGTGACGCCCCTGAGTCCTCCGGGCACGCGGTCGAGGTCCGTCTCTACGCGGAGGACCCGGGCGACGACTGGGCGCCGCAGACCGGGACCATCCGGGCTTTCGACCTCGACGGGGCACGCTTCACCGTGCCCGAGGGCCACGGTGTGCGCATCGACTCGGGTGTCGAGCCGGGCAGCCAGGTCGGCATCCACTACGACGCGATGCTCGCCAAGATCGTCGCGTACGGCCCGGACCGCCAGGCGGCGCTCCGCATGCTCGACGGCGCCCTGCGCCGCGCCCGGGTCCACGGCCTCACCACCAACCTCGAGTTGTTGCGCGCGATCCTCAACGATGCGGACTTCGTGGCGGCGCGCCTCAGTACAGCGCTGCTCGACGAACGCCTCGAGACCTGGTCGGCCGCGAACGACGACCGTGTCGTCCGCAAGGCAGCTCTGGCCGCGGCCATCGGTCAGGCGACGCAGACCGCCGCGCGGGCGAGGGTGATGTCGCGGATACCCGCGGCCTGGCGGAACGTGCCGAGTCAGCCGCGCATTCGCACCTACCGCCGTGGTGACACGGAGCTCGCGGTCTCGTATGGCGCCGAGGGGCGCGCCCTCGTCTCGGACTGGCTCCACGGCGTTGCTGTGGCTGACGCTCACGGCGATCGGGTGATCCTCGATGACGGTGGCGTCCGTGAGACGTACCGGGTGACGCTGGGCGACGGCGTCGTCGACGTCGACGGCCCGGCCGGGGGCTTCGGCTTCGAGGTCGTCCCGGACTTCGTCGACCCGGCCGACGTCGTGGCGGAGGGCTCGCTGCTCGCTCCCATGCCCGCCTCGGTCACCGCGGTCGCGGTCGACGTCGGCGACAAGGTGGCCAAGGGCGATGCTGTGGTCGTCCTGGAGGCCATGAAGATGCAGCACACCATCGCGGCGCCGACGGACGGCGTCGTCGCCGAGCTGGCGGTGAGTTCGGGTCAGCAAGTCGAAGCGGGCGCGGTGCTCGCGGTGATCGAGGAGGATGAGGCATGAGCGGTTTCGTCGAGTCCGAGGAGCGCCGCGCGCTGCGTCAGGCGGTGCGTGACCTGGGCCGGAAGTACGGGGAGTCGTACTTCTACGCCGCCGCGAACGAAGGGCGGAAGACCACCGAGTTGTGGAGCGAGGCCGGCAAGCTCGGCTACCTCGGGGTCTCGATCCCCGAGGAGTACGGCGGTGGCGGCGGGGAGATCGGCGACCTCGCGGCGGTCTGCGAGGAACTCGCCGCCGCCGGCTGCCCGCTGCTGCTGATGGTCGTCTCACCGGCGATCGTCGGCACGGTCATCGCCCAGTACGGCACCGAGGAGCAGCGACGTCGCTGGCTCCCCGGGCTCGCCGACGGCAGCGCGACGTACGCGTTCAGCATCACCGAGCCCGACGCCGGCTCCAACTCCCACAACATCGCGACGACCGCGCGCCGCGACGGGACGGACTGGGTGCTCAAGGGCGGCAAGACCTACATCAGCGGCGTCGACGAGGCCAGTCACGTGCTCGTCGTGGGGCGCACCGAGGACGCGAAGACGGGCAAGCTCAAGCCCGCTCTGTTCATGGTGCCGACCGACGCCCGCGGGTTCACCTGGCAGGAGATCGACATGGGGCTGACGTCCCCGGAGAAGCAGTTCACGCTGTTCTTCGACGATGTCCGCCTCCCCGCGGACGCGCTCGTGGGCAAGGAGGACGCGGGCCTCGATCAACTGTTCGCCGGCCTCAACCCGGAGCGCATCATGGCGGCGTCGATGGCGACCGGTACGGCGCGCTGGGCGCTTCGCAAGGCGGTCGCGTACGCCAAGGAGCGCGACGTGTGGGGCAAGCCGATCGGTGCGCACCAGGCGATCGCGCACCCGCTGGCCAAGCTGCACGTCGAGATCGAGATGGCCCGGCTGCTGACCCAGAAAGCCGCCGCGTTGTACGCCGAGGGCGACCTGCTGGCGGCGGGCGAGGCGGCGAACATGGCGAAGTACGCCGCGGGAGAGGCGGCGTGCGCCGCCGTGGACCAGGCGATCCAGACGCACGGCGGCAACGGACTGGCGACCGAGTACGGTCTCGTGCAGTCCCTCGTGGCATCGCGACTGACGCGCATCGCTCCCGTCAGCCGCGAGATGGCCCTCAACTTCGTCGCCCAGTTCTCACTCGGCCTCCCGAAGTCCTACTGACCGCCCGCGGAAGAAGGAGCGTCATGACCGAACTCGTCCACCTCGAGGTCGCGGACCGGGTCGCCACGATCACCCTCGACAGTGAGCACAACCGCAACGCCCTCAGTCGCCAGCTCGTGACCGAGCTGGGGGAGAGGCTTGCCGCCGCCGAGCAGGACGATGCGGCGCGCGTCGTCGTGCTGCGGTCGGCCCACCGGGTGTTCTGCTCCGGCGCCGACCTCTCCGAGGCGAAGGACGGCGCGATGGAGGAGGGCGCGCAGCGGCTCGTCGCCCTGCAACGACAGATCGCCACCTCGGCCAAGCCGGTCGTCGTCGTACTCGCGGGACCCGTCCGCGCGGGCGGGCTGGGTCTCGTCGGCGCGGCCGACGTCGTCGTCGCGGCGGAGTCGGTGAACTTCGCCCTCACCGAGGTCCGGCTCGGCCTCGCCCCCTCGGTCATCTCCCTCAGCCTGCTCACGCGCCTGTCCCCGCGTGCCGCGAGCGATCTTCTCCTCTCGGCGCGGACCTTCGGAGCCGCCGAAGCGGCCACGATCGGACTGGTCACGCGGGCCGTCCCGGACGATGAGCTGGAGGACGCCGTACGGGGCGTGGTGGGCGAACTCGCCGAGGGATCACCGCAGGGCCTGCGCGAGACCAAGCGACTGCTCAACGCCGACCTCGTCGCCCGGATCGATCGCGACGGGGAACAGGTGGCGCGGCAGTCCGCCGAACTGTTCGGAAGCGAGGAGGCTCGAGCGGCGATGACCGCGTTCCTCACCCGCAAGAAGTAACGGACGCGACGCGCTCGGAGCCGGTCCGTGTGGGAGGGGCAGCGTACAATCGATCGTTCGGACTGCCCTGTGGAGGAGATCGGTTGCCCAGCCCTGAGGAGCGCGCGGAACTCGCGGCCGAGCAGGCCTATGTCGATACCGTCTACGAGCGACTCGACGTCTCTGCCGACACCGCACGAGCCCTCGTCACCGAGGGCATGGCACGCGGCCACATCGGTCACGAAGGAGGCCTCGTCGAGCGCGACGCGATGGTGTACCAGGCCACGCGCCGGCTCTCGGCGTTGAACGCAGCGCATGAAGGCCTCGTCTTCGGTCGGCTGGACCTCCGTGACGGCGAGAAGCGTTACATCGGCCGGATCGGCGTGCGCGACGAGGACCGCGAGGTGCTGCTGATCGACTGGCGCGCCCCCGCCGCCTCGCTGTTCTATCGCGCCACCGCGCAGGAGCCGTCCGGCGTGGTCCGCCGTCGCGTGCTCCGTTCGCGCGGCGACCGTGTCGTCGGGATCGAGGACGACCTGCTCGACGCCGACCACGCGCCCGACGACATGGTGGTCGCCGGCGAGGGCGCCCTGCTCGCCAGCCTCAGCCGAGCCCGCGACGACGCGATGCACTCGGTGGTCGCGACGATCCAGAAGGAGCAGGACGAGGCGATCCGCGCTCCCAGCCGAGGCGCCACGATCATCGCGGGCGGACCGGGCACAGGTAAGACCGTCGTGGCCCTGCACCGTGCCGCCTACCTGCTCTACACCGACCGCCGGCGGTTCGAGCGCGGCGGCGTGCTCGTCGTCGGACCGTCGGCGGTGTTCATGAACTACATCGAGCGCGTGCTCCCGAGCCTCGGCGAGACCGCCGTGACCCTGCGGGCGATCGGCGAGGTCGTCGACGGCATCCGCGCCGACGAGCACGACGTGCCCGAGGCGGCGGCGGTCAAGGGATCGGCCCGCATGGCCACGGTGCTGCGCCGGTTGTCCCGCTCACCGGTGGCGGACGCGCCGCGCGAGTTCACCGGTTTCTACCGCGATGCGCGCCTCCACCTCGCCGGTGCTGACCTCAAGCGGCTGCGCCGCAGGCTGCTGCAGCAGGGCCCGCACAACCGCGTGTACCGTCAAGCGCCCGGGGTCGTCCTCCAGGCGCTCTGGTCGCAGGTCACGGCCGAGCGCGCGCTGGAGAAGGGCGAGGACGCGTTCATCGACGCGATGCTCGGCGACGCCCGGTTCATCGACTTCGTCGAGTCGTGGTGGCCCGAGGTCGACGCGGTCGAGCTGTGGCGGTCGCTGCCCGACCGTCTCGGCGAGCTCGCCGGCGACCTCCTCAGCGGCGAGGAGATCGCCACCTTGCGCGCGACGTGGAGCACCGGCGCTCCGCGCATCGAGGACGTGCCGCTCATCGACGAGCTGCGCCACCTCGTCGGCGAGGTCCCCCCGGAGATCGACCTCGACGCCGGGGCGCCACGCCAGCTCATGAGCTTCGAGCGGCGCGAGCGCGAGGCGGCCGAGGAGCGGCTCCGCGCCACCTCGAGCATCGAGGACGACAGCTTCGCGCACATCCTCGTCGACGAGGCGCAGGACCTCTCGCCCATGCAGTGGCGCATGCTGGGCCGTCGCGGCCGGCTGGCGAGCTGGACGATCGTCGGCGACGACGCCCAGGCCTCCTGGCCGCTGCCGGAGGAAGCCTCCCAGGCGCGCGCCGAGGCGCTCGGCGACAAGCCCGTCCACCGCTTCCGCCTCTCCACGAACTACCGCAACTCCGCGGAGATCTACGAGCTCGGTGCCCGGGTCGCTCGCCGCACGATCGAACGTCCGGATCTCGCGGAGGCGGTGCGGCGCACAGGGGTCGACCCGCGCCACGAGCGGGTCCAGAGCGGCCAGCTGGATGGACGCGCGCGCGAACTGCTCGACTGGCTGCTCGCCGAGACCGCCGGTACGGTCGCCGTCGTGGTTCCGCACGCAGCGCTCAGGCGGTGGCGCGACGCCCTCGGCGACGTCTCTCCCGAGCGCGTCCGACTATTGACCGGTCTCGACACCAAGGGTCTGGAGTTCGACGGTGTCCTCGTCGTGGAGCCGGACGCCTTCGTCGCCGAGTCCCCGGCCGGCTGGCGGACCCTCTACGTCGTCCTGACCCGCGCCACTCAACGGCTCGCGACACTGGGCACGACCGACCGCTGGCTGCAGGAGGTGTGATGGCGCGTCGTGCGCTGCGGATCGGTCTCGTCGTCCTCGTGGGGCTGGTGGTCGGCCTCTGGGTCGCTGCCGCCTCCTTCCTGCACACCGATCGTTCGGTGACGGTCGGCGCCCACGCGGCCACCGTGAGTGGAACGTTCGACGGCCACGCCACCGTGCAGGCCGGCCCTCTGCTCCCCGAGTTCCGCCTGCCCAGCGGCGCGCCCCTGGGGATCGGTGCGACGATCGTGCTCCACGACAGCCCGATCACGAACTTCGAGGAGATCCTCGCGCGCGACGCCGCGATCGCCGCGGCTCCCGAAGGTGAGATCGCCAAAGTCGAGGCGGAGCTGCGCGACGTGGCCCTCGAGTCGGCGGTGCGAGGCCTCGCCGCGGGGATCGCGGCCGTGACGGCGATCGTGGTGGTCTGGCGTCTCGTCGGGCGCGACCGCCGCGCCGAGCTGGCGGCCGCCTGGCCGCCCAGCCGCGGCACCGCGACGGTCGGCGGCACGCTCGCCGTCGTCCTCGTCGCCTCGGTCTGGGTGGCGTTGCCGCATGACTCCGACGGCCGCAACGTCACATGGGTGCCGATCGCAGCGGAATTCCCCGAACTCGACGACATCCCCGCCGACACCAGCGCTCTGCGCGGCGTCGAGGTGTCCAAGGGTGCGGCGGTCACCGGCGGCAAGGCCCTGCTCGACGGCGCCATCGCCACCTACAGCGAGTCGGTCGAGTTCTACGGCGACCTCGCGGCGAAGGTGGAGGACGTCGACGGCATCCGCGCTCCCGAGGGCGACGAGGTCACCGCTCTCGTCGTCACTGACCGGCACGACAACATCACGATGGACCAGGTCGCCAAGGCCATCGCCGATCGGGCCGACATCTCGTTCGTCATGGACCTCGGCGACGACACGTCCAACGGCGCGAGCTGGGAGGACTTCAGCATCCGCTCGCTCGCCACGACCTTCGAGGACTATCCGGTGTACGCCGTCGCAGGCAATCACGACCAAGGGCCCTATATCCGCGAGGAGATGGAGCGCGCGGGGTTCACGGTGCTCGACGGGGAGATCGAGGAGTTCGAGGGCATCGCGCTGCTCGGGGACAGCGACCCCCGCAGCTCGGGGCTGACCGCCGGGTACACCGGCAACGAGGGCGAGAACATCGACGCGATCGGGGAGCAGAGCACGGCGCTCGCCGAGACGGCGTGCGAGGCCGACGAGCGTGTCGGCGTGCTCATGGTGCACAGCTCCGCCTCGGCGCGCGAGACGGTCGAACGCGGGTGCGCCGACCTCGTGCTGTCCGGCCACCTGCACCGGCAGGTCGGCCCGACCGAGACGGAGGGCGACGACGGCATCACCACATCGCTGACGACGGCGTCGACCGGCGGTGCCGTGTACGCCTTCGCGCTGGGCAGCAAGCTGCGCCGGGACGCGCAGGTCACGCTCGTGACGTTCGACGACGGCCGGCCGGTCGGTCTGCAGATCGTCACGCTCAAACCGGGCGCGATCATCGAGGTCGGCGACTACACCGAACTCACCCTCAGCGATCTTCCCGACGACGACAGCGCCACCTCCACGACGGAGTGACCTCGATCCGGTGGCCGAAGGTCCGGTGAGCGGGGAGTTGGTGGATGATGAACCCGTGACTGAGGTCGAGACGATCGCCGGTGCTCCACGGCTGCCGCAACGCGCCTGGATCCGCTCGGAGGCGATCTTCCCCGTCGTCGGCGTCGCCATCGTCGCGGCCGTGTGCGCCGCGGTGGCGGTGACGTCGTCGATGGACTTCGCGCTGCAGGCGGGCATCATTCTGGTGGTCATCGCCGTCGGCATCGCCCTCGGGCTGCTGCGCTCCCGCTCGGGGCCCGAGGTGGTGCAGCGTCGGGTGGCCGAGTCCCGGTCCGCATGGGCGCGTCAGCGGGGATGGAGCGTCGTTCCAGACGGCGACGCCGATCCCACTGAGGTGGCGTTGGCGCTGCCAGCGGGATGGCGGGTCGTGGGTGCGGCGGGGGCGGCTCGACTGCCGGATTCGTCGAACGGAAGCACGCGTGGAGACGTGGGTGCTTCACCCAGCCCTCGGGTCTCGTCGTCGTCCGACGCGCCGCGAGATCGTGAGCGTCGGCTGCGAGGCCGCCGGCAAGCGATTCACTGTGTCGAACGTCCCGACGATCGATCCGCTCACCGTCAGGCCGGCCTGGTCGCGCGGTAAGCCGTCCGCGACGGGCGAGCCGTCCTGGGCGAACGCCGTTCGCGAACTCGTGCAGGCGCACAAGGATCTGCCGCTCAGCCTCACGATCGGGGACCGACGTGTCGTGATCCTGGCGATCGACGATCCTCGTCCCGGGACCGCCCTCGCCCGTATCGACCTCGCGATCGCCGCCGCCCGACTCGTCAGCTGACCGACCGTCACTCACCCGGGCAGAGGTGGTCAGCGACCGACATGGAGCCATCGCCCTCGTTGCCACGGCTCCATTGCCCCTCGTTCCTCGCGCTACTCGACCACCTATCGCGGCCGTAGGAGGTCGCTCAGCGACCACTTACCGAGATCTGGACGTTCCTATAGTGCGTCAAGTGCTTTGAGGTCGGCTTTGAGTGCTCCGTGGAGTTCTCGGGCGATGAGTCGTTTCATC
>NZ_RQJX01000018.1 GCF_003850045.1 Aeromicrobium camelliae | reverse complement strand
GCAGTCCGGCCATGAAGGCCACCTGCGCGTCCGGGGTGCTCTCGATCATGTTCCTAATCTAGAGAAGGCCACCGACACTTTCCGGCCCTTGTGCACAGCACCCGGAAGCTGGTCGAGTAGGCCGGAACGCTAGCGGAGGCCACGGCTCCATTGCCCCTCGTTCCTCGGGCCTACTCGACCACCTACGGCGGGCTCGCCGCTACTCGACCACCTACCCGGTCCTAGGTGGTCGAGTAGGAGGTCGCTCAGCGACCGACATGGAGCCATCGCAAAAGGGGCGTAGCCGCGATGGAGAGCGACCAGCTGACCCAACCTGGTCTCGATACGGCCCTGGTTCCTCGGGCCTCCTCGACCCTCTAGTCCGTCACAGCTGCTCGAGTACCTGCGCGGAGCGCCTAGGACCGCGGGTGGCGGGTGGCGAGGACACGGTCGGCGGCGCCGCCGAGGCCCCAGCGCTTCCCGAACTCGGCGAACGCCTCCACCTCCCCGTCACTCAGCGGTGCCAGGGTCTGCGGTGCATCGAGATCGAGATCAGGGCGCACCTTGACGACCTCACGGGCGTTCCTGATGTAGTCGGAGGAGTCGAGGATGGACTGACGGACGCGCGGCCGCAGCGACGAGCTGTCGTCGGCCGCGGCGGCGAGGATCCCGTCCAGATCACCGAAATCGGCCAGCAGGGTCGCTGCCGTCTTCTCGCCGATGCCGGCGACGCCAGGCAGCCCGTCGGACGCGTCGCCGCGCATCACGGCGAAGTCGACGTACTGCTGCGGCTCGATCGCGTACTTGGCGCGCACCCACGCGGCGTCCACGACGTCGTGCTTGCCGACGCCCCTCGCGGTGTAGAGAACGCGAACATCGCGGGCGTCGTCGACGACCTGGAAGAGGTCGCGATCGCCGGTGACCACGTCGATCGGGCCGTCCCAGCGGTGCACGAGCGTGCCGATGACGTCGTCGGCCTCCGCCGCAGGCGCCCCGACGACGGGGATCCCGAGCAGTTCGAGTGCGTCGGCGATGATCGGAACCTGCGGAGCGAGCGTGTCGGGGGTCTCCTCTACATCGACTCCTGCCGTCTCTTCCACCACGCGGTGCGCCTTGTAGCTGGGGAGGAGGTCGACGCGCCACTGCGGTCGCCAGTCGTCGTCCCAGCACGCCACGATGCTGGTCGGTTCGTACTGCGCCGAGAGGGTGGCGACGAAGTCCAGAAGGCCCCGGACGGCGTTCACTGGTGTGCCGTCCGGGGCCTTCAAGGAGTCCGGAACCCCGAAGTAGGCCCGAAAGTACAGGCTCGCGGAGTCCAGGAGGATCAGTCGGCCGCTCATGGCCGATGATCTTATCGGTCAGCGACGCGACAGGTGGCCCGACGAATCGAACGTCGGACCGGCAGCGGCTCGCTTCCCCGTCGGGGCCACGCTGCCGTCCGGGAACAGCCCGCGCGGATTCAGCAGGAGCCGAGCGACGCCCCACGCTGCGGCATCGCCCAGTTCGTGAAGGGCATTGGTGTTGATCGCCGTGATGTCGTCGCAAGCGGTGTGGTAGCACGGGTCGTAGATCTCGCCCGCGGTCCCGCCGTAGATCTGCGCCTGCTCCGGGGTCTTGATCCCGTCGGCGCCGCTGAACACGCCGCCGGCCGGGATGCCCGCTGCGATGAACGGACCGTAGTCGGAGCGTCCGTCGAACTCCGTCGGCTCCCACGCCTGGTCTCGCCGCTCGAAGTAGTCCGTGAACACCTGCTTGATCTCACCCGACCCCGGAGGACCGGCCGCGCCCCCGGCCGACCCGTCGCCGTCGTAGACGAACCGGACGTAGTTGGACGAGCCGATCATGTCGAAGTTGAGGTTGGCGTAGATCGAGTTCAGCTCGTCCGACGAGAGTGAGTTGACGTAGTGCTCGGCGCCGAGCAGCCCCAGTTCCTCCGCGCCCCACCACGCGAAGCGCACCGGGCGTTCAAGCTTGCGGTCCAGCTTCGTCTTGCTGAGTTGCAGCGCGATCTCGAGGATGCCGGCGCTGCCCGAACCGTTGTCGTTGATGCCCGGACCCTCGGGGACGCTGTCGAGGTGGGCGCCGACCACGACGACCTCGTCGTCGCGGCGGTCGCCCTTCGCGGGGAGGTCGGCGATGAGGTTGAAGGTCTCGCGATCGGGATCGGATTCGACATCGGTCGCCACCGTCGCCTCGATGCCACCGGACTCGGCCAGGGCGACGCCGTCCTCATAGGAGACTCCGACGACGGGCACCGTCTTCGGTGCGCCGAGCGTGCCCGAGACGACCTCGGTGCGCCCGGGGTTGCCTTCGTTCATGACGATGACTGCGTCGTATCCGGCCGCGACCGCATTGTCGACCTTGACCGCGAAGTCACAGGTGCCCCGCTGGACGAGCGCGATCGCCGGGTCGGCCGGTGCGGGGGAGAAGTCCTCCGGTTCGCAGCCGGACGTACTGCTCGGCTCCGGTGTCGCCGGGATGACGATGTCCGTCGTCGGCACGACCGCACCCGTCACCTCGCCGTCGCCGGAATACGTGAACGTGTGGTGCTCGATCGGCTCACCGCCCGCCTCGAGGACGGAAGGTGACAGTTCCTGGAAGAACGGGAAGGTGAACGTCTGCCGGGAGACCTCGTAACCCGCACGTTCCAACTGGGTCTGAATGTAGTCGGCGGACGCTTCATAGCCGGGAAGACCGGAGGCGCGGTTACCGCCGTTCTGGTTGGCGATCACCTGGAACTGTCGCAGGTGGCGCAGAATGCCGTTCACCGTCACCGCGTCGGTCAACCGTTCTGCAGCGGCGATCGACGGGTCGGGCTTCGGCTTGTCGGGCCGCTTGGCGGCGGCAGGTTGAGCGGCGATCAAACCGCCGGTGAGTGCTGCCACAGCGGCAGCAGCGATGACTCTCTTCATGGGACCCCCCGATCCTCATGCCAGTAGTGATGCGCACCACCCTAAGACAGGCAGATCGCTACGACCAGAGGGTCGATAGGCTCGGCTGCGTGACCGAACGTCTCGTCCGTGCGCAGCGCGCCCTCGCCGATCACGACATCGACGCCCTGCTCGTGACGCCGGGGGCCGATCTGCGCTACCTCACCGGCTACCACGCACTGCCGCTCGAGCGCCTGACCTGCCTCGTGGTTCCCGCGAGCGGCGAGCCGAGTCTGGTCGTTCCGGAGCTCGAACGCCCCGCCGCAGAGGCCGCCGGCGTCGACGTCGCGATCCGCGGCTGGCAGGAGACCGAGGACCCGTTCGCGCTCGTCGCCTCGATCGTCGGCGAGGTGGACCGCATCGCCGTCGACGACCACATGTGGGCGTCCCGAGTCTTCGCGCTGCGTGAGGCGATCGCCGCCGAGCAGGTGCTCGGCGGACCGCTCGTGGCGGCGCTCCGCATGCGCAAGGAGCCTTCCGAAGTCGAGGCACTGCGCGAGGCGGGCGCGGCCATCGACCGCGTGCACCGACGCATGGGGGAGTGGCTTCGCGCAGGACGTACGGAACGCGAGGTCGGCGCCGACATCGCCCGCGCGATCATCGACGAGGGGCACGAGACGGTCGACTTCGTGATCGTCGCGTCCGGACCCAACGGCGCGTCGCCTCATCACGAGGTGTCCGACCGCGTCATCGAGCCCGGTGACCCTGTCGTGGTCGACATCGGCGGCACCACCGCCGCGGGCTACTGCTCGGACTCCACGCGCACCTATGTGGTGGGCGGGGAGCCCGATCCGGAGTTCGTGCAGCTCTACGACGTCCTGGAGGCGGCTCAACAGGCGCAGCGCGAACACGCAGGCCCCGGCGTCACGGCCGAGTCCGTGGACCGCGTCGGCCGCCAGATCATCGCCGACGCCGGCTACGGCGACGCCTTCGTGCACCGCACCGGCCATGGCATCGGGCAGGAGACCCACGAGGAGCCCTACATCGTCGAGGGGAACACGCTGATGCTCGCCGCCGGCATGGCCTTCTCGATCGAGCCGGGCATCTACCTGCCGGGACGCTTCGGCGCCCGCATCGAGGACATCGCCATCTGCACCGAGGACGGCCTCGACGTCGTCAACCGCACACCACGCAAACTCGTGCGCCTGCCATGAGAGCGCTCGTCGCGATCGCCGGGTCGGCGGTCGCGGGTGTTCTCGCCTCGTTCAACTTCGCGCCGTGGGACATCCCCGGCATGATGCTCGTGGCCGTCGCGGCCTGGCTCTGGCTCCTCCGGCGCGCCGCGGCTTCGCGGGTTCTGACCGTCCTGGCGATGGGGTTCACCTTCGGGTGGGGCTTCATGGGACCGACGATCTGGTGGATGAACGCCGTCGATCCGGCTGCATGGGTCGCACTCGTCACCGCGCAGGCGGTGTTCTACGCCGTCATCGCCTGGGCGTTGCGTGCGGTACAGCGGCTGCCGTGGTGGCCCGTCTGGACCGCCGTCGTGTGGGCGGCCGGCGAGAGCCTGCGTGGGGCGGTGCCGTTCTCCGGCTTTCCCTGGGGGCGGCTCGTGCACACGACGATCGACACTCCCCTCGACGCCTGGGTACGGCTGATCGGCATGCCCGCCACGTCGGCCCTCCTCGCGCTGTGCGCGGGACTCGCTGTGGCGGCGATCGAACGAGCACGCCGGCTGATTCCTGTGGCGGCGGTCCTCGCCGCTGTCGTGGGCGTCTCGCTGGTCCTGCCGACGGGGATCGCCGGCAGCGGCACGCAGTACCGTGTCGGCGTGGTCCAGGGCGGAACGCCGGGCCCGTTCCTGCAGTGGCCGCGCGGCGAGATCTTCCAACTGCACCTCGACGCGACCGAGCAGATCGACGAGCCTGTCGACATGGTGCTCTGGCCCGAGAACGCCACCGACATCGATCCGTTCACTCGCACCTGGGCCGCGGATGCCCTCAGCGAGGCGGCCGAGCGTGTCGGCGCGCCGATCCTGGTAGGCGGCCTCCTCGACGGTCCGACCGACGCGACGGCCTACAACGCGGGTTTCGTGTGGAGCGAGGACGGTCCCGGTGAGGCCTACGTCAAGCGACAGTTGGTGCCGTACGGCGAGTACGTACCGTTCCGGCAGCAACTGGGCGATCTCGTGCCGCGCTTCGACCGCGACATTCCACGCGACATGGTGCCGGGCGAGGAGCCAGGGTCGCTGCGCATCGGGAACGCGGTCATCGGCGACACGATCTGCTGGGACATCGCATACGACGGGGTCGTGCGCGAGGCAGTCGACGGGGGAGCGGAGTTCCTGGTCGTCCAGACCAGCAATGCGAGCTTCGAGGGCACCTCCCAGCTACGGCAGCAGTGGAACATCTCCCGGCTGCGAGCGATCGAGACCGGCCGCTATGTGGTCGTACCGTCGATCAACGGGATCAGCGGGGTCGTCGCGCCCGACGGCTCGGTCGTGGCGGAGGCTCCGCTGCTGAACCCGGCGACGATCGTGGAGACCGTCACCGGGGCGACAGGACGAACGCCAGCCCACACGATGGCGGCTCCGTTGGAGCTTCTCATCGGCGGACTGGCGTTGGTCGGGATCGTCGCTGGCTGGCGACGGGGCCGTCGCTGACGGTCAGGCTGTCTTCTTCTTGCGGCGATGCAGGTGCGGCGGACCGATCTCCCCGCCACGCAGCATCTCCAGACGCTCGCTGAGCAGATCCTCGAGCTCCTCGACGGAGCGCCTCTCCAAGAGCATGTCCCAGTGCGTGCGCACGGGCTTCTCGTCCGCGTCCTCGGTGGGCGCGTCAGCGCCGACGCGACGGCCCATCTGACCGGTCTTGGGGTCTTCCCATTCAGCCGGGATCTCCGCCTCGTCGGACATCGTCACGGTGAAGGTGCGGCCATCGGGCAGGCGGTACTCGACCTCCTGGCGCGGGGCCATCTCCACACCGCGTTCGTCTTCGAAGCTCTGTGCACCGAGTCGGGCGCCTCGCAATGCTCGTTCAGCCATGCTGCGTCCCCCTTTCGTGTCCTCTCACTGTTCAACGTACGCCATCGCCGTGAGATTCCCCTGAGAGTAGATCGTTCGCCCGGTCCCCGGTGACCTCGGGCACATGCAGCAGCAACGCCAGACCGACCGCGAGGACGATCATGATCCCGAGGATGCCCCAGCGGTCGCCGCCGCCGATCAGGACGAAGAGGCCGAACAGCGTCGGAGCGAGGAAGGAGACGGCGCGGCCGGTCATCGCGTAGAGCCCGAAGTTCTGTCCCTCCTTGCCGAGACGCGTCGCCCGAGTGAGGTAGGTGCGCGAGGCCGCCTGCGCGGGACCGACGAAGAGGCACAACGCGAGTCCGAAGATCCAGAACATCGCGGGCCCGCTGACGAACAGCAGCACCACAGCGACGACGAGCATCGAGACGAGGGAGGTGATGACGACACGTCGCGACCCCCAGGAGTCGTCGAAGTAGCCCGCCACCCAGGCCCCGACGGCGCTCACCACGTTGGCGGCGACCGCGAACAAGATGACGTCGGCCGCGGCGATGCCATATACGGACACCGCGAGAATGCCGCCGAAGGTGAAGACGCCGGAAAGCCCGTCACGGTAGAACGCGCTGGCGATGAGGAACCTGAGCACGTCGCGATCGTCGCGCCACATGGCGCGCAGCTCGGCGAACAGCACGCGGTACGACTCGACGAATCCGACGTCCGCCCGGTCGGGACTGACCTCGGCAGGAAGCTCCGGCACGCTGAGGAACAGCGGGATCGCGAAGAGCAGGAACCAGCCGGCGGAGAGCAGCGCGACGAGGCGGATGTTGAAGCCGTTCTCCGTCGAGAGCCCCAGGAGCCCGCCGTCGCCGCTGATGAAACCGAAATAGCAGATCAGGAGCAGGACGATCCCGCCCACGTAGCCGAACGCCCACCCGATGCCGGACACCCGGCCGACCGTGTCCGGAGTCGACACCTGGCGCAGCATCGCGAAGTACGGCACCTGTGACAGTTCGAAGGCGATCGACGCCAACGAGACCAGCAGCAACCCGAGCCACAGGTAGTGGTAGTCGTCCTCGACGAAGAACAAGGCCGCCGTGAGTGCCACGACGACGAACGTGAGTGTCGCCAGCGTACGCTTGCGGCGCCCCGAGGCGTCGGAACGCTGCCCGAGGGCCGGCGCGGAGACCGCGACGATGAACGCACCCGCGCCGATCGCCCAGCCGTACCAGGTGCTGGCTGAGATCGATCCGGGCAGATCGTCACCCACGGCATCGACGAGGTACACCGAGAACACGAACGTGATGATGACCGCGTTGAAGGCCGCCGAGCCCCAGTCCCACAGGCTCCACGCGACGACCTTGCCCCGCTGGGGCCGCTGTCCCACGGCAGACGACGTCATGCCGACTCCTCCCTCCACTGTCCTCGGGAGACGAGGACGTCTTTGAGCAGATCCGTCCGATCGGTCATGATGCCGTCGACGCCCATGTCCAGCAGCCGGTGCATCGCCGCCGGGTCGTCGACCGTCCAGACGTGCACCTGCCGTCCCGACCGATGGGCACGTTCGAGGAAGGCCGGCGTGAGGACCCGTAAGCGCCCGTGGTGCTCGGGGATCTGGAAACAGTCCACCGGCCCCGCCACCGCGCGGCCCAGGCGCATTCTGGCGACCTCGATCGACGAGGCGGAGAACGCCGCCTGAGGCAGACGTGAACGGAGTCGCTGCAGTCGACGGTGCGAGAACGAGGCGAGACAGACCCGGTCGACGGCCTCGACGTCCTCCAGGACGCGGCACGTCGGCTCGATCGCGTCGGCGGCCTTGACGTCGATGTTGAAGCAGGCGGCCGGGAACGCCGTCAGCAGCGCGTCGAGGCGGACGATCGGCTCGCGGTCGCCGAGCAGGAGCGCGTCGAGTTCGACCGACGTGAGTGTGGCGATGGCCTGGTTGTCGCCGGTGAGCCGCGACAGGCGCGCGTCGTGGACGGCGTAGGGGACGCCGTCGCGGGTGGCACGGACGTCGGTCTCCAGATGCCGGTACCCCAGGTCGTATGCGTGCTGGAACGCCCTGAGCGAGTTCTCGACACCGACGTTGTCACCGGTGTCGGCCCCACCGCGGTGCGCGAAGGCGAGGGGAGGTGGGGAGTCGAAGAAGCGGGTCGTGCGGCCGGGGTCCACGGGACCACCGTATTGCGTGACGGCGGTCCCGTGGACCAGGACGGCTCAGATGTCGCGGAAGGTCTCGATCTGCGCGCCCAAGGCGTTGAGCCGGGTCGCGAGATCCTCATAGCCGCGGTTGATGACGTAGACGCTGCGAAGCACCGACGTGCCCTTGGCGGCCAGCATCGCCAGCAAGATGACCACGGCGGGCCGCAGCGCCGGCGGGCAGACCAGTTCGGCCCCGCTCCAGTGGGTAGGCCCCTCGATGAGCACACGGTGCGGATCCATGAGCTTGACCCGAGCGCCGAGCTTGTTCAACTCGGTCAGGTAGATGGCCCGGTTCTCGTACACCCAGTCGTGCAGGAGAGTCTGACCGTCCGCCGTCGCCGCGATGACCGCGAAGAAGGGCAGGTTGTCGATGTTCAGGCCCGGGAACGGCATGGGGTGGATCTTGTCGATCGGCGCCTTGAGTTTCGACGGGTACGTCGTGATGTCGACGAGCCGCGTCTGACCGTTCTCGGCCATGTACTCGGCCGAGCGCTCGTAGCGGAAGCCCATCTCCTCGAGCACGGCGAGCTCGATCTCCATGAACTCGATCGGCACGCGGCAGACTGTGATGTTGGAGTTGGTGACGATGGCGGCGGCGATGAGGCTCATGGCCTCGATCGGGTCCTCGCTCGGCGCGTAGTCGACATCGGTCCGGATGTCCGGAGTGCCGTGGACCCGCAATGTCGTCGTGCCGATGCCTTCGATCCGCACACCGAGCTTCTCGAGGAAGAAGCACAGGTCCTGGACCATGTAGTTCGAGCTCGCGTTGCGGATGACGGTGACGCCGTCGTAGCGCGCGGCAGCGAGCAGCGCGTTCTCGGTGACGGTGTCGCCGCGCTCGGTGAGGACGATCGGGCGCTCGGGGCCCGTACCTTCGGCCGCCGAGGCGTGGTAGCTGCCCTCGGTGGCGACGACCTTGAGACCGAACGGGCGGAGCGCGGTCATGTGCGGCTCGACGGTACGGGTGCCCAGATCACAGCCACCGGCGTACGGCAGCTGGAACTCGGGGACGCGGTGCATGAGCGGACCGAGGAACATGATGATGCTGCGAGTGCGACGAGCGGCCGCCGCGTCCATGCCGGCCAGGTTGAGCTCCTCGGGGACGACCAGTTCGAGGTCGTTCTGCTCGTTCAGCCAGCGCGTTTTGACGCCGATGGAGTCCAGCACCTCGAGCAGGCGGTTGACCTCCTCGATGCGGGCCACCTTGCGCAGCACGGTCGTGCCGGTGTTGAGCAGGGACGCGCACAGCAGCGCGACGCCGGCGTTCTTGCTCGATTTCACGTCGATCGAGCCGCGGAGCGTCGTGCCGCCCTTGACCCGCAAGTGGCTGGGGCCGGAGGTGCCGACGCTCACGATCTCGGAGTCGAGTGCCGAGCCGATCCGGGCGAGCATGTCGAGGGTCAAGTTCTGCTGCCCCTTCTCGATGCGGTTGACGGCGCTCTGGCTCGTGCGCAGCTGCGTCGCCAACTGAGCCTGGGTGAGGCCCGAGTGCTGACGCGCGTCACGGATCAACGTGCCGATGCGCGCCAGGTAGTCGTCGCGTTCAGTCATAAGTTCCACCGTATCTCAGATGTGAGATAAAGGTCGTACGTGGACGGCGCGTCGCTCGTCACACCTGCGTCGACTCGGTCTGGCCGAGCCGACGCAGGTCGGCGATGCCGCTGAAGTTCGCCACGTGGTTCCAGTAGATGTCATAGGCCGCGTCGGAGATGGTGCGGTCGTGGATCGGGAACGCCGTCGCCGGCGCCACCTGCTGGGCGAAGGCGATGGTCTCCGAGACCTTCGCCCACGGTGCCGAGAGGGGGAGTGCCAGGACGTCGACGCCCGACGGGATAGTCGCGTAACTGTCACCGGGATGGAAGAGCGTGGGACCCGAGCCCCCGCTGAGCAGCACGCCGACGTTCGCTACCCGGGGGAGCTGCGGTGCGATCTCCGCATGGAGCTCACCGACTGCCTGAAGCTTCGTCGCGGCGAACTCGACGATGTCGCCGTCACGATGCGCCCGCCACGGTGAACCGAGCTGGTCGGCCGTCTCGGGGTCGGCGAGCGCGACCGCGTCCGGGTTGCGGTCCAGCAATGCTCCCGACCGCTCGCGGTCGAGATGGTCGGGGTGCTGGTGGGTGACCACGATGGCGTCCAGTCCGTCGAGTGCGAAGACCTCGTCGGTGCTGAATACGCCGGGATCGAAGAGGACCCGCGCGTCCTCGGTCTCGACGAGGACGGCCGCATGGCCGAATCGGGTGACCAACATGCTCTCCATCGTGACACGATGGAGCTATGTCGCAGCGCGAGGTCTTGACGTGGGAGGGGTACGGCGTCGCGGTGCGAGCGTTGGCGCAGAGCGTCGCCGACAGTGGCTTCGTGCCCGACGTGGTGCTCGGGATCGCCCGTGGTGGCCTCATCCCGGCAGGCTCGCTGGCCTACGCCCTGGACTGCAAGAATCTCTTCACCATGAACGTCGAGTTCTACACGGGTGTCGGCACCACCCTTCCTGCGCCGCAGCTGCTCCCGCCGTTCCTCGACTTGGAGGAGCTACGAGACGTCTCCGTGCTCGTCGTCGACGACGTCGCCGACAGCGGCCGCACCCTCGAACTCGTCGTCAACGCCTGCCGCGATCACGCCGCCGAGGTGCACTCCGCGGTGATCTACGAGAAACCGCGCTCGGTCATCGCACCCGATTACGCGTGGAAGCTCACCGATTTGTGGATCCACTTCCCCTGGTCGAGCGAGCCGCCGGTGACGCCGCGCAGCGGGGTTCTGGACGCGTGAGCGTGCAGATCCGCGAGGCCGACCTGCACGATGTGGCCGTCGCGACCTTCCTGACCTCGCATCTGGCCGAGCTGCGCACGATCTCCCCGCCGGAGAGCACGCACGCACTCGATCTCGACGGGTTGGGGGATCCCGCGGTGACGGTGTGGGTCGCCTATGACGAGGACCAAGTCGTCGCCAGCGCCGCGCTCAAGGACCTCGGCGACGGTCACGGGGAGCTCAAGTCGATGCGCACCGCAGCTGACCGGCAGCGACAGGGCCTGGGCCGACTCATGCTCGCTCGCGTCCTCGACGAGGCCCGGCGGCGCGGGTTCACCCGCGTGAGCCTCGAGACCGGCTCGGAGGACTTCTTCGCACCGGCCCGTCAGCTGTACGCGCGTGCCGGCTTCACCGAGTGCGGACCGTTCGGTTCCTACCGTCACGATCCGCTCAGCACCTTCATGACACTGGCCTGGTGACCATCGTCGCGAAGTCCTCGACGGCATCGCACACCGCCGCGAAGCGCGGCGAGTGGAACTGATCGAAGCCGTGCTGCGCGCCCGGCAGCTCGGCGTACACGACCCGCTGCGACGAGACCTGCCCCAGCCAGGCGACGAAGGCCCTCGCAGTGAAGGCGCTGAGGTATGTGTCGTGATCGCCGTGAACGATGAAGAACGGCGGTGCGGCTGTGCCGTCGTAGGCGCGCGGATCCGACGGGATCGTCGAGCGCGAGCGCTGCCGTCCGTAGTAGCCGTACAACCCCACCACGCCACGGACCGGCTCCCCGCTCATGCCCGCGAGGGTCGCCAGCTGGGCGCCGGCCGAGCTTCCAGCGATGACGATGCGCTCGGGGTCGGCGCCGAGCTCCTCGGCATGCTCGCCCACCCAGGCGATGAGACGTTGCACGTCCTGGAGATTGGCGGGGAACTCACCCTCGGGAAGCAACCGGTAGTCGGCGCTGATGCTCACCCACCCGTGTCGTGCGAGGCGATGCAGCAGCGGCCGCGCGTCGCGGTTCTTGCGTCCTCGGACGAATCCGCCGCCGTGAAGGTGGATGAAGACGGGTGCGCGGCGCCCCGGACGACGGCGGCGGACGTAGTAGTCGAAGGACTGAGCAGGGTGGGGGCCGTAGGCCACGTCCCGAACGAGCCGTACCGCGCGCGGAACCGTGGGCCACGGCCAGATCACGAAGCGCCACCATGGGCGCGGCCGGCGCGCGGGGGACAGCCGCGCGTCGTGGAGCGCCGCCTCGAGAACCTCTCGGGCACGCAGTCCGCGTCGCAGGATCGGGACGACCCCGGCCGCCGTGAGCAGTGCGAGGGCGAGTGCCAGCATCCCCGGCCATGCGAGCAGTCGATGGCCCGGAGCCGCGAGTGCCGTGAGCGCGGCCAACGTCCACCAGACGACGAAGGGCAGTTCCCCGGTTCCGACGGCGAGGTAGAAGCTGAGCCGCGCCAGCAGCGGCCGCCGACGCACCGGGCGCAACGTCAGCACCACCGCGAGCGCGATGACGCCGACGACGATCAGGTACGCCCAGGGCACGGCTCACCCGTCCTCGACGGTGCTGCGCGCGGCGACCATGCCCCGAGTATGGGTCAGCCGAGCTGCAGGCGTCCGCACAACACGAGAACGATCCTGTGCCGGCCGCTCGACGCTGTCGGCGGGTCCGGCTAGCGTGCCGACTATGGACGACACGGCCTGGCGCTCGATTCTGGTGCACTACCTGGAACGCGCTCACCGCTCCGTACTCGGAGCGGTCGAGGGGGTGGGGGAGTATGACCTCCGGCGGCCGCTCACGCCGACCGGCACCAATCTTCTGGGCGTGCTCAAGCATCTGGCGACCGTGGAGCACGGCTATCTCGTGCAGCTGCCGGGCCGGACCAGCGACGTCGACGCCCTCATCACGTGGAACGACGACGCGAGCATGGCCGCGAACGCCGAGATGTGGGTCGAGCGATCCATGTCGAGCGGTGAGGTCATCGCCCTGTTCACCTCGGTCGGTACAGCGTCGCGCGCCACGTTGGAGGAACTGCCTCTCGACACTCCGGTCACGGTGCCGTGGTGGCGGGCGGAGAGCCGCGACACGACCCTTGGGCTCCTCGCCGTGCATGTCATCGCCGAGACGGCACAGCACGCCGGTCACCTGGAGATCCTGCGCGAACAGCTCGACGGTCGCACGGCCACTCCCGATGACGAGGCTCGCGACGAGGACTGGTGGAACGGCTACGTCGCCAAGATCGCGTCCGAAGCCGAGCATTTCGCCTGAGGACCAAGAGCGGCGAAGCGCTCGCATCACCTCTCGACGCCGTTCCCACGCCCCGGTCGACCACAACGCGGCCACGGCCAGCACAGGCTGGAAGAACAGGCGCACGAGACGGGCACGATCGGTGGTGAGACCGAAGGCGTCCGTATGACTGAGTTACTGGGTGACGTTGCCGGGAAACGACGGTCGTGTCGTCGTCGAACGAAACGCGGCTCATCAGCGTTTGTCCAGCGACTCTTCCCGATGTGCGGCCCGGGCGCCGGTCTTGCCCGACTCCACGATCCAGTAGGGCTCGTCCGCGCTGGCGTTGAAGGTCTGTCCCTCGAACTCGAAGCGTTCGACGCGCTCCTCGTGGCCGAACTCGACGGCGAGCTCGTCGGTACGGTCATCGCTGGTTGGGACGGTTGGCGTGCCCACCTGTATCGGCTGGCGGTTCATCCCGCCCGGCGCGGCCACGGCATCGCGCAGACACTGCTCGACGCGGCGGAGCATCGCCTGTACCGCCTCGGTGCGCCACGCTTCGACGCCATGGTGCTCGAGGGCAATGAGCTCGGCGGGGGCTTCTGGACGGAGCGCGGCTACGCGCCCCAGGAGGAGTGGCGACGCTGGGTACGCGCCGCTGACGCGACCACGGAGCCGTGATCGCCGCGCGGGTCAGTCCTCCGGACCGTTGCCGGCGTCGAAGTTGCTCGTGTAGACGTCTTCGGCCTCCGCCAGGAGGTCGTCGGAGAGCCGGGCGAGCGGGACGACGTCGACGAGCAACGGTTCACAGTCCGGACCCCGTCCGGCCAACGTTCCGGTCAGCGCCCACGCGTGGCGCTCGGGGTTCTTCTCGTGGAGATGCTTGTACTGGCAGAGCTGCCGGGCCAGCCAGTCGCGGACCGGACACGTCCACCACGCCTCGGGGGTGAGCGGGTTGACCGACAGACCGGGCAGTTCCAGACCGCTCTCGGTGTCGAAGCTGCCGGACGAGGCGTCGGCGTCGTAGCCCTCGGAGTAGCGCACGTAGACCGTCTCATCCCGCTTGAGCAGATCCTCGAGCTCCTCGAGTGAACTCACCACGTCGATCGTCTCCACCGCGCACCACCTCACGTTCGTCGTTGCGCCCTCGTACTGCCCCACGTCGCCGTGCGTGAATCGACGACGCTCCCATCGTGCCAGCGCGCTGCTAGGCATTGTCGGCGGGACGTGACACGATCTCGCGTGTGAGCAACCGAACGGTCGACGAGGAACGTCTGCGCGAACTCCTGCTGCTGCGCCGGGTTCGCGATCGGATCGACCGCGAGTACGCTCAGCCGCTCGACGTCGAGTCGCTCGCGCGCGGCGTTCATATGTCAGCGGGGCATCTCAGCAGGCGGTTCAAGATCGCGTACGGCGAGTCGCCCTACTCGTACCTGATGACCCGGCGCATCGAGCGGGCGATGGTGCTGCTGCGTCGCGGCGACCTCAGTGTCACCGACATCTGTTTCACCGTCGGCTACGGCTCCCTCGGGACGTTCAGCACCCGCTTCACCGAGCTCGTCGGCATGTCGCCCAGCGCCTACCGCGTCAAGGCGGCGCAGGACGCGGCGGGCATTCCGCCTTGCGTGGCCAAGCAGGTCACCAGACCGATCAGGAATCAAGAAGCGCTCTCGCGTCAGCCGCAGCTAGCGTGACCGTCATGAGCCTGATCATTCATTACACCTTCCTCCCGCACACGGACGCCGACGCCGCCCTGGCCTTCTACCGCGACGCCCTCGGATTCGAGGTCCGCAAGGACGTCGGATAAGAGGACATGCGCTGGATCACGGTGGGACCGCCGGAGCAGCCGGAGACGTCCATCGTGCTGCACCCGCCGGCCGCCGATCCGACGATCAGCGACGCCGAGCGCCAGACGATCCTCGAGCTGATCGCCAAGGGCAACTACGGTGCCCTCACCCTCGCCACCGAGGACCTCGACGCGACCTTCGCGAAGCTCGAGGCGTCCGGTGCCGAAGTCCTCCAGGAGCCGACGGACCAGGATTACGGGGTGCGCGACTGCGCCTTCCGCGATCCGGCCGGCAATCTCATCCGCATCAACCAGCTGGCGTGAGCCGCACGAAAGGGTTCAGAGGTATGACCAGCAGCGAGCAGGCGTCGGTGGCCGCGCACGTCGCCGACAGCCATGACCGGATCCGGGTGCACGGCGCCCGCGAGAACAACCTCAAGAACGTCACCGTCGACATTCCCAAGCGGCGGTTGACGGTGTTCACCGGTGTGTCCGGTTCCGGCAAGAGCTCGCTCGTGTTCGGCACGATCGCCGCTGAGTCGCAGCGGATGATCAACGAGACGTACAGCGCCTTCGTGCAGGGTTTCATGCCCACGCTCGCGCGGCCCGAGGTCGATCTGCTCGAGGGGCTGACCACGGCGATCATCGTCGACCAGGAGCGCATGGGTGCCAACCCCCGCTCGACGGTCGGCACCGCCACGGACGCGAACGCCATGCTGCGCATCCTCTTCAGCCGGCTCGGCGATCCGCAGATCGGACCGCCGACCGCCTTCTCGTTCAACGTCCCGACCCGCCGGGCGGGCGGCGTCATGAAGACGGAGAAGGGCGGCCGCGTCGAGAAGAAGGTCGTCCGCGACGCGGTCTATCTCGGTGGAATGTGCCCGAAGTGCGAGGGCATGGGCCACGTGTCGGACTTCGACCTCACGGCGTTGTACGACGACTCCAAGTCGCTCGCCGAGGGTGCGCTCACGGTGCCCGGTTACAGCATGGACGGGTGGTACGGCCGGATCTTCGCCGGTGCGGGACTGCCGCTCGACAAGCCGATCTCCGCCTTCACCGACAAGGAGCGCGAGAAGCTGCTGTACGCCGAGCCGCAGAAGATCAAGGTGGAAGGCGTCAACCTCACCTACGAGGGACTCATCCCGAAGATCCAGAAGTCGATGCTGTCGAAGGACGTCGAGGCGATGCAGCCTCACGTGCGGCGGTTCGTCGAGCGGGCGATCACCTTCGACACGTGCCCGGAGTGCGAGGGCACACGGCTGACCCGCGAAGCTCGATCCTCGACGATCAAGGGCAAGAACATCGCCGACCTGTGCGCCATGCAGATCAGCGACCTCGCTGCATGGGTGCGCGAGCTCGACGAGCCGTCGGTGGCACCGCTGATCGCCGGATTGCAGCACCTGCTCGACTCCTTCGTGGAGATCGGCCTGGGGTACCTCAGCCTCGAGCGCCCTGCCGGCACGTTGAGCGGGGGAGAGGCGCAACGCACCAAGATGATCCGCCATCTCGGCTCCTCGCTGACCGACGTCACCTATGTCTTCGATGAACCCACGATCGGTCTCCACCCGCACGACATCGACCGGATGAACGACCTGCTGGTGCAGTTGCGCGACAAGGGCAACACGGTGCTCGTCGTGGAGCACAAGCCCGAGACGATCGCGATCGCCGATCACGTCGTCGACCTCGGCCCGGGAGCGGGCACCGAGGGCGGCACGATCTGTTACGAGGGGAGTGTGGAGGGCCTGCGCAGCAGCGGCACGGTCACCGGCAAGCACCTCGACGACCGCGCCCACCTCAAGGACGAGGTGCGGCGGCCGACCGGCGTGCTCGAAGTGAGGGGAGCGGACACCCACAACCTCCAGGACGTCGACGTCGACGTGCCGCTCGGCGTCCTGTGCGTCGTCACCGGCGTCGCGGGCTCGGGCAAGAGCTCGCTCATCCACGGTTCGGTCGCGCCACGCGACGGCGTCGTGGTGATCGACCAGGGTGCGATCAAGGGCTCCCGCCGCAGCAATCCCGCCACCTACACGGGCCTGCTGGAGCCGATCCGCAAGGCGTTCGCCAAGGCCAACGGCGTGAAGCCGGCGCTGTTCAGTTCCAACTCCGAGGGTGCCTGCCCCACGTGTAAAGGTGCCGGCGTCATCTACACCGAACTCGGGATCATGGACACCGTCGAGACGCCGTGCGAGGAGTGCGGCGGCCGGCGATTCCAGACCGCCGTCCTGGAGTACACGTTCGGCGGTCAGAACATCGCCGACGTACTCGACATGTCCGTCGACGAGGCGCTCGCGTTCTTCTCCGAGGGCGAGGCGAAGACGCCGGCCGCCCACAAGATCCTGGCGCGGCTGTCGGATGTCGGTATCGGTTATGTCAAGTTGGGGCAGCAGTTGACCACCCTCTCGGGCGGGGAGCGGCAGCGGCTCAAACTGGCCAGCCAGATGGGCGAGGCCGGCGACGTCTACGTCCTCGACGAACCGACGACCGGCCTGCACCTGGCGGACGTCGAGAATCTGCTGGGATTGCTGGACCGGTTGGTCGACGGCGGTAAATCGGTCATCGTCATCGAGCATCACCAGGCCGTCATGGCGCACGCCGACTGGGTGATCGACCTGGGTCCGGGCGCGGGACATGACGGCGGGCGCGTGGTCTTCGAGGGCACACCGGCCGAGCTCGTGGCCGACCGGTCGACGCTCACCGGGCAGCATCTCGCGTCGTACGTCGGTGCGTGAGTTTGCCGCGGCCACTGGGACAATCGCGGAATACTCGATAGAATCCGCGAAAGGGGAGTACTTCACAAGGCCGGACCCGGTCAGTACGGACATCCCACGATGGCCCCGGGCCGCCGCCCCAGCGGGGCGAAGGAGACCTTGACCTCGCTGCTCGAGGAGGCCCCATGCTCGCCGCCATCGTCGATGTGAGCATCGCTCTGCTGATTCTGACCGCCCTGGTGATCTCCTGCGCGGCCCTGTCCGGAGGTCCACGACCCCGAGGACGCGGCCGCTAGGCGTCGAGCGTTCCGCGCGCGTGACCCGCATGGGACCCTAACCCCATGCGGATGACAGTGGCGCGACTGCGACGATATCCGGTCAAGTCGATGGGCGGCGAGTCGCTGGACTCCGCCGAGCTCGATCTGCGCGGCCTCGTCGGCGACCGTCGGTACGCGGTCGTCGACGAGGCCGGCTTTCTGGCCTCGGGAAAGAACACGAGGAGGTTCCGCCGTCGCGACGCCATCTTCGACTACACGGCGCGCATGACCGACGACCACGACGTGCTGGTGACGAACGGTCGGCGCGAGTGGCAGGTCGGCGACCAGAACCTCGCCGACGAGCTCTCCAGCGCCATGGACGCGCGGGTGACGATCGAGGCGGATCGCACCGCCGCTCACCAGGATGAAGCGGCCGTCTCATTGATCAGTACGGCGACGCTCGACTGGTGCGCGGCCCGTTGGAGCATCGACGCCGATCCGCGACGCCTGCGCACGAACCTGGTGATCACCGCTGACGAGCCGTTCACCGAGGAAGCCTGGGAAGGCCGTGAGCTGACGATCGGCGACGGCGTCCGTCTGCGCGTCACGCGGCGCATCCCACGGTGCCGGATGATCGACGTCGATCAGGACGGCGCCGTCGCCGAAGGTCGGTGGCTCAGGTCGCTCGGTGCCGAGCGCGACACGCGCATCGGCGTCTATGCGGAAGTGATCGACGGCGGAACCATCCGTACCGGCGACGTTCTCAGCCCCTCCTGAGACGTCTCCGCACTGCGCCGATAATGTGCATTATGTCAACTTACGGAGGAAGGCGTGGATGCGCCCCCGTCGTACTCCTCGGCCGGCTCGAAGCGCAGCAGGTCCCCCGGCTGGCAGTCGAGCGCCTCGCACAGCGCCTCCAGTGTCGTGAATCTGACGGCTTTGGCGCGGCCGTTCTTGAGCACGGCGAGATTGGCAGGCGTGATGCCGATGCGTTCGGCGAGTTCGCCGACGGCCATCTTGCGCTTGGCCAGCATGACGTCGATGTCGACGATGATCGGCATCAGATCACCTCGCCCAGCTCGGCGCGCAGATCGTGCGCCTCGACCTCGCGCGCAACGGCCTGCGCCAGGAGCGAACGCATGACGAACACCAGCAGTGCGACACCGAAGGCGGTGACCGAGAGTCCGCAGATCAGCAGCACCACGCCGGGCGCCGCCGCCTCCCCCGGTGCCAGCGTGACGGCCAGCGCGAAGATCAGCACCGCGGCGGCGACGACCGCACCGATGATGACGTCGACGTAACGGAACGCTCCGTGCGAGAACACCGTGCCCCGGCGAACCATCGTCAGGAGCCGCCAGACGCAGACGAGTACCACTTGGGCGGTCACGAATCCCAGGATCACGATGACCACGACGGGGATCTGCACCGCGGACAGGTCTCCCCCGGCCTCATCCAGATCCACGCGCAGCAAGGGCGCCATCACACCCTGAACGAACAGGGATCCGGCGAGCAACAGGACGATCACGACCCGCAGTGCCAGAACGGCGAGCTTTCCCATGGCCCACTCCTTCACTCGACTGTCGATAAGTATATAGCGACAGTCGATAGATGGGAAGTGTCACGCCCGGCGTCGTGCTCCCGGAGCCGACCATCCGCGTCGCATGGAGACGAGCCGCAGCCCGAGGCACAGCAACGCAGGGAACACGTAGAGCACCCCGAGCGGCTCGAACTCCTGCAGGGCGACAGTGAGCGTCGCGCCGACGACGGCGGGGATCGCGTACAACTCACCGCTGAAGACCACGGGAGTGCGGCCGGACAGCACATCGCGCACGACTCCGCCGCCGATCGCGGTGATCACCCCGAGCAGCGCGCCGGTCGCCGGAGCGATGTCGTGCTGCAGCGCGGCGATCGTGCCCGTGACGCAGAAGGTGGCGAGCCCGACTGCGTCGAGCACCATGATCACGGGCTCGCGGCGACTCACCCGGTCGTGCTGCCAGAAGACGAGGGCGGCGGCCAAGGTAGCGGTCAAGAGCCGTTCCCAACTGGCGACGTTGACCGGAGGTGCGACACCGAGCAGAACATCGCGGATCGCGCCGCCACCGAGTCCGGTCAGCATCGCCAGTGCCAGCAGTCCGATGATGTCGAAGTCGCGCCGCGCACCCACGAGCGCGCCGGTCATCGCGAACACGAAGATCCCGGAGAACTCCAGGGCCGCGAGCACTGCATCGGTCACCGGGACATCGTAGGGGTGGACTGTCGGCGGCACGTGCGACGATCGAGCCTGTGTACACGTTCGAGGCCCGCGTCGAGCGGTTCGAGGGCTCGGCCGCCTGGCATTTCGTGATGCTCCCCGAAGACATCACCGACGAGATCGAGGACGCCGCTCCCCTGCGCGGTGGCTTCGGATCGGTCAAAGTACGGATGAGGTGCGGGAGCTCGGTCTGGGAGACATCGATCTTTCCCGACACCAAGCGCGGCAGCTTCCTGTTGCCCATGAAGAAGGCCATTCTGCGAGCGGAGGCCGTGGGCTACGGCGACCTCGTCCAGCTCGAACTGGAGATCCGGTAGGTCCGTACCATGGGGGGCGAGGTGGTTCGATGGACGGCGATAGCCGACGCCGAGCGGCGCACTACCGGACGAGCGCCGACCAGGACGCCCGCTCCGACGGGGCGTCCGAGGAGACCAGCGAGGCCGAATCCGGCCGCGATCGGCGCTTGGAAGCTCACGCGCTCTGGGTCGACCAGCAGATTCGCGCCGCCATGGCGCGCGGGGAGTTCGACGACCTGCCCTACTCCGGCAAACCTCTCCCCGACGACGTCATACGACGCGACCCCGACTGGTGGCTCAAACGACTCGTCGAACGCGAGCAGATCTCCGGGGTCCTGCCGCCCGCTCTGCAGCTGCGCAAGGACGATGCCGCCCTCAACGACACCCTCGACCGCCTCGGCTCGGAGCGTCAGGTGCGAGAAGAACTCGAGTCGTTCAATCGCCGGGTGATCGAAGCGCGCCGCCAGCTGCTCGGCGGTCCCCCGGTCGTCACCCCGCTGCGTGACGTCGATGCCGAGGTCGCCGCCTGGCGTGACCGCGCCGTCGAGCGACGGCGTCGTGCGGAACGAGCCCGCGTCCAGGAACGTGACCGCCCCGCGCCGCGTCGACGCTGGTTCTGGCACCGATGAACGGCGACGTCACCACGACCGTCGACCTGCCTGGCCCGTACCACCTGCATCGTTCCCTGGCCATGCTGCGTCGGGGTCCGGGCGATCCGGCCCTTCGTTTCGACACCACCGGCGCATGGCGGGCCACCCTCACTCCGGACGGGCCGGCCTCGCTGCGCCTCACGCCCCTCGCTGCCGATCGGGTCGGCGTCGCGGCCTGGGGGCCAGGGGCCGAGTGGGCCGTCCGGCAGGCGCCACGTCTCCTCGGCTACGAGGATCGCCCGGACGAGTTCCGTCCGGACCTCGCCTGGCTCGCGGATCTCCACCGTCGCACGCCCGGTCTGCGTCTCCCCCGCACCGATCGCGTCCTGGAGGCGCTCATCCCGGCCATCCTCGAGCAGAAGGTCCTCGGCGTCGATGCGTTCGCGGCGTGGCGGCGCTTGCTCCAGCAGCACGGCGACCCGGCGCCCGGTCCGGTACCGCCGGGACTGCGCGTCCCCTTGTCGGCGGAGCGTTGGGCTCGCCTCGCCGTGTGGGACTGGCATCGCGCGGGCGTGACACCTGAGCGGTACCGCACCGCGCAGGCGGTGGCGCGGATCGGCGACCGCTGGGAACACCTCTCCCCCGACCGCCTGCGCGCGGCGCTCCGTGCGGCGCCGGGGGTCGGGCCCTGGACGGTCGCGGAGACCCTGATGCGCGCACGCGGCGACGCCGATGCGGTTCCCTGGGGCGATTACCACCTGGGGCGCATCGTCGGCACGGCCTTCCTGGGACGGATTCTCGACGATGACGCCGAGGTCGCGAAGCTGCTCGCGCCGTTCGCTCCGCACCGGTACCGCGCGCTTCGGCTGCTCACGTTGCACACCCGGGTGGAGCGACGCGGACCGCGCCGAAGCAGGGTCGATGTCCGGCGCTGGTGACCGCCGCGCGATAATAAGAGGGTTCCCTCATGTTTCCGCCCGTGATTGGCCCGAATGACTGCACTCTCCTCCTCGTCCCTCGCCCAGCTCGACGTTCCGACGGCTCTCGCCCGCTCGTGGCGACTCATCGCCGCCGACACCCTCACGCCTGACACCCCGCGGATCGCGGACGTCCTGGTAGCCGACCTCGAGGACGGAGTGCCGGCCGAGCATAAGGAGGCCGCGCGGGCCACGCTGACGGCGTGGCTCGACGGCGGACGCGAGGCCTGGGTGCGCATCAACACCGCCGGTGGCCAGGAGTGGGAGAAGGACGTCGCCGCGCTGCGGGACCGCCGCGGACTTCAGGGCGTCATGCTCGCGATGGCCGAGACCGCCGAGCAGGTCGAACAGACCATCGCGGCGTTCGGTGACGTCCCGGTGGTGGCGCTCATCGAGAGTGCGCTCGGTGTCGAGAATGCCGGCGAGATCGCTCGCGCCGGCGTCGTGCGCATCGCGTTCGGCACCGGCGATTTCCGCCGCGATCTCGGCATCCCCGGCGACCGCACCGCGCTGCTGTACGCCCGCTCGCGACTCGTCGTGGCCAGCCGGGCGGCGCGGCTCCCCGGCCCGATCGACGGGCCGACCGTGGGCGACGATCCTGTCGTCGTCGCTGACGACACCCGCCACGCTCTGTCATTGGGCATGACCGCCCGGCTCTGCACGTCCGACCAGGCGGCGAGTGTCGTCAACACCACGTGTGCGCCGACCCCGGCCGACGTCGCCGCGGCGCGCGCCTTCGTCGCGTCGCCCCCCGAAGGCTATGCCGGCGCGATCGCCCCGCGTCTCGCGCAGGCCAAGGACACGCTTCGCCGCGCGGAGGCCTACGGGATCGAGTGATACTGGGCCGATGCTGTGGTCGTTCACCGGATACATCGCCGGTCTCGGAACGACCTCAGGTCTGCGCATCGTCATCGGCCACTGGACCGCATCGCCCTTCGGTGCGTTCAGCGACGTGATGCTGGAGACCGCGTCCGGGATGCGCGTCTTGCTCGCACCCGACGAGCAGGTCGCCGACTTCGTGGCAGCAACCTACCGATTCGACGCCGTGGTCGTCGGACCGGTGGCGGTTCGGGTGGTCGACGACCAGTGGGACGTCACGGCCCCTGACCTGGATCTCCACGTCGAGGTCGGCGGCCGGCGGACGCTCGGCCTCCTGCTGCGGACCGTCCCTACGAGGGTGCGCGACAGCCTCTGGTGGGCTCGCGCCATCGACCTGCTGGCGAGGACTCTTCAGCCCGGAGTACGCACCTACGGTTCTGCGGGCTCGGACCGCACCGAGTGGTACGCCGCGAGCGACGTGCGGTCGGTCAGCGCCGCCTGGGGCACGTTCCGCGGCGACCCTGTCGGCACGATTGCGCCGGTCGTTCCACCCGTCCGCTTCGGCTTCGGTTCCGCGCCGCGCTCCCCCAGCCTGACGACGGTCCGGTCCTTCGTGCGATCAGCCGGCTAGGCTGCGGCCATGGGCGAGACCGTCGAGATCACCGATGAGCAGGAACTGCGCGAGATCCTCGGCGTTCCACTTCCGCGTGCCGCTGCGAAGGACCGCGACCGCCTGCACCCGGAGCATCGCGACTGGCTGGCCGCGTCGCCGTTCTGCCTCGTCGCGACCAGCGCGCCGGACGGGAGCTGCGACGTGTCCCCGAAGGGGGATCCCGCCGGCCGCCTCGTTCACGTCATCGACGACCGCACGATCGCGCTCGCGGAACGGCCGGGAAACCGCCGCGCCGATGGCTTCCTCAACATCCTCAGCAACCCCCACGTGGGGCTGCTCTTCCTGATCCCGGGCCGTGGCGACACGCTGCGAGTGAACGGCCGGGCTCGCATCCTCGCCGATGCGCCGTACCGCGACGCGTTCGCCGTCGACGGACATGTGCCGCGGCTCCTGCTGGAGGTCGCGGTCGAGCAGGTGTTCTTCCACTGCGCGAAGGCGTTCCTCCGCGCGCATCTGTGGAAGCCCGAGACGTGGAATCCCACGGCTGTCGCCTCCCGTGCTCGCCTCGCGAAGACTCTCGAGGGCGCGGAGAACTCGATCGAGGAGTTGGAGCGCTACTACGGTTCGGCCTACGAGGCCAACCTCTATCGCGGCTGAGCGGCGTCGCGGACCGCCGCGCCCTTGGCGCGGGCGGTGTCAGCGAGCGACTCCTGGAAACGCAGCATCGCCGCGGTCAGTTCGGCGTCGCCGGCCGCGAGGATGCGCGCCGCCAGCAATCCGGCGTTGCGCGCGTTGCCGATCGAGACGGTGGCCACCGGCACGCCGGCGGGCATCTGCACGATCGAGAGCAGGGAGTCCATGCCGTCCAGGTAGCGCAACGGCACCGGAACGCCGATGACCGGCAACGGCGTGACCGCCGCCAGCATGCCCGGCAGGTGCGCCGCTCCGCCGGCTCCGGCGATGATGACCTCGAGCCCACGCTCGTGGGCACGCCGGCCGTACTCTAGCATCTCCGCGGGCATGCGGTGTGCGGAGACGACATCGGCCTCGTAGGCGATACCGAACTCGGCGAGCGCCTCGCCGGCTGCCTGCATCGTGGGCCAGTCGGAATCCGACCCCATCACGATTCCCACGCGGGGCGTTGCGTCGCTCATGCCGTCTCTTCTCCGTCCGTCAGGATGGCCGCACTCCGCCTGGCCCGGCGCAGCACGTCGTCGAGGTCGTCGCCGGTGGCCGTGACGTGTCCGACCTTGCGGCCCGGTTTGACCTCTTTGCCGTAGAGGTGGATGTGAACATCCGGCTCGGCCGCGAGTGCGACGGCTCGCTGGGCCACGAGGTCGGTCACGCTGCCGCCGAGGATGTTGACCATCACTGCCCACGGCTGGCGCGGCGCGGGTGAGCCGAGCGGAAGATCGAGCACGGCCCGAAGGTGGTTCTCGAACTGGCTCGTCTCGGCGCCGTCGATGCTCCAATGCCCGGTGTTGTGCGGCCGCATCGCGAACTCGTTCACGAGGACTCGGCCGTCCTGGGTCTCGAACAACTCCACGGCCAGCATGCCGACGACATCGAGGCCCTCGGCCACTGACGTGGCGACAGCCGTGGCCTCGGCGGCCGTCGCCGGATCGAGATCGGGCGCCGGCGCCGTGACTTCCACGCAGATGCCGTCGCGCTGGCGCGACTCCACGACCGGGTACACCACCATCTCGCCGGACGGGCGCCGCGCGACCTGCGCCGACAACTCCCGCCTGAAGTCCACGAGCGCCTCGGCGAGCAAGCGGGCCCCCGAAGCCGTGACCGCGGCGAACGGCTCGTCGAGGTCGTCGGCCGACGTCACCTTCCAGACGCCCTTGCCGTCGTACCCGCCGCGCGTGGTCTTGACGATGAAGGGCCAGCCGATCTGGTCGCCGAACGCGACGAGCGCCTCTCGGGCGGACTCCTCACCGTGCTGAGCGGGGTCGACGACGGTGAAGGCAGGAGCCGGTAGCGACAGTTCGGCCAGCTTCTCACGCATGTCGCCCTTGTCTTGGGCGTAGATGAGCGCCTGGGGCCCGGGACGGCATGCGATCCCCGACTCCTGCAGAGCGCGCAGGTGGGTCGGCGGCACGTGCTCGTGGTCGAACGTCACGACACCGACGCCCGCGGTGATCCGGTGCAAGGCGTCGAGGTCGGTGTAGTCGCCGACCTCGTGGTCCACCACGACCTGGGCGGCCGAGACGTCGGGGCCCTCGGCCAGGAGCCGAAGTCGGATCCCGAGGGCAATGGCAGGCTGCTGCATCATCCGGGCGAGTTGTCCCCCGCCGATCACCGCGAGTTCAGGCACGCCAGCAGCCTATCGATCGCAGCAGGCGGACGATCAGCGACTGCGGAAGCCGCGTCGCTCGCTGACGGTGATCGGCGAGACGTTGCCGAAACCCCGCAGCAGCCGCGGCGGGAGCACACGTGTCTCGAAGTCGTCGCCGAGCGCGTTCGCCGTCGTCGTGTCGACGAGCACGCGGTTGCTGCGCGCCACGTGGGAAAGTCGAGCGGCCAGGTTGACCGGAGGACCGAACACGTCGCCGAGGCGGCTGATGACCGAGCCGGTGGCCAGGCCCACCCGCAAGCTCGGGAGGCCCTCACTCGTCGACAGTCGCTTGACGATCTCGAGCGCGATCCGCGTGGCTTGGACGGGATCCGGGCACACGTAGAGCACGGCATCGCCCAACGTCTTGATGACACGGCCGCCGTACGACGTCACCAGGTCGGTGGCACGGTTCTCGAACGTCTCGACGACGCGCGCGAGCGCCGCGTCGTCGAGCTCGTTGGACAAGGCGGTGAAACGGGAGAGGTCGGCGAATCCGACGGACATCGTGGTCGACAACAGTTCCTCGTCGACGGCGCCCTGCGCCTCCAACCGCGATGCGGCGGCGGCCAGGTGACGGCGCCACGCATGCACCATGAGCTTCTCGAGTGCCGGGCCGGCGGTGGCCGCCAACGCCATCGCCGCCTGGAGCCGGCTCTGGGCCTTGCCCTCCTCGACGTCGCGCTCCAGTTGATCGACCAGCGTGGAGACCTGCCAGTCCGCGAGCCGTGCCATGGTCTGGCCGACGGCGCGCGTGAGCCGGAAGGTGGTGTCCTCGGCGAGGATGTCGTTCTCGATCGCGGAGGCGACGATCGCCACCGCTTCGGCGTCCGACGTGCCGAACGCCGACGAGTCACCCGGATCGGGAAAGCCGAGCGCGCGCCACAGTCGCCGGGTGTTCTCCGGCGACAGGCCGCCCTTCTCCGCGACCTCGTCGCTGGTCAGGTCCAGTCGCGAACCGAGGATCAGCGAGACGAGTTCGTCACGCTCGTCAGCTCGATTCGCCACGGGGAACCTCCTGATGGGATGGGTGGTTGTCGAACACCAGCGTGCTGACGCTGCGGTGGAACTCCTCGATCCGCGGGACGTCGTGCAGCCGCAGGCCCTCCTGCTGGCTCGCATCATGGATCACGAGCGTCCCGCAGCGCAGGATGCGGTCGATGAGCTGTTTCTCGTAGTTGACGTCGTTGACGCGCATGAGGGGGATGATCCTGCCGGTCCGCGTGAGGATTCCGCGCTGCTCGACGATCCGCAGGTTCGTCAGCGTGTAGGTCCACAGGTACCAGCGCAGGAACGGGATGACCGTGGTGATGGTGAAGAGCACGAGAGCGACCACGACGACCGCGATGCGCGCCCAGGAGCCGCCGCCGTCCCCGATCACGCCGTAGGTGAACCCCGCGACCGCCATGACGGCCAAGCCGAAGAGGAACGGCACGACGAGCACCTTGACATGCGTGCGGGTCTCCTCCACGACGTTCTCGCCGTCGAGGAGCAGCTTGGCCGAAAGGGACATGTGACGATTCTGTCACGCCCGGGAGGTCACCTGGCAGGACGAACGTGAGTGATGTCGCCGGCGCTGAACGGCTTCCCGTCCACGACCAGGCGACCGAACTCGTCCACCGTCTCCGCGGTGCCCTCGACGCGACTCCCGTCGGGCAGCATCACCCGGACGTGCTGCCCGACGGTGACGCAGCGCTGCACGAACGCTTCGCGCAGCGCGGCGAAGCTCTCGTCGTCGTTCTCCCACGCCGAGAGCCATCGATCCAGGTGGGTCAGCAAGCGGGTGGCAAGCACCGTGCGGTCGAGTTGGTCGGCGCCCTCCAACAGCAGGGAGGTGGCCGTCTCCACCGGCCGCTCCTCCTCGCTGAGGCTGACGTTGACCCCCATCCCGATGACCGCGGCGGCCGCCAGCCCCGATCCCGCGGGCGGCTCCACCCGCTCGAGCAGGATCCCGCTGATCTTGCGTCCCGCGACGAGGACGTCGTTGGGCCACTTGATGCCGCCGTCGCGAACACCCGCCTCGGCGATCGTGTCAGCGACCGCGAGCCCCGCGACCAACGGCAGCCAACTCCACCGCGCGAGGGGGACCTCCGGCCGGATGAGGGCCGACACCGCGATGCCGGACATCGGCGGCATGACGAAGGTGCGGTCGAGACGGCCACGACCCGCCGCCTGATGATCGGTCGTGACGACGCTTCCCGAGGGCGCCCCGGACCGCGCCGCGATCGCCAGTTCGGCGTTGGTGCTGGGTGACTCGACCGTCACCTCGAGGCGCTGCCACCGGGTCGCGCGAAGCGCGTTCTGAAGCGCTACGGCGTCGAGCGGAGTGCGGGGCAGATCACAGGGACGGCGATGCGGTGAGGAAGACACGGTCTAAGGTAAGCCACATGACCGACGCAGCACCGGACGTCCAGCTCGAGGCGCATCCCGAGCTCCACACCACCGCGGGCAAACTCGCCGATCACGAACGCCGCACGCACGAGGCCACTGTCGAGGTCGCGGAGCGTGCCGCCGAGAAGCAGCACGCCAAGGGGCGCCAGAGCGCGCGCGAGCGGATCGAGCAGTTGCTCGACGAAGGTTCGTTCGTCGAACTCGACGCCTTCGCGCGTCACCGTGCCACCGCCTTCGGCTTGGCGGAGAACCGGCCGCTCGGCGACGGTGTCATCACCGGCTACGGCACGATCGACGGCCGCCAGGTCTGTGTCTTCAGCCAGGACTTCAGCATCTTCGGCGGCAGCCTCGGCGAGGTGTACGGCGAGAAGATCACCAAGGTCATGGACCTCGCGATCAAGTCCGGGTGCCCGATCATCGGGATCAACGAGGGTGCTGGTGCCCGCATTCAGGAGGGCGTCGTCTCGCTCGGCCTGTACGGCGAGATCTTCCGCCGGAACGTCCACGCGTCGGGCGTGATCCCCCAGATCAGTCTCATCATGGGATCGAACGCCGGCGGCCATGTCTACTCCCCCGCCGTCACCGACTTCGTCGTGATGGTCGACAAGACCTCCAACATGTTCATCACCGGCCCGGACATCATCAAGACGGTCACCGGCGAGGACGTCACGATGGAGGAACTCGGCGGCGCGCGCACCCACAACACCAAGAGCGGCAACGCCCACTACATGGGCGCGGACGAGACCGACGCGATCGAGTACGTCAAGGCGCTGCTCAGCTACCTCCCCCAGAACAACATGGAGGAGCCCGAGGCCTACGACGAGGACATCGACCTCGAGCCCAACGACGCCGACCTCGCGCTCGACACGCTCATTCCCGATTCGGCCAACCAGCCGTACGACATCCGCACGGTCATCGAGACGGTCCTCGACGACCAGGACTTCCTCGAGGTCCAGCCGATGTTCGCCCCCAACATCGTCATCGGTTTCGGCCGCGTCGAAGGCCGCAGCGTCGGCGTCGTGGCCAACCAGCCGATGCAGTTCGCGGGCACGCTCGACATCGACGCTTCGGAGAAGGCCGCGCGGTTCGTCCGCACGTGCGACGCCTTCAATATCCCGGTCCTGACGTTCGTCGACGTCCCGGGCTTCCTCCCCGGCACGGACCAGGAGTGGAACGGCATCATCCGTCGCGGAGCCAAGCTGATCTACGCCTACGCCGAGGCCACCGTCCCGCTGGTCACGGTCATCACGCGCAAGGCCTATGGCGGCGCCTACGACGTCATGGGCTCCAAGCACCTCGGCGCGGACGTCAACCTGGCCTGGCCGACCGCGCAGATCGCCGTGGTGGGTGCTCAGGGCGCCGTCAACATCCTCTACCGCCGCGAGATCGCCGGCGCCGAGGACCCGGACGCGCGTCGGGCCGAGCTCATGACCGAGTACGAGGACACCCTGTGCAACCCCTACGTGGCCGCCGAGCGCGGTTACGTGGACGCGGTCATCCGTCCCAGTCGCACCCGGGCCGAGATCGCCAAGGCGCTGCGCCTGCTGCGTACCAAGCGCGAGACCCTTCCGCCCAAGAAGCACGGGAACATCCCGCTGTGAGCGAGGAGACGACCCCGGCGAAGCCGGTCCTGCGCGTGGTCCGTGGCGACCTCACCGAGGAGGAGCTCGCGGCTCTCGTGGCCGTCGTCGCTGCGCGCAATGCGGCCGCCGCTCACGCCGCCGCCAAGCGTCCAGCGCCGGTGCGCTCCGAGTGGGGACACCCCGCCCGCCAGCACCGCGCGCCGCTGCGCGTCGGCCCCGGACAGTGGCGCCGCAGCGCCTGGTGACGATGCGGCTCATCCTCGCCTCCGCGTCTCCGGCGCGGTTGTCGATCCTGCGACGTGCCGGCATCGAGCCGGACGTCATCGTGTCGGGTGTCGACGAGGACCAGGTCGTCGCCGCGACCCCGAGCGGACTCGCCAGCGAGCTGGCGCGGCTCAAGTGCGACGCTGTGGCGAGCGGTCACCGCGATCGGCTCGTTCTCGGCTGCGACTCCGTGCTGGAGTTCGACGGTCAGATCCTCGGCAAGCCCCACGACCCTGAGACAGCGCGTCAACGCTGGCGCGAGATGCGCGGTAACGCCGGTGTTCTTCATACCGGCCATTGCCTGCGCCGCGGCGACGACGTCGTGCTGCGGGCCGCAGCCACCCGCGTGCATTTCGCGTATGTGACCGACGAAGAGATCGACGCGTACGTCGCGACCGGTGAGCCGCTGCACGTGGCCGGCGCGTTCACGATCGACGGCATCGGCGGCGCCTTCGTGACCCGGGTCGAGGGCGATCACCACAACGTGATCGGTCTCAGCCTGCCGCTGTTGCGCGAGATGGTGCAGGAACTGGGTATCGTGTGGCCCGATTTGTGGAACCTGAACGGACACGACGCGAACGGGTAGACCGACCCGTCATCGAGGGGGCCCCATGAAACGAAGCAGTTATGTCGTCGTGGGCGTCCTGCTCCTCGCCTGGTCGGCGCTCGCCGCACCGGCCGTGGCCGAGGAGCCCGAGGACGCCTCCCCGAGCGACATGATGCTGGTGCTGGATGCGTCCGGCTCCATGGCAGACCCCGCGGGCGGCGGTGGCGGCACCCGCATCGATGCGGCGAAGCAGGCGTTGAGAACCGTCATCGACGAACTCCCGGCGGATCAGCGCGTCGGCTTCCGGGTCTTCGGGGCCAGCGACGTCGCCGAGACCGACCCCGCCGCCTGCACCGACTCACAGCGTGTCGTCGATCTGGGCACCGAGAACCGTGACGACCTCCGCGCCGCGGTCGACGAGTACGCTCCGGTCGGCTGGACACCCACCAGCCACGCTCTGCGTGAAGCGGCGGCGGACCTGGGCGATTCGGGCCAGCGATCCATCATCCTGGTATCCGACGGCGAGCCCACCTGCGATCCCGACCCGTGCGAGGTGGCCGGTGAGATCGCGAGCTCGGGCGTCGACGTGCGTGTCGACGTCGTCGGCCTCGACGTCTCCGGTGCCGCCCGCGACACCTTGCAGTGCATCGCCGAGCGCGCCGGCGGCACGTACTACGACGCGAACGACGCCGAGTCCCTGACCCGCAGCCTCACTGTCACGTCGACCCGAGCCTCCCGCCCGTTCGACCTCGGCGGGACTCCCGTCGAGGGCACGACCGATCCGGAGGCCGCACCCACCATCACTCAGGGGCGCTACCTGGACTCGATCCCTGACGAGGAGCCGATCCACTGGCGCGTCGAACGGACCGTTCCGGGCAGCACCATCCACGTCGGCGCCGTGTTCCGCGGCGTGGCGGGTTCGGTCGGCGACGCCCTGGCCGTCGCGGTGTACGCCGACGCGGACTACGGGCCGAAGCAGTGCAATGTCGCCACTGCGTACGGCATCGGGATCGGAGCCCGGAGCCCCATCAATTACGGAGCGACCTCGAGCTGGGTTGAAGACCCCGACGACGTCTGCAACACCGCCGATGAGGTCACCGTCCGCATCGACCGCACGGTCGGCATCGAACTCGCCGGCGCGCCGGTCGAGCTCGCGGTCTATGAAGAGCCGCCTCTGGCCGAGGCGCCGACCACCGACCCGCCCCAGGCGCCCGCATGGACGGCGCTCGAACCGGGGGACGCCACGCGCGACGTGGTTCCCGGCACCAGCAACGCCAACGCACCGATCGTGGACGAGGGCACGTACGCGCTCGACATCAACCCGGGCGAGACCCAGGTCCTCGGAATCCCGCTCGATTGGGGGGAGAGTCTGCAGGCCCAGCTGGACGCTCAACTGACCGACGCCGTCCGCCGAGCGGCAGGCGCGGGCAGCGGTATCGAGGTCTCCATCGTGAACCCGCTGCGCGCAGAGAACTCGATCTCGTTCTGGACGAAGGAACCGGAGGACTGGAGCACGGGCGCCTTGGCCAACACTCGAGAGAACGGTCCGTTCCGTACCGGCGCCCAGTCCTACCCGATCGCCCCGTCCCAGCGCACGTCGACCTCTGCGGCCGAACAAGGGGCCCAGTTGGCCGGCGTGCATTACGTCCAGGTCGTCTACAACGTCCGCGGCGATGATGCCAACCTGCCGTACACCCTCACTCTCAAGCGGACGTCGAGCGGTGACGGCGCCGCCCCCGAGTACGAGGACGTCGCCGGACTCACGGCCCCGTCCGCCGACTTCCGGCTCGCGGCGGCAGCGGCCGACGCGACGCCGGCGGCGGGCGGGAGCGACGGCGATGGCCAGGAAGGGGCCGCAGTCGCGGACACCGCCGAGGAGCCGTCGGCCGGCACGCCGTGGACCACCGTGGCCGTCGCCGGAGTTCTTCTCGTCGCGGTCGCGGGGGCCGTGGTCACGATCCTCGTCCGGCGCCGTCAGGACGCCGGATAACGCTCACTCGACCGGCAGACCCAGGCCGCGGGCGATGAGCATCCGTTGCACCTCGCTCGTGCCCTCGCCGATCTCGAGGATCTTGGCATCGCGATAGAACCGCGCGACCGGGTACTCCTCCATGAACCCGTAGCCACCGAACACCTGCGTGGCGATGCGCGTGGCGGTGACGGCGGCCTCCGAGGTGTAGAGCTTCGCGATGGCCGCTGCCTGCTTGAACTCCGCGCCGGTGCGTCCGGCGTCCTTCATCGCGGCGGCCTGGTACGTCAGTGCGCGACCGGCACGCGCCATCACGGCGAGGTCCGCGATCTGGAAGGCGACGCCTTGACGGGTGCCGATGGGCCGGCCGAAGGTCTCCCGCTCCCCCGCATACTGCGTGCACAGCTCCAGACACCCCTCGATGAGACCGACCGCCAGGGCGGCGATCGCGACCCTGCCGTCGTCGAGAGTCGCGAGGAACTGCGCATAGCCCCGCCCGCGGTCGCCGAGCAGGTGGTCGGCGGGCACTCGCGCGTCGGTGAACGTGAGCGGGTGCGTGTCGCTGATGTGCCATCCGAGCTTGTCGTAGGCAGGTTCGGCCACGAAGCCGGGCGTGTCCGCCGGGACGGTGATGGCGGAGATCTCGGGACGGCCGTCCGGTGTGGTTCCAGTGCGCGCGGTCACGGTGACGAGCGACGTGAGCGCGCTGCCGGAGTTGGTGATGAACTGCTTGGCACCATTGATCACCCAGCTGTCCCCGTCGAGTTCGGCGCGCGTGCGAGTGGCCCCCGCGTCGGAGCCGGCGCCTGGCTCCGTGAGACCGAATCCGGCGAGCGCACGGCCGGCGACGAGATCGGGGAGCCACCGTTCGCGCTGCTTCTCGTCGCCGAAGGTGGCGATGGGGTTGATTCCGAGACCCACGGCCGCCTCGAGCGTGATCCCCAGCGACTGGTCGACCCGTCCGAGCTCCTCGATGGCCACACACAGGCTGGTGAAGTCCGCGCCCGCTCCCCCGTACTCCGGTGAGGCGGTGAGGCCGAACAGCCCGAGGTCGCCCATCGCCCGTACGGTCTCGACCGGGAAGTGGTGCTGCCTGTCCCATTCGGCGACGTGAGGGGCGATGTGTTCCTGCGCGAAGTCGCGCACGACGTGCCGGAAATCCTCGTGTTCCCGGGACAGTTCGAAGTCCATGTGACGAGGTTAACACTCGTTAACCTCGTGCAGCCACTTCCCCTGGCGCGGCAGGGAAAGCTCAGCGCGCCTGAGTCGCAGGGGCGGCCGCGGGCACCCTCGCAATATGAGACCTGGGACACGGCACCGGCGCCGTACGCCCTAGACTCGCTCTGCAGCCCGCGCTGCTGTGTCGACGACAAGGAGTTCACGTGACGACGCCGTTGAAGAAGGTACTGATCGCCAACCGCGGTGAGATCGCCGTCCGAGTGATCCGGGCGGCCAAGGACGCCGGGATCGGCAGCGTAGCCGTCTACGCCGAACCCGACCGCGACGCTCTCTTCGTACGGCTCGCGGACGAGGCCTACTCACTCGACGGCGCCACGCCAGCGGACTCGTACCTCTCGATCGAGAAGATCATCGCGGTCGCGAAGCGCAGCGGTGCCGACAGCGTGCACCCCGGGTACGGCTTCCTCGCCGAGAACGCGGACTTCGCGCAGGCCGTCATCGACGCCGGACTGATCTGGATCGGTCCCCCGCCGGCCGCGATCGACGCTCTCGGCGACAAGGCCAAGGCGAAGCAGATCGCCCAGAAGGCCGAGGCGCCTCTCGCACCGGGGACGAAGGACCCGGTGAAGGACGCCGACGAGGTCCTCGCCTTCGCCGACGAGGTCGGACTCCCGATCGCCATCAAGGCGGTGTTCGGCGGTGGCGGCCGTGGCCTGAAGGTCGCACGCACCCGCGAGGAGATCCCCGAGGCCTACGAATCGGCCGTTCGCGAGGCGGTCGCCGCCTTCGGGCGCGGTGAGTGCCTCGTCGAGAAGTTCCTCGACAAGCCGCGGCACGTCGAGACCCAGTGCCTCGCCGACACGCACGGCAACGTCGTCGTCGTCTCGACCCGCGACTGCTCGCTGCAGCGACGCCACCAGAAGCTCGTCGAGGAGGCCCCGGCGCCGTTCCTGAGCGACGAGCAGCTCGAGCGGCTCTACAGCTCCTCGAAGGCCATCTTGAAGGAAGCCGGCTACGTCGGCGCCGGCACGTGCGAGTTCCTCGTGGCCGCCGACGGGACGATCAGCTTCCTCGAGGTCAACACCCGCCTCCAGGTCGAGCACCCGGTCTCCGAGGAGGTCACCGGACTCGACCTCGTGCGCGAGATGTTCCGCATCGCCGCGGGCGAGGAACTCGGCTACGACGACCCGGAGATCCGCGGTCACTCGATCGAGTTCCGCATCAACGCCGAGGACGGCGGCCGTAACTTCCTGCCCGCCCCCGGAACGCTCACAGCCTGGGAGCCGCCGTCAGGACCCGGCGTTCGCGTCGACTCCGGTTACGTCGTCGGTGAGACGATCCCGGGCTCCTTCGACTCCCTCGTCGCCAAGCTCATCGTCACCGGGTCCACCCGTGAACAGGCGATCGAGCGTTCGCGTCGCGCGCTGGACGAGTTCGTCGTCGACGGGATGCCGACGGTCATCCCGTTCCACAAGAGCGTGCTGCGCGATCCGGCCTACACCGCGGAGAACGGCTCCTTCGACGTCTACACGACGTGGATCGAGACCGACTACGACAACCAGCTCGAGCCCTACGCTGGCCCGGCCGCCGAAGGCGACGAGGCTGGCGAGCGTGAGCGCGTCGTCGTCGAGGTCGGCGGCAAGCGTGTCGAGGTCGTGCTTCCGGGCGGCCTGGGCGCCTCGGCTGCGGTTGCCGGCGGAAGCCAGAAGAAGACCAAGCGCAAGGCCGGCGGATCGGCGGGCGCGGCTGTCAGTGGCGACGCTCTGACGTCGCCGATGCAGGGTACCGTCGTCAAGCTCGCCGTCGAGGACGGCCAGGAGGTCGCCGAGGGCGAACTGATCCTGGTCATCGAGGCGATGAAGATGGAGCAGCCGATCAACGCGCACAAGGCCGGCACGGTCACGAGTCTCACGACGGAGGTCGGCGCCACGCTCGGTGCCGGCGCCGTGATCTGCGAGATCAAGGACGCCTGAGTTCCCCACACGACGAAGGGCCGCTCCCACGGGAGCGGCCCTTCGTCGTTGCGAGGTGTCTAGAAGCCGAACCAGTCGGACTTGAGACCGAACACGGAGCGCGCGGCATTGCCGGTGATCTGGACCGAGCCGCGTGAGCCGTCAAGGTGGATGTCCCAGGCGCGACCGCCCATCGCACCGTTGCCGCTGCGTCGGGTGATCCGCACCTTCTCCAGGGTGCCGATCTGCGGGTAGGACGACTGAATACGCGACGCCGCGACCTCCTGCGTCCAGGCGTGATTGTTGTTGCCCGGCGTGTCGTCCCACGGGTCGTTCACCGCGCGCAGATACGGGTGTGCTGCGAGGTTGGCGGTCTGGTTGGTGAACCCGCCCGAGGAGCTCGAGAACTGGGTGAAGGCGGCCCGGCCGTTGTAGGTCACGATCTGGCCGGCGGTGGCGTCGATCGCCTGGTTCGAGCCGCTCTGCTCCGCACTCGCCCCGCCGTACACCTGGCAGGCCGTGGTGTCGCAGACGTCGAAGTAGTGCGACGGGCGCATCGTCGAGACGGCGTAGCTGCGCGCCGCGAGCGCCTGCGCCTTGACCGCCTCCTGGGGCCATGACGATGGCATCTCGCGCGGCACGACGCCGCGCACGTAGTCCTCGAGCGCGACGACGTTGACCGTCACCCGCTGTGTCGAGCCAGCGCTCGGCACAGCGGATCGCAGGATGCCACGGTATCGGACCTGGGAACCGTTGGGGAGGACCAAGGTGTTCGCCTGGCCTCCGGGAACGTCGAATTCACCGTTGCCGCGCCAGCCGACACCGTGGTTGTACCAGGTCCCCTGGTGCAGATACTGCAGCTTGGAGCTGGTCGCGTCTCCGCCGACGTAGGTGATGCGCCAGCGTTCGACAGCGCGACCGCTCACGGAGGTAGGCAGACGTTCGCTGCGACCGGCCGCGTTGCGGAACGTGATGTCACCACGGGCGAGGATCGTCAGGTCCGGCGACGTCGCGGCCGTGATCTGCACCCGGATGTTCGTCCAATGCGTGCCGATCGAGGTCCCTGAGTAGTAGTGCCCCAGGATCTCTCGGTAGCTCTTCCCAGCCCGCGCGCCACCGAGCGCGCCGAACTGGCTCATCCCGATGCCGTGGCCGTAACCGTGTCCCTTCACGGTGAGACTCCCATTGCGCACGTAGCCGACGTTGACGTCGTTCGTCGAGGCGGCGGGCGTCCGGAAACTCAATAACGTGTGGTGCCACCCGCTCACGGGCTGTCCGTTGGATCCGACGGCCACGACGGAGGCGTAGTACGTGGTCGACGCGCGCAGCCCGGTGACGGCTCGCGCGAGCTCGGACGCCGGAACGACCTGGCACCCGCTGCCGCACGCGGCGCCGGGACGAGCCGAGGACGTCGACACGTGCACCCAGTACTGGGCGGCACCGGAGAAGCCGCTCCAGCGCAGCGTGGCGCGATCGGACTGCAGGCTCTCGGCGCGCAGCCCACGCACGAGCGGAAGCGTCGGCACGGTCAGCGGCGTCGTGTGCCACGCAGTGATCGCCCGTCCGCTCCCATCATAGGCCTGGATGTTCGCGTACTGCGTCGATCCGGCGGTAACGCCGCCGAGCGCCGCCGTCGTCGTGGGCGCGGTGACCGACGCCTCCACGCAGCCGTTGCCGCAGACGCCCGAACGGATCTCTGCCGCGGAGGCGCCGACGATGACCCGGTAGCGCGACGCGCCACTCAACGTGCTCCAGCGCAGACTCACGCGGTCGGACTGGAGGCCGCTCGTCTGCAGTCCTCGCACGAGCGCCGATTGCGCCGTGGTCGTCGCCAGCTTCAACGGGTTAGCGTGCCAACCGCTCAACGGCTGGCCGTTGGCGCCGACGGCGACGACCGTGGCGTAGTACGTGGTCGTGGGCTTCAGCCCCGTGCGAACGTGGCTCAGCTGACCCGCCGGCACGACCTGACAGCCGGACCCGCACGAGGCGCCCGGCCGGTTCGGAGACGTCGACACGTGGACCCAGTAGTTCGCGGCCCCCGAGAAGCTGTTCCACCGCAGGGCGAGCCGGTCGCCGTCGGCGCTGTCGAGCCGCAGTCCTCGCACCAGGGGCAACGTCCGGACGGTCAGTGGTGCGGTGTGCCACGCGGAGATCGCCCGACCGCCACTGTCGAGCGCCTGAATGTTCGCGTAGTAGGTGGCGCCCGGATCGCGGTCCTTGACCGCCAGCGTCGTCGTCGGCGCGGTCACCGTCTTCTGCTCGCAGCCCGAGCCGCACGTGCCCGACGCGGCGGCCGCCGTCCGACCGACCACCACACGGTACGACGCAGCGCCCGTGAAGGCGTTCCAGCGCAACGTCATGAGATCGGATTGCAGGCCGTCGGTACGCAGACCACGAACCAGGTCCGTCAGTTGCGGCGTCGCGACCTTGAGCGGCGTCGCGTGCCACCAGCTGATGGGCTCTCGTTTGGCGTCGACCGCGATGACGGTGGCGTAGTACGTGGTGTTGGGGTCGAGACCCGTGAGCTGGCGCGAGAGCGTCGTGCCCGACACCTCCTGGCAGTCCGTTCCGCAGAGCAGGCCCGGACGCTTCGGTGAGGTCGAGACGTGCAGCCAGTACTTGCTCGCACCCGATTGGGCGTTCCACCGCAGGGTCATCCGGTCGGACTGGACGCTCTCGGCGCGCAGCCCGCGCACCACGGGAAGGGTGCGCACGGTGAGCGGGACGGTGTGCCACGCCGACAGGGCCCGCCCGCTGCTGTCGAGCGCGATGATGTTGGCGTAGTACGTCGACCCCGCCTGCACACCCTTGATGTCGACGGACGTGCTCGTACCCGAGACATTGGTGCCCTGGCAGCCGTCGCCACAGGTTCCCTTGCTCATCGCGCTCGAGGACCCGCCCAGCACCACCTGATAGCGTGCGGCACCGGCGAACGCGTTCCACCGCAGCGTCACGAGGTCCGACGACGGACCCTCGGTCCGAAGCCCCCGGACGAGAGCCGACGTCGGTGCCGTGGTCTTCACCGTCAACGCGGTGGGATGCCAGTCGCTGAGGGCACGCCCGCTGCCGTCCAACGCGACGACCCGCGCGTAGTACGTGGTGTTGGGCTGCAACCCGGTGACCGTACGACTCACGTGGCTCGCGGGGACGTCCTGGCAGTTGCTTCCACACGACGACACCCGTGCCGGAGAGGTCGAGATGTGAAGCCGGTACGTCGCCGCTCCCGAGAACGCGTTCCAGCGCAGGGTGAGGCGGTCCGACTGGGCTCCGTCAAGGCGCAACCCCCGCACGAGTGGTGACGTCTTGATCGTCAACGGCGTCGCGTGCCACTCACTCAGGGCTTGTCCCTTGGAGTCGAGCGCCACAGCCCGTGCGTAGTAGGTGGTGTCCGGCTGGAGTCCGGTCAGCGTCCGGGAAAGCTCGTTTCCGGGAACGTCATGGCAGTTGCCGCCGCACGTCGTCGGGCGCGCGGACGAGGTCGAGACGTAGAGCCGGTACGAGGCGGCGCCGGAGAAGGCGTTCCAGCGCAACGTGATGCTGTCCGCCTGCGCGCCGTCGGCGCGAAGGCCTCGCACCAGCGTCGGCTCCGGTGCCGGCGGCTGGTTCGAGTAGAACATCAGCTGGTCGACCTCGTACCGCAGGCCGTTCGACGCGTCGAGCCACGCGATGCCGTAGCGCCCGGGACAGGCGGTGGCCATCCAGTTGCGGTGTCCGCTCACCGTGAAGTTGGTCTGTCCGTTGAACGTGACCCGCGAGAGCGCGGTCAGACCGAACTGCTGCAGCCGCCAGGCGACGAGCCGCACGGTCGTGCTGCGCAGCGTGGCCCACTCCCCCGTGCGGATGTCGGCGGTCTCGAAGTTGCCCATCATCGAGATGCCCGTCGTGTTGTCGTTGACGACACCGACGCCGGCGTGGGCACCGCGCTTGTGCTGCGTGATGCTGCCGGCACGGCCCTCGAAGATCTGACCGTACTTGTCGACCAGGAAGTTGTAGCCGATGTCGCACCAGCCCTGACGCACGATGTGGTCGGTCTGGTACGCCCGCACGATGGCGGCCGACTCACTCTTGGAGTAGTTGTTCGCACCGGCTGTGTGGTGAATGACGATGCCGCGCATCGAGCCCCGCGTGGCGTCGCAGGACGTTCCTGATCCGGCCCCCCAGCCGGCACGGGAGATGATCGGGGGACGGCTCACCGTGGCGGTCTCGACAGTGTCGGCGTCCATCTCCTTGAGGTAGACCGCGGGTGTGTCGACCGTCTCCGGACCCGGATCGATCGTGGTGATCTCCACATCGGGCAGCGGGCCCTGCGCGGACGTCGCCTGGACGGCGATGCCGTCGGCCTCCTCGGTCCACAGCGGGTCGGTCGAGGACGGCACCTCCTCGTAATCGGAGATCGGCAGTTCCTGCCACTCACCCCACGCCCCGGCGATCCGGACGCGGACCTTGACCTCGATGTCGGTGAGCGCAGGATCGGCGGACCAGTTGACGCCCGCCATGCGGAACGGCTTGACGTCGGTCTGCTCGATGATGGGCTCCGCGTCCGCCGAGGACATCCGCGCGACCTCGGCGGGCGCGCGGGTCTGCTCGACGGTGACGAGGTCCGAGATCGCGTCGTCTGCTGTCTCCACGGGTGCGGGAGCTTCGAGCACGGCCGCACCGGCCGGCGGCGGTGTCGTGGGGACCGCGTCGGCCTCCTGACTCGGCGCCGGCTCAGGAGCGGGCTCCGCTGGCGGTGCCTGATCGGCCGGTGCCGAGGAGGGCGTCGGCGTGGGTGCGGGAGCAGCGGGCTCTGCTGCCGTGGGCTGGACGCACGTGAGCAACAGCGCGGTCGCGGTTGCCGCGACGAGTGCGCCGGAGCGCACGATCCGAGGCCGTGAATGCATGGGGGAAGTCCATTCGTGTGGCGCCTGTGACGGATGTGAATCCTGATGTCAACGAGGATTATTGCCCCACGAACGCTCCGAGCGCCAGCCCGAGGCGATGACCTGCGAAACCACACGCGTGTGGTTTCGTTCAGCAGCGCGAAACGCTCAGAGAAGTCGGTGCAGCCGTCGAGCCGCCTCGGCCACGGATCCGGACATCGACGGGTAGACCGTGAACGCCTCAGCGACGTGATCGGCGGTCAGCTGCGCCGAGACGGCGAGCGACACCGGGTGGATGAGCTCGCTCGCACGAGGACCGACGACCACACCGCCCACGACGGTTCCGGTGCCCTGGCGGGCGAAGAGCTTGACGAATCCGTCGTGCACGCCCTGCATCTTGGCGCGGGGGTTCGCCGCCAGCGGCAGGATCGTGGTGTCCACGAGCATGCCACGTTCCTCGATCTGCTTCTGCGAGATGCCGACGGTGGCGATCTCCGGCGACGTGAAGATGTTGCTCGAGACATGAGCGAGACGCAGCGGGTTCACGGTGTCGCCGAGCAGATGCGCCATCGCGATACGGCCCTGCTGCGCCGCGACCGAGGCCAGCATCAGCACACCCGTGCAGTCGCCTGCTGCGTAGACGCCGGGCACCGAGGTGCGCGAGACCTTGTCGACCACGACGAAGCCGCCGTCGTCGAGCGTCACGCCCGCCTCCTCGAGGCCGAGACCCGCCGTATTGGGGATCGAGCCGAGCGCGAGGAGGCAGTGCGAACCCTCGACGGTACGCCCGTCCGTGAGCGTGACGGTCACTCGATCGCCGTCGCGCGCGACCGACGCCATGCGGGAGTTGCCCATGACGGTCATGCCGCGACGGGTGAAGACGTTCTCGATGAGGTTGGCGGCGTCGGGGTCTTCGCCGGGAAGCACGCGGTCGCGGCTGGACACGAGCGTGACCTGAGCCCCAAGCCCGGTGTACGCGCTGGCGAACTCCGCTCCGGTAACGCCGGAGCCGACCACGATCATGTGCTCGGGGATGTCGTGCAGACCGTAGACCTGTTCCCACGTGAGGATGCGTTCACCATCGGGTCGGGCGTCCTCGCTCACGCGCGGGTGAGCGCCGGTGGCCAGCAGGATGCCGTCGGCATCGAGCGTCTCCTCGCCCTCGGCGGTGCGGACGATGACACGTCCGGGTGCATCGATGCGCCCTTCGCCCCGAACGACGCGGCATCCCGCGGAGACCAAGCGCTCCTCGATGTCGTGCGACTGCGCTGCGGCGAGCCGGAGCACACGAGCGTTGACGCTCGCCAGGTCCGCGCGGACCGTGGACGGCATCTGCACACCGAGCTCCGCCGCGGAACCGACTTCCGTCAGCAGATCCGAGGTGGCGATGAGGGTCTTGCTCGGGACGCAGTCGGTGAGAACCGTCGAACCGCCGACCCCTTCGCGCTCGACCAGGGTCACCTCCGCGCCGAGTCTGCGGGCGACCAACGCCGCCTCGTATCCGCCGGGACCGCCTCCGATGATCGCCACATGAGTCACGCGGTCATTCTTCCGTAGATCCGGTGGCGAGAGCCAATCGTGGTCAGGCGGTGTACTCGTCGAGGCGATCCGTCAGCTCACTGAACACCGCACCGTTGAGCGCGAAGGCGAGACGCACCTCCTCGACCACCCGCTGCTGGTCCTCGCTGGCAAGCGGAAGAGCGTCGAGGCGGGCGCGGTATCCGTCCTTGTACGGCTTCGGCTTCTCGATGAGCGGGAATTCGTAGAACGTCAGCCCCGGTCCCCCGCGCTCGATCTCGTAGGTCCGCCCCAGGATCCGGCCGATCGCCTGTCCGCCGCTGAGATCTCCGAGATACCGGGTGTAGTGGTGGGCGACGTAGAGCGCGGGGTCGTTCCTGGTCTCGAACAGGCGCTCCGCGTACGCGACGACCGCCGGCGATGGTGCCTCGACGGGCGCGTGACCGGCGCGGGCGGTCCAGTACTGCAGATCCGCCTCGAGCGCCGGGAGGCGGTCGAGGCGCGAGTCGACGATGCGGCCCGCGACCGGGTGGTCCGCCAGCTCGCGTCCCACCTCCTCGAGCGCCGCGTAGACGGGACGCAACGCACCGAGGTACGCGGTGTATCCGGCCGCATTCACGCGGCCGTCGAGCATCGTGGCCATGAAGTCCGAGCTCTCGGCCTCTCGATGCTCGATGACCGAGCCGTCGCGCATGAGGACCGACAGCGGCGGCGTGGCCGTCTCGGGAATAGTGGCGGGCATCAGCGGTTCCTTTCGGGGGTGGGACGACGGTCCGGGACGACCAGCAGTGAACCGTCGGGGCCGTGAAGGAGCGCGATATCGATACCGTAGACGGTTCGGACACGCTCGGGGGTGAGTACGTCGCGAGGGAGGCCGTGGGCCGCCACCCGCCCGCGGTCGAGCATGAGGACACGGGAGGCATAGGCGGCCGCAAGCGACAGGTCGTGCAAGACCACGACGACCGTTCGACCGGCCTGCGCGTCCTCGGCGGCGCAGCGCAGGACGTCCTCCTGGTGGCGAAGGTCGAGCGCCGCGGTCGGTTCGTCCAGCAGCATCACGTCGGTGTCCTGGGCGAGCACGCGCGCGAGTGACACGCGCGCCCGCTCACCGCCGGACAGCGCGAGGTACGAGCGCGCGCGCAGGTGCGCCACGTCCGCACGCTCGATCGCCCGTTCGACGGCGGCCTCATCGCGTTCGGGGTCGGCGGGCCACGGGCTGCGCCCCATCGCGACGACCTCGTCGACGGTGTAGCCGAAACTCACCGCGTGCGACTGCAACAGCACGGAACGTCGACGGGCGAGGTCGCGCGGGCGCCAGTCGCCCAGCGGCCGTCCGTCGAACTCCACGGTGCCCGCCTCGGGCCGGACGTCGCCGGCGAGCGCTGCGACGAGCGTCGACTTTCCAGCGCCGTTCGGGCCGACGATCGCCACCATCTCCCCCGCGGCGACATCGAGGTCCACGCCGTCGAGCAAGGACCGCTCGCCGCGGCGGACGGTGAGGTCGCGGACCCGGTACGTGAGCTCGGTCATCCCCATCCCCCTGCCCGCGAGCGCGCCTGTCGGATCAGGACGAAGAAGAAGGGACCGCCGATGAGCGCGGTGATCATGCCGATTGGCAGATCGGCGCCCGCCACGGCGGTACGGGCGAGCAGGTCGCACCAGACCAGGAGCGCGGCGCCGGCGATGGCACTCGCGGCGAGCAATCCCCGGTGGCTTGGGCCGAGCAGCATGCGGATGCTGTGGGGCACCACCAATCCGACGAACGAGATGATCCCTGCGAAGGCGACAGCTGCTGCGGTGAGCAACGCCACCAGAGCGATGGAGCCCACGCGCAGCGCCTCGACGCGGACCCCGAGGTGAGCCGCGGAGCGCTCGCCGAGGCTCAGAAGGTCGTAGCGGCGGGCGAGTGCGAGCGCGATGAGGGTCGTCGGCACCACGATCGCGGTCACGACGGCCACCTCGTGCCAGCGAGCACCGTTGAGGCTGCCCAGCTGCCAGAAGACGATCTGCTCCCGCGAAGCGGTGTCGCCCACGAACATGACCAGCGCGATGCCGGCACCGGCGAAGGCATTGACCGCGATGCCGGTCAGCAACAGCGTGACGACCTCGGTGCGCCCGTTCGCGCGGGCCGTCACGTAGACCAGGAAGGTCGCGAGAAAGCCGCAGACAAACGCCGCGGCCGCGACGCCGGCCCCGCCCGCGACGCTCACGCCGGACGCGATCGCCGCCGCCGCGCCGAGCGCCGCCCCGGACGAGACTCCGACCACACCGGGCTCGGCGAGCGGATTGCCGAAGATCGCCTGCATGACCGCTCCGCCGACCGCGAGCGCGGCGCCCACCAGCGCACTCAGCGCTACCCGCGGAAAGCGGATCTGCTCGAGCGTCATGGCGACGACCTCGTCGCTCGGCGCCCAACCGCTCGTGATTCCCAGGCGCGCGAGCGCCGCGCCCACCACGTCGGTGGTGCTGACCGGGAGCTGGCCGACGCGCGCCGAGACGACGAGACCGACGAGCAGCGCGCCGGTGAGCGTGGCGAGGACGACGACTCTTCTCATGCTCCGCCTGCGTCCGGTGCGGTGTAGAGAGCACGAGCGAGCGCGTCGATCACGCCGGCTGAGCGAGGGCCGAAGGAGAGGACGTCGGCGTCGGCCATGTCGACGATGCGGCGGTTCCGACCCGCGGTCGTCGCGGCGATGGCGGGCTTCGACTCGATGAGCCCGTCGACGCCACCGGCCGACTCGAGTCCGTGCGTCATCACGAGGATGACATCCGGGTCGGCCGCAACGAGCGCTTCGTCGGTGAGCGGTGTGTACTCGCCCCACCCGTTCTCCGTGCCGATGTCGCGGCCGCCGAGCGCGGTGATGAGATCGTCCGCTCCCGACCCTCGGCCGAACAGGTAGTAGATGCCCGCGTCGCCGCGGATGTAGAGGAAGGCGATCGCGAGCGGCTCCTCCGGGGCCAGCCGCTCGGCGACCGTGGTCGTGACCGCCTCGACCTCGCGCTGAATGCGTTGTGCGAGCTGCTCCCCCTCCTGCGCGACGCCGAGGGCCTGCCCGACCGAGCGCGCCAGTTCGGCCGCTCCCGTCATGGACGGATCCCGCTCGACGAAGACGACGGGGACGCCCGCGCTGCGCAACTGCTCGACGACGTCGCGCGGACCGACAGAGCCGTCGGTGACGATGACCGTCGGGCGCAGGGCCATGACCGCTTCGGCGTTGATGGCGTGTCCGCCGCTAGTGACGACCTCGACGTCCTCGATGCCCGCGAACCCGGCTGCCTGGTCGCGGCCGACGAGCCGATCGCCCAACCCCAGACCCCAGACCGTGGCCGCGATCGACCCGGACATGTCGAACGCGACGATCCGTGAGGCGTCCTCGACGGTGACCGGCTGCGTGGCGCCGCCGCGCTCGTGAGAGGTGACGGTGACCGGGAGTGCCGGTTGGGCCTTCTCCACCACCGGCTCGACGGCTCGGTCCCCGAGAACGGCCGTCGCGGGGCCTTCGACCGCGCGGGGATCGGCGACCGGGGTCAACTCCTCCAGCGGCAGCCGCTCCCCCGCACCCTCACCTGGGTCCGACGCCGTACCACTGGCACCACAGCCCGCGAGCACCAACGCCGCGACGGCGAGGCTCACGAGCGGACGAACGGAACGAGGGGCCACGGATCGCACTCCTTCGAGTTAGGTCGCCCTTGGCTAGGGCACCCTAAGTAAAGCAGACCTAAGTGCCAGTTCCGGTGCGGGCCCGCTCACATCGTGGACCCCACCATCGAGATCGTTCCTGTCGTAGGGTGGGCCGGTGAACGCCTACGACCGCGCCCGCGAAGCCGCCGACGTCCTCCGAGAGAAGACCGGGAACGTCGATCACACCGTCGCCCTCGTCATGGGATCCGGCTGGTTGCCCGCCGCCGACGCACTGGGCGAACCGGTCGCCGAGTTCCCTGCCGCAGAACTGCCGCACTTCTCCGCGCCGGCCGTCGAGGGGCACGGCGGCACCGTCCGCTCCGTCCCCATCGGAGACACCCACGCGCTGGTCTTTCTTGGCCGCACGCACTTCTACGAGGGCAAGGGCGTGGAAGCCGTGGTACATGGCGTCCGCACCGCCGCAGCCGCCGGAGTCCGGACCATGGTGCTGACGAACGGGTGCGGAGGCCTCGACCCGTCATGGACTCCGGGGACGCCGGTGCTGATCCGCGACCACATCAATCTCACGGCCACGTCGCCGATCGCCGGTGCCAACTTCATCGACCTGACCGACCTCTACACGCCGCGCCTGCGCGAACTGGTCCGCGAGGTCGACCCGACCCTGGACGAGGGCGTGTACGTGCAGTTCCCGGGGCCGCACTACGAGACGCCCGCGGAGATCGCGATGGTGCGGGCCATCGGCGGGTCGCTGGTCGGCATGTCCACGGTCCTGGAGGCCATCGCGGCTCGCGAGGCGGGCCTGGACGTCCTCGGCATCAGCCTCGTCACGAACCTCGCGGCGGGAATCGGCGGTCAGCCGCTCGACCACGCGGAGGTACTCGAAGCCGGCCGGGCCTCCGCCGCGCGCATGGGCACCCTGCTGGCGGACGTGCTGCCGCGCATCGGAGGAGCCGCCGCGTGACCGCGCCGGACGTCTTTGACCAGGCCCGCGCGTGGATCGCCCAGGACCCGGACCCCGACACGGCATCGCACCTGCGCCAGTTGGTCGAACGTCGCGACCGCGCCGCACTGGAGCGCCTCTTCGCCGGGCGCCTCGCGTTCGGGACCGCCGGATTGCGCGGGGAACTGGGACCGGGTCCGCTCCGGATGAACCGGGTGGTCGTCATGCAGGCTGCTCGCGGCCTCGCCAACCACCTGCTCGAGCAGGAGGACGCGCCCTCGGTGGTGGTCGGTTTCGACGCACGGCACCAGTCTCGCCGATTCGCCCGCGACACCGCCGAGGTTCTCGCGGGAGCCGGCGTCCGCGTCACACTGCTCCCCCGAGCCTTGCCCACGCCGGTGCTCGCCTTCGCGATCCGTCACCTGGGCTGTAGCGCCGGGATCATGGTCACCGCGTCGCACAATCCGCCGCGCGACAACGGGTACAAGGTCTATCTCGCGGACTCGAGCCAGATCACCGCTCCCGTGGACGCACAGATCGCGGCACACATCGCGGCGGTCGGCCCGGTCGACACGCTGCCGCGTTCCGAGGCGTTCACCGTGGCCGGCGACGACCTCGTCGATGCGTACGTCGCGCAGGTCGTCAGCCTCGTCGGCGACCGAGAGCGCCGTGACCTGGAGGTCGTCTACACGCCGCTGCACGGCGTCGGCTACGAGGTGCTGAGCCAGGCGGTGGCACAGGCAGGATTCGCTCCGCTGCGCGTCGTCGCGGCGCAGGCGCAACCCGACCCCGACTTCCCAACCGTCACGTTCCCGAACCCCGAGGAGCCGGGCGCGATGGACCTCGCCCTCGCCGAAGCTGAGGCGATGGACGCCGCGCTCGTCATCGCGAACGACCCGGACGCCGACCGGTGTGCCGTTGGAGTGCGACTGCCGTCCGGCGGATACCGGATGCTCACCGGCGACGAGCTCGGTGCGCTCGTGGCCGACGCGCGGCTTCGCGACGGCGTGCAGGGAACGTACGCGGCGTCCATCGTGTCGTCGGACCTGGTGGGGCGCCTCGCCGCCGCTCGTCAGCAGCCGTGGGAGCAGACCTTGACCGGCTTCAAGTGGATCGGCAAGGTGCCAGGACTCGCGTTCGGCTATGAGGAGGCCCTCGGGTACTGCGTGGCCCCGCAGATCGCGCGGGACAAGGACGGGATCAGCGCTGCGCTCGTGGTGCTCGACCTTGCGGCCCGGCTGCACGCGCAAGGCACGAACCTGCTGCGTCGACTCGAACAGATCTACGCCGAACACGGATGGCACGCCACAGGCCAGGTCGCGTTGCGCGTCAGCGACGTCGCGGAACTCGACGCGCTGATGGAGCGGGTCCGCGCTACCCCGCCGCGCGAACTCGGCGGCCGGGCGGTGCACGCCATCGATGATCTGGCCGAGGGATACGCCGGCCTTCCGCCCACCGACGGTGTCCGCCTCGGCCTCTCCGGCGGCGCCCGCGTCATCGTCCGTCCATCGGGCACCGAGCCGAAGCTGAAGTGCTACCTGCAGATCGTGGTCGACTGGGCCGGAACCGCTGACACCACGCGCGCCCTCGCCGAGGCCGAGCTGACGAAGTTGTCCGACGACGTGCGGGCCCTCGTCTCGGCCTGAGTCAGAGCAGCGTCGTCGCGGCGTGGATGAGCACGCCCACCAGGCCGCCCACGACCGTCCCGTTGATCCGGATGAACTGCAGGTCCCGCCCGACGTGCAGCTCGATCCGCCGCGCCGTCTCGCGGCCGTCCCAGCGATCGACCGTCGCGGAGATGACCGTCGCGATCTCGCCTCCGTAGCGCCCCACGATCGCGCCGGACGCGTCACGCGCGACGCGATCGACGCGCTCGCGCAGGGCCGCGTCGTGCTGGAGTCGCTCCGCGAAGTGCACGACCTCCTGGTGGAACCGCCGGCGCAGAAGTCCGTCGCGATCGCGGAGCGCACTGATGATCGCGATCCGCAGGGTGTCCCACAGCCGCACGGCCGTCGCCAGGGTCTTGGGCTGGGTGAGCAGCCGTTGCTTGAGCCGTTCGGCGGCTGCGGCCGTCTCCGGGTCGTGCTGGAGATCCTCGGCCACCTCCGCGAGCCACTGGTCCAGCGCTCGTCGCGCGCTACTCTGCGGGTCCGTGCGGATGTCGTCGACCCACGAGCGCGCTTCCCGCACGAGACGATCGGCGACGAGCCGGTTAGCCCACTCCGGTGACCAACTCGGCGCCCGTTCCGTCACGAGCGCGGTGAGCCGATCAGGATGCCGGTCCATCCACCCGCCCAACTCGTCGAGGACCAGGTCGACGAGCCCATGATGGGCCTCCTCCCGGACGACCTCAGCGAGCAGCTCACCGATGGCCGGACTCAACGGCTCCTCGAGGATGCGCAGGATGATCATGTCCGTCAGCACCGCCTCGACGTCCGCAGGATCGATGGCGGCGAGGACGTCCGCCGCAATGTCGGACCCCTCGTCGACGAGCCGTCGGGCATGCGCGTCGTCGGCGAGCCACCGGCCGAGACGAACCGACACACCGGCCTGATCCACGCGCTCGCGGATCACCTCCGGTCGCAGGAAGTTCTCGCTGACGAACTCCTGAAGACTGGCCCCGAGTTGCTCCTTCTTGCGCGGCACGAGCGCGGTGTGCGGGATCGGTAGACCGAGCGGGCGCTTGAACAACGCCGTGACGGCGAACCAGTCCGCGATCGCGCCCACCATCGCAGCCTCGGAGGCGGCGTGCACGTAGCCCACCCACCCCTCACCGTCGCGCGTCAGGAGGAAGACGACGGCGGCGAGCAGGAGCAGCGACGTGGCGACCGTCCGCATAACGCGGAGGCGACGTCGCCGTTCGCCGTCGGCCGCGGACAGCTCGGAAGGAAGCGCGAGGCTCGTCATGCAGGCACCTTAGTGCGACCGACCCCGACCGGCCCGCGCACTAGACTGCCCGCATGAGCTTCACCAGTGGCGGCACCCGCGACGTTCTCGGTGCCGACGAACGGTGAGTCCTCGTCGTCTTCGGGCGGAGATCTGGATCGTCCTCGGCCTCTCGCTCGGGCAGTCGGCGGTCTATGCCGTCGTCAGCCTCCTCGCCAAGCTGGCCCGCGGCCCGCTCGGCGAATCCACCGCCACACTCAACCCACGCCGCAGCGAGATGGTGTGGCACGACGTCACCCTCCAGGTGCTGAGCATCGGCTTCGCCCTCGTGCCGGTGGCACTCGCGCTCTTCCTGCTCGCGAGTGATCCAGGACGCCCGTCTCCCTGGCGCCGCCTCGGCCTGGACGGCTCCCGCCCGCTGCGCGACCTGGCCTGGGGTGCCGTCCTCGCCGCCGTCATCGGGCTGCCCGGGCTCGGTGTCTACGCGGTCGGCCGAGAGCTCGGCGTCACCGCCGACATCGTCTTGAGCCCGGCGGGCGCGCCGTGGTGGACCTATCCCCTGCTCATCCTCGCGGCGTTGCAGAACGCCGTCCTCGAGGAGGTCGTCGTCGTCGGCTACCTCATGACGCGGCTGCGGCAACTCTGCTGGTCGGTTCCGACGATGATCGCCGTGAGCGCCCTGCTGCGCGGCACGTATCACCTGTACCAGGGGTTCGGTCAGGGCCTCGGCAATGCCATCATGGGAGTGGTCTTCGGCTACTGGTATCACCGCACCGGGCGCGTCATGCCGCTCGTGATCGCCCACGCGATCCTCGACATCGTCGCCTTCGTCGGCTATGCGCTCCTCGCCGAGACCCTCGGATTGCGCTGACACCATGAGAATCACCTACGACACCGCCCTGCCCATCGCCGGCCGGCACGACGAGATCGCCGCCGCGCTGCGCGATCACCAGGTCGTGGTCGTGGCCGGCGAGACCGGATCGGGCAAGACGACCCAGTTGCCCAAGATCGCCTACGAACTGGGGCGCCGGTCCATCGCCCACACCCAGCCGCGTCGCATCGCGGCACGCTCGGTGGCCCGACGGATCGCCGACGAGTGCGGGGTGGAACTCGGCGCCGAGGTGGGATATGCGGTGCGGTTCGACGATCAGACCGGGCCGGACACCGCGATCCGGCTGATGACGGACGGCCTGCTGCTGGCCGAACTCCAGCGGGACCCCGAGCTGCGCCGCTACGACACGATCATCATCGACGAGGCCCACGAGCGCTCGCTCGCAATCGACTTCCTGCTCGGGTACCTCAAGCGCCTGCTGCCGAAGCGCCCCGACCTCTCGGTCGTCATCACCTCGGCGACGATCGACGTCGAGCGCTTCGCGGAGATGTTCGACGGCGCACCGATCATCAAGGTCTCCGGACGGACCTACCCGGTCGAGATCCGCTACCGGCCGTTGACCGAGAGCGACGCCTCCGACCTCACCGAGGCGATCGACCAGGCGATCCGCGAACTCCCCCGCGAGGGCGACATCCTGGTCTTCCTCTCCGGCGAGCGCGAGATTCGCGACACCGCGGAGTATCTCGAGGGTAAGAAGTACCCGCGCACCGAGATTCTCCCGCTCTACGGCCGGCTGGCCGCCCAGGACCAGCAGAAGATCTTCAGCTCGCACCCGGGGCGACGGATCGTCCTCGCCACGAACGTCGCCGAGACCTCGCTGACGGTGCCCGGCATCCGTTACGTCATCGACTCCGGTCTCGCGCGGATCAGCCGCTACAGCAACCGACTCAAGGTCCAGCGTCTGCCGATCGAACCGGTCTCGCAGGCCAGCGCAGCGCAGCGCGCCGGTCGCTGTGGTCGCGTGGCCGAGGGCATCTGCATCCGGCTGTACTCCGAGGAGGACTTCGAGGGCCGGCCGGAGTTCACCGACCCGGAGATCCTCCGCACCAACCTCGCCTCCGTCCTCCTGCAGATGGCGGCGCTGCGACTGGGTGACATCGAGGACTTCCCGTTCCTCGATCCGCCGGACCGGCGCGCCGTGGCCGATGGCATGAACCTGCTCCGCGAGCTCGGCGCCCTCGACGGGAACCGCCTCACGCGGCTCGGCCGGACGATGTCGAACCTCCCCGTGGACCCGCGCCTCGGCCGGATGCTCATCGCCGCGGACCGACTCGGGTGCCTCGCCGATGTGCTCGTGATCGTCGCCGCCATGTCGATCCAGGACCCCCGCGAACGACCACTCGAGCGCCAGCAGGCGGCCGACGAGAAGCACCGCCGATTCACCCAGCCCGACTCCGACTTCCTGTCGTACCTCAGCTTGTGGACGTATCTGGTCGAGAAGCGCGAGGAGTTGTCGCACAGCCGCTTCCGCAAGCTCTGCCACGAGGAGTTCATCCACTACCTGCGGGTCCGGGAGTGGCAGGACGTCCACGCCCAGCTCCGGCGCACGGCCCGCGATCTGGGGCTGAAGGCGCGTCGCGAGCTCAGCGGCGACGCCGACGCCATCCACCAGGCGCTGCTGACGGGCCTGCTCGGCCACGTCGGCCTCCGCGAACCCGACGGTCGGGAGTATTTCGGGGCCCGCGGAGCCCGGTTCATGGTCTTCCCGGGCTCGGGGCTCGCCAAGAAGCCCCCGCGGTGGATCATGGCGGGCGAGCTCGTCGAGACCACCCGGCTGTGGGCGCGCACGGCTGCGCGAGTGCAACCGGAGTGGATCGAGAAGGCGGGAGCGCATCTGCTCAAGCGCCAGTACGCCGAGCCCTACTGGTCGTCGCGCCGCGGGGCGGCGATGGCCAAGGAGCGCGCCACGCTCTACGGCATCCCCGTCGTGGTCGACCGGCCCGTGCAGCTGTCGCGGGTCGACCCGGCGCTGGCGCGCGAGCTGTTCATCCGCCATGCGCTCGTCGAGGGCGACTGGCACACCCGGCACGCCTTCTTCCGTCGCAACCGCGAACTGCTCGACGAGGTCGGTGAGCTCGAGGACCGGATGCGCCGTCGTGACCTGCGCGTCGACGACCAGACGCTGTACGACTTCTACGACGAACGGATTCCCGCGGAGGTGGTGTCCGCTCGTCACTTCGACACGTGGTGGAAGAAGGCGCGGCGCGACCATCCCGACCTGCTGACGTTCGACCCGTCCCTGGTCACGCGGGAGGGCCTGGACGAGGATGTCGAGGAGCAGTTCCCGACGACGTGGACCTCGCAGAGCGCGGAGTACGACGTCGAGTACGTCTTCGACCCCGCGTCGATCGTCGACGGTCTCGTCGTCACGTTGCCCCTCGACGACCTGCTGACGGCCGACGAACGCGAGTTCGCGTGGCACGTGCCCGGGCGACGGGTCGAACTGATCACCGAGTTGATCCGTACGCTGCCGAAGGCGATCCGCCGCTCGTTCGCGCCCGCCGGGCAGTTCGCTGCGCAGGTGGCGCCCGCCCTGGATCCCGCCGACGGCGAGTTGACCGCCCAGCTGGCGCGTCAGCTGCAGTCGATCTCCGGGACGCAGGTCCGTCCCGAGGACTTCTCTCCCGAGCAGATTCCGGCGCATCTGCGGGTGACCTACCGGGTCGTCGACGGTGAGAAGGTCCTGGCCACCGGCAAGGACCTCGAGGCCATCCGCCGTGAGCTCGAGCCACGGCTGCGGCGACAGTTGCGCCACGCGACCGCGCACGAGGAACGCAGTGGCATGACCAGCTGGGAGGTCGGCGCGATCGACAAGTCCGTCCCGGCGGGGCACCTCGTCGGTTACCCGGCGCTGGTCGACGAGGGGAACTCGGTGGCGTTGCGCGTTCTCGACTCCCCCGATGAGCAGCGCGCCGCGATGGTCCGCGGGCAGGGCCGTCTCCTCGCGCTCACGACGTCATCTCCCGTGGCGCACATGTCGCGGTCGCTCTCGCTCCACGACAAGCTTCTGCTCTCGACCGCGCCGTATCGGGACGCCAGCGCGGTCGTGGAGGACGCCTGGCTCGCGGCGCTCGACGGTCTCGTGGTGCAGCACGGCGGGCCGGTGTGGGACGAATCGGCCTTCGCTCAGCTGCGCGACCGCGTCCGCGCCGACGCGTACGAGTACTGCGAACGAGCGGTGCGCGCGATCCTCGACGGGCTACGCGTCCTCGGTGATATCGCCCCTCGTGACGACGAGCCCGGCCAGGACGTCCGGGTGCAGCTCTCGTGGCTCGTCTACCCCGGTTTCGTCCGCGACATGGGCTCCGACCGACTCCCACGCCTTCGGGTGTATCTCGAAGCCGCCCGGCGGCGCCTCAACGCGCCGCTCACGGCCGATCTCGCGGCGACGCAGGAGCTTGAGGCACGATTCCACGACCTCACCGCCGACCTCGGCGTCTGGGCGCGGCTCAGTGAGCCCGTGCGGGACGCACGGTGGGCGCTGGAGGAACTGCGCGTCAGTCTGCTCGCCCAGGACCTGCGCGCAGCGATGCCCGTCTCGATCAAGCGGGTGACGAAGCGGCTGGACGGCCTCGAGACCCACCTCGCGTCGATCCGCCGCCCTACCCCAGCAGGTCCAGGGCGTCAGCAGCGTTGACCGCGAGGAGGAAGCCGACGATGGCCACCGTCCACGCCAGTGTGCTCTGAGCGTTCTTCTGCATCCAGGACTCGATGCGTCGCAGCAGCGGCTCGACGGGACCGGCGGCGGCGAGCCGCGCACCCAGCAGGACCAGCGCGGGGGCGATCATCACCACGCAGTACGCCGCGAGGACGACTGCGCCCAGCGCCCACGCGATGTCGAGCGAGGTGATGATGCCGATGGCCGCGAGGTACGGCAGCATCGTGGCGGCCTCCAGCGCGACCGCGAATAGCGCGACCGTCACCAGGCTTCGTACCGAAGCGCCTTCGCCGACCACTCCGTCGCGCCAGCGCAGGAGGCGCCCTGGCCGGCGCGACTTCCGCTTCTCCAGGGGGTGGCTCCAGATCATGAGGCCCACGCCCACGATGAGCTGGACCCACAGGACCGGATCCGACCCCAGCAACCGCGCCAACGGCTCAGCGACCGCCCCGAGGCCGGCGTAGAGCGCGAGACCGAGCACGAGGTAGCACGCCGCGACGGTCGCCAGGAACAGCAGGATCCGGCCGGCCCGAAGCCGTCCGGGCGCGAGCATGAACCAGATCGGGATCAGCAGCGTGCCGAAACTGGTGCTGTCGATCAGCGCAAGGACGACGAGCGTCCCCGCGAGGGCGAGGCTGAGCTCAGCCAACGCCCAACAGGTCGATCACGAAGACCAGAGTGCGGCCCGACAGACGGTGGCCACCGCCGGCCGGACCATAGGCGAGCTCCGGGGGCGCGACGATCTGGCGGCGTCCTCCGACCTTCATGCCGGGGATGCCCTGCTGCCACGCGGTGATGAGCTGCGGGAGCGGGAACCGTGCCGACTGTCCGCGGTCCCAGGACGCGTCGAACTGCTCGCCGGTCTCGAAATCGACACCCACGTAGTGGACGTCGACGACGCCGCCGGGCACCGCCTCGGGACCGTCACCCTCGACCAGGTCGGTGACCTGGAGTTCGGTCGGCGGAGGGCCTTCGATGAAATCGACTTCGGGCTTGGAGGTCATGCCTGCCATCCTTGCACGTATGCGCGCAACCATCCTGACGTCCCCCGGCCACATCGAGCTGCAGACGCTCGCCGATCCTCAGCTCGAGCAGGACACCGACGCCATCGTGCGCGTCGTCGCCTCCTGCATCTGCGGCAGCGACCTGTGGCCGTATCGCGGACTCAACGGAGAACAGACCGAGCCGCGTCAGATCGGTCACGAGTTCGTCGGCGTCGTCGAGCAGGTCGGCGACGCCGTCAGCGGCCTCGCGCCCGGTGACTTCGTCATCGCACCGTTCATGTACTCCGACAACACCTGCGCGTTGTGCCGGCGCGGCGTGCACACCTCGTGCGTCAACGGCGGCGGCTACAGCGGCTGTCAGTGCGAGCTGGTCCGCGTGCCGCAGGCCGACGGGACGCTCGTCACGGTGCCCGGCAGCGTCAGCCAGGAGCTGGTGCCGCATCTGCTGACGCTCTCCGACGTGTTCCCGACGGGCCACCACGCCGCCGTCTCCGCGGGCGTCCGTGAGGGCAGCACCGTCGCCGTCGTGGGCGACGGCGCGGTCGGGCTGAGCGCGGTGCTCGCTGCCACGCAGCTCGGCGCCGCGACCGTCGTCGCGATGTCACGCCACGCCGACCGTCAGGCGCTCGCCCGGGAGTTCGGCGCCGACGCGATCGTCGAGACCCGCGGCAAGGAGGGCGCCGCCGAGGTGCGCGAGATCTTCGACGGCATCGGCGCCGACTGCGTTCTGGAGTGCGTGGGCACCGACGCCAGCATGAAGCAGGCGTTCATGGCGACCCGTCCCGGCGGCACCGTGGGATACGTCGGCGTGCCCCACGGCGTCTCGATCGACCCGCGACCGATCTTCGGGCGCAACATCGGCCTCGCCGGCGGCGTCGCGCCGGTGCGCAACTACTTGGAGGACCTGCTGCCCGCGGTGCTCGACGGCACCATCGAGCCGGGCAAGGTCTTCGACCTCACCCTCCCGCTGGACCAGGTGGCCGAGGGCTACCGAGCGATGGACGAGCGCCGCGCCACCAAGGTCCTGCTGACCCCGTGACCACTCACTTCAGCTGCGAGCTGGTGAGTCCGAGGATCCGCCGCGCGACGATGAGCTGTTGAATCTGCTGCGTGCCCTCGAAGATGTCGAGGATCTTCGAGTCGCGCGACCACTTCTCCAACAACTCCGTCTCGCTGTAGCCGAGGGTGCTGGCCAGCTCGACGCAGCGCAGGGTGATCTGGTTGCCCACCCGGCCGGCCTTCGCCTTGGCCATCGACGCCTCGAGCGAGTTGGGCTGACGGTTGTCGGCCATCCACGCGGCGCTCAGCGTGAGCAGGTGCGCGGCCTCCCAGTCGGCCTCCATCTGCAGGAACGTCGCTGCGGCCGCAGATTGAGACTGTGCCGGCCGGTCGTAGTCGATCTCGACGCCGGCCTCCTCCAGCAGCTCGCGCGTGAGTTCCAGCGCAGCGCGGGCACAGCCGACGGCCATCCCGGCGACGAGCGGGCGCGTGTTGTCGAAGGTCGCCATCGCGCCGGCGAAGCCCTTCGAGGTGTCGATCTCGGGGTCACCGAGCAGGTTCTCGGCAGGCACACGGCAGTTGTCGAGCACGATGACCGCGGTGTCGGACGCCCGGATGCCGAGCTTGTGTTCGAGCCGCTCCACGCGGATCCCGGGCAGCGATTTGGGCACCACGAACGACTTGATCGCCGCACGGCCCTTGGACTTGTCGAGCGTGGCCCACACGACGACCGAGTCGGCTCGGTCGCCGGAGGTCACGAAGATCTTCTCGCCGTTGAGGATGTAGGCGTCGCCGTCCTTGACCGCCGTGGTGCTGATCGCGGCCGAGTCGGAGCCGAAGCTCGGCTCGGTGATGGCCATCGCGGCCCACGTGTCCTTGAACCGCTCGAGCTGCTCGTCGTTGGCCACCGACGCGATGGCCGAGTTCCCGAGGCCCTGACGCGGCATCGACAGCAGCAGGCCGACGTCGCCCCAGCACATCTCGATGACCGAGAGCACCGAGGACATGTTGGTGCCGTTCTTGACGCCGGTGTCCTTCGCGTCGTCCTTGACGCGCACACCCGCGGCGCCGGCGCCCTGGCTCTGCCCGGACTCGTTCATCCCGTCGACGAGCGAGGCCAGCAGGTCGAGCTCCTTGGGATAGGCATGCTCGGCGAGGTCGTACTTGCGTGAGTTGGAACGCAGGAAGTTCTCGGCGACCTCGTGGACCTGCTTGACGAAACCGCGGTACTTCTTGGGAGTTTCGAGGTTGATCATGTCGGTGTCGCCCTCAGACGAGGACCGCTCCTTCCATCACGCCGATGGCCCGCAAGTCGCGGTACCACCGCTCGACCGGATGCTCCTTGACGAAGCCGTGGCCGCCGAGCATCTGCACCCCGTCGGTGCCGATCTTCATGCCGTACTCCGCCGTGAGCTTGCGCGCCAGGGCGATCTCCCGGCGGGCGTCGAGCCCCTGGTCCACGCGCGAGGCGGCTCGAAGCGTCGTGAGGCGCATGCCCTCCAGTTCGATCGCCATGTCCGCCACCGTGAACGCGACCGCCTGACGGTGGGCGATGGGCTCACCGAAGGCCTCGCGCGTCGGCACGTACTCCTTGACGTACTCCAGCGTGGTCTTCGCCGTGCCCAGAGCGAGCCCGGCCCAGGCGAGACGGGAGAGCCGGATCATCTCGCGATAGTCGTCGGGCGTTCCGAGGATCGCGTCCTCGGTGATCTGCACGTGCTCGAGCTTGAGCCGCGACAGCCCGGCCGCCCGAAGCCCCATGCCCGGGTCGTCGGCGATCGAGACTCCCTCGGCAGCAGGCTCCACGAGCACCATCGAGGGACCGCGTCCGTCGACATCCGCCGCGACGACGAGTAGTTCGGCCTCGCCGCCGCGGACGACGCCCGACTTCAGCCCAGTAAGGACGTAACCGCCATTGGCTCGCGTCGCCCGGGTCTGGAGCGCCAAGGGGTCGAACAGCATGCGCGGCTCGGCCACCGCCAGCGCGGCGGCGGGCACGTCGTCGCCGCCGAACGCCGGCAGGTAGGTCTGCTGCTGGCCTTCGGTGCCCCACAGCGAGATCGCCGTCGCGACCGCCGACGGAGCCAGGCATGCGACCGCCTGCCCCATATCGCCGCCGGCGAGAGCCTCGGCCACGAGGACGCCGGTGACCGCGGAACGGTCCGGCGAGAGCCCCCCGAGTTCCTCGGGGATGTTGATGAGCGAGAGCCCGAACTCCGCCGTCTGCGACAGCACCTCCTTGGGCGTGTCGTTCGCGGCCTCGGCCGACTCGGCGCCGGGCCGCAGCACCTCGCGGGCGAACTCCTCGATGACCTCCACCATCATCTGCTGGTCCTCGGTCGGGTTGAGGTCGAAGACGCCGGTGGCATGGGTGGAGGGCCGGGCGCCCTGGCCGGGCCCGCCGACCTTGGCGAAGCGACGCTGCGCGGCGCCGGCGGCGCGGAAGCCGTTCTTGGCGCCGTGGTAGACCGCCTTCTCGGCAGCATCACGCAGGCCGAGGCGGTCGATCACGGTCGACTGGGCGATCCGGTTGAGGACCTTGAGGCCGACGCCCATGGGATCGGTGCGAGCCACTGGGGTGCTCCTGTCCAGAGAGTGACGGGGATGCGTAACCGCAGGTTGCAGTTTCACATACCGAGAGTATCTGAACGCGCGTCCCCTGCCAAGCAGGCTCCCCCGCCATGCTCGGTAGTGTGGACCCGTTCGGCTCGTCGACAGGAGTACACCGTGTCCCTAGCAGCGCAGTCGCGACCTCTTCCCGAGGGCGGCAAGGTCCGTCCCATCACGCGATGGGGCACGCCGGTCATGCACCACGAGTTGACCGAGGTCACGGAGTTCGACGACGAGCTGGCCACGCTCGTGGCCGACATGGTCGCGACGATGCACGCCGCCGAAGGCGTGGGGCTGGCCGCCAACCAGGTGGGCGTCGATCTGAAGGTCTTCGTGTTCGACTGCCCGGACGCCGACCACGAACGCGTGACGGGCGTCGTGTGCAACCCGGTGCTCACCCTTCCCGAGGGCAAGGACCGCAAGCTCGACGCAGCCGATGAGGGGTGTCTGTCGCTGCCTGGCGCCTTCACCGAATGCGCTCGCCCGGACTACGCCGTGGTGCGTGGAGTCGATCACCATGGTGAGCCCGTCGAGTTCGTCGGCACCGGGCTGCTGGCCCGCTGCCTGCAGCACGAGACGGATCACCTCTTCGGCACCGTGTTCGGCGACCGCGTCCCCGACCGTGCCCGCAAGAAGCTGTACAAGCAGCACCAGGCGCTCGCCGAGGACTACCCCGACGACTGGCCCGTGACCCCGGCCCGGGATGACTGACGTCGCTTACACGCTCAGTCGTCCCACGCTCGACGATCTGCCCGACTACGCACGCCTGCACAGCGACCCGGCCGTCTGGCAGCACTTCCCGTCCGGCCGCCACACCTCGGTCGAGCAGAGCCGCGAAGGACTCGAGCGGGACATCGCCGACTGGGACCGCGACGACCTCGGGTTCTGGATCGTCCGGGCCGCTGACGACACGATCGTGCCGCGCGGGCAGCTGCTCGGTGTCGCCGGCTGCCGCGCAGCCCACGACAGCCTGTTCTGGAACCTGTACTACCGACTTTCACCGCGGGCACAGGGACACGGGCTCGCCCGTCGCCTCGGCCAGGAGGCGATCACGGCGGCGAACCGGACCCGGGCGGACCGTCCGGTCGTCGCCTACCTGCTCGAGCACAATCATGCGAGCCGGCGCACCGCCGAACGCGTGGGGCTCACCCTGCAGTGGCGCGGCCCCGACGCCGGCAACCCCGACCCGACGGCCGTGCGCCTCGTGTTCGCCGACCGTCCCCTCTCCCCCGCCGTCCTGAGCGCCTTGACCCCCTGACCCTCACGGGCGGAAGTGCCAGCAGGCCACGGCGGTCGACGCTGCCACGTTGAGCGAGTCGATGCCGGCCGCCATCGGGATGACGACCCGGTGGTCGGCGGCGCGTTGCCAGTGCTCGGTCAGGCCGGGGCCCTCAGAGCCGACGATGAGTGCGATCTTCTCCCCCGGCTCCGGACGGACCTCGTCCAGCGGCACGGCGTCGTCGGCCAGCGTCATCGCGTAGCTCGTGAAGCCGTGGTCGCGCAGGAGCTCCGGTGCCGCGTACCAGTCCTCGATCCGGGCGTACGGAAGCGAGAACACCGCACCCATCGCGACCTTGACCGACCGCCGGTACAGCGGGTCGGCGCAGCGGGGCGATAACAGCACGGCGTCGAATCCGAGCGCGGCCACGTTGCGCATGAGCGCCCCGATGTTCGTGTGGTCGACCAGATCCTCGGCGACCACCACACGTCGGGCCTGCTCGAGGACGCTCTCCGGCGACCGGGGTTCGGGGCGATCCATGGCGGCCAGTGCGCCGCGATGCACGTGGAAGCCGGTGACGTGCTCGATCGACTTCTCCTCGAGGACGAAGCACGGTGCGTCACTGCTCTCGAGCACGTCGCTCAGGGTCTCAGCCCATCGGGGGGCGAGCAGGAACGAACGCGGACGGTGGCCGGCCGTGACGGCGCGGCGCACGACCTTCTCCCCTTCGGCGATGTAGAGCCCGCGCTCGGTCTCGAGGAGTTTGCGCAGGCTCACGTCCCGCAGATCGACATAGTCGCGTAACCGCGGATCGCGGAGGTCGTCGACGCGAATCATCTCGGCCACCGCCCTAGGCTACGGACCATGAATCTGGATCGACCCGTGACCCCGGACCCGTACCCGCTCCTGCCGGCCGTGCCGAGCTTCGACCTCCGCAGCGACGACGTCACCGACGGCCAGCCGCTCAAGGACGATCAGATCAACGCGCTCGGCGACACCTCACCGCATCTCGCGTGGAGCAACGCTCCTGAAGGGACCAAGTCCTTCGTCGTGACGTGCTTCGACCCGGATGCTCCGACGGTGTCGGGCTTCTGGCACTGGGTGGCCGTCGACATCCCCGCCGACGTCACCGAACTCTCCGCCGGCGCCGGTTCCTCGGACGCGAGCCTGCCGGGCAGTGCCTTCCACGTGCGCAACGACGGTGGCGGACTCAACTTCATGGGAGCCGCCCCGCCCCCGGGCGACCAGGTGCACCGGTACTTCTTCGTGGTGCACGCGGTCGACCGGGAGCAGCTCGGCGTCGACGCGTCAGCCTCGCCGGCCGTGGTCGGCTTCCAGCTGGCTTTCGCGACGCTGGGACGCGCCATCATCCACGGCACGTACCAGCACTGACCTCTCGCGTCTCAGACGGACGGGGGCGGGGTCGGCGCCTCGCCCTCGTCGTCGGGACGCGCGACCGGCGACTCAGCCTGACGAGCGGCCTTGATGGCCTCCTCGACCACGCTGGAGGTGTCCTCGGTGTCGGTGTCCTCCGCGACGATCTGCTCGTCGAGGTCGACCTGACGACGGCTGCCGCCGCCGTCGACGGGAATGTCGCCGACCGCGGCACCGAGCGTGCCGAGCGCCTTCGTGAGTTCGGCGGGGATGATCCACGTCGAGGCGTTCTCACCGGCGGCGATCTTGGGCAGCGTCTGCAGGTACTGGTACGAGAGCAGCTTCTGATCCGGGTTGCCGTTGTGGATGGCCTGGAACACGGTCTCGATCGCGCGGCCCTCACCCTGCGCCCGCAGGATCGCGGCCTGACGCTCACCCTCGGCCGAGAGGATCGAGGACTGCTTTTCGCCCTCGGCCTTGAGGATGGCCGACTGCTTCTGGCCCTCGGCGGTGAGGATCGCGGCCTGACGCTCACCCTCAGCGGTGAGGATCGCCGCGCGCTTGTCGCGATCGGCGCGCATCTGCTTCTCCATCGCGTCGATGATCGTCGGCGGCGGATCGATGCTCTTGAGCTCGACCTGGTTGACCTTGATGCCCCAGCGGGTCGTCGCGGCGTCCAGTTCAGCGCCGAGCGTCCGGTTGATCTGGTCGCGGCTCGTCAGCGTCTGCTCCAGCGTCATGCCGCCGATGATGTTGCGCACCGTCGTCATGGTCAGCTGGTGGATGGCGTCGATGTAGCTGACGATCTCGTACGTCGCCGACACCGGGTCGTTGACCGTGAAGTAGATGACGGTGTCGATCTCGACCGTGAGGTTGTCCTCGGTGATGACGCCCTGCGGCGGGAACGAGACGACCTGCTCACGCTGGTCGACGCGGTACCGCACCCGGTCGAGGAACGGCACGATGAGGTGCGGCCCGGAGTTGAGCGTCGCGCGGTACTTGCCGAGACGCTCGACGATCCCGGCGTGGTTCTGCGGGATGATCTTCAGCGCCATGAACGCCGCGATGACGAGCAACGCGACGATGAGGCCCACGAAGATCACGAAGGCTGATGCCATGGTGGTTCCTTTCAGGAGGCGTGGGAGGCGGTGACACGGGCGATCGCACCCTCGATCGCCACCACCAGGACTTCGTCACCGGACTCGAAATGAGCATCCGGGTCCAGCGGGCGCGCGAGCCAACGCTGACCGCGCACAGTGATCTGACCGGCGTCGCGCGACACCGGCTCATCGACGACGCCGATCTGCCCGACGAGCCCGTGCTGCCCTGACGGCAGCGAAGGACCCGCATGCAGGCGGCGCACGATCGGCGGGCGAGCGAGCGACAGCATGCCCGCCGAGACGGCCCCGAAGACCACGAGGCACACGACCAGCGGTGCCCCGACGCCGGCGGCCACCGCGGCGGCGAACGCCCCGACACCGAACATCAGGAAGACGAGCTCCATGCTCGCCAGCTCGACGACGGACAGCACGACGCCGATCGCCATCCAGGTGAGCCAGATGTCATCACCGAGCCAGTCCATGCGTTAGTTCCTCACCCTCATGCCCGGCGCGCGGCGGGTGCACGTCGCGCCGTGAATCGTCCTCGATCCTGCGTGACCTCCAGGCGCTGTCCGAAGGCCCTGCTCAACGTCTGCGAGGTGAGGACCTCGTCCAAGGGGCCCTGGGCGACGACACGCCCCTCACCGAGGACCAGCGCGTGCGTGAAGCCGGCCGGGATCTCCTCGACGTGGTGTGTGACGAGCACGAGCGCAGCGCCGTCGGGGTCGCCGGAGAGCACGTCCAGGCTCGCGAGGAGGTCCTCACGGGCACCGAGGTCGAGGCCGGCACCCGGCTCGTCGAGGAGCACGGCTTCTGGGTCGGTCATCAGCGCACGGGCGATGAGGACCCGCTTCTTCTCACCCTCGGACAGGGTGCCGAACGTGCGGTCCGACAACTGCGAGATCCCGAGCTCGGCAAGCAACTGCTCCACCCGGGTGAAGTCCTCGTCGTCGTACTCCTCGTGCCAGCGGCCGATGACGGCGTAGGCGGCCGAGAGCACGACGTTGCGCACGGACTCACGAGGCGGGATCCGCTCGGCGACGCTCGTCGACGTATGGCCGATGCGCGTCCGGAGCTCGAAGACGTCGACGGACCCGAGCGTCTCCTCGAGGATCTCCACACGCCCCGAGGTGGGGTGCAGTGACGCACCGAGAATCTGGAGCAGCGTGGTCTTACCGGCCCCATTGGGTCCGATCACCACCCAGTGCTCACCGGTCCGCACGGACCATGTGATTGAGTCGAGCAGCGTCTTGCCGGATCGGATGACCGTGACGTCGGTCAAGTCGAAGACGGCGGACATGCACCCTCCTGATCGCGGGATCGGTGATGCCAACCTATCGTGTCGCAGGTGAGCGCTCCCGCTACCCTCAGAGCGATGACCAGCGAGCATGTTCCCGCCACGCCGCACCTGACCACTCCCACGGTTCTGGTGACGCTGGTCGGACCCGATCAGCCGGGTGTGTCCACGCGCCTGTTCTCCACAGCCTCGGCCTTCGATGTCGAAGTCATCGACGTCGAGCAGCTCGTCGTGCGGGGCCGGCTCATGCTGAGCACGTTGCTGAGCGAGCCGGAGGACAGCGCGGCGCTGGAGGACGACCTTCGCCGGTTCGCCGAGCCGCTCGGCTTCGAGATCACGGTGGAGCGCGGCGTCGGCGACAACCGCCCGCGACGGGTCGGGCGCGCCCAGGTGATCGTTCTCGGGAGCCCGTTGCGCCCGGCGGCGATGTCGGCTCTCACCGCGGCGATCAAAGCTCTCGGAGGCAACATCGACCGCATCACCCGGATGGCGCGGTATCCGGTGACCGCAATCCGTCTCGAGGTGTCGGGCGCGGACCCCGACGCGCTGCAGTTCGACCTCGCGCGTGTCGGCCACGAGCAAGGGGTCGACGTGGCCGTCCAGGAGAACGGCATCGGCCGCCATGCCCAGCGTCTCGTCGTCATGGACGTCGACTCGACGCTCATTCAAGGTGAGGTCATCGAGATGCTCGCCGAGCACGCAGGGTGCGCGGACGAGGTCGCCGAGGTCACCGAGCGCGCCATGCGCGGCGAACTCGACTTCGCCGCGTCCCTCCACGAGCGGGTCGCCCGGCTCGAGGGCGTACCGGCCGGTGCCCTCGACGCCGTGTACGAGCGGATCAGCTACACCCCGGGCGCCCGCACGCTGGTGCGCACCCTCAAGCGCCTGGGCTATCGCTTCGCCCTCGTCAGCGGCGGTTTCACTCAGATCATCGAGCGGATCGCCGACGACCTCGGCATCGACTACTACGCCGCCAACGAACTGGAGATCAGCGACGGCGTCCTCACCGGGAAGGTCGTCGGTGACGTGGTCGATCGCGCCGGTAAGGCTGCGGCACTGCGCCGGTTCGCCGCGGAGGCGGGCATCGCCGAGCGGAACACGGTCGCCATCGGCGACGGTGCCAACGATCTGGACATGCTCGCGGCAGCAGGGCTGGGCATCGCCTTCAACGCCAAGCCGGTCGTACGCGACCAGGCGCAGACGTCCGTCAACGTGCCCTACCTGGACACGGTGGTCTTCCTCATGGGCATCACCCGTGAGGAAGTCGAGGCCGCCGACGCGGCCGATCCGGCGTGACCGCCGGTGTCACTCGTCGTCTTCGAGGCGGAAACCGATCTTCATCGTCACCTGGTAGTGCTCGACGCCATCGTCCACGATCTGGCCGCGGATACCGGTGACCTCGAACCAGTCGAGGTGCCGCAAGGTCTGCGACGCCCGCCGGATCCCGCTCTGCACGGCCTCGGTGACGCCCTCGGGCGACGTCCCGACGATCTCGGTGACACGGTAGGTGCGATTGCTCATGGCCAGAACCGTACAGTGGACGGTGTGAGCAAGCGCAAGGGCGACGGCGACGGCGACGGCGACGACGAGGTCTACTCGATCACCTCGGCGCGTGAGTCGCACAGCTCGGCCGTGTGGTCTCGTGAGAAGCGGTATGCGATCTCGATGGCGATCCGCACCGTCTGCTTCATCGGTGCCGTGGTCGCCACGGGTCCGCTGCGATGGGGCCTGCTCGCCGGTGCGATCTTCCTGCCCTACATCGCGGTCGTGTTCGCGAACCAGCCTGCCCGCAAGGCCAGCGACGGCCCGTCCCCGTTCGGCGTCGACCGGCCTGAATTGGAGTCCCGCGAACGACGCGAGCTCGACGAGGACTGACGGTGGGATTCCTGCTTTCCCGGCGCTGGCTCGGGTTCGGTGCCTTCGTGGTGGCCTTGTCCGTCACCTGTGTCGTCCTCGGCATGTGGCAACACGACCGCCACGAACAGCGTCAGGAACGCAACGCCCGCATCGAAGCTCACGCGGCCGCCGACCCCGTCCCCGTCGAGGAGGTTGCGCGTCCCGGCGAGAGCTGGGAGTCCGAGGCCGAGTGGACGCGGGTCACCGCCACCGGACACTACGACCCCGATCACGAGGTCCTCGTCAAGTTCCAGCAGCGCGGCAGCTCCCCCGGCGTCGACGTCGTGACACCGCTCGTGCTGGACTCCGGCGTGGCCGTGCTGGTCGACCGCGGCTGGTGGGGCACCCGGAACACTGCCGAGAAGCCGGACGACATCCCGGCCGCCCCCTCGGGCACCGTCGAGGTCACGGGCTGGCTGCGAGCCAACAGCACCGCGGACGGGCAGGCCATCACCCCCGAGAACGGACAGGTCCGCGCCATCCACAGCGAAGCCGTCGCGGAGACGGTTCCGTACGACCTGCTCGACGGCTACGTCGCGCTTCGCGAACAGGACCCGCCCACGGAGGGCCTCTCCCCCGCCGAGCCGCCGGACCTGGGCATCGGCGTCAACCTGTTCTACTCGTGGCAGTGGTACTTCTTCGCCGGGCTCGCGGTCTTCGGGTTCTTCTGGTTCCTTCGCGCGGAACTCAAGGAGCGCCGCGAGAAGGCCGTCACGCCAAGCTGATCAGGTCGAAGTAGCTGTCGGACCAGATGTCCTCGTCGCCGTCGGGCAGCAGCAGCACACGGTCCGGGTCGAGTGCCGCGACAGCGCCCTCATCGTGGGTCACGAGCACGATCGCGCCCTCGTAGCCGCGGATCGCCCCCAGGACCTCCTCGCGTGAAGCCGGGTCCAGGTTGTTGGTCGGCTCGTCGAGCAGCAGCACGTTCGCCTTCGACACGATGAGGCTCGCGAGCGCCAGCCGGGTCTTCTCACCGCCGGACAGGACGCCGGCGGGCTTCTCGACATCGTCGCCCGTGAACAGGAATTGGCCGAGGACGCTCCGCGCCTCGGTCTCGGTGAGTTCGGGCGCCGACCGCTGCATGTTCTCGAGGATCGAGCGGCTCGTATCGAGGGTCTCGTGCTCCTGGGCGTAGTAGCCCAGCTTGAGACCGTGACCAGGCTGGATCTCACCCGTGTCGGGCGCGTCCATCCCACCGAGAATCCGCAAGAGCGTGGTCTTGCCCGCACCGTTCAGGCCGAGCACCACGACCCGGCTGCCACGGTCGATCGCGAGGTCGACGTCGGTGAAGATCTCCAACGAGCCATAGGACTTGGACAAGCCGGTTGCCATGAGCGGGGTCTTGCCGCACGGCGCGGGCTTCGGGAAGCCGATCTTGGCGACCTTGTCGCTCTGCCGCTCGTCCTCCAGACCGGCCATCATCTTCTCGGCACGCTTGATCATGTTCTGCGCGGCGACCGCCTTCGTCGCTTTGGCCCGCATCTTCTCGGCCTGCTGCAGCAGACGTTCCGCGGTCTTCATCGTGTTGGCCCGCTCGCGCTTGCGACGCTCCTCGTCGGCCTCGCGCTGCTTGAGGTAGGCCTTCCAGCCCATGTTGTAGACGTCGATGACCTGGCGGTTGCCGTCGAGGTAGAAGACCTTGTTCACGGTCGTCTCGATCAAGTCGACATCGTGGCTGATGACGATGAACCCGCCGGAGAAGTCCGCGAGGAACTGGCGCAGCCACACGATCGAATCGTGATCGAGGTGGTTGGTCGGCTCGTCGAGCAGCAGGATCTCCGCGTCGGAGAAGAGGATCCGCGCCAGCTCCACGCGTCGCCGCTGACCACCGGACAGGGTGCTGAGGGGTTGCTCCAGGATCCGCTCCGGAAGCGCGAGCGACATGGCCATCGCGTCCGCCTCCGACTCTGCCGCGTACCCGCCGGCCGCCTGGAAGTCGGCGTCGGCCGCCGCGTACCGCTTCATGCCCCGCTCGGCGACTTCGGGGTCGCTCGACGCCATCTCGGCCTCGGCGGTCCGGAGGCGTCGCATCGCGTCGTCGAGACCGCGCACGGAGAGGATCCGGTCGCGCGCCGAGACCGACATGTCGTCGACGCGCGGATCCTGCGGCAGGTAGCCGACGGTTCCCGACCGGCTGATGGTCCCGGCGGAGGGCTCGCCGCCCGCGCCGGCGAGCATCTTGGTCAATGTGGTCTTGCCAGCGCCGTTGCGGCCGACGAGGCCGATCTTGTCGCCCTTGGCGACGCGGAACGAGACATCGGACATGAGGACGCGGGCGCCGAAGCGCAGCTCCACGCCGGAGACGGTGATCACGGGGGTGCTCCAGTGAGTGAGGAATGAGACACGAAGGGACATCAGCGGCGCCGCTCGGACGCCGGCCGCTCACTCTCGCTGAATACGCACCGGACGAGTCTACCGCCGCTCCCCCAACCGCCGAGCACCGGCGATCCCGGTTGTAGGTGGTCGAGTAGCGGCGACGAACGAGCCGCATGGAGCCGTGGCAATGAAGGCGTAGCCGCCACGGCGCGAGACCACCTCACGCAACGTGGTCTCGATACGGCACTCCGCTAGCGCTCCGGCCTACTCGACCACCTATGAAGCCCGCGATGAGCGGTCGAGAAGCGGCGATCCCGGTTGTAGGCGGTCGAGAAGCGACCGAGGAACGAGGGAGCATGGAGCTGAGCGACCTCCTACTCGACCACCCGATCAGGTGATGTGCACAAGGGCCGGAAAGTGTCGGCGGCCTTCTCTAGATTAGGAACATGATCGGGGAAACGAGCGACCAGCGACTCACCTTCATGGGTGAACTGCAGGTCGAGCGTGCCCGAACCGAGCACCGGATCTGGGCCGAAATGCTGAAGTTCCTCGACGCTGAACGCGTTCGGATCGAGCGGGAGGTGGCGCCGCAGCAGCAGGACCTCGCACTGGCCGCCGTCCGGTCGGTCGTCGCGCAGGCGAACGGCTGGTCCGAACACCAGGCCGCAGGTCGGATTCACGAGGCGGAAACCGCCCGTGACGACCTGCCGAATGTGTGGACAGCCTTCTCGGAAGGAACCCTCGATGCCGCGCGAGTGTCAGTCATCGCGAACGGCGCATGGAAGTTGACCAAAAAGCGTTCGATCCAGCGGCTCGACGCACGATCGGTCGCCTACGCCGCCACGCATACGGTGGGTGAGCTGCGCCGATGGGTGAAGCGGTTCATCGCCCGCGTCGAACCCGACGAAGTCGAGAAACGCCACGAGGACATCGTCGCGGAACGATCGGTGACGATCCACCACGATGAGGACGGCACCAGCAGCCTCTACGCGGAAAACCTGCCGTCGTATGTGCTCGCGGGAATCGATCAGCGTCTCGACCACGCAGCGAAGTCCCTGACCGACGACGACCGGACCCTGCACCAGCGCCGCGCCGACCTGTTTGTGCAGGCACTCGACCACATCGCCCCCGACAACGACCCCGCCCGCACCCCGGCCATGGCGATCGGCGTGATGGTTCCTGCCTCGACACTGGCAGGAATCGACGACCAGCCGGCGATCAGCGCCGACCGCGACTGGATCATCCCCGCCAACGTCCTCCGCACACTCGCCACCAGCGGCAACCCGTACTGGTACCGACTCCTCGTCGACGACAACGACGACATCCTCGCCGTCAGCTACCGCGGATACTCACCACCGGACCACCTGAAAAACGCCATCCGCTACAGAGACGGCACCTGCAGATACCCCGGATGC
>NZ_RQJX01000017.1 GCF_003850045.1 Aeromicrobium camelliae | reverse complement strand
GGCCTGGTGCTCGGACCAGCCGTTCGCCTGCGCGACCACGGACCGCACCGCCGCGAGCGCGAGGTCCTGCTGCTGCGCCTCCCCCTCCTGCTCAATCCGAGCCGTCTCGGCATCGAGGAACTCGAGCATCGCGGCCCAGCGTCGGTAGTCCAGCTGAGCACTCTCGCGCCGCAGTCCGGCCATGTAGGCCACCTGCGCGTCGGGGGTGCTCTCGATCATGTTCCTAATCTAGAGAAGGCCACCGACACTTTTAGCCGCTTGTGCACAGCGACCACATCACGTCAACTGGTCTCGCTCCGTGGCGGCTATGCCCCCGTTGCCACGGCTCCATTGCCCCTCGTTCCTCGGGCCTGCTCGACCGCCGACGCTCGTTGCTACGCGATCAGTTGGCGCCGTTGCTGTTATTCGCCGAAGGTCATGGTGAAGACCTCGAAGGCCGCGGCGTGGGTGACGCCGAGGCGCCGGCCGGTCGGGCGGGACATGCTCTCGAGGAACTCCGCAGGGTCGAAGTTCTCCCAGCCGAGGCCCTCGATGTAGGCGCGGTGGGCGGTGAGGGACGCGACGCCTGCGTCGAAGGTGTCGGTGGTGTCGACGGCGTGGGTGGACTGCGGCGAACCTGCCGCCCAGACCTGCCGGACGCCGCCCCACGGCTCAAGTCCGTCAACCAGTTGCTCGCGGAAGATCCAGCGGTTCCCGGCGTCCTGGCTCGCGTGCAGCGCAGCGCGACCGACGGCGATGTGGTCCGCTTGGTTGGGGGAGCGGCCGCCCCAGGTGTCACGGAAGTTGCCGGTGATGACGATGTCAGGGCGGTGCCGGCGGATCTGCCCGGCGATGGCGGCGCGAAGGGGCACGCCGAACTCGACGACGCCGTCGGGGAAGCCGAGGAACTCGACTGTCTCCACCCCCACGATCGCGGCTGACTCGCGCTCCTCGGCCTCGCGGACGGGCGCACATTCGTCGGGGGAGAGTCCGTCGATACCGGCTTCTCCGCTCGTCACCATGCAGTAGACGACCGTCTTGCCTTGGCCGGTCCATCGCGCCACCGCGGCGGCGGCGCCGAACTCCACGTCGTCGGGATGAGCGACCACGACCAGCGCGCGGTCCCAGTCTTCGGTGAGGGGGAGGAGTGCGTCGTCCGTCATGCCTCCAGGCTAGGCGCTGGGAGCGCGATGGGCTGCTCACATGCCTCGGCCGCCTGGGCGCGGGAGGAATGCGCGACCAGGCGGCCGAGTGAACGGGTGGGGGTCCCGAGGTTGGAAGGACCCCGACTCCCGAGCGTGTCTGGAGTGTGCGAGCCGTTCACTCTCGAGTGTGGACCCGGCTCGCGACATCCGCACGTCGAGCGGCTGAATCTTGAGTGAACCGTGTTCGATCTCACACCAGGCGCGCCGCTCGGGTGATGCGCGAGGGCACCGCGGCCCCCGCGATGTCGCTTATAGGGTTGCGAGATGAGCATGACGGTGCGGACGGTGGAACCCGGCGACGAGGACGCGTGGATGCAGCTCTACCGGGGATATCGGTCGTTCTATCGGCTGTCGGACGATCCCGGCGCGGTCACGACGACGTGGCAGTGGGTGCGCGATGGCCAGCATGGGCTCGTCGGTCTTGTCGCGGTCGAGGACGATCGCCTCATCGCGCTCGCCAATCTCCGGTCTTTCGCACGGCCGTCGACAGCGACCATCGGTCTCTACCTCGACGATCTCTTCACGGCACCCGAGGCGCGCGGCAGAGGCGCTGCCGGGGCGTTGCTCGGGCGAGCCGCCGAGTATGCCGGGCAGACGGGATGCAGCGTCGTGCGATGGGTGACCGCCGCGGACAACGTGTCCGCCCGGTCGGTGTACGACGCACATGCTGAGGCGACTCAGTGGGTGACGTACGAGATGAGGCCTACTGTCTGACGGCGACTCGTGACCTCGCGCCCGACCGGGGTTGGTCGGGTTCGCTGCAATGATCTGCGCCATACTGGGGCGTCACGATACTGCGCTTCGCGCATGGGGAGTTAGCTCAGCCGGTTAGAGCAGAGGACTCATAATCCTTGGGTCGCGGGTTCGAGCCCCGCACTCCCTACGAAAGCCGCTTGGCAGCTATTGGCTCGACTTCCAGGCGCGGTAGGCGATCGCCCCGACGATGATCCCCGCCACGAGGCACACCGGGACGGTGACGTACCACGGCCAGCCGAGGGCGTAACCCGCCGGAACGCCGATGGCCAGGAAGGCGATCGTGAAGATCAGCGTGGCCATCGTGATGACGTAACGAGGTGTCGCGGGGCCGGTGCTGCTCATGTCTCGATCGTCGCACCGCCCGGATGCCGTCGCAGGGGTCAGAGCCAGTAGCCGATGGCGACCGCGACGCCGGCGACGACGATCAGGGCGCGGAACACCGAGGTGGGGAGCTTACGTCCGATGAGGGCACCCAGATACCCGCCGACGATCGAGCCCGAGGCCAGCAGCGCCACGATGTGCCAGTCGAGCGGCGCGATGAACACGAAGATCACCGTGGCGACGATGTTCGATGCCAGCACCGCGAGCGTGCGCAAGGCGCTCACCACCGCCAGCGGAAGGTCGAGCGCGAGCGATAGCACCGCGATCATCATGACGCCCTGGCCTGCGCCGAAGTAGCCGCCGTAGACGCCGCAGGCCGCGGTTCCGGCGGCCAGGGACGGCGTCATGGAGGTCCGAGCGTCGTCGGATCCTTCGGGGCGACGGCTCTTCAGCCACGCCGAGATCCTCGGCTGCACGGCCACGAGCAGGCACGCGAACAGGATCAGCCACGGGACGAGGGTGGCGAAGACGTCGGCCGGCAGACGCAACAGCAGGAGCGCGCCCGCCACGGCCGCGACGCCGCTGAGGCCCATGACGGCCGCCGCGAGGGGGAGGCGTCCCAGCAACTCGCGGCGGTATCCCAGGGCTCCGGTGAGCCCCGCCGGGACGAGCGCGACGGTGTTGGACGAGTTGGCGGTCACCGGCGGGATGCCGAGCGCGAGCAGGATCGGGAAGCTCACAAGCGACGCGACCCCGATCGACGACGTCGCGATCCCGGCGCCGAGACCGGCGAGAACGGTGATGACCTGATCGAGCGGGGTCACGGGCGCTCGTTCAGGATCGCCACATCGCTGACCTGCTCGATGTGGGCATGCATGGCGCGGGCGGCCTCCGCGGCATCACCGGCACGGATCGCGTCCGCGACGCGGCGGTGAGCGGCCAGCGAGTCCCGGGGACGTCCGGGCTGGCCGAGCGACTCGATCCGCGTCTCGGCGATCAACTCACCGATCTCGGCCATCATCCGAGCGAGGAGGTCCGAGTGCGCTGCCGCCGTCACCGCGCCGTGGAAGAGCTCGTCGCCCTCGTCGCCGCGCCCGCCGGCCTCGATGTCGGCCTCCATCACGCGCAGCGCCTCGTCGATGCGTTCGAGGTCCTCCTCGGTCCGCCGTTCGGCGGCCAGGGAGGCGAGTTTGGTCTCCAGTGCGTCGCGGGCGTCGATGACCTCGGGGATGCGCTTGGCGTGGTCGCGGATCGCCTCGACGACGCGCGAGGGCCCCGTCACGTCGCTGAGGATCGCCCCGTCGCCGTGGCGCACGACCACGACGCCGATCACCTCGAGGGCCACCAGCGCCTGACTCACCGTCGCGCGACTGACCCCGAGCTGGGACGCGAGCTCCCGCTCCGGCGGGAGTCGATCGCCGGCACGGAGACCGTTCGTGTCGATCCACTCGGAGATCTGCTGAGCCACCTGCTCATAGAGCCGGGGTCGCTGCACGGGGCGCAGGGTCTGTCGTGGGGCCATGCGTGGGAGTGTATTGACAACACACTCAGTTGCCTATTGGATAGGCCACTGATCCTTTATGTGACGCCAGTCACGAGTCATCAGTCGGAAGGACGGTCGATGGGACCGGAATGGGTAGCGATCATCGCGCTTGTCGCGTTGTTCGTGATCGGCACGCTGTTGCCGATCAACATGGGTGCGCTCGCCTACGTGGCGGCCTGGTTCGTGGGGATGTACGCCCTCAATCTCGATGAGAAGGAGATCCTGGCCGGCGTCAGCGGCGATCTGATCCTCACGCTGATCGGCGTCACCTATCTGTTCGCCATCGCGCGCAACAACGGCACGGTCGATCTCATCGTGACGACCGCCGTGCGCGCCGTCGGCGGGCGCGTCGCCCTCATTCCGTGGGTCATGTTCGGCGTGACCGCCCTGCTGACCGCGATCGGTGCCGCGAGCCCGGCCGCCTGCGCCATCATCGGCCCCATCGCCCTCGGGTTCGCGGGCAAATACAAGATCAACCCGCTCATGATGGGCATGTTCGTCGTGCACGGCGCCCAGGGCGGCGGCTTCTCGCCGATCAGCATCTACGGCACCATCACCAACTCCGTGATGGAGGAGAACGGTCTCGAGACCAGCGAGATGACCGTGTTCCTCGCGAGCCTCGTCGTCAACCTCATCATGGCCGCGATCCTGTTCGTGGTCCTCGGCGGACGTCGGCTCATGTCCGAGCGGGTCGACCCCGACGACAACCTCGCCGAGCGCCTCCACAGCGGCGGTGCCACCGTCCCGGCGCGGGGGACCGGTGCCGACGCCCCCACCACCACGGCCGCTGCCGGCATGCGCACCGACCAGATGCTGACGCTCATCGCCTTCGTCGCCGTCGCGGTCATCGCGCTGGCGTTCGACAAGAACATCGGCTTCGTGGCGATCACCGCCGCCGTCATCCTCGCGATGCTCTCGGCCAAGGAGCACAAGGGCGCGATCAACCAGATCGCCTGGCCGACGGTACTGCTGGTCGCCGGAGTGAGCACCTACGCGACGATTCTCACCAAGGCCGAGGCTCCGGAGTTCGTCGGCAACTGGGCGGCCGGGCTCGGTGCGGTCGCGATCGGCGCGCTCGTCCTCTGCTACGTCGGTGGCGTCACGTCGGCCTTCGCCTCGTCGACGGCGTTGCTTCCGGTGATCGTCCCGATCGCCATCCCGCTCATCGTCGACGGCGGCATCCACCCGGCGATGTTCGTCGCTGCGCTGGCCGTCTCGTCCACGATCGTCGACGTCAGCCCGTTCTCGACGAACGGCGCGCTCATGCTGGCCAACCGTCCCGAGACGGTCAGCGAGCAGACCTACTATCGCCAGATTCTCACGTACAGCGTGATCGTCGTCGTCGTCGGTCCGCTCCTCGTGTGGGCGGCGCTCGTTCTACCCGGATGGGGAGTGTGACCATGACCAGCACCGGACCGCTGTCAGATCTCCTCGTCGTCGACCTGTCCCGCGCCCTCGCCGGCCCGCACGCCACGATGATGCTCGGCGATCTGGGTGCCCGGATCGTCAAGGTCGAGGCGCCGGGTCGCGGCGACGACACCCGAGGGTGGGGACCGCCCTTCCGTTGGCCGAGCGAGGACGGCCACACCGGCGAGCCGACCGACGGGACGCGGGAGTCCACGTACTTCCTGTCGGCGAACCGCAACAAGGAGTCCATCGCCCTCGATTTGAAGGACGACGCCGACCGCGAGGTCCTGCTCGAGCTCGTCGACCGCGCAGACGTCCTCGTCGAGAACTTCCGTACCGGTGTGCTCGATCGCCTGGGACTGGGGTTCACCACGCTGCAGGAGCGCAACCCCCGCCTCGTCATCCTGTCGATCACCGGTTTCGGGCACGACGGTCCCGAGGGCGGCCGCGCCGGTTACGACCAGATCGCGCAAGGCGAAGCCGGACTGATGTCCCTGACCGGCTCGGGCCCGGACGACCCGCAGAAGGTCGGCACCCCGATCTCGGACCTGCTGTCGGGCATGTACGGCGCTTACGGCGTGCTCGCCGCGCTCCACGAGCGTGAGCGCACGGGCCACGGCCAGGTCGTGCGGACGTCGCTGCTCGCGGCCACCGTCGGCGTCCACGCCTTCCAGGGGACGCGCTGGACCGTGGCCGGTGAAGTCGGCCGCGCCCAGGGCAACCACCACGCGTCGATCGCCCCCTACGGTCTCTTCCGCTGCGCCGACGGCGCCGTGCAGATCGCACTCGGCAGCGAGAGCCTCTGGCAGCGCTTCTGCGCCGCGTTCGACCTCGATCCGGAGCTGCCCGGCTTCGCCACGAACCCCGAGCGGGTCGCCAAGCGCGAGGAGACCATCGCGCTGGTGGAGGAGGCCTTCGCCTCGTGGAACGCGGCCGATCTGCTGGCACGTCTCGCCGAGGTCGGAATCCCGGCCGGCAAGGTCCGCACGCTCGACGAGGTGTACGCGTGGGACCAGACCGCCAGCCAGGGACTGCTGGTCGACGTCGATCACGCCACGCTCGGCCGGCTCACGCTGCCGGGACCGCCGTTGCGCTTCTTCGGCCCCGACGGCACCGAAGTCACGCGGCGGGACCACGCGGCCCCGCCGACCCTCGACGAGCACGGCGCGGCCATCCGTGCCTGGGTGAAGGAGGACGACCAGTGACGACGACGGCCCGCGAGCGGATGACGGCACGTCAGCTCATCGAGCTCGTGCTCGACCCGGACTCCTTCGAGAGCTGGGACGAACCGATCGACATCAGCGGTTACGCCGAGAAGTACCAGCAGGAGCTGCTGCGCGCCCGTGAGCGCACCGGAGTGGACGAGTCCGTGCTGACCGGACGGGGCACCGTACACGGGCGCCCGGTCGCGTTCGTCGTCAATGAGTTCGGGTTCCTCGCCGGCTCCATCGGCCGTGACGCAGCGCAGCGCATCGTGACCGCGATCCGGCGCGCGACCGCCGAAGGACTGCCTCTGCTCGCCTCCACGGCCTCCGGCGGCACCCGCATGCAGGAGGGCACCCCGGCGTTCGTCCGGATGGTCGACATCTCGCGGGCGATCATGGATCACCGCGCCGCCGGCCTGCCGTACCTCGTGCACCTGCGGCACCCGACGACCGGCGGCGTGTTCGCGTCGTGGGGATCGCTCGGCCACGTGACGGTCGCCGAGCCCGGTGCGCTCGTCGGCTTCCTCGGCCCCAAGGTCTACGAGACGCTGTACGGCGACCCGTTCCCGTCCGGCGTCCAAGTCAGCGAGAATCTCGCCGATCGCGGCATCATCGACGCGGTCGTGTCGTCGGCAGAGCTTCCGGCGCTCGTCGAGCGCGCGCTGGGCATCCTGCTCGATGAGGTCGAGCCGTCCAGCCGCGAACGCCGGGTTCTGCCCGACGGCGTCAACGGCGCCGTCTGGGACTCGGTGATGCGGACCCGCCGGCCCGGACGTGCCGGTGTGCGCGACGTGCTGCGCCGGGGGAGCGATGCCACGCTGCGGCTCAAGGGCACCGACGAGGGTGAGCGCGACGCCTCGATGCTCGTGGCTCTCGCGCGCCTGGACGGCGTGCCCTGCGTCGTCGTGGGTCAGGACCGGACGAAGCAGACCCCGGCCTCGCCGATGGGTCCCGGCGCGCTGCGCGAGGCTCGCCGGGGCATGCGGCTGGCCGAGGAATTGGGCCTCCCGCTCGTCTCGATCATCGACACGCCGGGTGCCGAACTCTCCAAGGAGGCCGAGGAGGGCGCCATCGCCGGCGAGATCGCGCGATGCATCGCCACGATGTCCACGCTGACGGTGCCCACCGTCTCGGTCCTGCTCGGGCAAGGCACCGGCGGAGGAGCCCTGGCGCTCCTGCCGGCCAACGTCGTGGTGGCCGCGCAGCACAGCTGGCTCTCGCCCCTGCCACCCGAGGGCGCGAGTGCCATCGTCTACGGCGACATCGACCACGCCGAGGAACTGGCGCGGCGTCAACAGATCGGCGCGGCCGATCTGCACGCGAACGGCGTCGTCCGTCAGATCGTCGCGGAGCCCGAGGGCGACACCCCCGAGGGTCTCGCCGACGCCGTCGCCGCCGAGATCGGCCACTGGCTGCGGCAGCTCACCAGCGACCGCGCGCGAGCGCAGGCGCAGCGCTGAGCTGGACCGGCATGGGGGCGCGGTCGGGTACCGTGCTCCCATGCCGCGACCCGCTGTGCTGTTCGACCTCGACGGCACGTTGTGCGACACCACCGAGATCGAGCACCTCATCGAGGGCCCTGATCCGGACTATCACGCGTTCCACGCCGCGTCGGCCGGCTGTCCGGCCCGCCCGGAACTGGTCGAAGCGGCGCGGCGGGCCCGCGAGGACGGTCGCGCCGTCCTCCTGGTGACCTCGCGCGAGTTCATCTGGCGCGACCTCACGCTCGACTGGCTGGTCGCCCACCAGATCGAGCACGACGGGCTCTACATGCGGTACGCCAGCGACTTCCGACCTGCCCAGGTCGTCAAGGCCGAGCTCCTGGAACAGCTACGCGACGACGGATTCGACCCCGTCGAGGCGTGGGAGGATCGCGACGACATCCTCCAGCTGTGGCGCGACGCCGGCATCCCCGTCGTCCACGACACGCGCGAGAGCGTGTCTCACCAGCCGTAGCGGGCGCGGCGCTCCTCGGGCACGAGTGCCACGTACTCGGGGTGTTCGGCGATGACGAGCGGAACGAACGGGCACGTCGGAAGGACCTGCCCGCCCTGCGCGGCGATGCTCGACAATGTCGCGACGACGAGTTCGTGGCCGAGGCCGCGGCCGCCGAACCGGTCGAAGACCCGCGTGTAGGGGATCTCCCAGACGTCGCCGCGGCGGTCGTAATCGGCGAACCCGGCGAGCTCGCCGTCGACGTGGATCTCGAAGCGCGATGCGGCTTCGTTCTGCTGCACGGTGGTGCTCACGGGCATCCTCTCTTGTCGCTCCGGGGCGGTTAGGTCACAATGTAGGTGGTACTTGGTCCCGAGGACGCTGGGGAAGGCGACCCTAGGGAGGTACCGATGAGGACGATATCGAGTGACGCCCCGACCACCCGGGGTGTTCTTTTCGTGCATTCTGCGCCGTCCGCGCTCTGCCCGCACGTCGAGTGGGCGGCGGCCAACGTGCTCGGCGATTCCGTCGATCTCGCGTGGTCCACGCAGCCCGCTGAACCAGGCACGTACCGTGCCGAGGTGTCCTGGCAGGCTCGCGTCGGCACTGGCGCCTCGCTGGCCTCGGCTCTGCGCGGCTGGGAGCGTCTGCGCTTCGAGGTGACCGAGGAACCGACCGCCAGCAGCGAGGGCGCCCGCTACTCCTACACGCCCGAACTCGGCATCTTCCATGCCGTCGTCGGTGTGCACGGCGACATCATGATCCCCGAGGACCGCATCAAGGCGTTCCGCCTCAAGGCGGCACTGGGCGAGGTCTCGATGGACGAGGCCCTCGACGGCCTGCTCGGGGAGGCCTGGGACGCAGCGCTCGAGCCGTTCCGGCACGCGGGGGACGGAGCCCCGGTGCGCTGGCTGCACCAGGTGATCTGAGCGGCCTCAGCCGATCGTGACGCGCACCTCGGGTGTCGCGTCTCCGGACACCGGATCGATGATCCGGAACCCGCGTTCGCCCGTGCGCGAGGTGTAGACGATCGTCTCGAACTTGCCGTCCGCCTCGGCCTGCGTGGTGACCGGGAAGTCGTCCCACGGGCCCTCGCCATCGCGCACCTGGACCTGCAGCGTCGTTCCGTCCGCTGCCGAGGGGAGCACGCCGCTGAGCCGGAAGCGCTGGCCCGGCGGCACGCGATCACTCTCGGCGAAGAGTTGCGGTTCGGGCTCTCCGGGCTCGCTCGTCTCGGTCGGCGTCGGGGTCGGCGTGGGTGTCGGCGTCGCCGAGGGGCTCGGGGTGGCGTTCAGCGGGGGCAGATCGGCACCGGTGATGCCCGTCGCCGTGAACACGGTCGCTCCCAGCAGTCCTGCGGCGATGCCCAATGCGGCACCGACGATCGCCATCCAGGAGACGGCGCGTACGGCCGGCTTCTTGGCCCGTTCCAGGTCGATGTCGTCGTCCGTGTCCACGAGACGAGTGTACGGCGCGGTACGCGTGACCTGGCGCACGGCCGTTACCGCCGCGAAGCCGCGTCACGCCCTACGATGGGTCAATGAGTTCGCGCCGTTCGTCCGCTTCGGACGACGACCTGGAATACGTCGTCGTCCACGGATACCGGCGCGCCTATCGCCGACGGGGATCCGGTCCGGCGCTGCTGCTGCTGCACGGGCTGGGCTGCGACTCCACCACCTGGCTTCCGGTGATGGACCGTCTCGCCGAGCACTTCACGGTGATCGCTCCCGACCTCCTCGGGCACGGCGCCTCCGACAAGCCCGACGCGGATTACTCGCTCGGCGGATACGCGAACGGCATGCGCGATCTGCTGACGATCCTCGACATCGACACGGTCACCGTCGTCGGCCACAGCCTCGGCGGGGGAGTGGCGATGCAGTTCGCCTACCAGTTCCCCGAGCGCACCGAGCGCGTGGTGCTGGTCGCGACCGGCGGACTGGGTCGCGACGTCACGCCGCTGATCCGCATGCTCACGCTTCCGGGGGCCGGGCTGGCCATGGGAGTCGCCACGATGCGGCCGTGGCGGCCGCTGGTGGCCGGTGCGCTGCGAGGGCTCGCCAAGCTGCCACATACCGCCATGCGCGATCTCGGCGAAGTGGCGGATGCGTATCTCAAACTGGCGGACCCGGCGCAGCGCCACGCCTTCCGCCGTGTGACGAGCACCGTGATGGACTGGCGCGGGCAGTACGTCACGATGACCGATCGCGCCTACCTCGCTCGACTCATGCCGGTCCTGCTCATCTGGGGGACCGACGACATGGTGATCCCCGTCGACCACGCGCACAACGGGCCGGCTTTCGCCAACTCCGAGACCCACCTGTTCGAGCACACGGGTCACTTCCCCCACCGCGACGAGCCGGAACGATTCACCGAACTCGTGGTGGAGTTCTGCGCGACCAAGCCGGCAGCCGAGTACCACCGGGGCCGCTGGCGTTCGCTGCTGCGGCGCGGGGACCCGTGCGTCGTCGAGCCGGTGCCCAGCGAACCGCTCGACTACGCGGTCAGCTGAACCTTGTGGTGGCGCTGTCTCCAGAACCCGTTGCCGGTGACCCAGCCGCCGAGCGCGACCGCGAACCAGCCGATGAAGACGCCGGCGATGTCGTCGGCGATGTAGTGCCAGCCGAAGTACATCGTGGCGATGACCGTGAGCACGAAGTAGATCCAGCCGGCAGCCTGAATGAACCGGTTCTGGTCCGTGCGCTGGAAGAACAGCGCCGCGGTGAACGTGACCGAGACATGCAGTGAGGCGAAGCCGGCGATGCCGTAGATGTAGGCACCGGTGGGATCTTCCTTGAAGGCCGATCCATTGCGGAACAACGACTGCTGCAGGGCGGTCACGCCGGTCTCTTCGAGATCGGTGAAGAACTGCGGCTGGTAGAACGCCGGACCGAGCGACGGCCAGATGTAGTAGCTGACCGTGCCGAGGATCCAGTTGAGGGCGAGTGCCGTCGCGTACCACGCACCGAGCGAGACGTCGCGGTTGAGCACCAGGAACGCCGCGAGCGTGATCGGGATCAGCATGAGGTAGGTCAGGTAGACCGTGGAGAGGATCTGCGCGTTGAACCCCGTGCCCAGCAGCTGATGCAGCAGCTCGGCCGGCTGATGACCGAACGACAGCCAGTAGTCCCACTCCGAGAGCATCTTGTCGTAGAGGACGCCTTCGCGCAGGACCGGAAGGTAGCTCTTGAGGTTGCGGTAGCTGACGTAGCAGGCGTAGAAGGTCAGCAGGCCGAGGAGGATGTGCACGACGCGACCCCAGGTCCACTCGTCGCGGACGACGTCGCGGATGCCGGGAACCAGGTTGCGCACACCGCGCCGCTTGATCGCCATCGGGATGACGCCAGCGGCGAAGAACGCCAGGCCCATGAGCGGGAGTCGGACGTACGCCGGGCCGAGGAAACCCTCAGGGTCGCGCAGCGGGACCCCGAGGTTCTGCGACATGACGATGGTGAAGATACCGACTGCGAGCGACAGGGCGACACCGAACGTGTACGGCCAGCGACGCAAAAACTCCCACCATCGTGCAGATTGCATGGAGACAGTCTAGGGGGACGGCCCCACCGCCCTGGAGGGCGTCTCCGCGCCCTCCACACGCGCCGGAAACGACGACGGGGATGCGCGAAATGCGCATCCCCGTCGTCGTGCATCGACAGCTCAGGCGTCGGCGCCCTCCTGCGGCACGCCGGCCATCGAGGTGGGGTCGTCGACCTGGAACTTCTCGAAAGCCTCGCGGGCCACGGTGCCGTCGATCTGACCGAGTGCGGCCAGCTCGGCGAGCACGCCCACGACGATCGACTCGGCGTCGATCTGGAAGTACCGGCGGGCGGCCGCGCGGGTGTCGGCGAAACCGAAGCCGTCGGCGCCGAGCGACTGCCAGGGGCCCGGCACCCAGCGGGCGATCTGATCCTGGACGGCGCGCATGTAGTCGCTCACACCCAACGTCGGGATCTGCGGATCGTCCTCAGTGAACACCTGCGTGACGTACGGGACCTTGCGCTCCTCGCCGAGGTGGTTGAAGTTCCACCGCTCGGCCTCGGTGCCCTCGCGCGCGAGCTCGTTCCACGAGGTCACCGACCAGACGTCGGCGGCGACGTCGTACTGGTCGGCGAGGATCTCCTGCGCCTTGAGCGCCCACGGCACGGCGACGCCCGACGCCATGATGCGCGCACGGCGCGATCCCGACGGCGCCGTTCGGTACCGGTACGCGCCCTTGAGCAGCCCCGCCACGTCCAGGTCCTCGGGCTCGGCCGGCTGGTTGAGCGGCTCGTTGTAGACCGTCAGGTAGTAGATGACGTTCTCGGCGTCGGGGCCGTACATGCGGCGGATGCCGTCCTCGACGATGTGGCTGATCTCGAACGCGTACGCCGGGTCGTAATGGACGACCGCGGGGTTGGTGCGGGCGAGCAGCGGCGAGTGGCCGTCAGCGTGCTGGAGTCCCTCGCCGGTCAGCGTGGTGCGGCCCGCCGTGGCCCCGATGAGGAAGCCGCGCGACATCTGGTCGGCCATCGCCCAGATCGAGTCACCGGTGCGCTGGAACCCGAACATCGAGTAGAAGAGGTAGACCGGGATCATCGGCTCGCCATGCGTGGCGTACGAGCTGCCGGCCGCGATCGCCGACGCCATGGCGCCCGCCTCGCTGATGCCCTCGTGCAGCAGCTGGCCCTTCTCGGACTCCTTGTACGCCAGCAGCAGCTTGCGGTCGACCGACTCGTAGGTCTGGCCGTGCGGGCTGTAGATCTTGCTGGACGGGAACATCGAGTCCATACCGAACGTGCGGTACTCGTCCGGCGCGATCGGCACGATGCGCGGCCCGAGGTTCTTGTCCTTCATCAGGTCGCGCAGGAGGCGGACGAAGGCCATCGTCGTGGCGATCTGCTGCTTGCCCGAGCCCTTCTTGAGCTCGCCGTACAGGTCGGTCTTCGGCAGCTCGACCTCGACGGGGTGGACGACGCGCTTGGGCAGCGAACCGCCGAGCTCGCGGCGGCGCTCCAGCATGTACTGGATCTCGTCGCTGTCCTTGCCGGGGTGGTAGAACGGCGCGATGTCGCTGGAGTCGATCTGCTCGTCGGTCACGGGGATGCGCAGCCGATCGCGGAAGCCCTTGAGGTCGTCCTTGGTGAGCTTCTTCATCTGGTGCGTGGCGTTGCGCGCCTGGAAGGCCTCCAGGAGCCAGCCCTTGATGGTGTGCGCGAGGATCACGGTCGGCTGACCGGTGTGCTTGCGCGCCGCGTCGAACGCCGCATAGACCTTGCGGTAATCGTGTCCGCCGCGCGGGAGCTTCTCGATGTCCTCGTCCGAGAGGTGCTCGACCATCTTGAGCAGACGCGGATCGGCACCGAAGAAGTGCTCGCGGTTGTACGCGCCGGACTCCACCGAGAGGGTCTGGAACTCGCCGTCGGGCGTGCGGTTCATCTGGTTGACGAGGACGCCGTCGGTGTCCTTGGCCAGCAGGTCGTCCCACTCACGGCCCCAGACCACCTTGATGACGTTCCAGCCGGCGCCGAGGAAGAACGACTCCAGCTCCTGGATGATCTTGCCGTTGCCGCGGACCGGGCCGTCGAGCTGCTGCAGGTTGCAGTTGATGACGAAGGTCAGGTTGTCCAGCTGTTCGCGTGCGGCCAGGCCGATGGCGCCGAGCGACTCGGGCTCGCCCATCTCGCCGTCACCGAGGAAGGTCCACACGTGCTGCTGGCTGGTGTCCTTGATGCCGCGGTTCTGCAGATAGCGGTTGAAGCGCGCCTGGTAGATCGAGTTGATCGCCGCGAGACCCATGGAGACCGTGGGGAACTCCCAGTAGTTCGGCATGAGCCGCGGGTGCGGGTACGACGACAGGCCGTTGCCGAAACCGTGCGAGTGCTCCTGGCGGAAGCGGTCGAGCTGCTCCTCGCTGAAGCGCCCCTCGAGGAACGAGCGCGCGTAGATGCCGGGGGCGGCGTGGCCCTGGTAGAAGATCTGGTCGCCGCCGCCGGGGTGGTCCTTGCCGCGGAAGAAGTGGTTGAAGCCGACTTCGTACAGGCTCGCGGCGGACTGGTAGGTGGCGATGTGGCCGCCGACGCCCAGTCCGGGGCGGTTGGCGCGCGAGACCATGACGGCCGCGTTCCAGCGGATGTACGAACGGATGCGGCGCTCGATGTCCTCGTCGCCGGGGAAGTCGGGCTCGCGCTCGGGCGGGATCGTGTTGATGTAGTCGGTGCTCCGCAGCGCCGGCACGCCGACGTTCTTCTCGCGCGCGCGCTCCAACAGGCGCAGCATCACGTAGCGGGCACGCTCGCGTCCGCGGCCATCGACCATCGAGTCGAGCGAGTCGACCCACTCGCGGGTCTCCTCCGGATCGACGTCCGGCAGCTGGGTCGGCATGCCTTCGTGGATGATGGGCGGACGTTCCTGGCCGGATTGCGGCATTGAAAGCTCCCTTGGGTGTCGGGTGGACTTCTCCATCATTCCACTTCAAGTTCGCTAGTGTGAGAGCGGCAGGTGCCCAGAGTGAACCTACTTTTCAGTAGGTTCGGGGCACATCAACGACAAGGAGGAGCGGGTGGACGCCGGCAAGATGGGATTCGTCCCCGACACCGTCATCCAGGAACTGGGCTGGGATGAGGACGTCGACGACGAGCTGCGCGCGGCGATCGAGGGTCATACCGGTCACGAGATGGTCGACGGTGACGTCGGCGAAGTCGTGGATGGCGTGATTCTCTGGTGGCGCGAAGGCGACGGTGATCTTGCCGAGGGGCTGATGGATGCGCTGCAGGACGTCGCCGAGGGCGGCTTCGTGTGGTTGCTGACCCCGAAGGTAGGGCGCGACGGTTACGTCTCAGGTGCCGATATCGGCGAGGCGGCCCCGATCGCCGGCCTGTCGGTCACCACGACCTTCCCCGCAGGGGAGGACTGGTCGGCCACCAAGCTCTCCACGCACCGGCGCTGACGGCCGGCTGGCCCCGGACTGTCGGAGGTCCTGCGCCGTGGTGCGGCTACGCTCGGGCGCATGACGATCGAGATCGGCACCGCCGCACCGGACTTCACGCTCAAGAACCAGCACGGCGAGGACGTCTCGCTGTCGGCGTTGCGGGGGCGACCCGTTGCGCTCGTGTTCTACCCCTTCGCGTTCAGCGGGATCTGCACCGGCGAGCTGTGCGAGTTGCGCGACAACCTCGAGGACTTCTCCGGCAACGACGTCGAGCTGCTCGCGATCTCCTGCGACCCGATGTTCGCGCTGCGGGCGTTCGCTGACCAGGACGGCTACCAGTTCTCCCTGCTGAGCGACTTCTGGCCGCACGGCGAGGTCGCCAAGGCCTACGGCGTCTTCAACGAGCAACTCGGGTGCGCGCTGCGCGGGACCTTCCTCATCGATGCGGAGGGCATCGTGCGGTGGAAGGTCGAGAACCAGATGGGCGAAGCCCGTGACCTCGGGGCCTACCGCGCCGCGCTCGCCGACCTCGCCTGAGTCCCCCGCGGCACGAATTTCGCGAATCGCCCTCCGGGCGAGCCTCGTTCTGCTTTGATGGCAGCGTGCCGCCAGGGACCCGAGACCCTGGCGGCACACCTGTCGTGCGCTATCGTTGCGAGCCGATCCACCTCGTCGAGGGCGAATAGCTCAGCTGGTCAGAGCATCCGGTTTACACCCGGAAGGTCGGGGGTTCGAACCCCTCTTCGCCCACTGTGCAGTGCGAGAACCCCCGTGGGTGGGGGTTCCGCCTGCACGAGCGGAGCGAAGGCTTAGGGGAGACCGCATGAGTCAGCAGTCATGGTCGGCGGTGCCGCCGCATGGGCCCGACGGCAACGGTGGATGGTGGGCTCCGCTGCGGGCATGGGACACCGAGTTGCAGCGTTCGGGCCGCGTCGTGATCCCGGCAGCGAGCCGACTGCGATACATCGCGATCGGGCTGGCCGCGTTCAGCCTGGTGCTCTGCCTCGGCGCGACCATCGGATTCGCCCTGGCCTTCGGCCTGATCGCTCTCCTCTTCGTCGCCCCGCCGTTCCTCATCTGTGCAGGGCTCTCCGCCGTGGTGCTGGTGCAACAAATCGGCCACCTGCGCCGTCACCTCGTCGTCACGGTTCACGGCATCGAGGTCACCGGGCTCGCGACTGTGCCCTGGCAGAACGTCACCGGAGCGAAAGTCGTCATGAACGCGGTCCAGGTCACCGTGGTGTGGGGGCGCGGTTCGCGGGTGCTGCAGGTCGGCCCACTCCAGGCGCCGGCCGGGCAGGTCGTGGCGTGGCTCGAGGCCGTCCAGCACCGCATGCTCGGCCGCTGAGCTCCCGGCTCATCACCCCCGCCGGCGACTGAAGGCCCGCGACGCCGCGGTGAGGAAGACCACCATGAGGGCCGCGCACCAGGCGATCGCGAGCAGGGCGGTGCTGCCCAGGTCGGTCGCGGGGGCCGCGTCCGAGCCGAGCCCGACGAGCAGTCCCCGGATCGTCTCGATGATCGGCGTGACCGGCTGGTGCTCGGCGACACCGCGCAACCAGGCGGGCATCGTCTCCGGGGGAGCGAACGCGCTGGAGATGTACGGCAGGAACAGCATGAAGAAGCCGAACCCGCCCGCGGCTGCCGGAGTGCGCACGATGACTCCGACATAGGTCGCGATGCACGTGATCGCCAGGATGTAGAGCGCGATGACCCCGATGGCCCCAAGCCATTCCAGCAGGCTTGCGTCGGGCTCGAACCCGAGCAGCGTGGCCACGACCAGGACCAGCGCGGTGGTCACCAGGTTCTTGGCGACGCTCGCGATGACGTGTCCGGCGAGCACGGCGGGCCCGAGGATCGGCATGGACCGGAAGCGGTCCATCGCACCGCCGATCATGTCCTCGGCGACCGCGATCGCCGTGTTGGAGGCGCCGTACCCGGCGCAGAGCAGGATCACGCCGGGTGTGGCGTACGTGGCGTAGTCCATGCCCACGTCGATGGCGCCGCCGAGCACGTACACGAACATCACCATGATCGTGATCGGCAGGACGAGCGAGATCAGCATGGAGTCGGGATCGCGGATCACCAGGCGCACGGCGCGCCCCGTCATGGCGAGGACGTCCGATCCTGCGTGCTGGATCCGTTGAGCGCGAGTCGACGCGGTCGGGTTCGCTGTCGCGGTGGTCATGCCGCCACCTCCTTCTCGGCGGCCCGTGCGACGCGCCCGGTGAGCGTGAGGAACACGTCGTCGAGCGACGGGGCGCGCACCTCCCAGTGCTCCGGCTCGGCGCCCGCCGCCTCGATCCGTGCCAGCAATGACTTGACGTGGGCGACGCTGCCGTCGGTCGGCATCCGCACGAGGCGGTCCTCCTGGACGGCCGCGTTCTCGGCGAGTGCGGCGGCGGCCGCGGCGGCGAGGGCCGCGGAGCCGAAGGTGAGTTCCACCCCCGCCTCGCCGACGCGACGTTTGAGCTCGGTCGGCGTGCCCTCGGCCACCACCCGTCCGTCGTCGATCACGGCGACGCGGTGGGCGAGCTGGTCGGCCTCCTCGAGGTACTGCGTGGTGAGGAACAGGCTCGTTCCCTGGGCCACCACCTCGTTGATCACCTCCCACATCCCCTGCCGGCTACGCGGATCGAGACCGGTGGTCGGCTCGTCGAGGAAGAGCACCTGCGGACGGCGCAGCAGCCCGGCCGCCAGGTCGAGTCGGCGCCGCATCCCGCCCGAGTAGGTGGTCAGGCGCCGGTCGGCGGCGTCGGTGAGGTCGAAGGCCTCGAGCAGATCGTCGACGCGGGCGCGTGCCGCCGGGCGGGGGAGATGAGCCAGGCGTGCCATCAGCGCGAGGTTCTCCCGGCCGGTGAGCTTCTCATCCACGGCGGCGTATTGACCGGTGAGGCTGATGACCTCGCGGACCCGGCGAGGCGCCGTGAGGACGTCGTGTCCCGCGATGGTCGCGGTGCCGGCGTCGGGCCGCAGCAGCGTGCTGAGGATGCGCACGGTCGTCGTCTTGCCGGCGCCGTTCGGGCCGAGCAAGGCGAGAACCTCGCCGCGATGAAGGATCAGATCGATGCCGTCGAGCACGGTGACGGGGCGGCGCGACGTCCCGTAGGACTTGCGAAGCCCGCTCGCGACGACGATCGGCTCGGAAGGAGGCATGGACATCCTTCTGTTTATGAAAGAAACTGTTTATGTCATTAACAGTGTGGACCAGGGTGGTATCCCGTGTCCAGCTCCTCGCCCACGCGAGAATGGGCACATGACCGATCACGAGGCGGATGACCAGCTCTCGCCGACTCTCCGACGTCTTTGGGGTCGGCAGCCGGAGGGCCGCCGCGGGCCGAAAGCCGGGCTGTCGGTCGACCGCATCCTCGGAGCTGCGGTGGCGATCGCCGACGCCGAGGGCCTCGCCGCGGTCTCGATGGCCCGGGTGGCTCAGGAACTCGGGTACTCCTCCATGGCGCTCTACCGCCATGTGGGGAGCAAGGACGAGTTGCTGGCGCTCATGAGCGATCGTTTCGTCGGTGAGCCGCCGCCTCTCGTTCCCGGCGAGGACTGGCGCCAGGGCCTCGCGCGCTGGACGCGCGCCCAGATCGAGCAGATCGTCGCTCGTTCGTGGGTGTTGGACCTGCCCCTCTCGGCGATGTATCCGGGCCCGAATCGGCTGCGGTGGTTCGATGCCGGGATGGGCTGTCTGCGTGACGTCGCGCTGCCGGGCGAGGACAAGCTCGCCATCCTGGGCCTGCTGGCCGAGTACGTGCTCGGTGAATCCCGAGTCCAGGTCGAGTCCGACCGCGCGGCGATCCAGCACGTGCGCGAGGCCAGCGGCGTGGCACCCGAGGTACCCGACAGCGAGCTCGATGCCACGGCCGTCGCGGAGGCGAACATCTACAGCGACTTCGAGACGCAGCTGCGCACCTTGGCCGACCCCGAGGACTTCCCGCACTTGTTCACCGCGCTGACCGGCGCCCCGCAGGCACCCTCCGCGGACGCCGAGGACTCCGTGACGTTCGGTCTTCGCATCGTGCTCGACGGCATCGCCGCGTACATCGAGGATCACGCCGCCAGATGAGGTCGGGGCGGGTTTCGCGTACCAACCCGCCGGGCACCGACCAGGCATGAGTCGTGCGATGGATGCCGTCGAGTCCGCCTTCGAGCTGCTCGCCCGCGCCCGCTCGGCCCGCGGCTTCCACCCGTCGGGTGACATCTTCGAGGCGAGCGCACGCTGGGACGATCCGGCATCGCCGACCGTGCGTGCGCTCGGCGGCCCCGGGTCGGCCGACGCGGTGGTCCGCGTGTCGAAGGGGATCGGCACGCCCGGAGGCCTTCCCGATCTCCTCGGCATCGCGATCCGCATTCGTCCGGACCACGACTCGATCGATCTGCTCCTCACGACAGTGGGCCGCAGCGGATGGCGGCGGAACGTGCTGAGTCCGACGACGCGATGGAACCGCACGGCGTACAGCACACTGCTGCCGTACCGCGCCTCCGGCGAACGGGTGGTCCTCGCGTTGCGCCCCGACGTGGGTGCCGCGACACCGGCTTCCGTCGCTGCGCTGGACGCGGCACTGGCGAGCGGTCCACTCGGTTTCGCCCTCGAGGAACGGCGAGAGGGAGCCTGGAACGTCATCGGCCGGGTGGAGATCTTCGGGCGGCGCCGCACCGGCGACATCTCCTTCGACCCGTACCTCGTGAACCTCCCGGATCTGGCCCCCGTGGGGTTCCTGGCCGAACTGCGCGAGCGCGCGTACATCGGGTCGCGGCGCGGGCGTCACGCTGAGCCGGTCGGGCCCCCTGCCCGCTGATCGACGGACGGCCGGACTCAGGCTCCCGTTGCTAGCGTCGGACCCGCTCGACCGACGACGAGGGAGTACACGTGTCAATTCGAACAAGGATGCTGGCGGCCGTCGTCGCCGCGGCTCTCGTGCTGGGGGTCCTGTTGATGGCCGTGGTGGCCGGGACGTCCGGCGCCGACGACCAAGCCGACGACCAGCCGGCCGCGGAGACCACCGAAGCGGATCTCTCCGGAATCCCCGACGTCGTGGCGGTGGTGAACGGCGAGGAGATCGGGCGCGACGACTTCGTCGCGGTGTACGAGCCGCAGTTCGAACAGTCTGCCGCTGCGGGCCAGGCGGTGGATCAAGATGACCTGAAGAAGCAGACGCTCGATCTCATGGTCGACAACACCTTGCTGGTTCAGGAGGCCGAGGCGCGCGGCTTCAGCGCGTCCGAGAAGCAGATCGAGGAGTCGCTCCAGACGTTCGCCACCAATAACGGGATGGCGTCAGCGGACGAGTACGTCGCCGCCCTCCAGGAGCAGCAGGGTCTCTCGGAGGACGAGGTGCGCGCACAGGTGGCCGACGGGATCGTCATCGAAGCCCTCGTCGACGACGAGATGGGCGACGAGCCGATCGCGGAGTCCGAACTTCGTGAGCTCTACGACCAGGCGGTCGCTCAGCAGGAGCAACTGGGTCAAGCGCAAGGAGGCGCCGCCGAGGTGCCCTCGTTCGAGGAGGTCCGTCCCCAGCTCGAGGAGGCGGCGCAGTCGCAGCGTCAGCAGGAGACCCTGACGCGCATCGTCGACGAAGCGCGGAAGGACGCCGAGATCGAGCGTCGGCTCTGACCCCGGCGGCGCGGCCGAGACGGCCGTGCGGCGCCCGGAAGCAAACGGCACCGCCCGGCGTTGAGTGTGATGTGCATGGTGAGTTCAAGGTTCCGAACGGCAAGCTCGTCGTCGCCGACGTGGACGTGCGCGACGGCGTCCTGACCGACATCCGCCTCTCCGGCGACTTCTTCCTCGAGCCCGAGGACGCGCTGGGCCGCATGTCCGACGCGCTCGACGGACTACCGGCCGACGCCCCCGCCACGACCTTCGAGCAGGCGATCGAGCGGGCCCGCGGGGACGCGGTCATGGTCGGCTTCGACCCCCGGTCCATCGCCATCGCGGTGCTGCGTGCGCTGGGTCGCTCGACGAGCTGGGCGGACCACACGTTCGAACTCGTCGACACCGGCGAGCAGCATCCGGCGATGCAGATGGCCCTCGACGAGGTGATCACGCGGCAGGTCGGCGACGGCGAACGGCCGCCCACGCTGCGCGTATGGGAGTGGGCCTCCAACGCCGTGATCATCGGATCCTTCCAGTCGCTGTCGAACGAGGTCGATCTCGACGCCGCGGCACGCCACGACACGACGGTGGTGCGGCGGATCTCCGGTGGCGGCGCGATGTTCGTCGAACCCGGCAACACCATCACCTACTCGCTCTACGTCCCGGCCACGCTCGTCGAGGGGATGAGCTTCATCCAGTCGTACGCCTTCCTCGACGCATGGGTGGTGCGCGCACTGCGCGAACTCGGTGTTGAGGCGTCGTACGTGCCGATCAACGACATCGTGTCGCCGGCGGGCAAGATCGGGGGAGCGGCGCAGAAGCGGACGGCCAACGGAGCGGTGCTCCACCACGTCACGATGTCCTACGACATGGACGCCGCGAAGATGCTCGACATCCTGCGCATCGGCCGCGAGAAGCTCTCCGACAAGGGGCACGTCAGCGCAGCCAAGCGCGTCGACCCGATCCGGTCGCAGACCGGCTTGTCGCGTGCCGAGGTCGTCGAGGCGATGCTGCAGTCCTTCGAGAACAGCTACGGTCTGCGGCGGGTGGAGCTCGACGACGCCACCCGCAAGGAGGCCGAGGAGCTCGCCCGCGAGAAGTACGAGGACCCGGCCTGGCTCGCGCGCGTCCCCTGATCGGTGTCTTCACGCCGCGGGCAGGAGCCAGCGCAAGTCCGCCCGCGCGCGTTGGGCGGCCAGCAGCGTGAGACCGGCACCGAGGATCGCCCAGAGGCTGAGAGCCACGACCGTCGCCGCGACCGAGGTGCCTGCTTGCGCGGCCTCGAGGCCGTCGAGCGCGCGGGAGAGCGGCGACAGGTCCCGTAGCGCGCTCACGAGCGGCGAGCCGGAACCCGACGACTCGGCCCCCAGCGTCACGAGTGCCGCCACTGCCGCGAGCGCGGCGGCCGGTGGCCGTCCGGCGACTGCGACCACACCTTGGCCGAGCACGGTGAGCGCCACCGCGGCGGTGACCGCGACGACCGCGAAGGCGGCCGGGCGCTCGATCGACTCGTGATCAGCGGCCACGAGCACCGCCATGAGCAAGAGCGCCACTTGCCCGGCCACGATGCCGAGGACCGGCAGCAGGGGCGCGATGAGCTGCCGCGCCAGTCTCTGCGAGGCCACCAGTCGCGAGCGCGACAAGGCGGGTCGTACCGCCCATGCCGCAGCCGCGGCCGCGAGCAGCCCGAGCGCGACCGCCGCGGGAAGGGCCAGTGCGTCGACGGGCACGGGGTGGCGCCGCTCGGCAGACGCGCGCAACGGAGCGGCCGCGACCTCGCTGAGTCGTTCTCGCTCCTGGGCCGAGTAGCGAGGGATCTGCTCCACCCCCTCGCTCAGTCCGTCGGCAAGCTCACCGCTGCCGTCCCGCAACGCTCCGCTGCCGTCGACGAGCTCACGTGTCCCCTCGGCGAGTTGCGACGTGCCCCGGTTCAGCACGCGCGTGCCGTCGCGCAAGTCCCCGGCTCCGGAGGCGAGCTGGGAGGCACCGTCGGCGAGCGCCGCCGAACCCGTGCGCGCCTGCGCGGACCCGTCGGCGAGTTGAGCGATGCCGCCGGTCAGTTGCGGGGCTTGGGCGGCGAGCTGGGCCGTCGCCTCGCTGAGTTGCGCGAGCCCGGAACTCAGCCGTGAGGTCCCGTCGGTCAGCAGTGTCCCCTGCGCGCCCAGCGCCTGGATCTCTCCGTTGATGCGCTGCGCTTCCGTCACGGCCTCGTTCACCCACACGCACGCCTCGGGCGGGAGCAGCTCGCTGCACTGCGCGGCCCATCCGGTGATGGTGTCGGTGAGGTGCTGCGCCATCTGGAGGAACGGTTCCACCGTGGCGATCAGCTCGTGGGCGCCGGCGTCGAGTTGCTGGGCGCCGTCGCGCAGGTCCCGAGCCCCCTGATCGAGTTGCGCCGCCTGGTCCGGGAGCGCGGCGGTCTGTCGTCGCAACTCCTGCAGGCCGTCGTCGAGCTGCGCGATGCCTCCGGCGAGCTCGCCGGCCCCTCCGGCCGCCTCCGCCGCACCGGAGGACAGGCGCGCTGCTCCTGACGACAGCTCGGACGCGCCGTCGTCGAGACGGGTCGCGCCGTCGGCGAGTCCGGTCGAGCCTGCCGCGAGCTGCGCCGTGCCGTCACGCAACTGCTCGGCACCCTCGGCTGCTTCGCTCAGCGCATCGCGAACGGAGCCGGTGGACAGGACGATGTTGTCGATGAACGTCTGCGCCACCTGAGCGTTCATCGCGGCGATCGCGGCGACGGTGACGTTTCCCGCGAGCCGGCCCGCGAGCCGGTTCGTCGCATCGTCCGTGACGAGCCGGAGCTGTGCGGTCCGGGCGGAGCCGGGGTCGTCGCCGGCCGGTGAGATCGCCGCCGCCGAGACGTCGCTCGGAATGATCAGCACGGCGCCGTAATCGCCCCGACGCAGACCGGTCAGGGCATCGTCGCGGTGGGTGATGACCCAGTCGAAGTTGTCGGGGCGGTCATCGCCGGTGAGCTCGGCAGCAAGAAGGCGCCCGACGGCGACCGGCTGCTCCTCACCGGCGGGAGTGGTGAGGGTGACGATCTCGTCCTCGTTCACGACCGCCGCACGGACGTCCGCCGCCCGGGGCGTGCGGGCGCCGTCGGCGGCGGCATGAACGGCCATCACGGCGAGGGGGAGCACGAGGGCGAGTGCGAGCAGGAGTCGCCGGCGCGACCGGGTCGGTGTGGTGGCAGCAGTCATGCCGAGGTCAGCTCCCATCGAGCGGTGAGGTCGAGCACGTGAGCATCCTGGGGCGGCTGGCCCGGGGCCACACCCGCGACGACGATGCGATCGTCCGCCACCCAGCCGAGGGCCGCGAGAACGTGATCGACGTCGGCGTCGGAGAGTTCCGCCAGGTCGACGGCGACCACGCGGACCGGTGCCGCGGCGACGGCGAGCACGGCCCGCTCAGCAGCCCGGAGCCGATCGAGTGGAGTGTCGAGGTCGATCTCGCGGACACTGCAGCCGGCCGCTCCGAGCGCCGCGGTCGTCGCGCTGACCGCCGCCCCCGGGTCCTCGGCTCCGAGCCGACGAAGCTCCTCGGCGACGCTGCCGCGATCCGTCCGGCCCGGCCAGTCGGCGAGGACGGCGTCACGACGCAGGCGGGCGGCATCGAACGGGAGAACGTACTGGCCGACGCGCACCGGAGCGGGGGTGCTGGGGGAGCGGCCGGTGAGCAGGGCGAGGACCTCGGCACGGTCCGCCGCCGCGCCCTCGACGACCAGGAGCGGTGCGGGCACGCGCAGGCGCTCCACCCGCAGGCCACTGCGCAGGCGCAGGCCGTCGGCGGCGATCACCACCGGCTCGTCGGGCCACGTCTCCCGTGCGACACGCTCGTGCAAGGCGTCACCCTCCACGTCGAGACGCGGCAACAACCGCTCGAACGCGGCAGGCATCCACCAGGCCCGGCGGCCGAGCACCGCCATGACGGCCGGCACGAGGACCATCCGGACGATGAAGGCGTCGACGAAGACGCCGATCGCGAGGGCGAAGGCGATCGGTTTGACCATCGCGTCGCTCTCGGGAACGAAGGCGACGAACACCGCGAGCATGACGACGGCGGCGGCTGTGACGACGCGTCCACTGGCGAGGAAGCCGGCAGTGACCGCCCGTCCGGGGTCACCGTCGCGTCCGAACTCCTCTTTCATCCGCGACACGAGGAACAACTCGTAGTCCATCGCGAGGCCGAAGAGCACCCCCATCAGCAGGATCGGCAGGAAGCTGATCACCGGCCCGACGTGGTCGACCCCCAGCACCTCCGCGGCCCATCCCCACTGGAACACCATGACCACAGCGCCGAACGAGACTCCCACGCTGAGCAGGTACCCGGCCGCGGCTTTGACGGGCACGACGACAGAGCGGAACACGGTGCTGAGGAAGATCACGGTCAGGACCACCACGAAGGCGCCGAACGGCAACATCGTCGCTGACAGCTGATCCGAGACGTCGATCTCCATCGCCGTCTGCCCTGTGACCGCAGTGTGCACGCCGTACTCGTCGGCGAATCGAGGCCCCGCGTCACGGAGCCGCTCGACGAGACGCGCGGTCGCCGGGTTCTCAGCGGCCGTCGTCGGGAAGAACTGCACGACGCCGGTGTCGGCGGTGGGATTCGGAGTGGCGAGCGCGACCGTGTCGACACCGTCGAACGCCGCGACCTCGGCGCCGAGCGCGTCCATGAGCCCGACCGGGTCCATCGACTGGACGATGTCAGCCTGGAGGAGGATCGGATTGTTGAATCCGGGCCCGAAATACTCGTCGATGAGTTCGTAGGCCGCGCGCTGAGTCGTCTCGTGTTCGGCGGTCCCGTTGCCCGGCAAGGCGAGCTGCAACTCGCGTCCGGGGAGTGCGAGGGCCGCGAGGCCGGCGACCACGAGCACGATCGTGGCCCAGGGCGCCACGGTGGCGGACCGCACCCATCGCCGGGCGATCGGGTGCCGTGCCTGGCGCCCGTTCCCGCGAGGTGCGAGGCGCGGCCCGGCCAGCCCCATGAGCGCGGGCAGCAGGGTGACGGCCACGGCCACGGCGATCGCCACGGACGCGGAGGCGGTCACCCCCATCCAGGTCAGGAACGGAATGCGCGCGATCGCCAGGCCGGCGAGGGCGATGAGTGTCGTGATGCCCGCGAACACGACGGCCGAGCCGGCCGTCGCGACCGCCCGGCCGCTCGCCTCGTCCGGCGCGACGCCGGCAGCTTGCTCCTCGCGCTGCCGGGAGACGATGAAGAGCGCGTAGTCGATGCCCACCGCGAGGCCGATCATCAGGGCCAGCAGGGGTGTGGGCGAGGCCAGGGAGACCACGGCCGTCAGCGCCCAGATCAGGCTCATCGTGATACCCGCGCCGACGAGCGCCGTCATGATCGGGATCCCGGCCGCACGGACCGATCCGAGCGTGATCCACAGGACGACGAAGGCGACGACCACGCCGGCGGCCTCCATCCACGTGATGGTGGGTCCGGTGTTCATGAAGGCTCCGCCACCGAACTCCACCCGGGCACCGATGTCGCGCAGCGGGTCCGCGGTCGCCTGCAGTTCGTCTTTGACGGCCTCCGTGATGTCCCCGGGGCCGCCGGCGAACTGCACCTGCACGATCGCGGCATCGCGCTCGTCGTTGACCGTGCCGTCCACGAGGTCGTCGAAGGGGGAGAGCGCCTCGTCGACGAGCGGCATCGCGCGGACGTTGGCCAGCGTCGCGTCGATGGCCGAGCGGACTGCGGGGTCGTCGACCGTGCTCCCGTCCGGAGCGACGAGGACGATCTGGGCCGAGACCCCGGCGATCTGCGGAAACGTCCGCTCGAGTGCGTCGAGTGCCTCCTGGCCCTCGGTCCCGGGGAGCGAGAAGTCGTCGTGGGTTCCCTTCCCGACGCCCACCGCGAACAGCATCGCGGCGAGCAGGGCCGCGAGCCACCCGACCAGGACGAGCCGGCCGTGGCGATGGCACCACCGGCCGAGGGCATGAAGGGAGGACGACATGGCCGTGACGATACAAATCTGTATTCGATACGTCAATGTATCGACGGTGTGGTCTGCGGTACCCTCGGTGCGGTCGAGAGGGAGGGCGTCCATGCAGGAGTCGGCGACACGGCGACGGGCCAGCACCCGCGAGCGGCTGCTCGACGCGGCGCGGGAGGTGCTCGCGGACACGGGTATCCAAGGCGCGACGGTGGAGCAGATCTGCGAGCGCGCGGGGTACACGCGGGGTGCGTTCTACTCCAACTACGCGAGCAAGGACGACCTCATCCTCGACCTCTTCATGCGGGAGAAGGACCGCATGCTGATCGCCCTGCGCTCGGCCGTCGAGGACAAGCTCGAGGGCGGCGACATCGGCAGCATCGCCCACGTCCTCGACCGCTTCGTCACGAGCCAGCCCACGGACCGTACGTGGTTCCTCGTGCACCAGGAATTCGTCACCCACGCTGTGCGCCAGCACCGGATCGCGGACGTCTACGCCGAACTCTGGGAGCAGACGCATCGCGAATTCGGCGACGTCATCGACGCCGCATGCCAGGCGCTGGGGCGTCGCCTCACCATCGACCTTCGCGACGCCACCCGGCTGCTGATCGCCATCTTCGACGCCACCTTGCGCGACGCGTTCCTCGGCTCCGACGCCGACGAGGCCGACCTCACCGCCATGCGCGAGCAGATTCCGACGCTGCTCCTCGCGCTCAGCGAGCCCGCCGAGCGATGACCGGCGCGACGGGCGGTGCGACTACAGTGGCGCCGTGACCACGCTTCGCGACGTCGTCGCCGTCCTCGACGAGCTCTACGATCCGCGGTGGGCCGACGGCTGGGATGCCGTCGGCACGGTGGCGGGTGATCCGGCCGCCGAGGTGCGCACGATCCTCTTCGCCGTCGACCCCGTGCAGGCCGTCGCGGACGAGGCGGTGCGGATCGGTGCCGATCTCGTCGTGACCCACCATCCGCTGTACCTCAAGGGCACGACCTCGGTCGCCGCCACCACGCCGAAGGGTCGCGTCGTCCACACGCTGGTGTCGAACGGCATCGGCCTGCACACGTGCCACACCAACGCCGACGCCCCGCCGCTCGGCGTCTCCGAGGCGATGGCGCACGCGCTCGGACTCCGCGACCTGCGGCCGCTCGAGGACGATCTCGACCCGGGCCTCGACAAGTGGGCCGTCTTCGTTCCCGTCCAGGATGCGGATGCCGTGGCGGCCGCGATGCACGAGGCCGGCGCGGGTCGGCTCGGCGACTACGACCGCGCCCAGTTCCAGTCGCGCGGCACGGGCTCGTTCCGGCCCCTCGAGGGTGCCAGTCCGGCCATCGGCGGAATCGGCGAAGTCGAGTACGTCGACGAGGTCAAGATCGAGATGGTCGCTCCGGCCCAGCGTCGCGAGACGGTCCGCGCCGCCCTCCTCGCCGCCCACCCGTACGAGGAGGTGGCCTACGACCTCATCGAGACGGCCGCGCGCCCCAGCGGACGCGGGAGCGGGCGGATCGGCGTCCTCGAGACGCCCATGTCGCTCGGCGAGTTCGCCCGGCACGTCACGAGCGCACTGCCCGAGCACCACGGCGCGACCCGGATCGCCGGCGACCTCGGCCGCGAGGTGCGCACCGTCGCGCTCTGCGGCGGCTCCGGCGACTTCCTGCTGGGCCGAGCCGACGCGATGGGCGCCGACGTCTACGTGACGTCCGACCTTCGCCACCACCCGGTCAGTGAGCACCTCGAACAGCCGGGCGCGTGCGCCGTCATCGACGTTCCCCACTGGGCAGCCGAATGGACCTGGCTTCCGGTGGCGGCGCGCGAGGTCGCAGCGCGCCTTGGCGGTACGGTGAAGACACACGTCTCCACCATCGTCACCGATCCGTGGACCACCACGTTGAGCTGAGGAGCCACCCTGAAAGCCGAACCGTCCGCCCAGCAGACCCTGCTCGACCTGCAGGCCAAGGACTCCACGATCGCGCAGTTGACGCACCGCCGGAAGTCGCTGCCCGAGCTCGCCCAGATCGCCGAGCTCGACGCCGAGATCGCGGCGCTCGACGGCAAGCGGATCGAGGCGTCGACGCGGGTGTCCGACCTCGAACGCGAGCAGAAGAAGGCCGACCAGGAGGTCGAGCTCGTGAAGACGCGGCGCCAGCGCAACGAGGAGCGGCTCAACTCCGGCGCCGTCACGAACCCCAAGGACCTCGAGAGCCTGCAGCACGAGATCGTCGCGCTCGACCGTCGGATCGCGACGCTCGAGGACGCCGAGCTCGAGGTCATGGAGTCGCTCGAGGAGGCGCTGGCCGCCCTCGACATGGTCGCCAACGATCTGCAGGCGCGCCACCAGACACGCGACCAGCTCGTCGCTGCACGCGACGAGGCCTACGCGTCGATCGATGCCGAGCTCGCTGACGTCCAGGCCGCGCGCGGTGCCATCGCGCGTTCGCTGCCCGAGGATCTCGTCGCGCTGTACGAGAAGGTCCGGAGCACCCACGGCGGCCTCGGCGCCGCCGCGTTGCGCGCGCGGCGCTGCGAGGGATGCCGACTGGAGCTGAACGGCGCCGACCTGCGTGAACTCGCCCAGGCGCCCGACGACGACGTCCAGCGCTGCCCCGAGTGCAGCCGCATCCTCGTGCGCACGCGCGAGCCAGGTCTGTGAGTTCGCGCGTCATCGTCGAGGCCGACGGTGGGTCGCGCGGCAATCCCGGCCCGGCGGCCTTCGGCGCTGTGCTGCGCGATGCGATCAGCGGTGCCGTCATCGCTCAGCGCGGTGAGGTCATCGGCACGGCCACGAACAACGTCGCCGAGTACCGCGGGCTGATCGCCGGTCTCGAGCTGGCGCGTGAGCACGCACCGGACGCGCAGATCGAGGTCCGCATGGACTCCAAGCTCGTCATCGAGCAGATGGCCGGGCGCTGGAAGATCAAGCACCCGGACATGAAGCCGCTCGCGCTCGAGGCGCAGCTCATCGCCCGGGAGCTGCTGCCGATCACCTGGACGTGGGTACCGCGGAGCGAGAACAAGGCCGCCGACGCGCTGGTGAATGCGGCGCTGGACGGCAAGCTGCCCGACGCGTCCGCCGACGTCGTGCGCGCTCCCGCTCAGGGCTGGAGCGCTGTCACGGGCGAGCCCACCACCCTGATCCTCGTCCGCCACGGCGTCACTCCGTTCACCGAGCGCAAGGCGTTCAGCGGGATGGGGGCCTCCGATCCCGAGCTCACCGCCGTGGGGCACGAGCAGGCCGAGCGTGCGGCGGAGTGGATCGCCGGCCACGGGGGAGCTGACGCCGTCGTGGCCTCTCCGCTGCGCCGTACTCGCGAGACGGCCGATCACGTCGGCCGGCGTCTGGGGCTCGACGTCGCCGTGGACGACGGGCTCGCCGAGACGTCGTTCGGCGAGTGGGACGGCTACACCTTCGCCGAGATCCAGGAACGCTGGCCGAACGAGATCAGCGCCTGGCTCGGCTCCACGGCGGTGGCGCCGCCCGGCGGAGAGGCGTTCGATGCCGTGCTCGAGCGCGTCACCGCGGCGCGCGACCGGCTGCTGGAGCAGTACGCGGGTAAGACCGTCGTCGCCGTCACCCACGTCACCCCGATCAAGATGCTCGTCGGACTCGCCCTCGGTGCGCCGATCACTGCGATCTACCGGATGGAACTCGCTCCGGCGTCGATCTCCACGGTGGCGTGGTGGCCCGACGGCAACGCGAGCCTCCGCTCCTTCAACGCCGTCCCGTGACCGGGCGGTGACTTAGCGTCCATTCTCCGGCGCGGGCGGTGACTCAGCGTCCATCTGGGGTCCGGGAACGGACGCATACCCACCGCTGCGGGGCGTCAGAGCTGCGTGACGACGAGGTCGAGGCGGTTCTTCTCGCGTTCCACGGTCCAGCCGAGATCGCGCAAGGCGGTCGCGAGCTCGTCGATCGTCGTCGCGTCCACTCCCTCGCTCAGCAGCTGGCGGACGACGCGGCCCTTGGTCGCCTTGTTGAAGTGGCTGACGACGGTGCGCTTGCCGCCCTTCTCGTGCAGGACCCGCATCGTCGCGGTGGGCACATCGCGCGGAGGAGTGCCGAGATTGACGTACGTGCCGGACCGCAGGTCCACGACGAGCCGCCCGTCGGCGAGACGCTCGATCGCCGCCGGAAGGCGGGGCTTCCACCGGCTCGCGACGGTGCCCAACCGCGGCAGCGTGACTGAGCCGGAGAGCCGGTACGCGGGGATGTGATCGCTCGGGCGGACCAGGCCGAACAACGCGGACGCGATCGCCAGAGTGCGGTCGGCGCGTTCGCGGACGCTCTCGTCGAAGCTCGCCGGATCGAGGTTCTCGAACAGCACGCCCGTGTAGACGGCGTCGGCCCGGGCGGTCGGTTCGTCCCGCAGGTTCGCGTTGCGGGGGAGGGCGTCGGCCTGCGTGGGACCGAGCCCCAGCACCTCCATCGCCCGCGCCGGCCTGCCTTCGCTCAGCCGGATGAGCGCGCGCAGGAGCTGCTCGCGAGTCGTGGTGAGCTCAGGGAGACCGAGCGTCTCCAGGTCGAGTGCGCGGCCCCGCTCGGGCCGGGTTTTGCCTTCGGACGGTGGGAGCAGGATCAGCACCCGACGACCCTACCGGCGGCGTCGATCAGACCGCGCGGACGCCCTCGCCGAGGAGGAGGACGGCGAACACCGCGAAGGCCGCCGCGGCGACGTAGCGGATGACCTTCTCGGGCAGGTGGCGGCCGAGCACGGCACCGACGACGATCGCGAGGGCGTCCGCGGCGACCATGCCGATGGTGCTGCCGATCCAGGTGCCGAACCAGTCCTCACGCACGGCGAGCGTGATCGTGGCGAGCATCGTCTTGTCGCCCAGTTCGGCGAGGAAGAAGGCGAACCCGACCGCCAGGATCGCGGCGCCCGTGCTGGTGCGCGCCTTGGCGGCCTCGTCCTCGGTCAGTTCGTCACCGCGCAAGGTCCAGGCCGCGAACCCGAGGAATGCGATACCGGCCGCGATCGCGATCCAGCCCTGGTAGTCGGCGAAGGCCTCGCCGATCCAGAAGCCGATCGCCACGGAGGCGAGGTGCACGATCGCCGTCGCGAGGGTGATGCCGACCAGCACGTCCCGCGCACGGTAACGGGAGGCGAACGTCATCGCCATCAGCTGGCTCTTGTCGCCCAGTTCGGCGACGAAGATCACGACGGTGCTGAGCACCAGGGCGTCCCACATGAAAAAAGCTCCTCGTCCGAGCTGGACGAAGAGCCGCGATGACGAGTCCTCGACCGGCTCGTCGTCTGTACTACGGTCCGGTCGAAAGTCTCGTCCGCCAGACATCTGGCCCGCTGCACCGGATCGACCGAGGTCGTTCAGTATGTCGACACAGCGATTGGGGACTACTCCCTTTCGGCTCGCAACGCTAGCAGACCGCGAGGCCGCGGTGCACCGTGAGCTGCGTCGCACGCGTAGGATCGAGGATGCGAATGAGTCGGCCGGGCGGTCGCGGCACCGTGAGGTGTCGAGGAAAGTCCGGACTCCACAGAGCACGGTGGTGGCTAACCGCCACCCACGGCGACGTGCGGGACAGTGCCACAGAAAGCAGACCGCCAGCGGCCCTCGTCCTGGGACGAGGGTGCGGGTAAGGGTGAAACGGTGAGGTAAGAGCTCACCAGCGTGGCGGGTGACCGTCGCGGCTAGGTAAACCCCACCGGGAGCAAGACCAAGAGGGCCTTCGGGCCTGCGCTGACGGGCTGCTCGTCCGATGTCAGCGGGTAGGTCGCACCGAGGCGCGCAGCAATGCGCGTCCCAGATGGATGGCCGCCCCTCGCGCCTGGCGCGAGGACAGAATCCGGCTTACAGGCCGGCTCATTCGCCCCCGCCCGACGGCGGCGAGCCCGGTCGAGCCGGGCCCGCCGTGTGCGGCCCTCAGGCCGTCGGGACCACCAGCAGCGCCCACGCGACGAGCGGGGCCACCACGACGATGCTCATGCCCCATTGCATGAGTCGCTTGAACACCATCTCGCGCTGGTCGGGTTCGGCGTTGGCCACGACGAGCGCTCCGTTGGTCGAGAACGGGCTGCAGTCGACCACCGAGCTCGAGATGGCCAGGGCGGCGATCAGCGCGATCGCGTTGACCTGCTCGGTGAGCAGGAACGGCACCGCGAGCGGGATGAGCGCGCCGATGATGCCGGTCGTCGAGGCGAACGCCGAGACCACCGAGCCGATGAGGCAGATGAGCAGCGCCGCGACCAGGGGAGCGCCGACTCCGGCGACGCCGTCACCGAGCCACTGCACGACGCCCTGGTTCTCCAGCAGCGACACGTACGTGACGATGCCACCGATCAGCAGGACGGTGCCCCAGCTGATCTTCTCCACGGCGCCCTTGGCCGACGCCGGGAAGGCGAGCGTCAGCGCGACGGCGATGGTGAGCGCCGTGAAGCCCACGTCGAGGTCGAAGCCGAGCGCACCGACCATGAGCGCGAGGAGCCCGAGGAGCGTGAGCCACCGCTGCGGGTTGAGACGGGTGGCGTCATCGGCATCGTCCGAATCCGAGGCGCCGCGCCGGGCCTCGACAGCCGAGTGGGGAGTCTGGCGGGTCGCGGCGTGAGTGGCCTCGCGCGAGGTGCGCTCGGCCTCCGCTCCCATCGCACCCACGGCCGCCTCGTCGCGGCCGCGGCCGATCAGCTGGCGCCCGCCGAAGGACAGGTAGGTGATGACCGCGATCAAGGTCGCCGCAGCGAACGTTGTCACGAACAGGACGCCCTGGTTGCCGGGCAGGTCGTTGCTGTCGACGACGCCGTTGGTGATGGAGCCGAAGATGCCGATCGGGGAGAAGCTGCCTGCCGTGGCGCCCTGCACGACCATCATGCCCATGAGCACCGGATGGATCTGGTAGCGCAGCGCGAAGCCCATCGCGACCGGCGCGACGATCGCCACCGCAGCGGGGCTCACAGCGCCGATGGCGGTGACCGCGGCGCACACGGCGAACATGGCCCAGGGCACCAGCGCCACCCGTCCACCGACCGCGCGAACGGCCGCGTGGACGATCCAGTCGACGGTGCCGTTGTTCTTGGCGAGCGCGAACAGGTAGGTGACGCCGACGAGGATGACGAACAGGTCGCTGGGGAAGCCGGCCAGGACGTCGTCAGTGGTCGCGTCGTAGACCGCGAGCCCGACGATGAACGAGGCGACGAGGGCCAAGGCGCCCATGTTGACGCCTCGGATCGTGGCGACGAGGAAGACAATCGCGAGGACGGCCAACGCGATCAGCTCGTGGGACATGGTTCTCCTGGTGTGATCGAAGTCTCAACCCGGGGAGCCTAGCTGTGGCTCAGCCACCTGTCCACTGCGGGGTGGCGTGGCTACCATGTCGCCATGCCCGAGCGCTCCAAACTGCCGCCCGTTCGCCGAGAACGTCTTTACGAAAGTCTGGCCGCGCACATCTCCGACTTCATCGAGGCCCAGGGGCTGGTCGGCGGGGACCGGCTGCCGCCCGAGCGGCAGCTGGCGGCCGAGCTCGGGGTCAGCCGCGCGACCCTGTCGAGGGCATTGGCCGCCCTGGAGACGAAGGGCCGGATCGAGGTGCGGCACGGCGTCGGAGCCCTCGTCCGGGAGAGTAGCGAGTCGGCCGCGCCGCCTCTGCTGGCGAGCGTCGACACCCGCCCTCGCGCGGAGGTCATCGCGGCGCGCGAGGCGATGCTGGCCGGTATCGCTCGGGCCGCGGCGGTCCATCCGCAGGACTCGCTCCGGGTGGCGATGCTGGCCGACGACGGGCGCACGCGCACCTTCGAGCACACGTGGCGGTGCATCCGCCGGCTCGCCGAATCGCCCCTGTTGGCCGAACTCGACGACACGCTGGCCGCGCACGCGCCCGACCCGACGCCGACTCCCGAGCTTCGTGCGCGCATCGACGAGCTCGCCGAGGCGATCATCCGCGGCGATGCCGCCACGGCCGCGACGGTGTGCGCCGGCATGCTCGGCGACTGACGCCGTTATTCCCCGGCGCGGCGAGAGAACTCTCACCGTGTCGCCGAGGTGCCCGTGCGATGCGGGCGCGCTAGCGTCACGAGTATGGCTTCAGTTCCCCACATCACGCTCAACAACGGTGTCGAGATTCCGCAGTTCGGGTTCGGAACGTGGCAGATCCCGCCGGAGGACGCGCAGGCTCGCGTCGCCGAGGCGCTGGAGGTCGGCTACCGGCACATCGACACCGCGCAGATGTACGGCAACGAGGAAGGCGTCGGCGCGGCGATCGCTGCCGCCGGGCTTGCTCCCGAGGACGTCTTCGTCACCAGCAAGCTCAACAACAACAACCACGCCCCCGAGCGGGTCGGGGCATCGCTCGACGAGTCGCTCCAGCGGCTCGGTCTCGAGCGGCTCGACCTCTTCCTCATCCACTGGCCGCTGCCCACGATCGACATCGACTACGTCGACACGTGGAAGGCCATGGAGGAGGTCTACCGGTCGGGCAAGACCCGCGCGATCGGCGTCTCCAACTTCAACGCCCACCACCTGCGTCGGCTGCTCGACGAGACCGAGGTCGTCCCCGCGGTGAACCAGATCGAGGTCCACCCGTTCTTCGCGCAGGACGACCTGCGTGCGGTCAACGCCGAGCACGGCATCGCGACCGAGGCGTGGTCGCCGCTCGCGCAGGGGCAGATCCTGTCCAACCCGGCGGTCACGCAGATCGCCGAGGCGATCGGCCGGGCGCCCTCGCAGGTCGCCCTGCGCTGGCACCTGCAGCGCGGCGACATCGTCTTCCCGAAGGCGTCGTCGATCGAGCGTGTGCGTCAGAACTTCGACGTCTTCGACTTCGAGCTGTCCGACGCGGACATGGGGTCGATCTCCGCACTCGACGAGGGACGTCGCATCGGGCCCGACCCCGACACGTTCGACTACATCCCCGCCTGATCACAGCGCCGAGCCCCCGCCCGTCACCGGACGAGCGGGGGCTCGCGCGTGTCAGCTGCGGGTGAGGATCTCGGCTCCGTCGTCGGTGACGAGAAGCGTGTGCTCGAACTGGGCGGTCCGCTTCCCGTCGCGGGTGCTGGCGGTCCAGCCGTCGTCCCACAGGTCCCACTCGATCGTGCCCAGCGTCAGCATCGGCTCGATCGTGAACGTCATGCCCGGCACGATGACGGTGTCGGCCTCGGGGTCGTCGTAGTGCGGGATGACGAGCCCGTCGTGGAATGCCGGGCCCACGCCGTGGCCGGTGAAGTCACGCACGACGCCATACCCGAAGCGTCGCGCGTACGCCTCGATGACGCGGCCGATCACGTTGATCTGCCGGCCGGGCTTGACCGCTGCGATGGCTCGGCGCAGCGACTCCTCCGTGCGCTCCACCAGCAGGCGGGACTCCTCGTCGACGTCACCGACGAGATAGGTCTTGTTGGTGTCCCCGTGCACGCCGTCGACGTACGCCGTGATGTCGACGTTGACGATGTCGCCGTCGAGGAGGGGACGGTCGTCCGGGATGCCGTGGCAGATGACCTCGTTGACGCTCGTGCACACGCTCTTCGGGTACCCGCGGTAGCCGAGCGTCGACGGGTAGGCGTCGTGGGAGACGAGGAACTCGTGGGCGACGCGATCGAGTTCGTCGGTGGTCACTCCGGGAGCGATCGCGGCCTCCACGGCGTCCAGTGCCTGGGCCGCGAGCCGGCCTGCCACCCGCATCGCCTCGATCGTCGCGGTGTCCCGCACGAGCGGCCCGCGGTAGGGCAGGGGAGCGGACTGGCCCACGTACTCGGGTCGGTCGATGTGCGCCGGAACCGGCCGTTCGGCCGAGACGACGCCGGGCGTGAGCCGAGGTGCGAGCATGGCGCGATTCTATCGGCGGCCGGGTGAGCGGGGCGTCGAGCGGAGCGGAGCCGGCTGCGGCACGATGAGGGCATGAGCAGTGACAGCGACGGACCCAAGTACTACTACTGCTTCAAGCACCAGACCGTCGAGGGTGAGGACGGCTGCCGCGGCGCCGACCGCATGGGCCCCTACGACACCCCGGAGGAAGCGGCGCGCGCCCTCGAGATCGCCGAGGCCCGCAACGAGGCCTGGGACAACGACCCGGCCTGGAACGATCCGGACGAGTGAGAACCCGCTGAGTGCGACGTTCCGGCTTAATCAGCGGATTTCGGCGCCGGAACGCCACACTCAGCGCGTCGACGCTCAGCTCTCGAAGGAGTGCTCCGGGCCGGGGAAGGTTCCGGCAGCGACGTCGGCGGCGTATTCCTGGGCTGCCGCGAGCATGACGCCGTGCAGGTCGGCGTACTTCTTGACGAAGCGCGGCGACCGGCCCGTGTTGAGGCCCATCATGTCCTGCCAGACGAGCACCTGGGCGTCGCACGAGACGCCCGCGCCGATCCCGATCGTCGGGATGTCGAGCGCCTTGGTGACCTCGGCCGCCACAGGAGCGGGCACCATCTCCATCACGACGGCGAAGGCGCCTGCCTCCTGCATCGCCAGGGCGTCGTCGATCAGTCGCTGGGCGGCATCGCCGCGACCCTGCACGCGGTAGCCGCCGAGCGCGTGCTCGGACTGCGGCGTGAATCCGACGTGGGCCATGACGGGGACGGCGCCCTCCGTCAGTTTGCGCACCTGCGGCACCATCTCGACCCCGCCTTCGAGCTTGACCGCCTGCACCTCGGCCTCCTTGAGGAAGCGCACGGCCGTGGCGTACGCCTGCTCCGGCGAGCCTTGATAGGAGCCGAACGGCAGGTCGGCCACGACGAGCGCACGGCGGGCCGAACGGGCCACGGCGCGCGCGAGCGGGATGAGCTCGTCGACCGTCACCGGCAGCGACGTGCCGTTGGCGAAGACGTTGTTGGAAGCGGAGTCTCCGACCAGCAGGACCGGGATGCCCGCCTCGTCGAAGACCGTGGCCGCTCCTTGGTCGTAGGCGGTGAGCATGGCCCACCGGTGACCCTCGGACTTCCACCTCTGCAGATGGTGGATCCGGACCTTCTTGACGGACGGATCCGCCGTGGGGCCGCCGCCGTACGGCGCCGGTTCCTCGGCATGCTGAACAGCATCGTTCATCGACTTCTCCTTCTCGCAGCCCCTCGGCGGGGTCCACGGACAGCAGCAGCCTACAGCTCCTCGCGCCAGCGGTTGGTGATGGGAACGCGTCGGTCCCGGCCGAAGTTGCGGGCGCTGATCTTGGGTCCGGGCGGATACTGCCGGCGCTTGTACTCCGCGCGATCGACGAGCGTGACGACCTGCTGCACGATCGCTGGGTCGAAGCCCTCCTCGATGACCGCCTTCGCGCCGAGGTCCCGCTCGACGTAGGCGTCGAGGATGCCGTCGAGAACGTCGTACGGCGGCAGCGAGTCGGTGTCCAGCTGACCGGGCCGCAGCTCCGCCGACGGCGGCTTGCTGATGGTGTTCTCCGGGATCGGCGGCTGCTCTCCCCGCGACTCCGCCCAGGCGTTCCGCCACCGGGCGAGCTCCCACACGATCGTCTTGGGCACGTCCTTGAGCGGCGCATAACCACCGACGGCGTCGCCGTAGATCGTCGAGTAGCCGGTGGCGAGTTCGGACTTGTTGCCGCAGGCGAGGACGAGATGCCCGTGCTGGTTGGACAGTCCCATCCAGATCACCGCGCGGATGCGGGCCTGGAGGTTCTCCTCGGCGAGCCCCTCGAGCTGAAGGGCGTCCTGATATGCGTCGAAGATCGGCGCGATCGGCACGGTGTCGAGATGCAGGCCGGTGCGCCGTGCGAGCTCGGCGGCGTCGGACCGCGAATGCTCCGTCGACCACTCGCTGGGATTCGAGACGCCGAAGACGCGATCGGCGCCGAGGGCGTCCACCGCCACGGCGGCCGCGAGCGTCGAGTCGATGCCGCCGGAGAGCCCGAGCAGCACCGACCGGAAGCCGTTCTTCTCGACGTAGTCACGCAGGCCGAGAACGATCGCCTGGTAACGCTCGCCGAGGTCGTCCCACCGCTCGGCGACCGTCGGTGTGAGCGGCTCGTACGAAGGCAGCGGATCGGAGGAGACGACGACTCGGTCCACCAGCAGCCCGTGGACGCGCGTGTCCGGGTCCGGCATGGGCGCGGTGGCCGCCGCGAGGTCGAGGTCGGTCACCAGCAGCTCGGGGACGAACTGCGCGGCGCGGGCGACGAGCTCGCCGTCGGCGTCGACCACGAGGGAGTCGCCGTCGAAGACGAGCTCGTCCTGACCGCCGACGAGGTTGACGTAGGCGAGGGCGCAGGCGCCTTCGCGGGCCCGACGCGCGCACAGTTCCAGCCGGGCGTCGTCCTTCGCCGCCTCGTACGGCGAGCCGTTGAGCACGAGCAGGAGGCCGGCCTCGGCCGCCTTGGCCGCCGCCGACGGTCCGTCCTGCCAGATGTCCTCGCAGATCGCGATGGCGACGTCGACGCCGTGGACCTGGACGATCTGCACCTCCTCGCCGGGGACGAAGTTGCGGAACTCGTCGAAGACGCCGTAGTTGGGCAGATGGTGCTTGTCGTAGCGCGCGACGACGCGACCGCCGCTGATGACGGAGGCGGAGTTCGTGGGGGCGTTCTTGGGGACGCCCAGCCGCTCGGGCATGGCCTCGACCTCGCGCGGCTTGGCGCTGTCGAGGTGTCCGACCACGGCGACGAGGTCGCCCAGACCTTCGTCGGCGAGCCGCTCAGGGAGGGCGGCGATCGCCTCCTGCGAGCGGCGGATGAAGGTCAGCCGACCGGCGAGGTCCTCCACGGGGTAGCCGGTGAGCACCATCTCGGGGAACACGACGAGGTGGGCTCCCGCGCGGGCGGCATCGTGACAGGCGCTCACGACGAGCTCGACGTTGTGGTCGATGTCGCCGACGACCGCATTGACCTGGGCAAGGGCGAGACGCAGTTGAGGCACGACGCCAGCCTAGGGCGTCCGCGGCCGCCGCGAGCGGCGAGCGGACCCGACAGGAGCGGTGAGCGACGACGCACCGTGACACACCGATGCGTGACAGGTCACCGCCCACGGCTGGTCCCTCGCGCACGCCCGCGCCCCTACACTGACCGCATGGGTAAGCAGGAGGAGTTCGTACTCCGGGCGCTCGAGGAGCGCGACGTCAGGTTCGTGCGCTTGTGGTTCACGGACGTGCTCGGCTCGCTCAAGTCGGTGGCGATCGCCCCGGCCGAGCTCGAGGGCGCCTTCGGGGAGGGCATCGGCTTCGACGGCTCGGCGATCGAGGGATTCGCCCGCGTGCACGAGGCCGACATGCTCGCCAAGCCCGACCCGTCCACGTTCCAGATCCTGCCGTGGCGCGGCGAGACGCCCGCGACCGCGCGCATGTTCTGCGACATCCTGATGCCCGACGGCAGCCCGTCCTACGCCGACCCGCGGCACGTGCTCAAGCGGGCGCTGGGCAAGGCGGCCGACGCCGGGTTCACGTTCTACACCCACCCCGAGATCGAGTTCTTCCTGCTCAAGGGCAAGCCCGGTCGCGGCGAACAGCCCGTTCCCGTCGACGACAGCGGCTACTTCGACCACACCGCGCAGGGCGGTGGCCAGGACTTCCGTCGTGAGGTCATCACGATGCTCGAGTCGATGGGGATCTCGGTCGAGTTCAGCCACCATGAGGGCGGCCCGGGCCAGCAGGAGATCGACCTGCGCTACGCCGACGCACTCAGCACGGCCGACAACATCATGACCTTCCGGACCGTGGTCCGCGAGGTCGCGCTGAGCCAAGGCAAGTGGGCGTCCTTCATGCCCAAGCCGTTCACCGAGCACCCCGGCTCGGGCATGCACACCCACGTGTCGCTCTTCGAGGGCGACGAGAACGCCTTCTACGAGGCCGGCGCCGAGTACCAGCTCAGCAAGACGGGTCGCCAGTTCATCGCGGGCGTCCTCGAGCACACGCCGGAGATCACCGCCGTCACGAACCAGTGGGTCAACTCCTACAAGCGGCTCGCGTGGGGCGGCGAGGCGCCCAGCTACGTCTGCTGGGGCCACAACAATCGCTCCGCCCTCGTCCGGGTGCCGATGTACAAGCCGCACAAGAGCGGGTCGGCGCGGATCGAGCACCGCGCCCTCGACTCGGCCTGCAACCCCTACCTGGCCTTCGCGCTGATCCTCGCGGCCGGGCTGAAGGGCATCGAGGAAGGCTACGAGCTGCCGCCGGAGGCCGAGGACGACGTCTGGTCGCTCACCGAGAACGAGCGTCGCGCCCTCGGCATCGCGCCGCTGCCGCGCAACCTCGACGAGGCGATCCGCATCATGGAGTCGAGCGAGCTCGTGGCCGAGACGCTCGGCGAGCACGTCTTCGACTTCTTCCTGCGCAACAAGCGCGCCGAGTGGCAGGACTACCGGTCGCAGGTCACGCAGTTCGAGATCGACCGGCTCATGCCGGTCGTCTGAGACGATGCCCGTGGTGCTGTCCCGCCTCGGATTCCGCGACACGCAGCGGGCCACCGCCGACCTCGCGGTGCTCGGCGACTGCTCGGACGACCTCGTCACCCAGATCGCGTCGGTCGCCGACCCGGACACCTGCCTGGCGTCGCTGGCGCGCATCGCCGAAGCCGACGGCGGGTGCGAGCGGCTGGTCGGACTGCTGGAGTCCGATGACGAGCTGCGGCTGCGGCTGCTCATCGTCCTCGGCACGAGCGAGGCGCTCGGCGACTTCCTGGCCCGTCACCCCGAGTACGTGACCGACGTGGCCGCCGACGAGTTGCTGCGCCGTCCCGCCACCCTGGACGAGTACCGGGCGTGGATGCTGCAGGCCACCGACTCGGCGAGCCTGCGAGTGCAGTACCACCGGGCGCTGCTGCGTATCGCCGCGCGCGACCTCACGGCGGTGACGTCGTTCGTCGAGTCGTCCGGCGAGCTCGCGGACCTCGCGATCGCGACGCTCGACGCGGCGCTGCGCATCGTGGCCGCGGAGGAGCCGAAGTCCGACGCCGCCCGCCTCGCGATCATGGCGATGGGCAAGACCGGCGGGCACGAGCTCAACTACGTGAGCGACGTGGACGTCATCTTCGTCTACGAGCCGGCCGAGGGCGCCGACGACACTGAGGCGATGAACGTCGCCACCCGGATGGCCTCAGCCGTCATGCGGCTGTGCCGTGAGCACACGCGCGAGGGCACCATCTGGGAGGTCGACGCCAACCTGCGTCCGGAGGGGAAGAACGGACCGCTCGTCCGCTCCCTCAACAGTCACGTGGCCTACTACGAGAAGTGGGCGAGCACGTGGGAGTTCCAGGCGCTGCTCAAGGCCCGCTACGCCGCCGGCGACGAGGACCTGGCCCAGCGTTATCTGGACGCGCTCAGCCCGATGGTCTGGTCGGCGAGCAATCGCCCCAATTTCGTCGCCGACGTGCGCGCCATGCGCAAGCGGGTCGTCGACAACATCCCGCACGCCGATCGCGACCGTCAGCTCAAGCTCGGCAGCGGCGGCCTGCGCGACGTCGAGTTCGCGGTGCAGATGCTGCAGCTCGTGCATGGACGCGGCGACACCGAGCTGCGCAGTCCCACGACGCTGCTGGCCCTGCACGCGCTCACCGAGGGCGGGTACGTCGGACGACGCGACGGTGCCGCGCTGGAGGACGCGTACGAGTTCCTGCGCACGCTCGAGCACCGCATCCAGCTGTTCCGGCTCAAGCGCACGCACATCGTCCCCGAGGATCCGGAGGACCTGCGACGCATCGGTCGCAGCATGGGATACCGCCACAGCCCGGTCGACAGCCTGGTCAAGGAATGGCAGGCGCACCGGCGCGTGGTGAGCCGGCTGCACGAGAAGCTGTTCTACCGTCCGTTGCTCGACGCCGTCGCCAGCCTGCCGACGGAGGGACTGCGACTCACCCAGTCCGCGGCCGAGCAGCGCCTCGCGGCGCTCGGTTTCGTCGACCCGGTGGGCGCCATGAAGCACATCGAGGCGCTCACGAGCGGCGTCTCCCGTCGTGCGGCGATCCAGCAGTCGCTGCTGCCGGCGATGCTCGCCTGGTTCGCCGAATCGCCGGACCCCGACGGCGGTCTGCTGGCGTTCCGGACGATCTCGGAGGAACTCGGCGAGTCGCACTGGTACCTGCGCAAGCTTCGCGACGAGGGCGTCGGGGCTGAGCAGCTCGCGCGGTTGCTGTCGTCGAGCAAGTACGTCACCGGCCTCATCGTGCGCGCGCCCGACGTCGTGGCGCTCCTCGGTGACGACGCCGAACTGGTTCCTCACGACCTCGACCGCCTGTCCACGGAGATGGAGTTGGCCGCGCGTCGGCACTCGGTGCCCGACGCCGCCGTACGCGCGATCCGTCGGGTGCGACGCCGCGAGCTCGCCCGGGTGGCGATGGCCGACGTGCTGGGTCTGCTCGACATCGCCGCGGTGGGGGAGGCGCTGACCGCGATCAACACCGCGACCCTCCAGGCGACCCTCGCCGTGGCCATGACCGCCTACGAGCAGGAGAAGGGCCCGCTGGCGGTGCGGATGGCGATCGTGCTGATGGGCCGCCTCGGCGGGCACGAGACCGGATACGGGTCCGACGCGGACGTGATGTTCGTGCACGAGCCGCTCGAAGGCGTCGCGGACGCCGACGCCTCCAAGTGCGCGCTCTGGATCGCGCAGAAGTTGCGGCAGCAGCTCGGTGCGGCGGGAGACGACCCGCCGCTGCAAGTCGACGCGGATCTGCGCCCGGAGGGCAAGAACGGTCCGCTGGTCCGCTCGCTGTCCTCGTACGCGGCCTACTACGAGAAGTGGTCGGACACCTGGGAGGCGCAGGCGCTGCTGCGCGCCGACGCTGCGGTGGGCGACCCGGACCTGTGCCGTCGGTTCACCGAGCTCATCGATCCGCTGCGGTATCCCGAGGGCGGGCTCAGCGAGTCGCAAGTGCGTGAGATCCGGCGGATCAAGGCGCGGGTCGATGCCGAGCGGTTGCCGCGCGGCGCGAACCCGAACACCCACCTGAAGCTCGGCCGCGGTGGCCTCGCCGACATCGAGTGGACGGCGCAGCTGCTCCAGCTCGAATATGCCCATGAGCATCCCGCGCTGCGGACCACCCGGACGATCGCCGCGATCGACGCCGCGGCCGAGGCCGGCCTGCTGGACCGCGGTGACGCGGACATCCTCATCGAATCCTGGCGCATGGTCAGCCGCATCCGCAACGGTGTGGTGCTGCTGCGCGCGAAGTCGGCGGAGTCGATGGTGGAGGCCCCGGACGACCGCGCCGGTCTCGCCCATCTCATCGGGGACGGTGCCGACCGCTTCGAGGAGCTCATGGACCGCTACCTCAAGATCACCCGCCAGGCCCGCAAAGTCGTCGAACGCGTCTTCTGGGACTGACCCGGCCGCTGGTCTCGATACGCGCGCGGTCGACAACGACGACGGCGGCCGGGCCCTTGCGGGACCGGCCGCCGTCGCGATCGGGCGTCAGACTGCTGCGTGCCGTTTCTCGGCCGCTTCGCGGGCCGCGGCTTCGGCCTCGCGCTTGGCGCGGCGCAGGGCCTTGGACTCCGGCGAGTTGCCGACCTTGTACGGGTCGTCCGGCTTGTGCGAGAGCTGGTGCAGCTTGCGCGCGACGCTGGCGAGCTGCTTGGACAGCCGGCCCGTGTTGTAACGCAGGCCGTACTTCTCCACGAGTCGCTTCACGTCCTCGGACACCTCGCGGTAGCGGCGCGCCGGGATGTCGGGGAACAGGTGGTGCTCGATCTGGTGACTCAGGTTGCCGGTCATCACGTGGAAGAGCGGCGTGCCCGAGATGTTCGCCGAGCCGAGGATCTGGCGCAGGTACCACTGGCCGCGGGTCTCGTTCTTGGCGTCCTCCTCCTGGAACGTCTCCACGTCGGCCGGGAAGTGACCGCAGAAGATGACCAGGAACGTCCAGATGTTGCGGATGATGTTCGCGACGAAGTTAGCGCCGAACACCGCCAGCGGAACCCACCAGGCCGTGAAGGGCGCGAGCGGCAGCGACAGGGCCGGGTAGAGCAGGTAGTCCTTGGCGAGCTGGCGACGGATCTTGGCGTAGGCGCGCTTCTTGCGTCCCTGGAACTCCTTCTTGTCCATGCGGCCGGCGAGGTACTCGTCGAGCTCGATGCCGTGGTACATGACGCCCCACTCGAAGACGAGCATGAGGATGAACGCCAGCGGCAGGTTGAAGCGGTGGCTCGGGTACCACGGCTGGTCCTCGTCGATGCGGAACATGTTGTAGCCGATGTCCCGGTCCATGCCGTGGATGTTGGTGTACGTGTGGTGGATGTAGTTGTGGCCGTGCTTCCACTCCTGCGCGGGGGCCACGTTGTCCCACTCGTACCGCTTGCCGTCGACGAGCGGATCGTTCATCCAGTCGTACTGGCCGTGCATGACGTTGTGGCCGATCTCCATGTTCTCGATGATCTTGGCCAGACCGAGCAGCACGACGCCGGCGACGAGGGCCGTGACCCACGCGGCGGTCGACACGGGGAGCAGGAAGGGGAAGCCGAAGAGGACGACCCGGCCGAGCACCTCGAAGGAGCGCTGCACCTTGATGACACGTCGGATGTAGTCGGCATCCTCCTGGCCGAGGTCGTCGAGGACGCGCTGGCGGACTTCGTCGAGTTCGCGGCCGAATTCCTCGAGCTGCTCGTACGTCATGTAGTCGAGGCCGATCGTGGAGGGCCGGTTCGGGTCCTCGAGCGAGACGAGCGGCACGGGAGCGCGGTTGTGATCGCTCGCGCTGAGCGGCTCGATCGGAGCGGGCTTGGAGCGTCGTCGGAACAGTTTCATGGCGATTCCTCTCACAGATCGACGGCGACGTCGCCGACCGGGACCTGGACACAGACCTTGATGGTCTCGTCGGTGTTGGCGCAGACCTCGCCACTGATGACGTGACGGACCGCGCCGTGCAGCTTCTTGACCGCGCACGTGTTGCAGACACCCATGCGGCAGCCGTAGGCGGGGGAGAGGCCGGCTGCTTCGGCCTGCTCCAAGATCGTGGCACCGGAGTTCTCGGCGCTGGTGCCGCTCGCCTCGAAGGAGAGCGTGCCGGTGGCGTCCGCGGCGTCGAGGTCGACGGCGGGCACCTTGAAGTACTCCATGCGCAACTGGTCGGCCGCGCCGAGGTCCTCGTAGGTGTCGCGGACGGTGGCGATGAGGCCGGCGGGGCCGCACACGTACGTGAGCGTGCTCGCCGGATCGACGCCGAGGTGCTTGAGGTGGTCGATCGTGAACCGGCCGGCCAGTTCGGCACCCGGCTCCGGCTCGCGCGTGTACACGCGGACCATGCGGACGTTGGCGGCGCCGGCGAGGCGGTCGAGCTCGGGCGTGAACATCTCGTCCTCGCGGGAGCGGGCGTAATGCAAGAACACGACCTCGCCGGCGTGACCGCGGGCGACGAGGGTGCGCAGCATGCTCATGACGGGCGTGATGCCCGAGCCGCCGCTGATCATGACGAGACGGTCGGGGATCTCGTCGGGCAGGACGAAGTCGCCCTGCGCCTGCGAGAGGTAGACGATGGTGCGCTGCTGGAGTTTGCCGCCGTGCAGGAACTGCGAGACGAAACCGTCGGGGTGCGCCTTGACCGAGACGGTGATGAGCCCGTCGGACCGTTCAGCGGAGTCCGACAGGGAGAAGCAGCGCACGCGCCGCGTGCCGTCGACCTCGACACCGAATTCGACGTGCTGGCCGGGCTTGAAGCCGTTCCAGGCGCCGTTGGGACGCAGGACGACCGTGCTCGCCGCACCCGTCTCCCGCTTCACGTCCACCACGCGTGCGCGCACAGCCTCGGCGGTCCACATGGGGTGGAGGTACTCCAGGTAGTGGTCGACCGTATGAGGCGAGGTGAGGTGAGCGATGGGGGCGGAGGCCAGCATGCGCCGGATGACTCCCATGGCGACTCCTCGTCGGTCGGACTTCTGAGGTGCCACACGCCGTGAACACCCGTTCACTCAACTAGACCATGGATCGGCAACGTGCGCAAGAACCGGCGGGGAGAAAGCGATCACACCTGTTCACTGGAAATGGCCGGCGAAGCATACCACTAGGGTGGGGGCATGGCCGAGTCCGCGGCGCTCACGCGCCAAGAGCAGAAGGAGCGCACCCGCGCCGCTCTGCTCGACGCCGCACTGGAGCTCAGCCAGGAGAGTGGTTTTGCGCAGATCAGCCTGCGGCAGGTGGCCAAGCGGGCGGGCGTCGTCCCGGCTGCGTTCTATCGGCACTTCGCCTCGATGGACGAGTTGGGTCTGGCGCTGGTGGAGCGGTCGTTCGCGACATTGCGGCGGATGATCCGGGACGCACAGCGCGACCCCGACGTGTTCGCCCACATCATCGATGCCGCCGCCGAGGTGCTCGTCGAGACGGTGAAGGTCAACAAGGCGCACTTCGCCTTCGTCGCACGTGAGCGGGTCGGCGGCTCGCAGGCGGTGCGTGAGGCGATCAACCACGAACTCGACCTCTTCGTCTCCGAACTGGCGGTCGTGCTGGCGCGCCTGCCCAACATCGAGAACTGGAGCAGCGACGACGTCCAGATGGTGGCCCGGCTGTTCGTCCGCAACATGGTCGCCAACGCCGAGGAGGTCGTCGAGATGCCCGACGGCCGCCCGGACCTCGAAGCCAAGATCAAGGAGGGGGCGCGGCGCCAGATGCGCCTCATCGTCCTCGGCTTCGAGAAGTGGCGCAGCTGACGCCGACCCGCGCATCGGCCCGGTCTGCCAGACTGCGGGAATGAGCGAGCTTGCCGGACTGGTTCACGGCACCGAACAGGTCAACGGCATCGACCTGCACTGGGTCGAGGCGGGAGAAGGGCCGCTGGTCCTGTTGATCCACGGCTTCCCCGAGTCCTGGTACTCCTGGCGCTATCAACTCCCCGTGCTCGCCGACGCGGGCTATCGGGCGGTGGCGATCGACGTGCGGGGGTACGGCGAATCGGGTCGGCCGCACGCGGTCGAGGAGTACCGGATGCTGCGCCACGTCGCCGACAACCTGGCGTTACTGGAGGTTCTGGGTGAGACGCAGGCAGTCGTCGTCGGCCACGACTGGGGTGCACCGATCGCGTGGGCCTCTGCGCATCTGCGCCCCGACGTGTTCCGGGCGGTGGCGGGTCTTTCCGTACCGTTCACGCACTCAGGGTTCAGCCGACCCACAGAGTCCTTCGCGGCGATGGGCGGCGACGAGGAGTTCTACATCTCGTACTTCCAGGAACCGGGCCGCGCGGAGGCGGAGATCGAGGCGGACGTGCGCGGTTGGCTTCGGGGGATGTACTTCACGGCCAGCGGCGAGGGCGTGCGCGCGGCGAAGGCGGCGGGTCTGGGTCCCTCGATGCTCATCGCGTCGGGCGGCCGGATGTGCGACCGCTTCGTCGAGCCGGAGCAGCCGCCGGTGTGGCTGACCGAGGATGACCTCGACTTCTACGTGGGCGAGTTCGAGCGCAGCGGATTCACCGGTCCCCTCCACCGCTACCGCAACGTCGACCGCGACTGGGAAGATCTCAGCGTGTTCCGCGGTCGCCCGATCGAGGTGCCGGCGCTGTTCATCGGCGGCGAGCTCGACGGCCCGACGCGATGGGGCAGCCGGGCCATCGAGCGCTTTCCTCAGACTCTCCCGCGGCTGACCCGCGCCGAGATCCTGCCCGGCTGCGGCCACTGGGTGCAGCAGGAGCGGCCCGACGACGTCAACGCGCTCCTGCTGGAGTTCCTTGACACTGTCAGGGCGTAGACGCTCGGCCTGTCGGCTCCGCGAATCCGGCGTAGCCTCGCGACATGGGCACACGTGACGGATGGGACGTCTCGGATGAGGCGCTGACCAAGACCTACGAGTTCGACGATTTCCGCGCCGCGATCGACTTCATGAGCCGGGCGTCCGAGCGCATCGACGAGCTGGACCACCACCCGGAATGGACCAACGTCTACAACCGGGTCGAGGTCCGGCTGCAAAGCCACGACGTCGGCCGCGTGACCGAACGCGACGAGCGACTGGCCGAAGTGCTCGATGCGTGCGCCAGCGGCAGGACGGTCGAGCCGGAACTCGACACGTTCGGCCACGACCCCGCCGACGTTCGACGCTGGGGCGTCGAGAACGGGTTGCTCGATGACGAGAGCGCGCCGCTGGATCAGGAGACGTTCACGGCGTATCACGAGGCGGCGTTAGGGCCGAGGTAGCCCTGCCCACCGCGGAAAGGCTCAACGTGCGAGCGACGAGACACGATCTGCACCGGCTCCACGAGGAACCGTTCAGCTATGAGCAGGTGGGAGCCACCGCCGGTGCCCTCCCTGCTGGTTTCGCTCACCTAGACCGATCGCGTGTCGTCGGCCACGGCGAGTGCGACTTCGCGGCGGCGACGGCGGCGGTGATGCGCTGGCAGGCGCAGCGCGGTGCCGGGGCCGACGTCCTCGCGTCGACGGAGACGGCACGACCGGGGACGGTGCTCGTCGTCCGTCTTGGCGTAGGGCCGGCGGCGATCAGTGCTCCAGCACGGGTGGTGTACGTCGTGGAGGAGGAACGGCGTCGCGGTTTCGCCTACGGCACGCTGCCGGGTCACCCGTTGGCGGGGGAGGAGGCGTTCCTGGCTCACTGGCGCGACGATGGCACGGTGGTCTGCACCATCCGGGCCTTCTCGCGACCGGCCTCTCGGCTCACCACGCTCGTCAGCCAGCCACTGCCTGTCGTCCAGCGCGTCATGGCGGGCCGGTATCTCGGCGCGCTCGAGCGAGCCGTCAAGGGCTCGGCACGCTGAGGGATCAGGACAGCACGGCGGCGCCGAGGAGTCGGACCACCTCGAGCGCTAGTTCAAGATCGAGACGGTCCTGGTCGAGCGGCCGTCCGCGCAAGGCGGCCGCGCGCTCGATCCGGTACTTCACCGTGTTGCGGTGCAGGAGTAGGTGATGGGCCGCCGTTTGATAACTGCCGCCGTTGGCCAGAAACTCCAGCAGAGTTCCCCGAAGCCGCTCGGCTTGTTCCGTATCCGCGGCGAGGGGGCCGAGAACGTCCGCCACCCAGGCGGCCAGCGCATCCATGTCGGTGAGCAGCATGGCCACGACCGCGACCGCCCGGTCGCCGTACGCCGTCAGCTGGCGGCCGGTTCGCGCAACGCTCGCGACGTCGCGAGCCGCCTCGGCCTGACGGTGGCTTGCGCGGAACCCGGTGACGTCGTGTCCGAGGCGACCCAGGGCGATGCCGGTGTCGAGGTCTTCGGCGAGTACCGAGTCGACGGCTGACCGATCGAGGCCGCCGCCGTGGCCGCCGCGCCCGAACCAGACCCAAGCCGTGCTGCGATCCACCGCGGTGAACAGCAGTCCCGCGCAGCCGGTCGCCTTCGCCAGGTTCGCGGCGAGCGATCTCAGGCGCTCGGTGTGATCGACCCCCAGGTTGGACGGTGCGATCCACATGACGGCTGCGACGTGCTGCTGTTCGAGCCGGTATCCGGTGCGTTCGGCGAAGCCGTGGTGGGCGCCAGGGACGTCATCGAGGACACCGCGCACCAGCGACGCCGCGATCGACGCGCTGCGTTCCTCCATCTGCCGCCGTTCGTCCTCATAGGCGTCAAGCACGAGGCGGCTGATCCAGTCCACGTAACTGTGCAGCCAGCCGGCGAGGTGGTGCAGGAGTCGCAGGCGGGTGTCGGGGTCGACCTCGATCGTCCGCACCTCCTCGAAGATCTGCGCGAGAAGATCGTCGGACCCGAAGTGGTACGCCCGGCGCAGCGACGTGGCGGGGACCTTGCGCTGGGCCAAACGCACGGCGTACTCGATGGCGGCGGTGGCCGGCTGAGCGTGGTCGACGGGGATGTCGTTGTGGAGCATATGGAGGATCGTGGCGATGTTGCCGTCGACACTCGCGTGCAGCATGTCGCGCAGTTCCGGGTCGTCGAGATCGGCGATCGAGTGCTCGATCGCGTCGTTCATGCTGGCGTTGATCTCGTCGTGGCGTCGCTGCAGTCGCTCGGCGACGAGGGCGGTGAGGCGGGTGATCGTTGCGGCCTCGGGAGAACCGGGTGCGACGGTGCGGCGACGAGGAACCTGCTCGTTCATGGCGGCGGGCTCACTGCTCGCCGCGCCGGCGGCGCAGGGCGGACTGAGCGGCGTTGTAGCCGCACATCCCGTGCGCTCCGGCGCCGGGCGGTGTCGCCGCCGAGCAGAGATAGACCCCCGGTACGCCCAGGGTGTAGGGGTCGAGCGTGACGCGGGGGCGGAAGATCAGCTGCCGTGCGTCGTTGGCGCCGGTCACGACATCGCCGCCGACATAGTTGGGATTGTGCTGCTCCATCTCGATCGCCGAGCGGAGATGCCGGGCGACGATGCGGTCCCGGAAGCCCGGAGCGAAGCGCTCGATCTGCGCCTCGATCGCGCCCGTAGCGTCGCCGGTGTATCCGGAGGGAACGTGCGCGTAGGCATAGACCGGGACGATGTCGCCGGCCGTGCGGGTGGGATCGGCCAGGAACTGCTGCCCGACGAGCACGAACGGGCGATCCGGCATGCGGCCTCGGTTCACGACCGCCTCGGCCGTCGCGATCTCCTCGAACGTTCCGCCGACGTGGACCGTGCCTGCGTGCCGGGACTCCTCGTGGGTCCAGGGCACGCCTTCGTGAACGGCGAACTCGACCTTGAACGTGCCCGGGCCGTGCCGATACCGGGTGAGGGCGCGAGCGATGCGTGATGGCATCCGGTCGCCCACGATGCGCGCGGCGGCCGCCGGTGCGACGTCGAGCATGACGATGTCCGCGGGCAGGATCTCCTGCAGGGACGACACCGAAACCCCGGTCTGCACCTTGCCGCCGAACTCTTCGATCAGGGAGACCATGGCGCTCGCGATCGAGCGGGATCCGCCTTCCGCCACGGGCCACCCGTAGCGGTGGGCAGCCGTTCCCAATGCGACGCCGATGGCCGAGGACACGGGGGAGCCGAACGGGCGGAGCGCATGTGCGGCGACTCCCGCGAAGAGCGCTCGCCCCTCGTCCGTCGACCACCGACGGGCCAGCAGGCTGGCAGGTGCGAGGGAGAAGGCCCCGAATCGGGCGAGCTTGATCGGGTGCGCAGGGACGTGGAGCATCGGCCGCAGGAAGTCCTCGGCGATGCCGTCGAAGCGCTCGGTGAGTGGCCCGAAGATCTGCCGCCATCCTCGGCCGTCGGAGCCCAGCTGGGCGGCGGTGTCCTCGACCGACCGCCACGCCGCAGCGCCCCGGCCGTCATCGAGCGGATGGGCGTACTGGATCTGTGGCCACCGCCAGCGAAGTCCGTGGCGAGCGAGGTCGAAACGGCGCGAGAACGCGGTGTCGACCGCCAACGGGTGGAAGCCGGAACACTCGTCGTGCAGCACTCCGGGGACGGTCAGCTCACTCGATCGCGTGCCCCCGCCGATGGTGTCGGCGGCCTCGAGCACCTCGACCTCGACACCTTCGGCGGCGAGGGTCAGGGCGGCAGCGAGCCCGTTGGGCCCGCTGCCGACCACCACTGCCTTGGTCACGCGAGCTCGCCCTCGACCTGCGCGTCCCTGCGGTCCTGCTCCACGGTCGCGTCGACGTGAGGCGTGGCCATGCCTCGGGGTTCGTAACCGGCCCTGCGCCAGGCGACCTGGTGCGGGATCGGCCCGTTGGGGAGCCAGGGTTGCTCGCTGACGGCGTCCGTGACCCGCCACGTGCCCCGTTCGACCACTCCGAGGGCGGCGTCGATCACCTTGTACTCCTGCGTCGTCTTGTGGATCGGCTGGGACTCGACCCAGACCACCATGCACTCGCCGGGCTCGAACCGGCACCGCCGCTGAACCGCCTCAATGGTGGCCTCGTTGTGCAGGTGCCCGTCGCCGAACTGCCAACCCACGAGCGTCGTGCACACGAACTCAGCCTCGCGAATGCGGTAGTTCTCGAGTTTGTCCAGGTGACGCATCATCAACGACATCAAACCACGACCTTGGCTGTGCATCGTGCGCCAAGCCATCGCCTTCTGCATGAAGATCTCGGCGATGTCCTTGCCGAACGCCCCGCTGAGCTGGTCGACCTGATTGAGGTTGTACTTCACCAGGTGCTGGTTGAGCTTGGCCTCGGCCTCGTCTCCTCGAAACGCCCACGTGGCTGACGCCCAGTTTCCGGCGTACTGCCGCATCGAGGGAAGGAACGACACCAGGTCCGGCCGGAGGTTGCCGAGGATCGGGAAGGTCAGGAACGCCGCGAGGATCGGCACGTAGAGCCAGGCCGCGCTGATGTCGCCCACGCCGTAGCCGTCCCACGCCGGGAAACCGCCGAACAGCCACACCGTGGCGAAGATGAAGAAGACGTTCCACTCCAACGGTACGGCGAGCGGGAAGGTCGACGTGATGAAGACATGGAACACGATCATCCCGATGATGGCCAACCATGTGACGGCCGGATGGGTGGAGAACAGCAGGACGAGGGGAAGGGCCAGCTCGACGACCGTTCCACCGATGTGGGCGAAGCCCCAGGCGACCTTGGAAGGGCGCAGGTCGTCAGGGTAGTGACGGTAGAGCGATCGCTTGAACCGCCGCGATGTCAGCCAGGGCGTGTTGCTCATCATCGGCGGCACCACGTTGGTGAAGTGGTGGCCGAACTTCGAGACGCCGGCTCCCATCCAGATGGTCACCATCGCGATCTTCGCGGCCAGGATCATGTCGACGTGATGAGTGAGGACTCCGAAGAAGAAGATCACCGCGAGGTACTGCTCGGAGCGGGCCGCCAGGAAGACGACCTTGTCGCGTAGGCCCATGACGATGATGAGCGCCACGTAGGTCAGCAGAGCCCAGGCGGGGAGGAGACCGGCGTCGCTGCCGGGAAGGGCGGAGGACTCCACGCCGGGCGTCACGAGGAGGAAGCCGAGCACGCCCAGAATCGCCACGTAGAGCGTGACGTCGACGACGGTGCGGTGATCGCCCTGGGTCAGCGGGACCTTCGAGGGCCAGGGAGGTACGCGAAGGGTGTGACGCCGGCTCCAGTACAGGACTCCGCCGATGAGCGGCTTGAACTTGAAGGCCAATGGACCCGATGACGAGGCGAGTCCGAGGATCTCGAACAGGATCGTCCAGACCATGAGCTTCTGGTACACGATGGGCTCACCCCACCAGGCACCCATGTTCGTGAGGCCGCCGAGGCCAGGGGTCGTGAGTCCTACGATCAGCGTGCCGCCGACGACGTAGAACAGCAGTTTGTAGACGTACAGCATGTGGTTGGTCTTCGGGCTGCCGAAGCCGTAGTCGACCCAGTGCGTCGCCAGCATCCGCATCCGTTCCATGAACGGCATCGATTCGTAGTCCGCCGGATCGATCGGCGGCATGTCCGCTGTCGTGAATCCCATGGTCTGCTCCTTCACTTGGGCAAGGGCGTCCTGCACGAGCACGTGCTCGCGCTGGACCTGGTGGATCGTGGGGGGAACTGCCGCGTGGATCGAGCTAGGCGGTTGGCGCCTGCGTCGAGGTGCGGACGAGGTGCCGCAGCGTAGGTTTGTCGATCTTGCCGACCGGGTTCTTCGGCAGTTCATCGACGATGTGGATGCGCTCGGGCACTTTGACCTTGGTGAGGTGGCGCCGGCAATGCTCGAGGAGGTCGTCCTCGGTGAGCCGGGCATCGGGATAGAGGCTGACGTAGGCGACGGGCACCTCGCCGTAGGTGTCGTCGGCACGGGCGACGACGGCGGCTTCGAGGACGTCGTCGAGTCGGCTGAGGACGGCCTCGATCTCCTTGGGGTAGATGTTCTCGCCGCCGCGGATGATCATGTCCTTGATCCGGTCGACGATGGTGAGGTAACCGTCGTCGTCGAGTCGTCCCACGTCGCCGGTGTGCAGCCACCCGTCTCGCAGGGTCTCGGCGGTGGCCTCGGGACGGTTGAGATATCCCCGCATGACGTTGGGACCGGCGATGACGACTTCCCCGGTCGATCCCGGTGGCAGCAGCGTGCCGTCGCTGCCCATGATCGCGATCGTCTGACCCGGCAGTGCGGGCCCGACGGTGCCGAGTTTGCGGGGTCCGTCGACGGGGTTGCACGCCGAAGCACACGTGCCCTCGGTGAGCCCGTACCCCTCGATGATGCTGAACCCGTAGCGCTGCTGTGATCGCTCGAGCAGCTCCTTGGCGACGGGAGCGGCGCCGCAGATGACGAAGCGCAGGGACGAGGTGTCGGGTCGGACATCCTCGGGCAGTGACGCCAGCACTGCGTAGATCGTCGGGACGGCCGAGAAGTAGGTGGGGCGTAGCCGTTCCACCTGCTCGAAGAACCTGCTGGCCGAGAACTGACCGACGATGCTGAGTTGACCGCCCGAACGCATCGGGGCCAGGACGCTCACCATGATCGCGTTCACGTGGAACAGCGGGAGGACGAGCAGACAGTGGTCCTGTTCGGTCAGGCCGAGGTGCCGGGCCATCATGTCCGACATGGCTTCGGCGTTGCCGTGGTCGAGCATCACGCCCTTGGGTTGGCCGGTGGAGCCGCTGGTGTAGATCAGCAGTGCGAGGGAGTCGCTGGTCAGCGGCTGCGGAACAGTCGGCTCTCGACGGCACGAGGTGCGCATGTCCTCGACGTAGATCGTCGGGCGATCCCCGATCGAGGCGACCGGACGCGCGGTGACGACGAGCTTCGCCGCCGAATCCCGGATCTGGTAGTCGGCCTCATGGTCGGTGAAGGTGGGGTTCACCGGGGTGGCGACCGCGCCGAGGCGCCAGGCCGCGAACATGGCGACGAGAAGCTCGACCCGATTGGGCAGCATGATCGCCAGAACGTCCTCGGCGCCGAGCCCGTGCTCGCTGAGCTGCTCGGCGAAGGCCGCGGTCCAGTCGTCGAACTCGGCATAGGTGAGTTCGACGCGGTCGTCGCGGAGGCCGATCTCGTTCCGTCGGTTGCGGAGTTCCGTGGAGCCGCCCCAAGGCAGATATCCCAGCTGCATATGTCCCTCACCGTCTCGATGTGGCGTACGCCACTTTCGGGCTGTGATCTAGAACACTAGGTAGGGTGGCTGCCCTTGCCTACATCGTGCGTGGACGAAGAATCGGGTGCGCTTTGTCGATTGAGCACAGAGTCGAGGGCAGGCGCGGGGTGGCGGTCTCCGCTGCCTCGCGTGCGGCGATCGAGGGCGCATCCGCGGCGCTTATCGCATGACAGTCCGCGCCGGACGGGCGCGGACTGCGTCCTTGCCTGGCTGCTGCAACACCCGGCAACTCTGGTGTGAGGCGCGTCACTGGCGCTTGTCTGGGCGCCACTAGCTCGCCCTTCGGCGCGAGCTCCTGAGCCGAAAGCACGTGAACATGAACCCCGACCCCCGCCCCCGTCCCTGGTGGACCTTCGGCCTGCTCAATCTGCTGGTCGTCGTCCTCGCGTCCGTGGCGGGTTGGTATCTCCTTGCCGACCCGCAGACCAGCCCGTTGAACGTCTATCCGCTGCCCTTCAACGCCGTACTTTTCTGGGCGCTCATGTTCGTGGTCTGGAGCGGTTTCAACCTGGAGTTCTCCGGCTTCGTCCGACTGCCGCAACCACTGCGGGGCATGACGATCGCCGCGAGCGCACTGGGCTTCGGGGTGCTCGTCACGTGGCTGCTGGCGGCAGGGCTCGGGCACCTGGATCCGGACTTCGCGGCGTCTCGCGACGACGGAAGCGGCTACTTCGTCGGCGCCCTCTTCGTCCTCTTCGGCTTCTCGACCTATGTCATGAGCGCGGTCAATTGGGGCCACTGGCCGTGGCCAGATCTCGGGTTGCGCCAGCCGCTGGTCGGATGGTGCGAGATCGCCTTCCTCATGCTCCCGACCGTGGCCCTGTACGTGAGTCTCGGTCTGCCCACCTTGTCGCTGGCGGTGGCACCGGACGGCGCCCTCATGGACCTCGACACCCTGCTCGGGTGGTACTACGCGCTGGTCGTGTCGATCATTCTCACCGGATCGCTCTGGGACAACTGGCCATGGCGGCTGGCGGGCAGTCGCGGACGCGTGGCGCTGGCCTCCCTGGCCGGGAACATCGTGCTGGGAACCCTGCTCTTCTGGCTGATGCGTGCCGTGAGCAAGGTGTTGCTCGGTCCGGACAACGTCAGCGCGCTCGGCGGGGCGATCCAGCAGTTTCCCGCTCAACTGGGCGTGTGCTGGGTGGTGTGGATGATCATCTGGAGCAACGCCTTCGGCAACAAGCCGACGCGACTCCCCGAGCCGGCGAACCTCGCCCTCCGGACGCTCGTGACCTTCGGACTCGGTGCCGCCACCTTCGTCGCCTACTACTTCGTCCTGGCGTCGGCCGTGTTGCACGAGCCCGTGGTCGTCGGCGACATCGCGGGCAATGCGCTCGGCTTCATGAACTGGATGGCGCTCGTCGCCCTGTTGTACGTCGCGGGATTCGGCTCGTTCGGTCTCCGCGCCCCCGACACTCCGCCTCCGTCCGACATCGACGAGACGGAGCCCCTTACAGCCTCGGCTCACCACTAGGAGAAATCACATGAAAGCAGCACAGTTCTATGGGCGCGGCGACATCCGGATCGAGGAGATCCCCGAGCCCGCGACTCGACCCGGCACCGTCAAGGTGGAGGTCGAATGGTGTGGGATCTGCGGAACGGACCTGCACGAGTACCTCGAAGGGCCGATCTTCGCCCCACCCTCCGACGCGCCCCATCCGCTTACCGGAGAGACCGTCCCCATCACGCTCGGGCACGAATTCGCCGGGGTCGTGGCCGAACTCGGTGACGGAGTCACGGACCTGCGCGTGGGCGATCGGGTCGTCGTCGAGCCGTACATCGTCTGCGGCCGTTGTGATGCGTGCGTCCAGGGCCGCTACAACGTCTGCGCGACGCTCGGCTTCGTCGGGCTCTCGGGGTGGGGAGGCGGCTTCAGCAAGTACGTCGTCGCGGAACGGCGGTGGATTCATCCGCTCGGAGAGCTCGGTACCGATGTCGGCGCCCTCGTCGAGCCTCTTGCCGTCGCCTACCATGCGGTTCGCTTGGCCGGAGCCCGGTCGGGACAGTCCGCCGTGGTGTTCGGCTCGGGGCCCATCGGTCTCGTCACCACCTCGGTCCTGCGCGCCGTGGGCGTTGAGCAGGTGGTAGTCGTGGAGCCGGCGGAGGTGCGCAAGAAGAAGGCGCTCGCCGCGGGCGCCGACGTCGTGATCGATCCGACGACCGACGATATCCTCGAGCAGCTGATGGACCTCACCAGCGGGCGGGGGGCCGACATCAGCTTCGAGTGCGCAGGTGTGGACTCCGTGCTGAAGTCGGCGATCCAGGGCACCCGCGTGGGAGGCACGTGCGTCAACGTGGCGATCTGGGGACACGAGGCCTCCGTGGCCATGAACGACCTCGTGTTCCGCGAGGTCAACGTCCTCGGCAGCCTGGCCTACGCCAACGACCACCCCGACACCATCAAGCTCATCGCCGACGGCAAGGTCGACCCGTTCCAGTTCATCACGGGCCGGATCGGCGTCGATGAGATCGTCACGCGAGGCTTCGACGAGCTCATCAACAACAAGGAGGAGAACGTCAAGATCCTGGTGCGCCCCTGACGTGAATCCGCCCTGGCTCGCCGAGCATCTCAGCTTCACCGAGGTGCTCGGCGAGCCTCGTCCGTTGCCGGTGCGGCGAGGAGTTCAGCCCTCCTGCACGGTCAGATTGACGTCATCGGCGATGCGGTAGGGCTTCGTCGCGACGAGCGCACCCAGGTGGCGGCGCATGCGGGAGATCTCCGCGCGGACGGTCACGAGATGCTCGTCGTCGCCGAAGAGCGCGGTACTCAACTGGCTCGCGCTGAGCCCGTCCGCCCCGGCAGCATGCAGAAGGCGAAGCAGTTCCGCATGTCGTTGAGTCAGCGGCATTCGCCAGGTGTCCTCCGCGGAAGTGACCTCCAAGGTCGCCGCTCCCTGAAGCTTGAGAACAGCGGTGATGCAACGCGCGCCGGTCGCCGGTCGGACCAGCCAGCCTTCGCGGAGTCGTTCGGGCAGGCAGATTCCCATGCCGGGAATCGTCAGGGTCGTGTCGGGCCGCGGCACGGCGATCCGGTCGCGCGCGGGCACTCCGGCGTGCAGCGCTACCCAGCCGTGGTCGTCGACGACGAGGAGTGGGCCCTTGACCGCCGCGACGAGGTGCTCTGCTGACTTCCTGAGCTTCGCGAGACGGTCCTCATGACATCGCCACAGCTGCGACTCGGCCAGTCGGACCGCTGTCTCGACGAGCGCGCTGATGGTCGGGTGCAGCGAGAGCGCGGGGCCACTCACGTCGATGACGCCGAGCATGTCGCCGGTTCGTGGATCGTGGATCGGATGCGCGGTGCAGTACCACGCATGCTGGGCCTGCTCGAAGTGCTCCGCCGAGAACAGTTCCACGGGTGCTGCCTCCACCAGGGCGGTGCCGATGGCATTGGTCCCCACTTGCCTCTCGGTCCAGTCCGCGCCCTCGGTGAACCCGAGCGCATCGGCGTGCGCCCTCACCGCGGCCGATCCGGCGCGCCACAGCACGATGCCGTCCGCGTCCGTCACGACCATGAGCATGCGCGAGGCGTCGGCGACGCGCGAGACGACGCCGATGAGGTCGCTGATCACCAAGCGCAGGGGAGAGGCCTCGCGTCGGCGGAGTACCTCCTCGATGCCGAGCGGCTCGCGATAGTTCTGGCGTGACGCGTCGAGTCCTGCCCTGAGGACTCGTTGCCACGAGCGCGCGACGACAGCTCGCGGCCGCTCGGCCGGACGCGCTCCGCTGACGACGGAGTCATGAATCTGGGTGAGTTGCCGGGCGTAGCGCGACAGGTTCGTGCCGGGCAGCACGGCCTTGAAATCGGTCACCGGACTGGACACCTCCTTCGGATCAGAATAGGCGGGCCGCTGTGACGGGCGCCACAGCGTGAGGGATGCAACAACGTGCAACAACGCGCCGGCCCGGGGAAGCCCCGGGCCGGCGCGGTGCACGGCCACCTGCGAGGGGAGTCAGCCGTTCGCGGCCTCGACGGCGGACGTGATGGCCGTGACCACAGCGGACGGCTGTTCCATGTGGGCCATGTGTCCCACACCCGGCAAGGTGGTGACCACCGAGCGGTCGTCCAGCCCCTGCGCGTTGGACGCAGCGATCACCGCATCGGCATCGCCCCACACGACCTGCACGGGAACGTCGATCCCGGCAAGCAGCGGCGCGACGTCGATGCCCGGGGCGTCCCCGTCCAGAAGGGTGCCGAGGATCGCGTTCAGTGCCTCGTCCACCCCGTCCAGACGCTTGAACTTCATCAGGTCGTCAGCGAGCTGACGGGTGGCCAGCGAAGGGTCGCCGTAGAGGTCGCCGAGATGGGGCTGCAACTGCCGGCGTGACTGGGCCCCGGCGAACCCGCGCAGGTAGGTCGCATTGATCGCCGGGCCGTAGCCAGCGGGCGCGATGAGCGTCAGCGAGGCGACCCGCTCGGGCGCCGCCGCCGCGGCTGCGGTGACGACAGCACCGCCGAGCGAGTGTCCGACGAGGTGCGCCCGTTCGATGCCCTGCTCGGCCAGGTAGCCGGTCACGGCCTCGACGAGGACGTCGAGTGACCCGTCGCCGACGTCCTTCGAGGACTCGCCGTGACCGGGAAGGTCGATGGCGTCGACGACGTACGCCGCGGACAGGGGCTCCTGGACGAACAGCCAGGAGTTCTTGTCGCCACCGTAGCCGTGGACCAGGACGATGTCCTCTCCCTCGGTTCCGAGCCGGGCAAAGGCGATCTCGCGTCCCTTGACGGCGACCTTGCCGACCTCGGGTCCGGCGACGTCCTCGACGCTGCCGGAATCGAGCTCCTCGCGAGCGATCCGGGCGGCCTTCTCGATCTCCTCCTCGGAGACCTCGGCCGGAGCGAGCAGACCGATGGTGGCACCGACCGGGATCGATTCGTCGATCTGCGCGATCTGGCGGCGCAGGATGCCGCCGCCGGGCGACTCCAGAGCACCGGCGATCTTGTCGGTGTCGATCTCCAGCAGGTCATCGCCGGGGGAGACCTCGTCGCCTTCGTCGACCAGCCACTCGGTCACCCGCCCGGTCGTCATCGAGAGGCCCCACTTGGGCATGACCACCTTGATGATGTCTGACATGATCACCGCTTCCAATCTGCGACGGTCTTGACCGCGTTCACGACGTCCTGAGCGCTCGGGACGTACAGGTCCTCGAGCACGTCAGAGAACGGAACCGGAGTGTGTGGCGGTGTCACGACCTGAATCGGCCCCCGCAGCGCGCCGAACGACTGCTCGGCGACGATCGCGGAGATGTCGCGCCCGACGCTGCACCGCGGACTCGACTCGTCGACCACGACCAGTCGACCGGTCCGCTCGACGCTCTCGAGGATCGTCTCCGTGTCGAGCGGGCTCGTCGTGCGCGGGTCGACGATCTCCGCCTCGATGCCGTTCGCGGCCAGCTCCTTGGCCGCCTCCTCCGCGACGCTAACCATGCGGCCGAGCGCCACGATCGTGACGTCGTCGCCGTCGCGGACCACATTGGCCTCGCCGAAGGGGATCGCGTACGCGCCCTCCGGGACGTCACCCTGCACGTCGTACATGGCCTTGTGCTCGCAGAAGATGACGGGGTCGTTGTCACGGATCGCCTGGATGAGCAGACCCTTGGCCTCGTACGGGCTGGACGGCACGACGACCTTGAGGCCGGGGATGTGCGTGAAGAGCGGGTAGAGCACCTGGGAGTGCTGCGCCGCGGCCCGCAGGCCGGCGCCGTACATGGTCCGGATGACGACGGGGGTGACCGCCTTGCCGCCGAACATGTAGCGGAACTTCGCCGCCTGGTTGAAGATCTGGTCGAAGCAGACGCCCATGAAGTCGATGAACATGAGTTCGGCGACGGGGCGAAGACCGGCGGTCGCGGCGCCGACGGCCGCGCCGACGAACGCCGACTCCGAGATAGGGGTGTCGAGTACGCGGCCGGGGAACTTCCCGTAGAGGCCCTTGGTCACGCCGAGGACGCCGCCCCAGGCGTCCTCCTCTCCGGGGCTGCCCGCGCTCGCGCCGCCGGCGTTGTCCTCGCCCATGACGATGACGGTCTCGTCGCGCTCCATCTCGAGGGTGAGCGCCTCGTTGATGGCGTCGCGATAGCTGATCATTCGAGCCATGACTGTTCCTCCTGGTCAGTAAGTGATGTAGACGTCGGTGAGCAGATCGTCCGCCGTCGGCACGGGCGCGGCCTTCGCCTCCGTGACGGACTCCTCGATGAGCTGCAGCACCTCGGCGTCGATCGCGTCGAGCTCCGCCGCGGTCAGTTCGCCGGTCTCGATGACCCGGGCGCGGAAGCGCTTGAGGCAGTCGAGCTCCTCGCGAGCATGCGCGACCTCGTCGGCACGGTAGGTCTGCTGGTCGCCCTCGAAGTGGCCGTAGTAGCGCGTGAACTTGACCTCGATGAGGGTCGGTCCGCCGCCGGCACGAGCCCGTGCGATGGCCTCGCCGGCCGCCTCGTGCACCGCGAAGAAGTCGAAGCCGTCGACGATGACCCCGGGCATGCCGAAGCCCGCAGCACGGTCGGCGATGTTGTCCGCGGCCACGGACCAGTTGCTCGAGGTGCTCTCCGCGTACCCGTTGTTCTCAGCGACGAAGATGGCCGGCAGGTTCCACACGGCAGCGAGGTTCATGGCCTCGAGCGTCGTGCCCTGGTTGCTGGCGCCGTCGCCGAAGAACGCGACGCTCACCCCTCCGGTGCCCTGGATCTTGGCAGCCAGCGCGGTACCGCAGATCAGCGGCGGGCCGCCACCGACGATGCCGTTGGCGCCCAGCATGCCCTTGGAGAGGTCGGCGATGTGCATCGAGCCGCCCTTGCCCCGACACGTGCCGGTCGCCTTGCCGTAGATCTCGGCCATCATGCCCTTGACCTCGACTCCCTTGGCGATGCAGTGGCCGTGACCGCGGTGGGTCGAGGCGATGGAGTCGCGTCCGTCGAGGTTGGTGCACACGCCCGTGGCCGATGCCTCCTCGCCGGCGTACAGGTGGACGAATCCCGGGATGTCACCGGTAGCGAACTCCGTGTGCAGCCTCTCCTCGAATTCGCGGATGGTCCGCATCATGCGATAGGCGTCGCGCAGGCCGTCTGCGTCCAGACCTTGCTCTGTACGGACAGTTGCCCTGTCGGTCATGGGTGTGCTCCTTCTCTCGTACCGGATGGGGTGGGAATGCGCCGCGAGGGCCGAGCTAGCAGCTGTAGCCGTGCAGCCTCTGCCATGACCCTCGGAACGTCGACGGCTCGAGGGCCGGTTGCCCTCAGCGTCACCGTCGCTTCGTCGCCTGCCCGTAGTTCGACCTCACGCTCGCCGTCGACGGCGATGACGCCGCCTTCCGTGACGCCGATCGTGGTGCCGGGTGTCATCTCCTGCCAGGACTCGACACCGACCGGGACCACGAGACCGGGGGCGATCGGCGCGTGGACGACGTGGGGGGCTCGGTCGCTCGGGGCCAGGTGGAGCACCACTCCGTGCGCGTCGCTGCGCGGCGACGGGCACAGCAGGCCGGCGATGCTGGAGAGACCGATCGCGTCCGGGTCGGCGAAGGTGCAGAACAACGTCTTGAGCCCTGCCGGGTCCCACAGCGCGCGCGACCCGATGTGGCGGGAGCTCGCGACGCAGACGTCGACGAGGGCGAGCTCGGCGCGGGTCGAGGTGCGCACCTCGAGTGCCGTGTCCTGGCGGAGCGCGATCTCCGCGGGAACGGCTTGAGTGGCAACGAGACCGGCGGCGAGGCCGGCGACGGTCGCTTCGCGCATGACGGGATAGGCGTTGTTGGTCCCCGTGCTCAGTGCGAGGAGTGGCACGGTCCCGCATGCGTCCGCCGCGAGTCTCGCGGTGCCGTCGCCGCCCAGGCAGACGATCACGTCGGCTCCGGCCGCGACCATGCGCCGTACGGCGTTGGTGGTGTCCTCGCCGCGACCGGTGATCGGGTCGTCGTCGATGAACTCGACGGCGGGCCAGGCGGGATCCACTCCCTCGCGCCGACCGTTCATCGCTCGGACGATTCCCGAGGAGATCCCGCCCAAGTCGGTGGAGAGCAGGGCCCGCTCGACGCCGACGGAGGCGAAGGCGGTCAGCATCCGCAGCACCATGTTCGCCTTCTCCGCCGTGGGAAAGACGGACGCGCGCGCCACCAGGCGGCGGATGTCGCGCCCAGAGGCCGGGTTGGCGATGACGCCAACGGTTGCCGGTGCTGTGGTTTCGGTCACAGCGGTAGCAGACCGCTCAGACCGGGTGTCTGAACAGGGTTGCTCACGGTTGCATCGGCACTGGCGCAGCCCTTGCTCGCAACCGCCTGCAACCCTGTGCCGGCCGACGTCTTTCGGTCCAGCATCGATGCCGAACGGGCCCGTGCGAGGCCCCGACGCGAAGGGACCCACGATGCCTGTACGGGTTGCCACCACGGCATGGCAGGGCGGCCTCCACGATGGCGCCGGCACCACCTCGGCGAGTAGTTCGGGCGTCGGGAGTTTCCCTGTCAGCTTCCCCCGGCGAGCGGCGGACAGCGCCGAAGGCGTGACCAGCCCCGAGGAGCTGATCGCCATGGCGCACAGCGCGTGCCTGGCGATGCAGCTGTCGGCTCTCATCAGCGAGCACGGGGCCACCTCCGTTCAGCTGGATGTCACGGCCGAGGTGGCCCTCGGTCCGGACCCTGCCGGCGGATTCAGGCTCATGGGGATCGATCTCGCGGTCACCGGTTCCGCCGCAGGCCTGGACGCGGGAGCGTTCGCCGAACTGACTGAGACCGCCAAGCGGATCTGCCCGGTCAGCAAGGCTCTGACCGGCGTTGAGATCTCGTTGGCCACGACGTTCGTCCCAGCATGACGACCCCGGTGCGCGCCGACGGCAGGCGGCTGCTGCGGATCGAAGCGCGCAACGCCGAGGTCCCGAGCGAGGCCAAGCCGCCCTGGATCCGGACACGTGTGCGTCAAGGTCCGTCCTACCTCGATCTGCAGGAGACGGTGGCCTCGCAGGGTCTGCATACGGTGTGTCAGGAGGCCGGTTGTCCGAATATCTTCGAGTGTTGGGAGGATCGTGAGGCCACGTTCCTGATCGGTGGGGAGCAGTGCACGCGTCGGTGTGATTTCTGTCAGATCGATACCGGTAAGCCGGCCGCGTTGGACCGTGACGAGCCGCGGCGGGTGGCCGAGAGTGTGCAGAAGATGCAGCTGCGGTACGCCACCATCACCGGTGTCGCCCGTGACGATCTTCCCGACGGCGGCGCCTGGCTGTATGCCGAGACGGTCCGTAAGATCCACGAGCTCAACCCGGGCACGGGCGTGGAGAACCTGATCCCGGACTTCAACGGCAACCCCGACCTGCTGACCGAGGTGTTCGAGTCACGCCCGGAGGTGCTGGCGCACAACGTGGAGACCGTCCCGCGGATCTTCAAACGCATCCGTCCCGCGTTCCGCTACGAGCGGTCCCTCGACGTCATCACCCAAGCCCGTGCGTTCGGGCTGGTGACCAAGTCCAACCTCATCCTCGGCATGGGTGAGACCCGCGAGGAGGTCTCCGAGGCGTTGCGGGACCTGCACGAGGCCGGTTGTGATCTCATCACCATCACCCAGTACCTGCGCCCCTCGGTGCGTCACCACCCGGTCGAACGCTGGGTCAAGCCCGAAGAATTCATCGATCTGGCCGCCGAGGCCGAACAGATCGGCTTCGCCGGCGTCATGTCCGGCCCCCTCGTCCGCTCCTCCTACCGCGCCGGACGCCTCTACCAACAGGCCATGGCGCGCCGTACCCGAGAGGAAATCGCATGACTGATGACGTCGACATCGTGGTGCTCGGCGGAGGAAGTGCGGGTTATGCCTGCGCTCTCCGCGCCAGCCAGCTCGGCCTCTCCGTGGTCCTGATCGACCGTGACCGATTGGGCGGAACCTGCCTGCACCGCGGTTGCATCCCGACCAAGGCGCTGCTGCACGTGGCCGAGCTCGCCGATCATGCCCGTGAGGCACCTGACCTCGGCGTGATGATGGAAGTGCGGGACATCGATCTGGATCGCGTCCATGACTACAAGGACGCCGTGGTCGAACGACTGGCCCGTGGGCTCGAGGCGCTCGTGGCGAGCCGTGGGATCGAGGTCGTCGCCGGTGTGGGCCGTCTGGTCGGACCCGGGGAGATCGAGGTCGACGGCCGCCGCATCACGGGGCGGCACGTCGTTCTGGCCACCGGCGGTCGTCCCAAGCAGGTGCGCGGAATCGACATCGACGGCCAACACGTGCTGACCTCGGACGACGCGCTGGAGCTCGACCGGATTCCCGAATCCGTGATCGTTCTCGGCGGCGGCGTCATCGGGTGTGAATTCGCGTCGCTGTGGCGGTCACTCGGCGCTGAGGTGACGATCGTCGAGGCGCAGGCCCACCTCCTGCCAACCGAGGACGCGACAGCATCGAAGCACCTCGAACGCGCCTTCCGCCGCCGTGGCATCACGTTCAAGCTCTCGTCGCTGGTCGACAAGGTGGAGCGGACAGCAGACGGCGTCCGAGTCGTACTCGCCTCCGGGACGGAGCTCGACGCCACTGCGCTCTTGGTCGCCGTGGGACGTGAGGCGGTCGTCGACGGCTACGCGGACGTGGGGGTGACGGTCAAGGACGGTCTCGTCGTCACTGACAAGCGCCTTCGCACGTCGCTCCCCGACGTCTTCGCGATCGGCGACCTCGTGGCTGGGCCGCAGTTGGCGCATCGGGGCTACGCCCACGGCATCTTCGTCGCCGAGGAGATCGCCGGGCTCGCCCCGACCCCTGTGCGGGACGAAGGCGTCCCGCGGGTGACGTTCACCCAGCCCGAAGTGGCTGCGGTGGGGCTGACGGAGGCCGCGGCCCGAGCCGCGTACGGTGACGACGTCGAATGCGTGAGCTATGACCTGAGCGGAAACGGCCGCAGCCTGATCCTCGGGTCCGGGGGTGTGGTCAAGCTCGTGCGCCGCCGCGGCGGCCCGGTCGTCGGCGTGCACGTCGTCGCGGCACGGGCCGGGGAGATGATCGGTGAGGCGCAGCTGATCACCAACCTCGAGCTGTCTCCCGACGAGGTGGCCCGACTCGTGCATGCGCACCCGACGCAGCACGAGTCATTGGGCGAGGCCCATCAGGCCCTCGTCGGGCGCGCACTCCACGGTCACTGACGTCAGGAGTGCTCGATGAGCCAGCGAACGATGTCCTCGGTGACCTCGTCGCGGTTGGTCTCGTTCACGATCTCGTGGCGTGCCTCCGGGTACAAGCGCACCTCGACATCCGTGAGGCCGGCCGCGCGGTAACGATCCGCGAGATTCTCCACGAGTTGACCGCCGCCGGCGAGCGGGTCGGCGGTCCCCGATGCCAGCAGGATCGGCAGGTCGTGGCGAATCGTGGCCAGGTTCGCGGGATCGGCGAGCTCGTCGGCGCCGGCGAACAGCGTCGCCACGGTCTCCGCAGGCAGATCGAAACCGCACAGGGGATCGGCGACGTACTTGTCGACCTCGTCGGTGTCACGGGACAGCCACTCGTATCCGGTCCGGTGCTCGAACTGCGCATTGAACGCACTCAGGTCGCCGATCGGTCGGTCGCCCATCGACGCCACGATGGCGTCGAGCACTGAGGTGCCGGAGAGGACGACGCCGTCGTAGAGATCGGAACGCTCGAGCAGGAGGTGCTGCGTCGCGAACGAGCCCATCGAGTGCGCGAAGAGGAACAGGGGCACCCGCGGGTAGGAGCTTTTGAGCTCCTCGCCGAGCTGGACCATATCTGCTTGCAATCCCGGGAACCCTGGAGCGCCGAAATCGCCGCCGACCGTATGAATGGACTGTCCGTGACCGCGGTGATCGGACGCAACGACGTGAAAGCCGGCGTCGTTCAGCGCCCGCGCGAACCGGTCGTAACGGCCGGCATGTTCGGCCAACCCGTGGGCGATCTGGACGACACCGCGTGCCATCGTGTCGTCGGGTAGCAGCCACGAGTATGTGGCGATGGCGATGCCGTCCTGGTCTGATGCGTACGATCCGCTGATGTAGGACACGCCGTTCTCCTTGTCGTTGTTCGCCGGCAGCTGCGGAGGTCTTAGCGTCTCATGGCTTCTCGTGTACCTCATGCCGCCGCGGTGCAGTGCTGAGCCGGGGGTGAACGCGGCCATCGCTCAGGACGTCGACACCCGGGAGGCGCGGTGTCAGGAGTGTCGGTGGTGAGACGGGTTGCTCACTCGCACCGTCACCCCGGCCGTCCCGGTCACACTGCACTACGCGTTGGCCGATCTCGGGCTGTCGCTCCATCAGACGACACGCCAGCTCAGAGGCTGGGCACACGACCACAGGGATGCCGTTCAGGCCGACCACGGCTTGGGCTCGTGCAGAATGGGGGCGTGACGATCGGTGGACTGGACGAGCCGTGGAACGTCGCCCGGTCCTTGGATGACTTGGCCGCAGCGACGATCGATTTTCTCGAGGGTCGTCTTCAGGAGACGCCGCTCCATGGCGGGCTTCCGAACCCGGAGAGCTTGCCTCTCATTCCCACGCTGGTGGCGATGAACCGTGCCGGGTTTGTCACCACCGATTCCCAGCCGGGTTCGATCAACGAGCCGACGCGTCGCGTTCAGCGTGCTTATGTTGAAGGCATCTGTCACGAAGCAACCGCGGCGAGGATCGAGCGGGGTCTGCTGACCGAAGATCTGGTGATGGTCTCGTTTGCGCCAGGTAGCGATGTCGACAGCAGTATCGTGGTGACGGTCAGTCACGGCTCTCCGTGCACCTTTCTCGGCCGCTGGTCGGTTGAGGAGTTGGATCATTTCCGCAATGGCCTCGCTTCACTTGATGCTGACCTGGACGCCGCTTGGGCGATCCAGATATTCGACCCGCAGTGGGCGCGCAACGATCGCCTCTGGACCGCCGTCCTTCGTGCTCTCACAACGGACTGATCACCTTCGAGGACATGCCCGCCCGGCTGGTGCCTCACCGCGCCGTGAGCGCTCGTTGCGATGCCATTCGCTTCCACCGGTGCCGCAAGATCCCGAGTCCGTACGCCGTCGCGCCGGAAGCGGACAAGACCGCGATGACGGCGACAAGAGGCTCGATCTGGCCGTCCCGCGCGAGAAGGACGTGGCTCGGCCCTTGGAGTGCGGCGACGCAGGTACCCGTCCAGATGACCAGCCAGGCGATGTGAGGATGCCGTCGGGCCGCCGCTGTCGCCTGGAGAATCAACGCGGCCGCGCTCAGCGCCCCGTTGACGACCAGAACGGTTCGTTGGGCGGGGGAGTCCATGCCCTGCGGTCCGGTGGAGCCGGGACCGGACAGGCCCCAGAAGAGCATGGCGGCGCTGAACGGCACGAGGCCGATCACGCCCACGACGGTGGTCCACGGGCTTGGAGTCGGCACGTCGGCGGTCAGCTCAGGCCAGCGTTGCACCACGTACACCGCTGACAGGACCGCGAGGGCCACGGCGAAGACGCCGAAGCCGCCGTACACGACGCTGAAGACCCACGGAGCCAGTCCCGGTTGGACCTCCGGTCGCGAGGCGCCGGGACCGCTGAGGAGCTGAACCACCATCCCGATGGGCAGGCCGAGGAGGAAGGGCGCGAGAAGCCCCGTGGCTCCCGCAGCCAGCACGAGCACAACTGCGCCCGGCACCCGCTGCCCCCAAGGACGGGTCAACGCGGTCACGAACACGATGGCCACGAGTAGCAGCAGAACGGTCGTGACGTTTGCGGCGACAACACGCGTACTGGACATCTCGAAGGCTGCCGCCGCACTGGTGATCCCGACAGTGGAACCGCTCAGCCACAGCACCTTCAGGACGACATAGGGCACGGCTGCGATGCAGGCGGTGATGAGCGCACCTCGCTGGAGCAGCGCGACTGGACGTGACACTTCGGACATGGCGTTCCCCCGACGGAAGTTGGTGACGGTCTTACCACTGTCGGTGGAGGGGACACGCTGCGTCATCGGGGGACCACCCTGATTCTTCAACCCTTTGTGCCCTGCCCTTGTTTTGCTGGCGAGAAGGCCTTGGAACCGCGCGGCTCCCGCAGATTCATCCGTGGTTCGCGCCCGTTCATCGCTGGCTCGGATGGTTCCGTGGTGCTTGCGTCGGATTCGGCCGACTGGGCCGATTTTTCATGTACCAGTGGAGCCAGGAGGCTGCGCCGAGGTGACGTCACCGCGGCGCCGGCGTTCGCGTCCGGTCAGCCAGAAAAAGATCGGCGGCAGAACGAGTTCGAGGGCGCTGAGCGGGTTCGGGAACCAGTGCGGCCACCCTGCGGTCAGGATGGACAGAAGGCGACCGATGCCACCGACCAGGAAGATGCCAGCGAGCCAGTTCACCGCCGTGAGGGGGATAGTGGCCTCTCGCGCGACCCAGATCCATGCCAGGGCGTACCCGATGAAGATGGCGTTGTAGAAGCGTTCGCGACTGTCTTCGGTCGCCCGCCCAACCCCGGTGAGCTCCCCGGTTCCGGGCACGGAGGCGAGGCCGCCAACCAGGTGATAGAACCCGATCGCGACCATGGCGACGCCCATCACCCACAGCAAAACTCGCAGGAGTGTGCCCTGTTCCTGTCCGCTCACCGAAACTCCCACGGTTGTGGACAGATGTCTCCGCGGAAGCAACCCGCCGTCGTATCCCGGCTCCCGAGCGGCGCCGGCTGATTCTCGAGACTGGTTCCTAGCTGTTCGGATCCAAGTCCCACGACGCGGTGCACACGGACGAGGTTGCTGCGGGCAGAACGAGTTCGAGGGCGCTGGGGTACCGTCTTTTCTCGAGCGAGCGGGACCTCTTTACCGCGGTTATCAAGCAGCCGCGGAGCGCCTCGTCGAACTGAACCGTCCCGGCAAGTCCGGAGGCTCTTTTCGTTGGCTCAGCCGGTCGGCGTGAGCTCGTTCCTTGCAGCGTAA
>NZ_RQJX01000016.1 GCF_003850045.1 Aeromicrobium camelliae | reverse complement strand
AGGTGCCGTCGCGGAAGCGGATTGCGTTGCGTAGGTGGTGCGAGGGGTATCGGCCGTCGTAGCGGGTGGCGAGGATGTTGTCACGGTCGTCGGTGGTGAGCCGGTACCAGAACGGGTTGCCGCTTTCGGCGAGTGTGCGGAGGACGTTGGCCGGGATCACCCAGTCGCGGTCGGCGCTGATCGCGGGCTGGTCGTCGATCCCGGCCAGCGTGGACGTGGGCACCATGACGCCGATCGCCATGTTCGGCGTCCGAGCGGGTTCGTTGTCGGGGCCGATGTGGTCGAGTGCCTCCACAAACAGGTCGGCGCGGCGCTGGTGCAGGGTCCGGTCGTCGTCGGTGATGGCTTTGGCGGCGTGGTCGAGACGCTGATCGATCCCAGCGAGCACATAGGACGGCAGGTTCTCCGCGACGAGGTCGCCGGTTCCGTCCTCATGATGGTGAATGGTGATGGATCGTTCGGCGACGGTGTCTTCGTAGCGTTTCTCGACTTCGTCGGGTTCGTGCCGTGCGATGAACCGCTTCACCCATTGCCGTAGCTCTCCGACGGTGTGGGTGGCGGCGTAAGCGACCGATCGTGCATCGAGCCGCTGGATCGAACGTTGCTTCGTGAGCTTCCACGCGCCGTTCGCGATCACCGACACCCGAGCGGCATCGAGCGTTCCTTCGGAGAACGCAGCCCACACGGTCGGCAGGTCGTCGCGCGCGGTCTCCGCTTCGTGGATGCGGCTGGCCGCCTGGTGTTCGGACCAGCCGTTCGCCTGCGCGACCACCGACCGCACCGCCGCCAGGGCAAGGTCGCGCTGCTGCGCCTCGACCTCCCGCTCGACGCGTGCGGTCTCGGCATCGAGGATCCGAAGGGTGGCTGACCACACGCGGTACTCGGACCGGGCACGCTCGACCTGCAGCACGCCCAACTCGGCGATGCGCTGGTCACTCGTTTCCCCGATCATGTTCCTAATCTAGAGAAGGCCACCGACACTTTCCGCACCTTGTGCACAGCGCCCACGTGGACTCGCTCCGTGGCGGCTAACGCCCTCACTGCCACGGCTCCATTGCGGCTCGCAGAGCTCGCCGCTACTCGACCACCTACCCCCGGTCATAGGTGGTCGAGTAGGAGGCCGCTCAGCGACCGACGTGGAGCCCTCGCAGGAGGGGCGTTAGCCGCGATGGGGCGAGACCACGTTGCGTGAACTGGTCTCGCTCCGTGGCGGCTACGCCCCCGTTGCCACGGCTCCATTGCCCCTCGTTCCTCGGGCCTACTCGACCACCTACGGCTCGCAGGGCTCGCCGCTACTCGACCACCTACGGCTCGCAGGGCTCGCCGCTACTCGACCGGCGACCGGCTCAGCAGGCGTCGCGGGTGAGGGAGGGGCGGCCTTCGCCGCCGGTGACCTCCATGAAGGTCACCGGGGTGTCCTGAGCCATCGAGGCGACCGGTGCGTCGAAGAGGAATCCGAGCCACTGCGTGCCGTCGGTGACGAACAGTCCGGTCTGGCCGTAGCCGGCCTCGCGCATCTCCGCGGTCTCGTATGCGCCGCGGAAGTCAGCCAGGGTGTTGCCCACGCCGAGTCCCTCGGCGCTCTTCGGGCCCTCGCCTCGCACACCGAGGGATGTGATCGTGCCGTCGGCCACATAGACGTCGAGGGTGTCGCGCAGCGGCTCCTTCCACGCCAGAGGGCTCGCCGGAGTGCCCTCACCGCAGTCGTGGATCTGGACGTCGGCGTCGAACAACCCCGTCGCGAGGGCTTCGTCGACGGTCATGCCGACCCGGGCGTCACCGATCGCGCCGGGGGCGACGAGCAGGTCGGCAGCGGCGGGGAGATCCGGGGTCGGACTCGGCTCGGGGCCGGCCGAGGTGGTGGTCGGCGCGGGAGTGGTCGGCGCGCTGGCGTCGGGATCGGCGTCGCCGCCGTTGCCGCACCCCGCCAGAACCAGCGCAGCGGCCGCCAAGGCCAGGACCTTCTTCATCGTGTCTCCCACTCGCCCGGATAGTCTCGGAGAGTGAGCCTAGCCGTCCGAGTCATCCCCTGTCTGGACGTCGATGCGGGCCGTGTCGTCAAGGGGGTCAACTTCGTCGATCTGCGCGACGCGGGTGACCCGGTAGAGATGGCCCGGGTGTACGACGCCGAGGGCGCCGACGAGCTGACCTTCCTCGACATCACCGCCTCCAGCGCCGACCGCTCGACGACCTACGACATCGTCGGGCAGACCGCGGAGCAGGTGTTCATCCCACTGACGGTGGGCGGCGGCGTACGCACGGTCGAGGACGTCGACCGGCTGCTGCGCGCCGGTGCCGACAAAGTCGGCATCAACACCGCTGCGATCGCCCGCCCCGAGGTCATCGCCGAGATCGCCCAGCGTTTCGGCAACCAGGTGCTGGTGCTCAGCGTGGACGCTCGTCGTTCCGCCGACCAGCCGAGCGGGTTCGAAGTGACGACGCACGGTGGCCGGCGCTCTGCCGGGATCGACGCCGTCGCCTGGGTCCGGCAGGCCAGCGAGCTCGGCGCCGGGGAGATCCTGCTGAATTCGATGGACGCCGACGGCACGAAGCAGGGCTTCGACCTGGAGATGATCCGCGCCGTCCGTTCGCAGACGAAGGTGCCGCTGATCGCGAGCGGAGGGGCGGGCCGCCTCGAGCACTTCGCGCCCGCCGTCGAGGCCGGCGCGGACGCCGTCCTCGCAGCGAGCGTGTTCCACTTCGGCGACCTGACGGTGGGCGACGTCAAGGAGGCGCTGCGAGCGGCGGGTCACGATGTCCGCTGACGCCCTGGACACCCTCTCCACGCCGCAGGCCGACCGACTGACCCGGCGCGGATTCGCCGTGATGGGCGTCGGCATCCGGCGCGAACCCGCGATGTTCACGCTCGCGGTCGTCTTCTCGCTGCTGTTCGGAGTCATGACGGTCGCCGACGCATGGGTGCTCGGGTGGGCGACCGACGCGGTCATCCGCCCCTCGTTCGAGCGTGGGGAGATCCTGACGGGCGCGATGTGGGGCGGCATCGGGTTGTTCCTCGGCGCTGCGCTGCTGCGCATGATCGGCGTCATCGGCCGCCGGCTCATCGGCGGCGTCGTGTTCTACCGGTTGGTCCGCGGCGACCGGCTCCGGGTGACCCGCAAGTACCTGCAGTTGCCGCTGCGCTGGCATCACCGTCACCCGACCGGACAGCTGCTCAGCAACGCCAACGCCGACGTCGAGGCGACGTGGAGCGTCTTCATGCCATTGCCGATGGCTATCGGCGTCGTGGCGATGCTGGTCGCGGCGATCGGCACGATGGCCGCGGCCGACCCGGTGCTGACCCTCGTCGGTCTCGTCGTGTTCCCGTTGCTGTTCGTCGTGAACGCGGTGTACCAGCGGTGGCAGGGGCCGCGCCTGGCCCGTGCGCAGAGTCTGCGCGGTGACGTGTCCACGGTGGCGCACGAGTCGTTCGACGGCGCTCTCGTGGTCAAGTCGCTGGGCCGCGAGGCCGATGAGACCGCGCGGTTCGGCCGGATCAGTGAGCAGCTGCGCGACGCCAACATCGCGGTCGGCCGGATGCGCGCTCTCTTCGACCCGGTCATCGAGGCGTTGCCCAACTTCGGCGTGCTGCTGGTGATCCTCATCGGCGCCTCGCGCATCTCGACCGGCGCGGCCGAGCCCGGCGACGTCGTTCAGGTGGCGTTCCTGTTCACGGTCGTCGCGATGCCGGTGCGGGCCTTCGGCTGGGTGTTGGGCGAGTTGCCCCGCGCGGTCGTGGGGTGGCAGCGCGTGCGCCACGTCCTCGACGACGACGCCCACATGCCGTACGGCGATCAGTTGCTCCCCGGCGGCGGTGCGCTGCGCCTCGACGTGGAGCACCTGGAGTACAGCCACCCCGACGCGCCGGGCGTGCCCGTGGTGCGCGATGTCAGCTTCACGGTGCCCGCCGGCCGCGTGACCGCGCTCGTCGGCTCGACCGGCAGCGGCAAGAGCACCCTCACCTCCTTGGTCACCCGGCTCGTCGACCCCGACGCCGGCGAGGTGCGCTACGACGGTCTCCCGGTCACCACGCTCTCCCAGCAGGGGTTGACGGAGGCGGTCGCCCTGGTCCCGCAGTCGACATTCCTCTTCGACGACACCGTCCGCGCCAACATCGTGCTCGACCGCGACGTGAGCGACGAGCGCGTGTGGGAGGTGCTGCGCGACGTGCAGGCCGACGGTTTCGTCGCGGCGCTGCCCGAGGGGCTCGACACCCAGCTGGGGGAGCGCGGCACCAGCCTCTCCGGTGGGCAGCGCCAGCGCATCGCACTCGCCCGGGCCCTCGTCCGCTCGCCGCGACTGCTCGTGATGGACGACGCCACGAGTGCGCTCGATCCCGAGGTCGAGCAGCGGATCCTGCGCGCCCTGGCGCGACGCAGTGAGTCCGGGGCGGGTCCGACGGTGCTCGTCGTCGCCTACCGCAAGGCCACGATCGGTCTGGCCGACGAGGTGATCTTCCTCGTCGATGGACGGATCGCCGACCGCGGACCCCACCAGGACCTGCGGGAGCGTTCGTCGGCGTACCGCAACATCGTCGACGCGTACGACCAGGCCCGCGAGGAGGTGGACCATGAGTGAACCGCGCGAAGGCGGACTCGCGGTCATCCGCCGCGGGCTGAAGCTGTCGCCGTCGATCACGGACGGGCTCGCGGTGACGCTCCTGCTCGCGCTCGTCAGCACCGCCGGCGGTGCCGTCATCCCGATCGTCGTGCGCAACGCGATCGACGACGGGCTCGGCGACCCGAGTGGCGTGGACACCGGGCAGATCGCCGGGTACATCGGTCTCGCCGCCGTGGTCATCGTCGCGATCATGCTGACCGGTTGGTGGTCGAAGGTGCGCATCTTCACCTCGACCGAGCGAGGGCTCACCGAACTGCGGGTGCAGGCCTTCCGCCACGTGCACGACTTGTCGATGCTCACGCAGAACACGCAGCGCCGCGGAGCCCTGGTCTCACGCGTCACCTCCGACGTCGACCAGATCTCGCAGTTCCTGCAGTTCACCGGAATGATGATGATCACGAGTGTCGGCCAGATGATCGTCGCGACGGTGGTCATGGCGGCGTTGTCGTGGCAGCTCACACTCGTCGTGCTGGTGGCCTTCATCCCGCTGGCCCTGGCCCTCAAGTACTTCGCGGCGGCGATGTCCCGCGCCTACGATCGCGTCCGCCACAGCGTCGGCGAGATGCTCGCTGTCATCGCCGAGCCGGTGGTGGGTGCGTCGGTCGTGCGGTCCTACGGGATCGAAGCACGCACGCAGGACCGCATCGATCATGCCGTCCGCACCAACTACCGCAACAACATCCGCGCGCAGAGCATCACCGCGGGAACGTTCGGTTCGGCCATCATCGTCGGCGGGCTCGCGAACGCGGGGGTGCTCGGCATCGGGCTCTGGCTGGGGATGCTCGACCAGCTCTCGATGGGCACCGTCATCGCGTTCATCTTCCTCGTCGGCCTCTTCACCGGACCGGCTCAGCAGGCCACGCAGGTGATCTCCGATGCGCAGAACGCCATCTCGTCCTGGCGCCGCGTGATCGAGCTGCTGGAGACTCCGGCCGACGTCGTCGACCCCGGCGACACGGGTCGGCGACTGCCCGAGGGTGAGCTCGGCGCCCGGTTCGATCGGGTCACCTTCGCGTACCCCGGCGGCCCGCCGGTGCTTCACGAGATCGATGTCGAGATCGCTCCGCGGGAGCGTGTCGCGATCGTGGGGGAGACCGGATCGGGCAAGACCACGTTCGCCAAGCTGCTGACCCGCCTCATGGACCCGGTCGAGGGGAGCGTCCTGCTCGGGGGCGTGGACATCGCGCAGGTCGGCTTCACGGAGTTGCGCCGCCACGTGTTGATGGTGCCGCAGGAGGGATTCCTCTTCGACGCGACGCTGGCCGAGAATCTCCGCTACGGCCGCTCCGACGCGACCGACGCCGAGCTCAAGGAGGCGATCGCCGCCCTCGGCCTCGCGGACTGGTACGCGGGGCTGCCGCGCGGCCTGCGCACGCCCGTAGGGCAGCGCGGTGAGTCGCTGTCGGCAGGGGAGCGGCAGCTCGTCGCACTGGTGCGGTCGGCACTGGCCGATCCGGCCTTCCTCGTCCTGGACGAGGCCACTTCCGCGGTCGATCCGCAGACCGAGCTGCGGGCGACGCGAGCACTCGACCGATTGCTCGAGGGACGCACCAGCGTCACCATCGCGCACCGGCTGTCGACGGCCGAGAACGCCGACCGGGTGCTGGTGTTCGACGCCGGACGACTCGTCGAGGACGGGCACCACCGTGACCTGGTGAAGGCCGATGGGGTGTACGCACGTCTCCACGCGAGCTGGGTCGCTCAGGCCTCGCTCGGTGCGTGAGGTTCTGCCTGGGACAATGGACCGGTGACGTCCTCACCGCTGGAACCGCAACTCGCCGCCCGTCTCAAGCGCGACCCGCAGGGTCTCGTGCCTGCCGTCGTGCAGGACGCCACGAGCCGTGCGGTCCTGATGCTCGGGTGGATGGACGACGAAGCCCTGCACCGCACGCTCGAGACCGGTCGCTCCACGTTCTGGAGCCGCAGCCGTCAGGAGTACTGGGTGAAGGGCGAGACCTCCGGCCACACCCAGACGGTGCGTGAGGTCCGGCTGGATTGCGATGGCGACACCCTGCTGCTCCTCGTCGATCAGGTGGGCCCGGCGTGTCACACCGGCGCCACCACCTGCTTCGACGACGACCGGTTGCGATGAGCACTCCGCGTCGCTGGTTCGCGCCGGCCGTCCTGGCTCTGGTGGCCGGTGGCGGACTCACGTTCGTCACGATGCGCCAGACCTGGGCGAGCACGACCCTCACGGCATCGGGCCTCCCCGATGACCGGTTGACCGTCACCGGCGCGGAGGCGATGCCGGTGGTCTCGGCCCTCGGGCTCGTGCTGCTCGCCTCGGCGCTCGCAGTCCTCGCCGGCTCGGCGCGCGTGCGACGGGTCCTCGGTGTGCTCGTGCTCGTGGTCGCCGCGGGATCGCTGGCGTGGGTCGCGCTCGGCTCGGGGGCCGCGATCGACGGTGCGCTCGGGGACGCCGTGCGCGAGTCCGCCTCGTTCACCGGCACCAATCATCCCGAGGCGCACGACGTCACCATGTGGCGGTTCGCGACCCTCGCATGCCTGGCCCTCGCCGCGCTCGCCGGGCTCGTCATCGCCCGGTTCGCTCCGCTGTGGCCGACGATGTCCAGTCGGTATGAAGCGCCGGGCGCACGTCCGGCCGGCACCGACGAATCGGACATGTGGAAGGCGTTCGACGAGGGCAGGGATCCCACCGAGTAGGCTGTGTCCCGAACACGTCACCCCCGAGGGAGAGCAGCATCATGTCGCACGGATCGTCGCCCGCAGCCTGGACCGCCGTCATCGTGAGCCTCGTCGGCTTCGCCGTGGGTTCCATCGCGCTGATCCCCGGCCCGAACTGGACGCTGTTCGCGATCGGCTGTGTGCTCGCCGTCGGCGCATTGCCGCTGGGCAAGATCCTCTCGATGGCGGGCCTCGGGGCCGATCGGGAAAAGCAACACTGATGACGCCCGGGGGCCACTCGGCGCCCCCTCACGTCGCGGCGGGACTCTCCACCCGGGCGCTCGCAGCACTGATCGACACCGTCGTCTCCGTCGCGGCCGGTCTACTCCTCGCCGTCCCGGCGATCGCCATCGTGATCGTGGGTGGTACCTGGACCCGGCGACCGGACGGTACGCGCGTCCTCGAATCGGTCCCTCCCGCCGGGCTCGTCCTCCTCGCCCTTGCGGTGGCCGCGCTGGTCGCTGTGCCGGCATGGAACCGCGGCATCCGTCAAGGACGCACGGGCCAGTCGTTGGGTAAGCAGCGACTCGGCGTGTTCCTCCTCGACCGCCGAACCGGCGAACCCCTCGGCGCGGGCCGCGGGCTCATGCGATGGCTGTCGAGCATCGTGCTGGCCGTGCCGTGCCTCCTGACCTATCTGTGGGCCGTCGTCGATTCCCATGCCCGCACGTGGCACGACCTCCTCGCCGGTTCCTGGGTCGTGCGGCGCTGACTAGAGTGGCCGCATGAGCGCAACGCCGGCCCCCGCTCCGACCGCTTCACGCGGCAGGTTGCTGCGCGGACCGTTGCTCGCCGGACTCGGGGGCGCCGCGGCGCTCACCCTGCTGCATGTGCGCGACCCCCATGATTCGGGGTCCTACGGCTACTGCCCGTATCTCCTGCTCACCGGACATCCGTGCCCGGGATGCGGCGGCCTCCGCGCGGTCAATCTGCTGACGAACGGCGACTGGGCCGGCGCGATCTCCAGCAACGCCATGGCTGTCGGCCTGGTGGTGTTCCTGGTCGGGGCGTGGCTGCTCTGGCTCGTGCGCCGGGCACGCGGCGCGGCCGTTCCGTTCCTGAAGCCGACCACGGCCTGGGCGTGGGTCTTCCTCGCCGTGGCGATCGTCTTCGGCATCGCGCGCCTCACGCCGCAAGGCGCCTGGCTGGCCCCGTGAACGACGAACGGCCGGGCCCGAGGGCTCGGCCGTCCAGCAATGCCGATGCTCAGTAGGTGGTCGTGTCGAAGGTCACGACGCCGGCCGCGTACAGGATGATGCCCAGAACCCACAGGGCGATGCCTGCGATGCCGAGCCACCATCCGGCAGTCGCCATGCCCGAGCCGCCCTGGCCCGTCTGCGCGATCTCCTTGCGGGCGTTGCTGGCGAGGACGAGGGCCACGATCGCCAACGGACCGCAGCACACGATGCCGAGGATGCCGGTGATCATCGACCACAACGCCTTCTTGTTGGTCTCCTGGGGCGCGCCGTAACCGCCCGGCGCCCCGTAGCCACCGCCCGGAGGCGGAGGCGGGTAACCGCCGGCAGCGTCTCCCGCTCCGGAGCCGCCGTAGGGAGGCAGACCGGACGAGGTGGGGTCGTTCGGATTCTGGTTGCCGCCCGCGGGCGGTTCCTGGGTGCTCATGGCACCACAGCATAGGGTGCGCCGGTGTCCGTTTCCTCCTGGGCGGGTCCGCACGCGCCGACCCGGCTCGGAGCCCGGGGGAGCCGGGTTTACCCTGGTGGGGACGGACCCGTGGGCCACACGAGGAAAGGAGGGGATGGTCGTGACCGTTCTCGATGACATCCTCGCCGGCGTCGCCCGTGATCTGGAGGCGCGCATGGCGCGGGTCTCGATCGACGAGCTCAAGGAGCGCGCGGCACGCCAGAACCCCGCCCTGGACCCCATGCCGGCCTTCCGGGCCGACGGCGTCTCGGTGATCGCCGAGGTCAAGCGTGCCAGCCCGAGCAAGGGCGACCTCGCGACCATCAGCGACCCCGCCGCGCTCGCGGTCGATTACGCCACCGGCGGCGCCGCCACCATCAGCGTCCTCACCGAGGAGCGCCGCTTCAACGGCTCGCTGGACGACTTGCGTTCGGTCCGCGCGGCGGTCGACATCCCCGTGCTGCGCAAGGACTTCATCACCACCTCGTACCAGCTGTGGGAGGCCCGCGCGGCCGGTGCCGACATGGCGCTGCTCATCGTCGCGGCGCTCGAACAGCCCGCCCTCGAGAGCCTCATCGAGCGTGCTCGATCGATCGGTCTGACGCCGCTCGTGGAAGTGCACGACGAGGAGGAGGTGGAGCGCGCGGTCGCCGCTGACGCCGACCTCATCGGCGTGAACGCTCGTGACCTGAAGACCCTCGAGGTCGACCGCGGCACGTTCGCGCGGGTCGCCCCCAAGATCCCGGACTCGGTGGTGAAGGTCGCCGAATCCGGCGTCCGCGGACCGCACGACGTCATCGAGTACGCCCGCTTCGGGGCGAACGTCGTGCTCGTCGGCGAGACCCTCGTCCGGGGCGAGAACCCGCGTCAGACCGTGGCCGATCTCGTGGCCGCGGGGCAGCACCCGGCGCTGCAGCACCGATGGCACGTGTCCTGACCCCGGCTCGTCCCCGTCTCCCCGAAAGTGCAGCGCGTCCATGACCTCTACCGTCCCTGACGCCTCCGGACATTTCGGCCGCTTCGGCGGCCGTTTCATGCCCGAGGCCCTCATCGCTCCGCTCGACGAGATCACGCGCGCCTGGCAGGAGGCGCAAGCCGATCCGACGTTCACGGCCGAGCTCGATCGCATGCTGCGCGAGTACGCGAACGTTCCCAGCCCGCTGTACGAGGCGCACCGCTTCTCCGAGGCTGCCGGCGCACGCGTCCTGCTCAAGCGCGAGGACCTCAATCACACCGGCGCGCACAAGATCCGCAACGTCATCGGCCAGGCGTTGCTCGCCAAGCGGATCGGCAAGCCGCGATGCATCGCCGAGACCGGGGCGGGCCAGCACGGCGTCGCCTCGGCCACGGCGTGCGCCTACCTGGACCTCGAGTGCACGGTCTACATGGGCGAGGTCGACACCGAGCGGCAGGCGCTCAACGTCGCGCGGATGCGGATGCTCGGCGCCGAGGTCGTCCCCGTCACGACGGGCAGCCGCACGCTCAAGGACGCCATCAACGAGGCGTTACGCGACTGGGTCGCCAGCGTCGACACGACGCACTACCTCTTCGGCACGGCCGCCGGCCCGCACCCGTTCCCGGCCATGGTCCGCGAGCTCACTCGCGGCATCGGAGACGAAGCCCGCGCGCAGTGCCTCGAACTGCTCGGCCGGCTGCCGGACGCGGCTGTCGCCTGCGTCGGCGGCGGCTCCAACGCGATCGGCCTGTTCACCGGATTCGTCGCCGACCCCGACGTGCGCCTCGTCGGCATCGAGGCCGGTGGCGACGGAGTCGAGACCGGACGGCACGCGGCGACGATCACAGGCGGGTCCGTCGGTGTCCTCCACGGCGCTCGCTCGTACCTGCTGCAGGACGAGGACGGGCAGACGCTCGAGTCGCACTCGATCTCCGCCGGCCTGGACTATCCCGGGGTCGGTCCCGAGCACGCGTACCTCGCGCAGACCGGTCGTGCGGAGTACCGTCCGGCGACCGACGCCCAGGCGATGGCGGCGTTCGAGCTGCTCTGCAAGACCGAGGGCATCATTCCCGCGATCGAGTCCGCGCACGCCCTCGCCGGTGCGCTGACGCTCGCACAGGAACTGGGTCCCGACGCGACCATCCTCGTGAACCTCTCCGGTCGGGGCGACAAGGACGTCCACACCGCCGCTCAGTACTTCGGCCTCATCGAGGAGCCCGTCGTGCTCGACGAAGGGACCGAGGAATGAGCGCCTCGCCGATCACGGCCCTGTTCGATCGCACCCGCGCGGAGGACCGCGCCGCACTCGTCGGCTACCTCCCCGCGGGGTTCCCCGACAAGGAGCTCTCGATCGCCGCCATCGAGACCATGGTCGAGGCCGGTGTCGACCTCGTGGAGGTCGGTCTGCCCTACAGCGACCCGGTCATGGACGGTCCGACGATCCAAGCGGCCGCCGACCGCGCCCTCGCGGGCGGGACGCGCATCTCCGACGTCATCGAGATCGCGGGTCGCAGCGCCGCGACCGGTGCCCCGACCGTCGTGATGACGTACTGGAATCCGGTCGAGCGCTACGGCGTGGACCGGTTCGCTCTCGAGCTCGCCGCCGCCGGGGGAGCGGGTCTCATCACGCCGGACATGATCCCCGACGAGGCCGAGGAGTGGATGGCGGCGTCCGAGGCGCACGGACTCGACCGGATCTTCCTCGTCGCCCCGTCGTCGAGCGACGAGCGTCTCGCCATGACCGCGGAGGCCGCGAGCGGCTTCATCTACGCCACCGCCGTCATGGGCGTCACGGGCCAGCGCGAGCAGACCAGCAGCCTGGCTCCCGAGCTCGTGGGACGGCTGCGCAAGGTCACCGACAAGCCCGTGGGCGTCGGACTCGGCGTGAGCAACGGCGCTCAGGCGCACGAGGTCGCCGGATTCGCCGACGCGGTGATCGTCGGCTCGGCCCTGGTGCGCTGCCTGCTCGACGCGCCGGACGCCGAAGCCGGTCTCGCCGCGCTGCGCCGGCTCGTGACCGATCTGCGCGCGGGAGTCGAACGGTGATCCCCGCGTCGATCCCCAGCCCGGCCGAGAGCGTCTGGCACCTCGGGCCGCTCCCGCTGCGCGCCTACGCCCTCGCGATCATCCTCGGCGCCGTCCTGGCGACCTGGATCGGCGAGCGCCGCTACCAAGCCAAAGGTGGACGCGCCGGCGTCATCGGCGACATCGCGATCTGGGCGATTCCCTTCGGGATCGTGGGCGGCCGCCTCTACCACGTCATCACCGACCCGCAGCTCTATTTCGGCGAGGGCCGCGATCCCGTCGACGCGCTGAAGATCTGGGAGGGCGGTCTCGGCATCTGGGGCGCGATCGCGCTCGGCGCCGTGGGCGCGCTCATTGCCTGCCGCCGATACGGGGTCGCCTTCTGGCCGGTCGCGGACGCACTGGCACCGGGTTTGCTCGTCGCCCAGGGCGTGGGCCGGCTCGGCAACTACTTCAACCAGGAGCTGTTCGGTCGGCCGACGGACCTGCCGTGGGGCCTGGAGATCGCCCCCCGCTTCCGGCCGGAGGGCTTCGAGCAGTTCGCGACGTTCCACCCGACGTTCCTGTACGAGCTGGTCTGGAACCTTCTCGCCGCAGCCCTCATCGTGTGGCTCGACCGGCGTTACCGCCTGACGCACGGCAGGGCGTTCGCGTTGTACGTGATGCTCTACACCGCGGGTCGTCTCGTCACCGAGGCGCTGCGGATCGACACGGTCAATCACATCGGACCGTTCCGCCTCAACATCTGGACCACGATCATCGTGTTCGCCGGAGGCCTGGTGCTGTACCTGTGGGCGCGTCGTCGTGCCACCGAGGAGCCCGAGCGGCTCAGCACGCGTGAGGACACGGCGCCGACGGCCGGTGAGGACACCGAGTCGGCGTGACGTCGACGTGGGCGTTCGTGCCCAGCGCACCGCTGCTCGCGCTGCCCGGCGACGATGCTCTGGCCGCGACGCGGGACGCGACCCAACGCCTCGTCGGTGAGGTCGTGGGAACGGCAGCGGACTCGATCACCGTGTTCGCGGAGACCGACTGGCCGGTCGAACTCGACGAGACACACGGCGGGAGCCTCGAACGCTACGGGCTCGACGTCGCGGCCGGGGGAGAGAATGTCGCGCTCGGACTCGGGCACACCATCGGTGCCTGGCTCCTGGACCGGGCCGGGTGGACGGGCTCGCGGCGCTATGTGAGCCAGGTCGACTCCGAGGAACGCACCGTCCTCGTGGTCGCCGACGGCGCCGCATGCATCCAGTCGAATTCACCGCGGGGTCTCGACTCGCGCGGGCCCGCGTTCCAGGAAGACCTGCTCACAGCTCTACGTACCGCGGACACGGCGTCGCTCGCGCAGCTCGATCTGACGCTGGCCGCTGCGCTGTGGTGCACCGGAGCGCCGGTGCTGCGGGAGGTCGGCCGCGCCACGCGCGATCGTTCCTGGCACGCCCAGTTGCGGTACACGGGTGCGCCCCTCGGGGTCGGGTACTGGGTCGCCTGCTGGCGATCGGCGTGAACGACGTCGGGCTTCAGCGGCGAGGAGGGTTGTCCTCGTCCTCGTCGTTCATGGTCCGGGCGGCCTCCTTGAGACGGGCCGCGGCCTCGTCGATCTTGCTGGAGTACTTGCCGCTCGTGGCCTTGTCGGCGAGGGCTGCCACCTTGTCGACGGCGGTGTCGATGTCGTCGTCACGGCCCTGCATCATCTGACCCGCCCGCTTCTTGGCGTCATCGCCACGCAGCTTGTCGAGAAAACCCATGGTGGCTCCCTTCCCAGCTCGACGCGGGGCCCGTGCCCCGGTTGGCCATCACGCTACCTGCGAGACTGAAGGGGTGCCTGAATCCCGCGGTCGCGTCGTCGCTGTCGTCGGACCCACCGCAGCGGGCAAGACCGCGCTCTCGGTCGCCTTGTGTCAGCGCATCGGCGGAGAAGCGGTCAACGGCGACGCTGTGCAGTTGTTCCGGGGCATGGACATCGGCAGCGCCAAGGCCGAGCCCGCCGAGCGCGGCGGTGTGCCCCACCACCTGCTCGACGTCCTCGACGTGTCCGATGAGGCGAACGTCGCGGTCTTCCAACGGTCGGCCCGCGCGACGATCGACGAGATCCGATCGCGCGGGGCTGTTCCCGTGCTGGTCGGCGGCTCCTCCCTGTACGTGCGCGCGGTGCTGGACCCGCTGGACTTCCCCGGCACCGATCCCGACGTGCGGGCGCGGTGGGCCGCGGAACTCGAGAGGCGTGGTGCGGAGGCTCTGCACGCCGAGCTGACGGAACGGGACCCGGACGCCGCGGCTCAGATCCTGCCGAGCAACGGCCGTCGTATCGTGCGCGCACTCGAAGTCGTCGAACTCACCGGCCGCCCCTTCGCCGCCGCCATGCCCGGCTTCCACTCGATCTACGACGACCTCGTGATGATCGGCCTGGAGGTGCCCCGCGACGTGCTCGACGCGCGCATCGACGCGCGGGTCGATCAGATGTGGGCGGCAGGATTCGTCGAGGAGGTGCGCGCGCTGCGGACGCAGGGCCTCGACGAGAGCCTGACCGCTTCGCGGGCACTCGGATACCAGCAGGTGCTGTCCTACCTGCGCGGCGAGATCGACGAGTCCGAGGCGATCGCCCAGACGAAAACAGGCACGCGCAAGTTCGCCCGCCGCCAGGAGCGCATGTTCCGCAAGGATCCCCGGGTCACCTGGCTCGCCTTCGACGATCCCGACCTCGTCGAGCGGGCCGTGGCACTGGCCTCGTCGGCGTAGACTGGATCTAATGACTTTCTCTTGGCTCAAAGGGCACGGCACCGAGAACGACTTCGTGCTCCTGCCCGATCACGACGGCTCGCTGCACGGCGAGCTCGATGCGCAGTTCGTCGCCGCGCTGTGCGACCGCCGCCGCGGCATCGGTGCCGACGGCGTGCTTCGGGTCATCACTCCCGCAGCCCTGGGTATCGACTCCGATGCCGCGTGGTTCATGGACTATCGCAACGCCGATGGCTCGATCAGCGAAATGTGCGGCAACGGCGTGCGCGTCTTCGCTCGCCACCTCCTCGAGGAGGGCCTGGTCAGCGACGACGAGTTTCTCGTCGGAACCCGCGACGGCGACAAGCGGGTCGTCGTCGACGGCGACCAGATCCGTGTCGACATGGGCGACTACGTCACCGGCGGCACCAGCAAGGTGACCACGGCCGAGGGTGCCACGCTCGAGGCCCGCGAGGTCCACACGGGCAATCCGCACGCCGTCGCGTTCGTCGACGATCTGTCGTCGGCGGGCGCCCTGCTCAGCGAGCCCGAGTTCGACCGCAGCGTGTACCCCGAGGGCGTCAACATCGAGTTCGTCGCGCGACGCGCGCACGGCCACGTCGCGATGCGCGTGCACGAACGCGGCTCCGGCGAGACCCGGTCCTGCGGTACCGGCGCCTGCGCCGTGGCGATCGCGACCGCGCTCGCCGACGGCCAGGACGCGGCTGCTCCGCGGTACCGGGTCGATGTTCCGGGTGGCACCGTCCTGGTCGACCTGACCTCCGACGGCCATGTGCACCTCACGGGGCCGGCCGTCATCGTGGCTTCTGGAACGATGGAGTGGCGCGCGTGACCGAACCGTTCGACAACGACCGCGGCGAACTCGAGCTCGAGGAGCGCTCATCGCTGCGTCGCGTGGCGGGTCTCTCGACCGAGCTGCGCGACATCACCGAGGTCGAGTACCGCCAACTGCGGCTCGAGCGCGTCGTCCTCGTCGGGGTGTGGACCGAGGGCACGGCCGAGGACGCCGAGAACTCGCTCACCGAGCTCAAGATGCTCGCGGAGACCGCTGGCTCGGAGGTGCTCGACGCACTCGTGCAGCGGCGGCAGAAGCCCGACCCGGCGACCTACATCGGCCGCGGCAAGGTCGAGGAGCTGCGTGCTGCAGTGGAGGCCAGCGGCGCGGACACCGTCATCTGCGACGGCGAGCTCGCACCCAGCCAACTGCGCAACCTCGAGGACCGCGTCAACGCCAAGGTCGTCGACCGTACGGCGCTGATCCTCGACATCTTCGCGCAGCACGCGAAGAGCGCGGAGGGCAAGGCGCAGGTCGAGCTGGCGCAGCTGCAGTACCAGACTCAGCGGCTGCGCGGCTGGGGCGGCAACCTGTCGCGTCAGGCCGGCGGTCGCGCGGCCGGCGGTGAGGGCATCGGCGGCCGCGGCCCCGGTGAGACCAAGCTCGAGACGGACCGCCGCCGCATTCAGGCGCGGGTGGCGAAGCTGCGTCGGGAGCTGGCCGAGCTGCGGGGGACCCGCGACACCAAGCGCGCCAACCGTCAGCGTCACCAGATCCCCTCGGTGGCGATCGCCGGGTACACCAACGCCGGCAAGTCGAGCCTGCTCAACCGGCTGACCAAGGCGGGCGTCCTCGTCGAGGATGCACTCTTCGCGACCCTCGACCCCACCACGCGTCGCACCCAGACGCCTGACGGCCGCATCTACACGCTGTCGGACACGGTCGGATTCGTCCGGCACTTGCCGCACCAGTTGGTCGAGGCGTTCCGCTCGACGCTGGAGGAGGTCGCCGATGCCGACCTCGTCGTCCACGTCGTGGACGGCTCGCACGTCGACCCGCTCGGTCAGATCGCCGCGGTGCGCGAGGTGTTCGCCGAGATCGGCGCCAGCAAGGTCCCCGAGATCGTCGCGATCAACAAGGCCGACGTCGCCGACCCCGACACCGTCAAGCAGATCGTCGCCAAGGAGCCGCACGCCGTGGTGGTGAGCGCCCGCACCGGCGAGGGCATCGACGAACTGCTCAACGCGATCGAGAGTGAGCTGCCGCAGCCGGCGGTGCCGGTCGACGTCGTGCTGCCCTACGACCGGGGTGACCTGCTCAACCAGATCCACGAGCACGGCGAGATCGATGAGGTCGAGCACCGCGGCGACGGGACGCACGTTTCGGCGCGTGTCGATGCCGACCTGGCCGCCGATCTGGCTCCCTACGCGCGGTGATCCGGACGGCTGTGGACACGCCGCCGCCCTCGCGGTCGCGGACGATAACCTGCTCGGCATGACCCCGACCGTCCGCGATGTGCTCGACGCTGCCGTCGCATCGGTCGGCGGCACCCAGCGGCCGGGCCAGGTGGCCATGGCCGAGGCCGTGGAACGGGCGTTCCGCGAGAAGAAGCACCTGCTCGTCCAGGCCGGGACAGGTACCGGTAAATCGCTGGGGTACCTCGTCCCGAGCCTGCTGCACGGCGACCGCGTCGTCGTGGCCACCGCGACCCTCAACCTGCAGCACCAGCTCGTCGAGCGCGACATCCCGGCGCTCAAGGACGCGGCCCGGTCCACGCTCGACGAGGTGCCGCACCACGCGGTGCTCAAGGGTCGCAGCAATTACGCGTGCCTTCATCGTGTGCGCGAGGGTGCTCCGGACGACCAGGGCGTCCTCGTCGAGGTGCCCGAAGGCACGCTCGGCGCCGAGGTCGTGGCGCTGCGCGAGTGGGCCGAACACGCTGCTGAAGACGGACACAGTGGCGACCGCGACAGCGCTCCGTCGCATTCGGAGCGCTCCTGGCGCCAGGTCAGCGTCAGTGCTCGCGAATGCCTCGGCGCGTCGCGCTGCCCCTACGCCACGGAGTGCTTCGCCGAACGCGCGCGTGAGGATGCGCAGGATGCGCAGATCGTCGTCACCAACCACGCGATGCTCGCGATCGACGCGATCGACGGCGTCCCGATGCTGCCGCAGTTCGACACGGTCGTCGTCGACGAGGCGCACGAACTCGCCGCGCGAGTCACGCAGGCGGCCACCCAGGAGCTGGATCCGGCGGGGATCGAGCGCGCGGCGCGTCGGGCCCGGCCGCATCTCGACGAACCGCAGACGGCCGACGACCTCAGCGACGCGGCCGACTCCCTGGCCGACACCCTCACCCACCTGCAGCCCGGACGGATCGATGAGATCAGCCAGCCGTTGCGCGCCGCACTGGAGTTCGTGCGCGACACCGCGCGCGCCTGCTTCTCCGCCTTCGGCAAGGAGTCCGGCGGACCCGGCGGTGAGGCGGACCCGGCCCGCCAGCAGGCGCGCGGGATGGTCGACGAGCTGCGGCAGGTGGCTGAGCGCATGGCACGCGGCAGCGAGACCGACGTGCTCTGGCTGGGCGACACGCGCAGCGGACTGCAGCTGCGGGTGGCTCCGATCGACGTGTCCGGCGCGTTGCGCGACAAGCTGTTCGGCGAGAAGACCGTCGTCCTCACCAGCGCGACGCTGACACTCGGTGGCACCTTCGATCCCGTCGCGCGATCACTCGGGTTGTGGGAGGACGAGGAGTGGATCGGACTGGACGTCGGGTCGCCCTTCGACTACGCCAAACAGGGGATGCTGTACGTCGCGCGGCATCTTCCCACGCCAGGGCGGGAAGGCCTCGAGGAGGACCAGCTCGGTGAGATCACGGCGCTCGTGAAGGCTGCCGGCGGCCGCACGCTCGGACTGTTCTCGTCGCGCCGGGGTGCGGAGCGCGCCGCCGAGTACGTCCGGCTCGCGCTTCCCGAGGTCGAGGTGTTGTGCCAAGGAGACGCGCAGCTTCCCGAACTCGCGCGACGGTTCGCCGCCGACCCGCGCACGTGCCTGTTCGGCACCTTGAGCTTGTGGCAGGGCGTCGATCTGCCCGGCGACACGTGCACCCTCGTCATCATCGACCGCATCCCGTTCCCGCGTCCGGACGATCCGCTCATGAGCGCCCGGCAGCGGCTCGTCGAGAAGCGCGGCGGCAACGGCTTCATGCAGGTCGCCGCCCACCATGCGGCGCTCCTGCTCGCCCAGGGTGCGGGGCGACTGATCCGCCGCGCCGACGATCGGGGGGTCGTGGCGATCCTCGACCCGCGGCTGGTGACGGCGCGGTATGGCGGATTCCTCGCCGCGTCGCTGCCCGGGCTGTGGCGCACCACCGACCGGGCGACCGTCATGGGCGCGCTGCGACGACTCGACGACGCTGCCACCGCCCGTGACGCCACCTGAGGCGGGCGCACCAGTAGGCTGACGCCATGGCGATCTTGGTCACCGGTGGTGCTGGATACATCGGTTCGCACATCGTTCGCGCGTTCCGGCTCGCCGGGCTCGACCCCGTCGTCGTCGACGACCTCTCCAGCGGCCATCGGGAGTTCGTCCCCGACGACGTACCGCTCATCGAACTCAACATCGTCCGCACCAAGAAGCTCACCGAGGCCTTGCGCGACCACTCGATCGAGGCCGTCGTGCATCTGGCCGGCTTCAAGTACGCGGGGGTGTCGGTCCAGCGGCCGCTGCACACCTACCAGCAGAACGTGCAAGGCACGGTGAGCTTGCTGCGCGCGATGGCCGAACACGACATCGACAAGATCGTCTTCTCCTCCAGCGCCGCGGTGTACGGCACTCCCGACGTCGATCTGGTGACGGAGCGGACGGCGACGCACCCCGAGTCCCCCTACGGCGAGAGCAAGCTCGTGGGGGAGTGGGTCATCGCGGCTCAGGGGCGAGCCACCGGCTTGCGGCACACGTCGCTGCGGTATTTCAACGTCGTGGGGTCGGCAACCGACGAACTCTACGACTCCAGTCCGCACAACCTGTTCCCGCTGGTGATCCGTGCCCTCACCGAGGGACACCGCCCGAAGATCTTCGGCGACGACTATCCGACGCCCGACGGCACCTGCGTGCGTGACTACGTGCACGTGGCCGACCTCGCGGATGCGCACGTGGTCGCAACTCAGAAGCTGCTCGCCGGGCAGGAGCTCGAGCCGGTCTACAACCTCGGCAGCGGTGATGGCGTGTCGGTGCGGCAGATCATGACGGCCGTCGCCAGGGCGACCGGGATCGACTTCGAGCCGGTCGTGGCGCCGCGCCGCCCCGGAGATCCGGCGCGCATCGTCGCGTCCGGGCAGCTCGCGGCTCGTGACCTGTCATGGACGATGCGCCACACCCTCGACGAGATGGTCGAGAGCGCCTGGAACGCACGCCACCAGAGCTGAGTCAGACTCGACGCAGGACAGCCGTGACCTTGCCGAGGATCGTGGCGTGGGTGCCGTCGATCGGCTCGTAGGCCTCGTTGTGCGGGAGTAGCCAGACCTGTCCGTTCTTGCGCTGGAAGGTCTTGACGGTTGCGTCACCGTCGATCATCGCCGCGACGATCTCGCCGTTCTCGGCAGTCGGCTGCTGACGGATGACGACATAGTCGCCATCGCAGATGGCCGCGTCGATCATCGAGTCGCCGCTGACCTCGAGTAGGAAGAGCGTGCCGTCGCCGACCAGTGAGCTGGGCAGCGGCATGACCTCCTCCACGCGCTCCTCGGCGAGGATCGGCCCGCCGGCCGCGATCCGGCCGACCACCGGAACATAGGTGGCGGTGGGACGGGCGTCGCCGAGCGCCGTCACGTCGGCGACCTCGTCAGGGTCGGCGTCACCGAGCGAGCGCCGCACTTCGGGCAGGTGGATCTCCAAGGCGCGCGGCCGGTTGGGATCGCGCTTGATGAAGCCCATCTTCTCCAGCATCCGCAGCTGGTGCGAGACCGAGGACGTACTGGCCAAGCCGACGGCCGCGCCGACCTCGCGCATGCTGGGCGGGTACCCGCGTTCGCGCAGACTATCGCGGAGGAATTCGAGCACCTTGCGCTGCCGCGGTGTCAGCCCGCTGGCATCGGCCGGGCCATCGGGCAGTTCGCTCACGGAGTCGGTGGATCGCGCGTCGCTGCTCATGGCCATGACCGTATCGAGACACCGCGGCGAAATCAAACACCTGTTCGAACCGTGGCGCGTCGCATCATCCGGGTCCGGGTTCCCGCCGGCGCCGCAGGTCGTCCAGGAAGGCGTCGAGCGTCGCCTCGATCTCGGCGTGGACGCGCTCCTGCTCGGTGCGGGCGAGCGAGGCCGCCTGGTCCTCTGCGACCGTCTCCGGTGTCACGACCGTCTCGTCCACGGCTTGGAGGGCGGCGCCGAGCAGGACCGCGAACAAGCCGATCCACAACCACAGCAGAAGCACCACGACGCCGGCCAGTGCCCCGTATGTCCGCCCGTAGTTGCCGAAGGAGTTGACATATACGGAGAAACCCACCGAGACGAGCAACCACAGGGCCGACGCGACGATCACGCCGCGGCTCATGAATCGATTGGGGTGGGGGCGGTTGGGTGCAAGGCGGTACATCATCGCGATGATCGCCATCACGAGAGCGATGAGGACGAGCCAGCGGGTCACCTCAGCCGCCCAGCGGACGCCGGGAACGGCGTCGACGAGATTCAAGACGGCGGGAACGACCGCTACGAGAGCGATCGCCACGATGGCGAAGCCGATCGCGGCGACGGTCATGCCGAGCGCCAGGGCCTTGCGCTTGACGAAGCCGCGGTCGTCACCGAGCCCGAACATGAGGTTCACGGCGGTCAGCAGGTTGCCGACCCCGCCGGACGCGCTCCACAGCGCGACGGCCAGGGCGATCACGGTGGTGACGCCCAAGGTCCCGCTCGACGTCGCGGTGAGTTCTTCGATCTGGCCGGTCATCAGCGAGGCGGCATCGGCGGGAAGCAGGTCCTCGAGGCGGTCGGTCTGTTCGGCGACCGTGCGTGGCGACGCGATGAGGCCGTAGAGCGACACGCCGGCGATCATCGCTGGGAACAGTGACGTGAAGGCATAGAAGGCGACACCGGCCGCCAGGAGGGGTGCCTGACGGGAGGACGCCTGTTTCCAGGCCAATTTCAGGGTCTGGAACAACGCTCGCATGCGACGAAACTACCGGCTGGAGAGGGTTCTCGCCGAGTTCGGCTGAGACGAATGTTCGACCACATGTTCGAACGGTGCTTGTTTTGTCAGTGGGTCGCCGTATAGTCGTACACGTGTTCGATCGAACGTCTGTTCACTTCGAATGACATCGTACGCCAGGCGTTCGGTTGGACACGCCAGACCCACCCTCTTCTTCCCCCTTGGAGGACGCTATGAGCACCATCGCCTATCACGAGCTTCCGGTTCGCCCCGCCCACCCGCGTGAGCGCCACTTGCACGCCGTGCCGCTGGCGGCTCCGTCCAGCCCGGCGGCGGCACCGTTGCGCCTCACTCGGCGCGGCCGTGTGGTCGTGTTCGCCGCGGTCGCGCTGCTTCTCGCGGTACTCAGCGTCGTGCTCGGCGCCTCGGTCGCTGCCACGGACGACGACGCCGCCCTCGCGACCACGACGGTGCAGGTCCAGCCCGGACAGACGCTCTGGGAGATCGCGGCCGAGGCCAACCCCCGCGGCGATATCCGCAGCACCATCGATGACATCGTGCGGCTCAACGCGCTGCCGAACGCCAGCGGGCTGAAGATGGGCACCACCTTGGCGGTCCCGGTCTACGAAGACTGACCCCCCACGACAACGGTCCCGGCGACACCACCTGGGGAAGGGTGGGTCGCCGGGACCGTGGCGTTGATGGGGCGGCTCAGTTGTCGAGCTGACCGCCCTGGTTCTCGAGGTGCGCGCGCACGAACCAGTGAAAGAGCTCCATCGTCTTGATCTGGCCGATCAGCATGTCCTCGGTGATCGGGTCGATCTCGGCGACCTGCGCCTGGACCTTGCGATGGTCGTCGAGCAGGCCGACGTAGACCTCGTCGAGGGCCTTGAGGTGCTCGGTGGTGGTCGCCCGGTCGAGCGGATAGCCCTTCCACGTCCGGCCCTCGACGATCGCGGTCGGCGTACCCTGCGGAGCCACGCCCAGGGTGGCGATGCGCTCGGCGGTCTCGTCGACCATGTCGCGCACCTCCACGACGTGCGGATCGATCATCTCGTGCACCGCGATGAAGTGCGGGCCCACGACGTTCCAGTGCACGTGCTTGAGCGTGAGCATGAGGTCGTTGAGTGCGTTGAGCCGGTCCTGCAGCATCGCGGCGACCTGCTGGCCGTCCTCGAGCGACAGTCCCGGAACCGTGTACTTCGGGGTAGCTGGCATGTCTTCACCGTACGGCGGTGTGTCGTCCTCGCAACTCGACGCGTCACGGGCCGAACGTGTCGTCATGTAGGCCTGCTCGGTCAGGTTGCCCGCCAGCTCTGCGCCCGTGCGCCACACGTCGGCGGCCTCGTCGGGGCGCCCGAGACGCTCCAGTAGATCGGTCTTCACGGCGAACCACAGGTGCGATTGGGCGGGGACCGCGTCGACGGCTTCGAGAGCTGCCTCAGGGCCGTCCACCTCGGCGAGTGCGACGGCGCTGTTGAGCTCCATCGCAGGGCTCGGAGCAAGGATTCGCAGTTCGTCGTAGTGCGCGAGGATCCGGTCCCACTGCGGCGTGCCGCCGTCGATGGTCGCGGCATACTCCGCCTGAATCTGCGCCTCGACCGTGTAGCGGGTGCGACGGCGCGACCGTCGCGCTTGGCGCAGGAGGAATCGGGCTTCAGCGGTCATCACACGGTCCCAGAGCCTCCGGTCCTGCTCGGGTAGCGCGACGAGCTCGCCGTCGGGCCGCACGCGTGCTGCCCGGCGAGCCTGGATGAACAGCATGAGTGCGAGCAGCCCCCGCACGTCGTCCTCGTGCGGTAGTAGCTCGAGCACCATGCGGGTCATCGCGATGGCCTTCGTCGACAGGTCGTCGTCGGTGAGCGAGGTGCTCTGCGATCCGACGTACCCCTCGTTGAAGATGAGGTACAACACAGCCAGAACGGCGTCGAGACGTCGCTGGCGGTCCCGCTGTTCCGGCTCGGCGAACGCGATGGCGCCGTTGAGAATGGGCGCTTTGGCGCGTTCGAGCCGCTGTGCCATGAGGGGCTCGGGCGCCACGAACACGCCGGCGATCTCGGCCGTCGTGAGCCCTCCGACCAGGTGCAACGTCAGCGCGACCTGGGCGGGAAAGGCCTGCGCGGGGTGGCAGCAGGTGAAGATCAGGGCGAGCCGCTCGTCGGCCGAGGCGTCAGTTCCCTGCGCCAGCGCCGCGAGCGCTGCCGGGTCGGCGCCAGTTCGGCGCAGACGTTCGACGGCCTTGCGGCGCGCCGTCTCGAGGATCCAGTGACGGCAGGACGGGGGAGTACCTCGGTCGGGCCAGTGGCGGGTCGCCTCCTCGAACGCATCGGCGACGGCGTCGACGGCAAGGTCGACGTCGCCGCCGGTGGCGTGGGCGATCACGGAGACGGCGCGCGCCCGCTCGGCACGGAAGACGCCTGCGATCTGGTCGATCGAGGCATTCTCCTCCGGGAGGTCGGACTCGCCGCGCCGCAGGGCATCACGACGACGTTCGGCATCGGCCACGTCAGTGTCTCCTCGTGGGCGGCGTGAGCTTCGGACGGCGCGTGCTCGGATTCGTGGTCATGGCGTGAGAGATCATTCCCGACACGCCGTCACAGCGCATGTGCAGGGCTGTGACCTGGGCAAACACAAAGTGTCAGACCCATGCGCCAGGCTGTTTGCATCGGGAGGGTCCGCGACGTAGAGTAACCACTAGATGTAGTAGTTACAGGCGTGTAGTTCTCCACATCTAGCCCACAGCGACAGCCGGGTTTCCCACAGGATTCGCGACCGTCCACATCGAGATCCACCGTTTTGTCCACAGCGAAAGGAGCCCGCGATGCGCTGCCCGTTCTGCAAGAACGACGACACCCGCGTGCTCGACAGCCGTGCCTCCGACGACGGCGGATCGATCCGCCGTCGGCGCGTCTGCTCCGCGTGCGAGAAGCGCTTCACCACGCTCGAGCAGATGCAGCTCACCGTGGTGAAGAAGTCCGGCGCCACCGAGCCCTTCCAGCGTGACAAGGCCATCGCCGGGGTCGCCAAGGCGTGCAAGGGCCGCCCGGTCTCGGCCGACGATCTCGCCTGCCTCGGTCAGCAGGTCGAGGACACGCTGCGAGCGAGCGGCGCGGCGGAGATCCCGGCCCACGAGATCGGCCTCGCGATCCTCGAGCCGCTGCGATCCCTCGATGAGGTCGCCTACCTGCGATTCGCCAGCGTGTACAAGGCGTTCGACTCCGCCGACGACTTCGTCGCGGAGATCGCCGCGCTGATGGCGGCCGCGACCGACGGCGAACTGGCCGAAGAGACGGCCCGCTCGGCGTCGCGCACCCACGACACCGACACCACGAACTGACACCACCACCACCGGAGAATCAGGAGCACCAAGGCATGACGGAGACGGTCAGCAACAGCCGAGCATCCCGCGGCGGGGCCGGCGCTCGCAAGGGCGCCAAGAAGGGCCTGTCGATCCAGCGGGTCTACACGACCGAAGGGGTCCACCCCTACGACGAGGTCACCTGGGAGCGCCGCGATGTGGTGCAGACCAACTGGAAGACCGGCGAGAACGTCTTCGAGCAGCGTGGCGTGGAGTTCCCGGACTTCTGGAGCGTCAACGCGTCCACCATCGTCACCACCAAGTACTTCCGCGGTGCCGTGGGCAGCGACCAGCGTGAGACGAGCCTCAAGCAGCTGCTCGACCGCGTCGTCCTGACCTACGTCAAGGCCGGCAAGGAGCACGGCTACTTCGCGACCGACGCCGACGCCGAGATCTTCGAGCACGAGCTGACGTACATGCTGCTGCACCAGGTGTTCAGCTTCAACTCCCCGGTGTGGTTCAACGTCGGTACCTCGAGCCCGCAGCAGGTCAGCGCGTGCTTCATCCTCGCCGTCGACGACTCCATGGACTCGATCCTCAACTGGTACCGAGAGGAGGGCCTGATCTTCAAGGGTGGTTCCGGTGCAGGCCTCAACCTCTCGCGCATCCGCTCGAGCAAGGAGCTGCTCCGTTCCTCGGGCGGCACGGCCTCCGGTCCGGTCTCCTTCATGCGCGGCGCCGACGCCTCGGCCGGCACCATCAAGTCCGGTGGCGCGACGCGCCGCGCGGCCAAGATGGTCGTGCTCGATGTCGATCACCCCGACATCGTCGAGTTCGTCGAGACCAAGGAGCGCGAGGAGGAGAAGATCCGCGTTCTGCGCGACGCCGGCTTCGACATGGACCTCGGCGGTTCGGACATCACCAGCGTCCAGTACCAGAACGCCAACAACTCCGTGCGTGTGAACGACGCGTTCATGGAGGCCGTGGAGAACGGCACCGAGTTCGGTCTCACCGCGCGGACCACGGGCGAAGTCATCGAGACCATCGACGCTCGTGAGCTGTGGGGCAAGATGGCCAAGGCCGCCTGGGCCTGCGCCGACCCCGGCATCCAGTACGACTCGACGATCAACGACTGGCACACGACGCCGGAGTCGGGTCGCATCACCGCGTCCAACCCCTGCAGCGAGTACATGCACCTGGACAACTCCAGCTGCAACCTCGCCAGCCTCAACCTGCTGAAGTTCCTCAATGACGACGGCACGTTCGCGGTCGAGAAGTTCGTCAAGAGCGTCGAGCTGATCATCACCGCGATGGACATCTCGATCACGTTCGCGGACTTCCCGACCGAGGCGATCGGCGACACGACGCGCAAGTTCCGCCAGCTCGGCATCGGCTACGCCAACCTGGGCGCCCTGCTCATGGCGTCGGGCTTGGCCTACGACTCCGACGGCGGCCGGGCGCTCGCCGCGGCGATCACCTCGCTCATGACCGGCACGTCCTACCGGCGCAGCGCCGAGCTCGCCGGCATCGTCGGTCCGTACGAGGGCTACGCCAAGAACGCCGAGCCGCACCAGCGGGTCATGCGCAAGCATCTCGCGGCCAACGACGACATCAAGACCAAGCACGCGATGGATATCGCCGTGCAGAAGGAAGCCACCAAGCAGTGGGCCGAGAACCTCAAGATCGGTGAGACCAACGGCTGGCGCAACGCCCAGGCGTCGGTGCTCGCGCCGACCGGCACCATCGGCTTCATGATGGACTGCGACACGACCGGCATCGAGCCCGACTTCTCGCTCGTCAAGTTCAAGAAGCTCGTCGGCGGCGGTTCGCTGCAGGTCGTCAACCAGACGATCCCGGTCGCACTGAAGAAGCTCGGCTACACCGGCGAGACCATCGAGGCGATCGTGGAGTACATCGCCGAGCACGGCCACGTCATCGACGCGCCGGGCCTGCGTCCGGAGCACTACGAGGTGTTCGACTGCGCAGTCGGCGAGCGCGCGATCAAGCCGATGGGCCACGTGCGGATGATGGCGGCCTGCCAGCCGTTCCTCTCCGGCGCCATCAGCAAGACCGTCAACCTGCCCGAGACGGCCACCGTCGACGACATCGCCGACATCTACTTCCAGGGCTGGAAGCTCGGCCTCAAGGCGCTCGCGGTCTACCGCGACAACTGCAAGGTCGGTCAGCCGCTCAGCGACGCCAAGGCCAAGAGCAAGGACGCCGACAAGCCGGCCGAGACCGAGGTCAAGACGGTCGTCGTCGAGAAGCCGATCCGTCGTCGTCTGCCCAAGAAGCGTCAGTCGATCACGACGAGCTTCAGCGTGGGCGGCGCCGAGGGCTACATGACCTCCGGTGCCCACGAGAACGGCGACCTCGGTGAGCTGTTCCTCAAGCTCGGCAAGCAGGGGTCGACCCTGGCCGGCGTGATGGACGCGTTCAGCATCGCCGTCTCGATCGGTCTGCAGTACGGCGTGCCGCTGGAGACCTTCGTCACGAAGTTCACCAACCTCAAGTTCGAGCCGGCCGGTCTCACCGACGACTCGGACGTGCGCATGGCGCAGTCGATCATGGACTACGTCTTCCGCCGCCTGGCGCTGGACTACCTCGACTTCGACACGCGGTCGGCGCTCGGCATCTACTCGGCCGAGGAGCGTCAGCGCTACCTCGACACCGGTTCGTACGAGCCCGTCGAGGGCGACGGCACGACGGCTGCCGAGCTGGTGAGCGATGAGCCGAAGGCCGACCCGCAGGTGGCCAAGCAGGTCGAGGCCGAGTCCGACGTCGCGTCGGCCAAGGTCCAGGTCGAGTCCGCCCGTCCGGCACCGTCGACGGCCCACACGTCGGCCGAACTCCTCGAGGAGATCACCGGCGGGGCGATCGACAGCCCGCTGTGCATGACCTGCGGCACCAAGATGCGTCCGGCCGGTTCGTGCCACGTGTGCGAGGGCTGCGGCAGCACCAGCGGCTGCAGCTGAGTCAGTGAGACAAGGGGCGGGAACCACGCGGTTCCCGCCCCTTGCGCGCGCTTGCTGGCTGCCCGCGTCTGCAGCGGCGGCGGGCACGGGAAGCGGATCGTAGAGTGGGTCCAGACCTCGACCGCAGCTTCGCTGCTGACCGAAAGGACCCATGAGCGCTGCCGATCCGCGCGCCGGCCACCCGGCCGAGCCCGCTGACCTCGTCGACCTCGCCCACCTGGTGACCGCCTATTACACGGTGCACCCCGATCCGGATGACCCTGCGCAGCAGGTCGCGTTCGGCACCAGCGGGCATCGCGGCAGCAGTCTCACCGCGTCCTTCAACGAGCACCACATCCTGGCCACGACGCAGGCGATCTGCGACTACCGCCGTGCCCAGGGCATCGGCGGTCCGTTGTTCATCGGCCGCGATACCCACGCGCTGTCCGAGCCCGCGTGGGCGACCGCGCTCGAGGTGCTGATCGCCAACGACGTCATCGTCCTCGTCGATGCGCAGGACGGCTACACCCCCACGCCTGCTGTCTCCCACGCCATCTTGCGGGCGAACCATGGAGGCGCAGCCGCGGACGGCATCGTGGTGACGCCTTCTCACAATCCGCCCACCGACGGCGGCTTCAAGTACAACCCGCCGCATGGGGGGCCAGCGGACTCCGAGGCGACGAAGACGATCGCGGCGCGCGCCAACGAGCTCATCGCCGGAGGACTCCGTGAGGTGCGCAGGGTGCCGTTCGCCCGCGCCCGCGCCGCGTGCGAGTCTTACGACTTCCTCGGCACGTACGTCGACGACCTTCCCACGATCGTCGATCTGGAGCGCATCGCCGGCGCCGGGGTCCGCATCGGGGCCGATCCGCTCGGCGGCGCCAGCGTGGCCTACTGGGAGCGGATCGCCGAAACGCACGGCCTGAACCTCGAGGTCGTCAACCCGCTCGTCGACGGCACGTTCCGATTCATGACGCTGGACTGGGACGGCAAGATCCGGATGGACTGCTCCAGCCCCTCCGCGATGGCCTCGCTCGTCGAGCGGCGAGATCGCTTCGACATCGCCACCGGGAACGACGCGGACTCGGATCGCCACGGCATCGTGACGCCGGACGGCGGGCTCATGAACCCCAACCACTATCTCGCCGTGGCGATCGACTACCTCTTCGGCGGAGCCCGCCCCGGGTGGGGGGACACAGCGACGATCGGCAAGACCCTGGTCTCCTCGTCGATGATCGATCGGGTCGCCCAGGGCCTGGGTCGCCCGCTCACCGAGGTTCCTGTCGGTTTCAAGTGGTTCGTACCGGGCCTGCTCGACGGGTCCTTCGGTTTCGGTGGGGAGGAGTCGGCCGGAGCCTCGTTCCTGCGTCACGACGGTTCGGTCTGGACGACCGACAAGGACGGCATCATTGCGTGCCTGCTGGCTTCGGAGATCCTCGCGGTGACCGGTCAGACGCCGAGTCAGCGCTACGCCGGCCTCACCGAGCGGTACGGCGACCCGGCCTACGCGCGCACCGACGCACCGGCCTCGCGGGAGCAGAAGGCCAAGCTCGGCACGATCGGTGCTTCCGACGTCACCGCCACGGCACTGGCCGGCGAGGAGATCACCGCCATCCTCACCGAGGCGCCGGGCAACGGCGCCCCGATCGGCGGAGTGAAGGTCACCACGGAGTCGGCATGGTTCGCGGCCCGACCGTCGGGCACGGAGGACGTCTACAAGATCTACGCCGAGTCGTTCCGCGGGCCCGACCATCTCGCGCAGGTGCAGTCCGAGGCTCAACAGCTCGTCGACGCCGTTTTGGCCTGAAACTGGCCCCTCACTGGTAGTCTGGCGCGGTTTGCGTGTTGTCACGCGGACGCGACCTTTCGGCTTCACAGGAGTAGTAGTACGTGGGTTCATCGACGCTGGGCACGGTCGATCCCGGGCACCGGAATCTCGAGACCTCGTCCCCGTCGCAGAGCGGCTTCATCATTGAGCTTCACGGGGTCCGCGGGATCGCTCTCGCACTCGTCGTCCTGTTCCACATCTTCGGGCAGGGCCGGGTGTCCGGTGGCGTCGACGTCTTCCTGCTGTTCTCGGGGTATCTGCTGACCGCGAGCCTGTTCCGCCGGTCCCTGCGGCGCGAGCCGGGCCGGGTGGTGCGGCATTACGCCCGCACCATGACGCGTCTCGTTCCGGCAGCGGTGACGGTGCTGGCCGGGGTCGTCGTCGCCGTCGTGGCGGTGCGTCCGCTCGGCGGCCAGGGTCAGGACCTGCGTGAAGTCATCGCCTCGCTGCTGTACGTGGAGAACTGGGAACTCATCAGCTCACAGTTGGCGTACGGAGCCGCGGGGCCCGATGCCAGCATCGTCCAGCACTTCTGGTCCTTGTCGGTGCAGGGACAGTTCTTCCTGCTCTGGCCCTGGGCCGTCGTCGGGCTCGTCGCGCTGGGGCAGCGGTGGAACGGGCGAGCCTGGATGCTCGCGTTCGCCGGGACACTCGCGATCACGCTGTTCTCGTTCGCCTGCGCCCAGGTCATGGTGGCCGTCGACCAGCCCCGAGCGTACTTCCACAGCGCCGCGCGCTGGTGGGAGCTCACGCTGGGTGGTCTCGTCGCCCTCCTGGCGGTGCGGTGGCAGGTGCCGCCGCGGGGGCGGGCGGGCTTGTGCTGGCTGGGGCTGGCGATCATCGTCTCGAGCGGTTTCGTCGTCGAGGGCGCTACCGCGTTCCCGGGCCTCTGGGTGTTGTTGCCCCTCGCCGGCGGAACCATGGTTCTTCTCGGCGGGAACAGCGGGGGAGGAGGGCCGGCCCGGTTGCTCTCGTCACGGCCACTGACCGCCGTGGCGAACCTCTCGTACGAGCTCTATCTGTGGCATTGGCCCGTCATCATCGTCACGCTCACGCTCCAGCAGCGTGAGGTCGTCGGCCCGCGAACCGCGGTGCTGATCCTCGGTGTCTCGTTCGCGCTGGCCTGGCTGACGCGTCGCTTCGTCTCGTGGCCCGCGCTGCGGCTTCGTCGGGCGTCCGCAGGCCAGGTCATCACCGTCCTCATCGCCGCCGTACTGATCGCAGTAACCGCGGTCTCGGCAGCCGGGCAGCGGATGGAGGAACGGGTGTCACAGGCCCTCGACCCTCAGGCGTATCCGCTCGCAGACTTCCCGGGTGCCGAAGTCGTGCGACAGCCCGCGTTGCGGCAGAACAGCTATCGCCTGCCCGCCGGACCGCCGCTCGACGTGATCGCTCAGGACAACGACGTCATCGGCTCGGACTGCTGGTACACCTCGCTCGACGACCCGGTGCGGTGGTGCGAGTACGGACCGTCCGACGCACAGGTCGAGATCGCGATGGTCGGCAGTTCCCGGATGGGACCGTGGTCGGTGCCGATGGCCGAACTCGCCGAGCGCCACGGGTGGAACGTCAAAGTGACGACCATGGGGGGCTGCCCCTTGCACAACGAGGCGCGCGGGTCGAGCTGCCGCACGTGGAATCACGAGGTGCGCACTCAACTGCGTGAGATGCAGCCGGATCTCGTCATCGTCGAGGGCACCAGGGTGACTCTCGGCGGTCAGAACGAGCACATCCTCGGTCGGCAGCGCGCGGCGTGGGAGGAACTCTCCCAGGAGGGCTTCGCGCTGGCCATGATCCGCGACGTGCCGCGGTTCTCCTTCAACATCGCTGACTGCTTGACCCTCCACCAGGACTCGACCGATGCCTGCGCAATGAACGCCCACGACCTCTACGCGCCGACCTCGCCCTTCGTCATGCTCGATGACAGGCCCGACTCCTGGCACGAGATCGACCTCACCGGCCTGTACTGCCCTGAGGGCGTGTGCCCGGCGGTCCTGGGCAACCTCATCACGCACCGCGACACCCGCCACTTCTCCGGGACGTTCGCCCGCACCCTCAGCGGCGGGCTGGAGGACGCCTTACGTCAAGAGTTCCCCGGGCTGTTCGTGGGGGACTCGACCGGTCTCGCGTAGCGCACCGTCGTGGTCCTCGCTCGGCTGCGAGCGGGCTGAACCTCTGGTGGACTGTCCCCATGACGACGATCACGCGGACGATCAAGGCCACGCCGGACGAGATCTGGGCGGTGCTGGCCGACGGCTGGCTGTTCCCCACCTGGGTCGTCGGAGCTTCCCGCATGCGCGATGTCGAGGAGGCATGGCCGGCGGAAGGCTCTCGAATCCACCATTCGGTCGGTGCCTGGCCCCTGCTCATCGACGACGCCACGATCTCCACTGGGTGCATCCCCGGCCGCGAACTGCAGATGCGAGCGCGCATCTGGCCAGCTGGTGAAGCCGAGGTGCGTCTGACGCTCACTCCTCAGGGTGGCGAGACGCTCGTGGAGATGGAAGAGCACCTCGTCGCCGGTCCGGCGATGCTCGTGCCGAACATCGTGTCCGATCCACCGTTGAAGTGGCGCAATGTCGAGACGTTGCGGCGGCTGGCCTTCCTTGCGGAGGGGAATGCTCGATGAGCCGGGTCGATGCCATCGTCATCGGTTCAGGTCCTAACGGTCTCGTCGGGGCCAACCGTCTCGCCGACGCGGGATGGTCGGTGCTCGTCCTCGAGCAGCAGCCGACCTACGGTGGCGCGGTCCGGCACGACACCGACGTCCACGAGGGCTTCCGGCACGACACGTTCAGCGCGTTCTATCCGCTCGCGGCCGCCTCTCCGGCGCTGCTGTCGCTCGATCTGGAGCGCTGGGGCGTGCGGTGGCGGCACGCGCCGGCCGTCCTGGGCCACCCGTTCCCCGACGGCTCGTGGGCGCTCCAGGTCCGCGACCGTGAGCAGACCGCCGCCGGCTTCGAGCAGGCGCAGCCCGGCGACGGGGAGGCATGGCTTCGCCTGTGCGCCTTATGGGACGAGATCGGCGAGCAGTTGATCGGCGCTCTGCTGTCGCCCTTCCCGCCCGTGCGTCACGGGGCAGGCCTGGCCGCCAAACTCCCCAAGGTCGGCGGGCTCGACCTCGTGAAGATGCTGCTCACCCCGGCTGTGGACCTGTGGCGGGGACGATTCCAGGGCAAACATCCGACGATCCTGCTGGCCGGCAATGCCGGTCATTCGGATATCCCGCTGGAGGCCCCAGGGTCCGGCGTCATGGGGCTGCTGATGACGATGCTCGGCCAGACCGTCGGTTTCCCGGTGCCCGAAGGGGGAGCGGGCGAACTCTCCGCCGCGCTGGTCCGTCGGCTCGAAGCGCGCGGCGGCTCCGTGCGCTGCAACGCCGAGGTGACACACATCGACGTCGACCGGGGTCGCGTGACCGGAGTCCGCACGGCCGACGGTGAACGATACGGGACCGATGTGGTGCTGGCTGACGTCAGCGCGCCCGCGCTTTACGGGCGGCTGCTCGACGAGCGCGACGTCCCAGCGCGCATCCAGCGCCGGATGAGCACCTTCCAGTGGGACCCGGGCACCGTCAAGGTGGATTGGGCGCTCGACGGGCCGGTCCCGTGGGATTCGCCGCCGGCGCAGACGCCCGGAACCGTGCACATCGCCGACTCCATGCCGCAGATGAGCGAGGCGCTCTCGCAGGTGCACGCCGGTCTCATCCCGGACAAGCCGTTCCTGCTGACCGGTCTCATGACGACGACCGATCCGACCCGTTCGCCCGAGGGCACCGAGACGATGTGGGCCTACACGCACGTCCCGCAGCATGTCCGCGGCGACGTCGGTGAGGAGCTCGAGGGCACCTGGGACGCCGATGAGCGCGAACGGTTCGCCGACCGGATGCAGGCCCGCATCGAGGCGTTGGCGCCCGGGTTCGGCTCCCGCGTGCTCTCGCGACGGGTTCTCGGGCCACGCGAGCTAGAGGCGCGCAACGCCAACCTGTTCGGTGGCGCGGTCGGCGGCGGGACGCAGCAACTGCATCAGGAACTGATCTTTCGGCCGGTGTCCGGGACCGGTCGTGCTGACACCGCGATCCGCGGGCTGTACCTCGCCTCGAGCTCCGCGCACCCCGGCGGCGGGGTGCACGGCGCGGCTGGGAACAACGCAGCGCGCGCGGCGCTGTTCAAGGCCCGGCTACCGCGGTCGCTCGGGATGCGTTGACCCCCGAAACGTGGCAGCGTCGAGAACCAGTCGACCAGCCTGAGGAGGCACCCCACTCATGCGAGCTCTGACCTGGCAAGGCCGACGCACTGTGAGCGTCGAGAACGTCCCCGATCCCACGATCCAGCACGACACCGACATCATCATCAAGGTGACGTCGTCGGGTCTGTGCGGCTCGGATCTGCACCTGTACGAGGTCCTCGGAGCCTTCCTCCACCCCGGTGACGTGCTCGGCCACGAGCCGATGGGCGAAGTCGTCGAGAAGGGGTCCGCCGTGACCAATCTGGAGCTCGGCGATCGCGTCGTCATCCCCTTCCAGATCTCCTGCGGCCACTGCTTCATGTGCGACCGCGGGCTGCAGACCCAGTGCGAGACGACGCAGGTCCGCGAGAGCGGCATGGGCGCCGCGCTCTTCGGCTACACCGATCTCTACGGGGGCGTCCCCGGCGGGCAGGCCGAGTACCTGCGCGTCCCCCACGGTGACTACGGGCCGATCAAGGTCGACCACGGGCCCCCGGACGACCGATTTCTGTTCCTCTCCGACGTGGTGCCGACCGCGTATCAGGCCGTGGAGTACTCCGGAATTCGCGAGGGTGAGACCCTCGCGGTGATCGGTCTCGGGCCCATCGGGGAGATGGCTTGCCGTATCGCCCTGCAGAAGGGCGTGCGTGTCATCGGCATCGACATGGTGCCCGAGCGGATCGGCCGGGCGGCGTCGCGCGGCGTCGAGACGATCGATCTGTCCAGCGAGGACGTCGCCGCGGTCGTGCGCGAGAAGACGCAGGGCCGTGGCGCCGACGCGGTCGTCGATGCGGTGGGCATGGAGGCACACGGTTCGCCGGTGGCCGAGACCGCGCAGAAGCTCGTCGGCTTCCTCCCGAAGAAGGTCGAGCAGACGGTGATGACCAACGCGAGCGTTGACCGACTCGCCGCGTTCTACAGCGCCATCGACATCGTGCGTCGCGGCGGCACGATCTCCTTGAGCGGCGTCTACGCCGGCGCGTCCGATCCGTTGCCGATGCAGACGATGTTCGACAAGCAGGTCACGCTGCGCATGGGTCAGGCCAACGTCCGTCGTTGGCTCGACGACATCATGCCGCTCGTCGAGGATTCCTCGGACCCGCTCGGACTCGAGACCTTCGCGACCCACCACGTGCCCCTGGAACAGGCACCGGAGGCCTACGCGACGTTCCAGGCCAAGAAGGACGGTGCCATCAAGTACGTCTTCCGTCCCTGACCGGAGTTGGTGCCGGACCGCTCCATCCAGGTGCGGTCCGGTGTCGTGCTCCGAGCTAGACGCCAGCGACGGCCTCATCCTGGGAGGAGAGGTCGGTCGATGACAGAGCGTCATCGTCGAGTTCCGGTGCCGGGCGCATCTTCGGAGGGCTCGGAGCCCATGGCTTGATGTTCTGGATGACATCGCCGTAGAACTCGTCCACTGTTTCAACGACCGAGTCGATAAAGCTCCCACGGCCGCGTCCGCGCTTCGACCCCATCGCGACGGAGAGAGCGACACGGAAACCCTTGATCTCGCGCCCTGGCTCAGGCGCGATCGACTTCGGATCTTCCCTCACCTTCTCCAGCAGTTCGGTCGGGCCTTCGCCGCGTGCCCGAGCGACGAGTGTTTCGATCCGAAGGTCGGCTCGTGCGTTCTTGAGTTGGCGGATCACCCAATTGACCCGTGTCAGTTGGCGGCCCGTCTGTGGGGCGGGAATGTCGACCTGGCACGTGACACGGTTCGCGCGAAGGTCGGCCGTGACCGTGAGGGGGCCGACGGCATGCGGGATGCGCAAACCGCCGGTGAGAACTCCCTCCGCGGCCAGTCGTCGCAGCAGGTTGTCGGTTCGCTCCTGTGGCTGTGCGATTTCAGACCGAGAGAGTGCTGGGGTGACGTCGATGCCTAGTTGCTGCCCGAGCCGCAATCCGGCGTAGCGGAGCAGCGCGTCGAAGCGGGAGGCCACCTCTGCGCCACCGCCATCGTTCGCTCGAAAGGTCCCTGAGGCAACCGCGTCTCGCACCGAGACCCAGTGCTGTCCCATGTCATCGAGTTCGAGCGCACCGGACTTCGAGTGCTCCAGATAGCGAATGAGCTCGCCCAGAATCCAGGCCTGTTCCGGATCGGCGACGCCGCGGTGTTCTTTCTGCATGATGGCGGTGAACAGCACGAACGACCACGGGATGTGATGCAAGGCCACCTTGCGTAGTTTGCGTCGATCAACCGCTGTCGGGTGCTGTCCGGGGACGGGCGGTATTTCGTTGCTGATCGTGACGAGAGCGTCGAAGCCCTCCGAGCGAGCGATGTCGAGGTAAGACTCGAGTTGGCGCGCCTCAAGTTCGTTCTTTCCAGTCTTGACTTCAACGAGCGCTGTCCACTGGCGCGCGCCGCGGCGAACGCGGATCAGGCCGTCAGGGTACACGCGGCCCTCACTGGTGTCGAAGGGAACCTCGATGTACGTCTCGGTCGTTCCGCGAATGGCGCCTAGAGGTCCGAGCAGCGCCTTCGAGAACTCCGGGACCACGCTGAGGACCGCGAGCAGCGCCGAAGTCGCTCGACGTTCTTGCTCCTGCGACCCGTTGATGCCCGACGTCGGTATCAACCGGGCCTGGTGCCAGCTCTCCTCATTCATGGCATCCCCTTTCATTGTCCGCATACGCTAGCCGAGAGGCGGACGGCGCCGGCTCATTTCATGCGACCGGCGGCAGTGTCGCGAACGTCTCACGCGTGAGGGGCCGGAAGGACAGCGCGGCGAGCTAGCGTCGAAGGTGAAGCCCTTCGAGGAGAACCATGGCACAGGACGGCTCGACGAGTCACCGCATTCCCGACTGGTATCCCGACCCCCGCTCCGAGGCCGCGTTGCGGTACTGGGACGGCGAGGAATGGACCAGCCATATCGCCCCACTGGATCTCGAGCGCCAGCTCGCGGACGCGAAGGATCACCGGCCCTGGTATCGCAAGAAGCGGATCCTGGTGCCGGTCGGCGTGGCAGCCGTGATCGCGCTGTTCGCCGCACTCGGGCAGGTTCCGTCTGATGACGGTGCCGCGCACAGCGCGGACGTGGTCGTGTCAGTCGTGCGCTGAGTCGAGGACGCGATCGGCGAGGTCGCTCAGGCCGGGTCCGTCGAGGTCGCCGTACCCGTGCACGGCCTGGCGCCAGGCGTCGGGGATGGCCGAAGCGCCCCAGCGGGCACCGAGCAACCCTCCCGCGATCGCCGCGATGGTGTCGGTGTCGCCACCGGCTCGCACGGCCGCGATGAGCGACATCGACAGGTGCACCGCTCCCTGTCCAGGCGTGGAGGTGATGGCCGCCCACGCGGCCTGCAGAGCAGCGACGGTGTAGCCGTTCGGCGTGAACGTGCTGGGGTCGGCCCCGGTGGCCGCGTCGATGCGTCGACGCCACGGTCCGCGGCTCGCCGGATCGATGAGGTCGAGGCCTGCCGCCAGATCGACGTCCCCGCCGAGCAGCGCGCGTCGGACCGCCTCGGTCCACAGCACACACGACTCCACGGCCTCGTGGTGCGGATGAGTGAGCTGCGCGACCTGCGCCGCGGAACGCGCCGTGCCGACGCGGTCGTCGGGACGCACGAGCGCCACGACCGCGGTACGCATCAGCGCGCCGTTGCCGGCCGCGTGCGGTGTCTCCTCGAGTACGGTGCGGGCAGCGTGCCGCATGGCGTCGGCCGTCGGTTCGACGGTCGCGGCGAACACGAGTTTGGTCTGACGACCCGCATGTTTGACACCGACCTTGCCCCAGGCGAGGAAGCGTCGGGCGAGATCGTCGAGCGCGGTGTCGTCGAGACCACCATGACCGGCGGCTGCCTCGGCGATGCAGACCGCCATCGCCGTGTCGTCGGAGTACTCGCCGGGAAGAAGGTCCGACTCGGGTCGTCCGACCATCTCCGGGACCGCGTCATCGGCGAGCGGCGGGCCGAATTCGTAGGGCACGCCCAGGGCGTCGCCGCAGGCTTGTGCCAGCAGGACGCCCCGGGCGCGATCGCGTCGATCGGTCACTCGACGGTCATCTCGCCCATCAGGTTCCAGTCGGTGGCGTCGATCTGCTCGCTGATGATCTGCGGGGTCGAGACGAGGGCTTGCGGGAGGTCCTTCATGGCCTGCTGGAAGTGCTCCGACTGCACGTGGGCGGCACCCGCCTCCGCGTCGCGGAACGCCTCGACCAGGACGAAGAGGTTCGGGTCGTCCACGCTGCGGGACCAGTCGAACCACAGGTTGCCCGGTTCAGCGCGGGTGGCCTCGGTGAAGGGGGTCACGTGGTCGATCCAGCGATCGGCCCACTCGGGCTTGACGGGGAACTTGGCGACGATGAAGATCATGCCCCCATTGTGACGCGTTCGGATCGCGGAAGCCCTTGTGCGACCCCCCAGGGCAGGGCGTAGGCTAGGCAAGCCTTACCTACTGGAGAAAGTTGAGTAGTGCCCATGCGCTCTTCGCGTGTCATGGCTACGGCCGCTGCGGCGGCCTCGGCCCTCGTCCTCGCCGCTTGCGGTTCCTCGGCCGACGACTCCGGCTCCGGGGACGACGCGTCCGCCTCCGGCGAGTTCCCCGTCACGATCGAGCACGCTTTCGGCGAGACGACGATCGAGTCCGAGCCCGAGCGGGTCGCCACCGTCGGCTGGTCCAACGACGAGGTTCCGCTGGCTCTCGGCATCGTTCCGGTCGGCATGGCGAAGGCCACGTGGGGTGACGACGACGGCGACGGCATCATGCCGTGGACCGAGGAGCGTCTCGAGGAGCTCGGCGGCGAGACGCCGGCGCTTTTCGATGAGACCGAGGGCATCGACTTCGAGGCGGTCGCCGACACGCAGCCTGACGTCATCCTCGCCGCGTACTCGGGCCTCTCCCAGGAGGAGTACGACACCCTGAGCAAGATCGCTCCGGTCGTGGCCTACCCCGACACCCCGTGGGGCACCGAATGGCGCGAGACGATCGAACTGAACAGCAAGGCGCTGGGGCTCGAGCAGGAGGGCAAGGACCTCGTCGCCGACCTCGAGCAGCAGATCGCCGACGGCGTCGCCGACCGCCCCGAGCTCAAGGGCAAGACCGGTGTGTTCGCTTATCTCGACCCGTCCGACCTCAGCACGATCAGCTACTACACGACCCATGACCCGCGAGCCGCGTTCCTCGTCGATCTGGGCCTGGAGACGCCCGCTCTCGTCGAAAAGGGCAGCGCATCGACCGACCAGTTCTTCCTCGACCAGAGTGCGGAGGAAGCCGACGCCTTCGACGACACCGACATCCTCATCGGTTACGGCAGCGAGGAGCTGGTGGCGACCCTGCAGGAGGATCCGCTGCTCTCGCAGATCCCGGCCGTGGCCAACGGGGCCATCGTCATGCTCGAGGACAACACGCCGCTCGCCGCGGCGGGTAACCCGTCGGCGCTCTCGGTGCCGTGGGCGCTGTCGGACTACCTCGACCTCCTGTCTGCCGCAGCCGCCAAGGTCCAGTGACCGTTACCTTCGTGAGAACAGCCGCACCGGACGACGCCCGACGGCGTCGTCCGGTGCCGGCCGTTCTCGCCGTGCTGATCGCCGGAGTGGCCGTCCTCGCTGTGGCGGGGGCGCTCTCGGTCGCGTTCGGCACACGCGTGGTCGGCTGGAACGAGTTGGTCAGTGCGTTCACCGGCGACGGTCACGGTGGCATCGCCGAGGCGGCGGTGCGCCAACGCATCCCGCGTACCCTGCTGGCGATGCTCGTGGGCGCCTCGCTCGGCGTCGCCGGCGCGGTCCTGCAAGGCCTGACCCGCAACCCCCTCGCCGACCCCATGATCCTCGGGGTGACCCCCGGCGCTTCGCTCGCGGTCGTCTCCGGCATCGCGTTCTTCGGGCTGAGCACGGCGACGGGGTACATCTGGGTCGCGATCGTCGGTGCCGCGCTCGCCTCGGCGTTCGTCTACGCCATCGGATCCCTCGGCCGCGGAGGCCCGACTCCGCTCAAACTCGCGCTCTCCGGGGCCGCGACGACCGCTGCGTTCACCTCGCTCATCAGCGCGATCCTGCTGCCGCGCGTCGACGTGCTCAACTCCTTCCGCTTCTGGCAAGTCGGCGGGGTCGGCGGCGCAACCTACACCAAGCTCGTCCAGGTTCTCCCGTTCCTCATCGTCGGAGCGATCATCTGCATCGCCTGCTCCCGCGGCCTGAACTCGCTCGCGCTGGGCGACGAGCTGGCGACCGGCCTCGGCGAGCGCGTCATGATGATCCGCGTCGTCGCGTTCATCGGGGCCGTCACGCTCTGCGGCGCCGCGACCGCCGTCGCCGGTCCGATCGCCTTCATCGGGCTCGTCGTGCCGCACGTCTGCCGGCTCCTGATCGGCGTCGACCACCGTTGGCTTCTGCCCTCGTCCGCGCTCGTGGGCGCCATCTTGTTGACCGTCGCGGACGTCGTCGGCCGGGTCGTGGCCCGCCCGTCCGAGATCGAGGTGGGGATCGTGACCGCCATCATCGGGGCCCCCTTCTTCATCTACGTCGTGCGCCGGCAGAAGGTGCGTGCCCTGTGAGCGTCGACGTCCTCGCCGCCGGCCGCGCCCGTCGCGCGCTGCGCCGCCGCGGTGCGCTCACCACCCTTGCCGTCCTGGTCCTCGGGACCTTCCTGGTGACGCTCATGGTCGGCCAGACGTTCTATCCGCCCCTCGACGTCCTGCGGGTCATCGCCGGTGAGACGGTGCCCGGTGCGTCGTTCACGGTGGGCGAACTGCGGCTGCCGCGCGCCATGCTCGCCGTGCTAGCGGGCGCCGCGTTCGCGCTGGGCGGCGTGACGTTCCAGACCATGCTGCGCAACCCTCTGGCCAGCCCGGACATCATCGGCATCACGCACGGCGCGAGCGCCGCGGCAGTCTTCGGCATCACGGTTCTCTCCGTGTCGGGCGCACTCATCTCCTTCGTCGCCGTGGTCGCCGCACTGGCGACGGCGATGCTGATCTACGTCCTGTCGTTCAAGGACGGTGTCGTCGGCACGCGTCTCATCCTCATCGGCATCGGCATCGCCGCGATGCTCCAAAGCGTCGTCTCCTACCTCCTGGTCCGTGCGGCGACGTGGGACTTGCCGGCCGCGATGCGCTGGATCACCGGCAGCCTCAACGGCGCCACCTGGAGCGAGGTCGTGACGCTCCTCGCGGCAGTCATCGCCTTCGGTGTCCTCCTGCTGTCGCAGAGCCGTCGCCTGGACCTGCTGCAACTGGGTGACGACACCGCGTCGGCCCTCGGCGTCCGGGTGGAACGCACCCGTGTCCTCGTCATCATCGCCGCGGTCGGTCTCATCGCCTTCGCCACCGCTGCGGCCGGTCCCATCGCCTTCGTGGCGTTCCTGTCCGGGCCGATCGCCGCGCGGCTTGTCGGCCCGACTGGCTCGCTGCTCGTTCCGGCCGCGCTGGTCGGCGCTCTGCTCGTCCTCGTCGCCGACCTCGCCGGTCAGTTCGCACTGGGGGCGCGTTACCCCGTCGGCGTCGTCACCGGCGTGCTCGGCGCCCCGTATCTCGTCTACCTGCTCATCCGCACCAATCGCGCGGGAGGTTCGTTATGACCGCCACCCACTCGCTCCACACGGAGCAATTGAGCCTCGCCTACGGTGACCGCACCGTCGTCGACCATCTCGACCTGACGATCCCCACCGGCAAGATCACGACGATCGTCGGCGCCAACGCGTGCGGCAAGTCGACGCTGCTGCGCGCGATGTCGCGGCTCATGGCGCCCTCGTCAGGTCAGGTGGTGCTCGACGGCAAGGACCTGCACCGCCTCCCCACCAAGGAGGTCGCGCGCACGCTCGGGTTGCTCCCGCAGTCGCCGATCGCGCCCGAGGGCATCGCCGTCGCCGATCTCGTGGGCCGCGGACGGCATCCGCACCAGAAGGTCTTCGCGCGGTGGAGCGCCGAGGACGAGGCGGCGGTGCTCGCAGCCCTGGAGGCGACCGACACCGTGGCCCTCGCCGACCGCGCCGTGGACGAGCTGTCCGGCGGTCAGCGGCAACGCGTATGGATCGCCATGGCGCTCGCGCAACAGACCGATCTGTTGTTCCTCGACGAGCCGACGACCTTCCTCGACGTGAGCCATCAGGTCGAGGTCCTCGACCTGCTCACCGACCTCAATCGCGAGCGGGGAACGACGATCGTCATGGTGCTTCACGACCTCAATCTGGCGGCCCGATACGCCGACCACCTGATCGCGGTGGCGGCCGGGCGTCTGCACGCGGCCGGCGACCCGGTGAACGTGCTGACCGAGGCGACTGTGCGTGACGTGTTCGGGCTGGAAAGCCAGATCATGGTCGATCCGACCTCCGGCAAGCCGATGATGCTGCCGATCGGCCGCCATCACGCTCGAGCGAGCGACACGGCGCCGGTCAGCTGATCGAGAGCATCGCGGTCAGGTGCTCCCACCGGGCCGTGGCGACCGGATCGCGCCGCAGCGGCTGACCGATCGCGATCGAGCAGCGGTGCGTGTGGTCGTAGAGCTCCAGGAGCGCGGCTCCGTTCTCCGGACGCACGACCCACGCCTCGCTGATCGCTGCGGGATCGACCCGCACGGTCCCCGCGCCCACCCGGGCGAAAGTCATCGACGCCCCGCCGCGCAACTCCTCGACGACGCCATGGACCGCGAGCAGGCAACCCGCCGCCGGCACGGCCAGCGTGACCGGGATGCGGTCGCGGTGCAGGTGATCGAGCGCGTGCAGGGCCAGGCCCGGCGCGATCGGGGTCACCAGATGCGTGCGCCGAAGCCGGTCGAGCGCGGCGCTGCGTCGTGCCCCGCCGTCGGCGACCAGGGTGTCGAGATGGCCCTGCGCATCGAGGGCGAGGAGGTGGCGAGCAGCCGCTTGAGGGTCATGTTCGGCGGACCAGGACAGCGAACGCAGCGTCGTGCCGGCGCGCACCGCGGACCGCGCGCTGGGCCCGGCGGGGCTGGCGACGCGGTGCACGACATCGCCATGCTGGTTGAGGAGCCGCACGGTGGTGCCGTCCGCGTCGGTGGCGAACGCGTCGAGGGACGCGGGGCACAGGCGCATCGTCAGCTCATCAGCGCCCTGGCTGGGCCACGGGGATCCGAGGCCACCGAGACGTCCGTATGAGCCGATCGCGCTCACGGCCGAGCTGGCGGTCGCGGTCGCAGCGACCGCAGATCCCCCGAACGCGGCGAGGACGGACCCGAGCAGGGCGAGGTCATCGCTCCAGCGTTCAGCGGGGGCGGGTTCGACGATCATGGGCACTCACTCGACAGGAGTAGTTAGGACTCCCTAACCTTAGCTGGTTCACGCGAACGAGAACAGGGCCACCGGCTCACTCGTCGGTTCCGGTGTCCGGGGATCGGACTCCACGGTGATCCCCGCCCCGATCGCCGATGCCGCGTCGCCCTTGAGCGGCATCGTCGTGTCCCCGGCCTCGTCGGGCATGGCTCCCGCATGGTGCATCGTCCCGTCGGAGTCCTGAAGCCACAGGACGTAGTGCCGGCCTTCGGGAGGCGGCGCCATGTCGCTCGTCTCGATCACGGCCCGCCCCAGGCTCTGGGAGCGCAGCACCGTCGCCACGGCTCCGTCATCGAACGAGACTGAGATCCGCTGCGCGTCGTCGGCACGTGCGATCTGCTCGGCCACCGTGAACTCGGGGCCCTGGGACGTTCCTTCCCAGGGTCGCGTCACCCCGACACCGACGCCGAGTGCGACCACGACCGCGGCGGCAGCAGCCGCGATCCAGGTGCGCCGCCGCCGTGCTCGCCGATCGTCGAGCCGGGGTGGTTCGGGACGGACCGTCGACACGAGACCGAGCACGTCGGCTCGCAGTGCGGGCGGCGGCTCCTCGCCGGCCAGCAGCGTCAACTCGGCCGCGGCCTCGCGCAAGGAGTCGACCTCCTCGCGGCACGCCGCACAGTGCTCGAGATGCGCCTCGAACGCACTGCGCTCGTCGTCGGTGAGGGCATCGACCGCGTACGCTCCCGACAAGCTGTGAATGTCGTCGGTCATCATGATCCTTCTACTCCCAGTGCGTCGCGCAGCCGGATGAGACCGTCGCGGATACGAGTTTTCGCTGTGCCCAGCGGGATGTCCAGCATCGCCGCGATCTCGCTGTGGGTGTACCCGCCGAAGTAGGCGAGGTCGACGGCCTTGCGCTGGGTCGGCGTCAGCGTCTCGAGCGCCGCCCGAACGCGCCGCGCCTCCCAGCGGTCCTGAGCGGCCTCGCTCGTCGTGTCATGCGCGACCTCGCGCTGCCGGTATCCGTAGGCGACGTCGCGTTGGTCGGCCGCTTCCGCGGCGCGGACGCGGTCGACGGCACGCCGGTGGGCGATGGTGAACACCCAGGCCAGGGCACTCGACCGCCGGGAGTCGAAGCGCGACGCATGGCGCCACAGGTCCAAGTACACCTCCTGCGTGACCTCCTCGGCTTGGGCCGGATCGCGGACGACACGACGCACGAGGCCGAACACGCGTGGCGCGGTGAGGTCGTAGAGCTGCGCGAACGCGTTCTCGTCATCGCGAGCACAGCGGCGCAGGAGTTCGGTGGCCAGGTCCGTGCCCTCCGGCTCAGGGCCGGAGGGCACGGAGGTCAGGTGGCTCACGGGGCGATTCTTCCCGACGTTCAGGGCATCAGCACGGCGTCGACGACGTACACCTTGGCGTTCGCCGTCGGGACGTTTCCGCAGATGACCGAGGCGTCGGCGACGGTGAAGTCCTCGCCCGAGCCGTCCACCATGAGCGTGTCACCGGCGAGGGTCTCGTGCTCCCCGGCGATCTCGTCGGGCCCGAGCTCGCCCTCGACCACGTGATGCGTCAGGACCGTGGTCAACTGGTCCTTGTCGGCCAGCAGCGCGTTCAGCTGGTCCTCGGGGATCGCGGCGAAGGCGTCGTTGGTCGGTGCGAAGACCGTGAGCGACTCGGCCGAGTTCAGCGTGTCGACGAGACCGGCTTCTTGGACCGCGGTGACGAGAGTACTGAGCAACGGGTTGTTGCTCGCCGCGGTCGCGACCGGGTCCTCGGCCATGCCGTCGAGCGAACCGGCCCCGGAGGTGGGGATCGCCTCGCACCCGGGACCGAAGGCGCCCATCATGTCGTCGCTGGGCTCCGAACTCTCCTGGGACGTCGACGGTTCGGAGTTCATGGAAGCCTCGGAGTCGTCGCCACTGCTGCAGGCGGCGAGACCGAGCGTGAGGGACAGAGCCGCGGTGGCGAGACCGGTGCGGCCGATGATCGTGCGCTTCATGATGGTGCCTTTCGTTGGGGGCTGACACCAGGGATTCGGAGCCCGGCGCCAGACGGATGGGTGAGAATTCCGTTCAGCGCACGCGGACGACGATGCTGTGGATGCCGCTGGAGCCGTCGGGGAACGGACTGGTGCGTTCGGTGGTCTGCACCTCGCCGTCACGGGTGATCGCGCGCGCCTCGACCACGTGGCGGCCTGGGGTGGCGTTCCACGGCAGGTACCACTGCCGCCAGTAGTCGACGCCGGCATCCGGGCCGAGTCGAGCCGGCCGCCAGCCGCCGTCGTCGATGCGCACCTGGACTTCGTCGACACCGCGCTGCTGGGCCCAGGCGACGCCCGCGATGACCCGTTCGCCTGCGTCGATCTCGCCGAGCCCACGCGGGGTGTCGATCCGGGCTGAGATCTTGATCGGACCCTCGACGGCCCAGTCGCGCGCCGTCCAGTAGGCCTCCTGCTCGGCGTACGTCGTCAAGGTCAGCCGCTCGAGCCACTTGGTGGCGCCGACGTAGCCGTAGAGACCGGGGGTGATGAGTCGCGCCGGGAAGCCGTGGTCGCGGGGGAGCGGCTCGCCGTTCATCGCGACCGCCACCATCGCGTCGCGCCCGTCCGTCGCGACGTTCAACGGGGTGCTGATGGTGAACCCGTCGACGGCGGTGCTCAGGATCTGGTCGGCACGAGAGCCCACGCCCGCGCGGTCCAACAGGTCGGTCAGGGGAACGCCGAGCCAGCGCGCCGCCCCGACGTAGGAGCCGCCGACCTCGTTGGACACGCACGTCATCGTGATGTCGCGCTCGATCATGTCCATGTCGAGCAGTTCGTCCCACGTGAGGGTGAAGGGCCGCTCGACGTCGCCGTCCACCGTCAAGGTCCAGTCGTCGACGTCCACGATCGGCACGGTCAGGTTGATGTCGACCCGGTAGAAGTCGCCCGTGGGTGTCCGGAAGGGGCTGAGTCCCTCGATCTCGAGGCCGTCGGGCAACGGGGCCGCGGGGTCCGCCGGCCGCGGGAGCGCCACGTTCGTGAGGGTGCGGCTTGCTCGGATCAGGGCTTCACCCGTCGCCGCGGCCAGCGCCGAGAGCAGGATGACGGCCCCGCCGCCGAGCAGCATGGTGCGGCGCGAGACGCCGGGGGCCGACGCCGCCGGCTCTCGTCGGTGCGGACGGGTGAAGCCCCGCAGGACCGCGAGCGCCACCAGGCCGGTGACGAGCGACGGCACGGCGTCGGCGACGCCGGCGACCGGCCGCGTGAGGGCCGCAGCGCCGCTGGCTGCGACGAGCACCACGAGCACGAGAGCACCCACCGCGAACCTCCGTGCGGCGAGGATGCCGCCGAGCCCGGCGAGCAGGAGGGTGCCGATGAGCACGGTGCCGATGAGGATCGGCTTGTCAGCCGTCCCGAACGTCGACACGGCCCATTCCTTCACCGGTGTCGGCGTCGCGTCGATGACGGTCGAGCCCACCGCGAGCACGGGAGAGGCGGCCGGAGCGATGAAGGCGGCCACGAGATGACCGAGACCGACACCGGCCGTCGCGGCGAGCACCCCGATCGCGGCGGACAGCAGGACGGTACGGGCTTTCATGCCGGTGGTTCGTCACCGGCATGTGATCGGATGGGTCAGCGGCGCAAGCGCACGAGCGCGGCGAGTTCGGCGTCGCTCAGTTCGGTGAGCGCCGCCTCGCCGGAGTTGACCACGGCGTCGGCGAGCGCACGTTTGGCGGTGATGAGTTCGGCGATCGACTGTTCGATCGTGCCCTCGGCCACGAGGCGGTGCACGTGGACGGCGGTGGTCTGCCCGATGCGGTGGGCGCGGTCGGTCGCCTGGTCCTCGACCGCCGGGTTCCACCAGCGGTCGTAGTGGATGACGTGGTCGGCGCGGGTCAGGTTGAGGCCCGTCCCGGCCGCCTTGAGCGACAGCACGAACACCGGGAACTCGCCGTCCTGGAAGCGCCGCACCATGTCCTCGCGGGTACGCACGGGCGTCCCGCCGTGGAGGTAGGCGTGCTCGATTCCCTGCTGGTTCAGGTGCCGGGCGAGCAGGTGCCCCATCTGCGCGTACTGGGTGAACACGAGGGTGCGGCCGTCCTCGGCGAGGATCTCGTCGAGCAGTTCGTCGAAGACCGTGAGCTTGCCGGACCGCCCGTCCAAGCGCCCGGTGGACTGGCGCAGGTACTGGGCCGGGTGGTTGCAGATCTGCTTGAGCTGGGTCAGCAGCTTGACCACGAGACCGCGCCGCTGGATGCCCTTGCTCTCCTCGATCTCGGTCATGGTGCGGCGCACGACCGCCTCGTACAGGCCGATCTGCTCGCGCGTGAGCTGCACGTGGTGATCGGTCTCGATCTTGGGCGGCAGTTCGGGCGCGATGCCCGGATCGCTCTTACGCCGGCGCAGCACGAACGGACGGATCAGCGTGGCGAGTCGCCGGGCGACCTCGTCGTCGCGGTCCCGCTCGATGGGGCGGGCCCAGTCGCGCCGGAACTGTTCGCGGTGTCCGAGCAGACCGGGCGTCGTCCAGTCGAGGATCGACCACAGCTCCGAGAGGCTGTTCTCGACCGGCGTGCCGGTCAGGGCCATGCGGGCGTCCGAGCCGATCCGCCGCAGCGCCTGCGCCGCACCGCTCGCGGCGTTCTTCACGTGCTGTGCTTCGTCGGCGACGACCATGCCCCAGTCGTGCTCGGCGAGGTCGTCGGCGCTCTGGCGCATCGTGGCGTACGTGGTGACGACGAAGCCGTCTTTCGCGTCGTTGAGCGTGCGCTGCGGCCCGTGGTAGCGGTGCACGTTCTGGCCGGGGGCGAAGCGCGCGATCTCCCGCTCCCACGTCGCGAGCACCGAGGCCGGGCAGACGACGAGGGTCGGGGCGGGTGCGGCCCGATGCAGGTGGAGGGCGATCAGCATGATCGTCTTGCCCAGTCCCATGTCGTCGGCGAGGATGCCGCCGAGTCCGAGCTCGACGAGTTGGTTCATCCACCGCAGGCCGTCGAGCTGGTACGCCCGCAGATCCCCGTCGAGGTCGGCGGGCTGCTCGATCCGCGTGTCGCGGGCGCCGAGGCTCGCGAGCCGCTCGCGGACGTCTTCGAGCCAGCCGACGGTGTCGACTTCGACCATCCGGCCGTCGATCTCGAGTTCGCCGGTGAGCGCCGCGCGGAGCGCGTCGCTCGCGTCGAGCTCGCGTCCTCCGCCGCGCAGAAGGTCGTCCAGACGACTCCGCTCGACGAAGACCCACTGATCACGCAGCCGCACCATGCCGCTGTGGCTGGCGGCGAGCTCATCGAGCTCGGCCTGCGTCAGACGTTCGCCGCCGACACTCACACTCCAGTCGAAGCGGAACAACTGGTCGCGGCCGAACGCGCGAGGGCGATCGCCGAACCCCTCGACCCGCTGAAGGACCGGCGTGGCGGCGACATCGCGCACGAGTTCTGCCGGCCAGACGACCTCCACCCGGTTGGCCATGAGAGGCGTCACGAGATCAGCTGAGGCGAGACGTCCGAGTTCGTCGCGGTCGAGGGCGACCGTCTCGGGTGGGGGAGTGCCGTCGTCGCCGGGGAGCAGGCGGTGCGCGGGCTCCCACGTCGCAGCAAGGCGCTCGAGCATGGCGCGGGTGGCGTCACGGGCGCCGGGGCCGAAGTGGTGGTCGTCGCGCGTCCACAGGTCGCGTGCGTCGACTTCGCCCCAGGTGCGGTCGGTGGGACGCACACGGAGGCGGACCGTCGCGACGCTGTCGGCGCCGCCGGCCTCGAACGCCGTCACCAGGCGGTAGGCGAAGGTGCGCGGCGGCTCGATCCGCGGCCTCGGCTGCTCGGGCTCGCGACGGCGCTGCGGCGTCGTGGCCACGGCGGGCGCATCGACGGCGAGCGCGGCGAGAAAGGCATCGATCTGACGTTGTCCGTCGGCCTGGGACTCGCCGATATGCGCTCCGGCCTCGCGCAGCTGCTGCAACTCGGCCGGGGAGGGCGAGGTCAGCGCGCCCGCGGCCATCAACCGGAGCGCGATGATCGCCGGCCCCGCCCACGCCCGCACGCTGTCGTGCGCGTTCATGGCACGGATACCGCCCGAGAGCGGGCCGACCGCCTCGTTCGCCGTCGCCTCGACCGGGCCCTGCGGGGCGTCGAAGACGAAGCGTGAACGAGCGGGGTCCTCCTCGGCGAGGAACCTCACAGGGTGCCGCAGCAAGATGATCAGCTGCGTCGAGGTCGGCATCCCTCCATTGTCCGACACCGGTTCAAGCTCCGGTCGCGCGGTGGGGGTGACGTGAGTCATACTGCGGCCATGAACCAGGTGACGAGCCGTGTGCTCTGGGTCGGGGTGGCCCTGGTAGGAGCGGCGTGTTGGACCGTGTTGGCGCTGGCCCGAGGAGAGGAGGTGTCAGCGCTCTGGATCCTGTTCGCGGCCCTGGCCTCGTACGCCATCGCGTACCGGTTCTATGCGCGGTTCATCGCCCGACGCGTGCTCCAGGTCGACGACACGCGCGCCACTCCGGCCGAACGGCTGGAGAACGGTCGTGACTACGAGGTGACCGACCGTCGCGTCCTGTTCGGGCACCACTTCGCCGCGATCGCCGGAGCCGGTCCGCTGGTGGGCCCGGTGCTGGCCGCGCAGATGGGCTACCTGCCCGGCACGATCTGGATCATCGTGGGCGTCATCTTCGCCGGTGCCGTGCAGGACATGGTGGTCATGTTCTTCTCGATGCGGCGCGACGGCAAGAGCCTCGGTCAGATGGTGCGCGAGGAGATCGGCGTCGTCGGCGGCGTCGCGGCCCTCATCGCCGTCTTCGCCATCATGATCATCATCCTGGCGGTGCTCGCCCTCGTCGTCGTCAATGCGCTGGCGGAATCGCCGTGGGGCGTGCTGTCGATCGGGCTGACCATTCCGATCGCGCTGTTCATGGGCTTCTACCTGCGCTACCTGCGGCCCGGCAAGGTCATGGAGGTCACCGCGATCGGCGTCGCACTGCTGCTCGTGGCGATCATCCTCGGCGGGTACGTGGATCAACTGGGGCTCCGAGACGCGTTGACGCTGTCGCCTGAGACGCTCGTGATCTGCCTCGTCGTCTACGGCTTCGTCGCGTCGATCCTGCCGGTGTGGATGCTGCTGACCCCGCGCGATTATCTGTCGACGTTCATGAAGGTGGGCGTGATCGTCCTGCTGGCGGTCGGGCTCGTCATCGCGGCACCCGTGCTGCAGGCCGAGCCGGTCACGAGTTTCGCCACTGAGGGCAACGGGCCCGTCTTCGCCGGCAAGCTGTTCCCGTTCGTCTTCATCACCATCGCCTGCGGTGCGCTGTCGGGCTTCCACGCGCTGATCTCCTCGGGCACGACACCGAAGATGATCGCCAAGGAAAGCCACGTCCGCATGGTCGGCTACGGCGGCATGCTCATGGAGTCGTTCGTGGCCATCAGCGCCCTCATCGCCGCCTGCGTCATCGACCAGGGCATGTACTTCGCGATGAACAGCCCCGCCGGGGCCACCGGCGGCACGTTCGAGGGCGCCGCGGAGTTCGTCGCCAACCTGGGCTTCACGATCTCGCCCGACCAACTGCAGGCTGCCGCGCAGGCAGTCGAGGAGGAGACGCTCGTGTCGCGCACCGGCGGTGCGCCGACTCTCGCCTTCGGGCTCTCGCAGGTCTTCCACGAGGCGTTCGGCGGGAACCTGCAGGCGTTCTGGTACCACTTCGCGATCATGTTCGAGGCGTTGTTCATCCTCACCGCCGTCGATGCGGGCACGCGGGTGGGCCGCTTCATGCTGCAGGACACGATCGGCAACGTCTGGAAGCGGTACGCGGACACCTCGTGGCGTCCGGCGGCCTGGTCCGCGAGCTTCCTGGTGGTTCTCGCCTGGGGTTACATCCTCTGGGTCGGCGTCCGCGATCCGCTCGGCGGCATCAATCAGCTGTTCCCGCTGTTCGGCATCGCCAATCAGCTGCTGGCCGCCATCGGCCTCACGGTGTGCGCCGTCCTGATGTTCAAACACGGCAAGGCGAAGTACGCGTGGGTCGCGCTCGTCCCGTTGACGTGGGATCTGATCGTGACGATGACGGCGAGCTTCCAGAAGGTGTTCAGCTCCGATCCGGCGCTGGGCTACTTCGCGCAGGCCTCGCGCTATCGCGAGGCGCGCGACGCCGGGGAGGTGCTCGCGCCGGCCGCCGACGCGGGGCAGATGGACCAGGTCGTCTTCAACTCGACCCTCAACGGCATCCTGCAGGCGACCTTCGCGCTGCTCGTCATCGTCATCGTGGTCAACGCGGTCGTCGTCGCGGTGAAGGCCTGGCGTGCCGGCGGTCTCCCCACCACCGAGACGCCGAAGGTCGAGTCCCGGATCGTCGCGCCCGCCGACTTCATCGCGACGGCCCAGGAGAAGGAAGCGGTGCGCGCGTGGGAGGCCGAGCGAGCAGGTGAGCGTCGATGATCGCGCGCGCCGTGGAGGGGCTGCGCTGGTATCTCCGGGAGATCTCCGGCGAGGCGCGCTGGGACGCGTACCGCGAGGAGTGCGCCCGCGAGGGTCGTCAGCCGATGAGCCGCCGCGAATACGAACGTCATCGGGCCGCGCATCGTGAACTCGACCAGCGGGGACGCTGCTGCTGACACTGCTATAGTTGAAGTATCAACTATCTAGGCGGTGTCATGGCGGAGTACTCGATCGGAGATCTCGAGCAGCGGCTGGTCGCGAGCCCACGGATGCCGGTGCTGTTCGTCGGGCACGGCAACCCGATGCACGCGATCAGCGACAACGCGTTCACGCGCGAGTGGGTGCGGGTCGGCCAGGAGCTGCCGGACGCGCAGGCGATCGTCGTGGTCAGTGCCCATTGGCTCACGCCCGGCACGACGCGTATCACCGACGCTCCGCGCAACCCGATCATCTACGACTTCGGCGGCTTCCCCGACGAGCTCTACCGGGTGCAGTACGAGACGTTCGGCGACGAGATCGTGGCACAGATCCTCGCCCGCGAACTGGCCGCGTACGAAGCGCAACTGGACCGTCAATGGGGTCTCGACCACGGCACCTGGAGCGTTCTGCGCCACCTCGCCCCGGCACCCGAGGTGCCGGTGCTGCAGATCAGCGTCGACTACGCGATGCCGCTGCCGCAGCTGTACGAGCTGTTCGCGCGGCTGCGGCGGCTGCGCCGACGCGGTGTCGTCTTCATCGGCAGCGGGAACATCGTCCACCACCTCGGTGCCATCCGCTGGCACGGCGGCGGCGCCTGGGACTGGGCCGAGGAGTTCGACGCCGCGAGCGCCGAGGCCATCGCCGGTCGCGACGTCGCGCGCCTCGTCGACCCGTACCGGCACTGGGACGCCGCCCGACTGGCCGTCCCCACCGACGACCACTACCGGCCGATGATCGCCGCGCTCAGCCTGCTCGAGGCTGACGAGGACGTCACGTTCTTCAACACCGAGATCGACATGGGCTCGGTCGGCATGCGCTCCTTCATCACCGCCTGACTCCGGTCACCGCCGGCCCGGCCCGGTCGGTCCCGGCCCGGTCGGTCCCGGCCCGCTCGGTCTCGTCGCCCCGGTCTCCGCGAGTGGCGCAGAATGGGGCCGTCGGCGAGCCATTTGTCCCCACTTTGCGCCACTCGATCAGCACTTTGCGCCACTCGCCGGGCGCTGTGGATAGCCCGGCGCACCAGGTCGGCGATTGGTCGATCCTTGCGGCATGACCGCGATTCGCCATGGTGACGCTGCCGAGCACGGACTCACGCGCGACCAGCTGCGGCACGCGCGTTGGGCACATCCGGTCAACGGCGTCGCGCTGCCACAGGTCGAGTTCGACGATCTGCGAGCACGGTGCCGTGCCGTCGGCTTGGTGCTCAGCGAGGGCGCGGTCTTCACGCACCTGACTGCGGCCCGCTTGCGCGGATGGTGGCTGCCGCGGATCGATCCCTTTCCAGTCATCGCGTGCACCGACGGCGCGGCGCCTCACCACGATCGCCGGGGTGTCTATGTGCGGCGGTGCGAGATCCCGCAGCATCACCGGACCGAGGTGCACGGAATCCCGACGTCCTCGCCGGAATGGACGATCGTCGAGGCCGCGGAGCACCTGCGCCTCCTCGATCTCGTCGTCCTGATCGACGGTGCGTTGCATCAGGGGGCGACGACTCTCGAGCGCCTCAGGGAGGCGATGGTGCCCGGCCGGCGGGGTGTCCGGGTGCTGCGCCAGGCACTCGGACTGGCAGATCCGCGCAGCGAATCGCCGTGGGAGACGGTCCTGCGGCTCGTGCGCGTGCTCAGCAACATCCCCGTGCGGACGCAGGTGCCTGTGCGCGACGACCACGGCGAGCTGTTGGCCCCGCATGGACCTTCAGGTGATCGGCACGTCGCGTTTTCCCGAGTACGACGGACTGCATCACGCGACGCCGCGCGAGTTTCAACGGGCCTTGCAGCGCGAACGGACCCTCAAGCGGTTCGGCGTGGACCGCGCCGGTTACTCGAACCTCGACATCCTCGGAGGGTTGGACCAGATTGTGGCGGATGCGGTCGAGGCGCTCGGACGAACTCCCGGATCGCATTCGACCACGGTTATTCGCGACGAACTACGCCGCTCCTCCTTCACGCCGTCAGGCTACGCGGACTTGCTGCGTCGTCTCGCTCGCTTCGATCGCCAGGAGTCCCCGCGCCGACGCCCCGCGAGCGGCGCAAAGTGAGGAGCGAGTGGCGCAAAGTGGGGGCGTAACGGTGCTCAATGGCCCCACTTTGCGCCACTCGCGGTCAGGGGCGGTCGGGGGCGGGTGACGGGAGTGGGAGGTGGTTACATGTGGCCGGTGTCGAGGTAGCGCTGGTGCCAGCTCAACGCCTCGTCGAGCAGGTGGGGTGTGTGGCGGGCCGTCGGCCTGCTCGCCTTGGCGCGGGCGACGTAGTCGGTCAACCGATCCCGGAAATCCGGGTGCGCGCAGTTCGCGATGATCCGATCCGCCCGATCCGTGGGGGAGAGGCCGCGTAGGTCCGCCAGCCCCTGCTCGGTGACGATCACGTGAACGTCGTGCTCGGTGTGGTCGACGTGGCTGACCATCGGCACGATCGTGGAGATCGCTCCGTCCTTGGCCGTCGAGGGCGACAGGAAGAAGTTGAGGTAGGCGTTGCGCGTGAAGTCGCCGCTTCCGCCGATGCCGTTCATGATCGCGCTGCCCATGACGTGGGTGGAGTTGACGTTGCCGTAGATGTCGGCCTCGATCATCCCGTTCATCGCGATGACGCCCAGGCGCCGCACGAGCTCGGGGTGGTTCGAGATCTCCTCGCTGCGCAACAGGATGCGGCCCTTGTACGCGTCGATGTTCTCCATGAAGCGCTGCACGCCGGTGTCGGAGAGGCCGAACGAGGTGGCGGAGGCGGCGCGCAAGGTCCCGGAGTCGAGCAGGTCGAGCATGGCGTCCTGAAGCACCTCGGTATAGGCGACCAGACCGCTGAACTCGCTTCCGTCGAGCCCGGCGAGGACGGCGTTCGCCACGTTCCCGACCCCGGACTGCAGCGGAAGTAGTTGCGGGGGCATCCGCCCCGCGACGACCTCATGGCGCAGGAAGTCGAGCAGATGCGCTGCGATGGCACGGGAGGCCTCGCCCGGCGGGTCGAAGGGCGAGTTGCGGTCCGGCGCGTTCGTCTCCACGACCGCGACCACCTTCTGCGGATCGACGCGCAGATAGGGCTCGCCGATCCGCTCCATCGGGTCCACGAGATTCAACGGCCTGCGGTGCGGCGGGAGCGCCGTTCCGTAGTAGACGTCGTGAAATCCCTCGAACTCCCGCGGCTGCCAGTGGTTGACCTCGAGGATCACGGCGTCGGCCTGGTCCAGCCAGGTCTTGTTGTTGCCGATCGAGCTGCTCGGGACCAGCAGGCCGTCGGGGAGCGCGGCGGTGACTTCGACGACGGCCACGTTGAGCCGACCGTAGAAGCCGAACCACATCTGCGGAGCCGAGTGGCTCAGGTGCGTGTCGACGTAGTCCACCTCGCCGGCGTTGATGAGCGCGCGGAGCGTGGGGTCGGAGTTGTAGGGGAGTCGGGTGCCGATGCCGTGTGCCTCGGCGAGGACGCCGTCCGCCTCGGGCGCGGTGGACGCCCCGGTCCACAGGCCGACCCGGAAGTCCTCGCCGCGTTCGTGCGCCTCGGTGATCCGCCGGGCGAGGGCCGTCGGGACGGCCTTGGGGTACCCGGCCCCGGTGAAGCCGCTCATGCCGACGTTGTCGCCCGGCTTGATGAGGGCGGCAGCCTCCTCGGCGGTACTCAGGCGAGAACGGAGAAGGGGGCAGGACACGCGCGTCATACGACGATCGTGCCCTGCCCCCTCGTCATCACTGACGCCGGGGAGCGGCGATCAGTTGCTGGCCTGCTGCTGCTCGGCGATCTGCCGGCGGACGTCGTCCATGTCGAGGTCCTTCACCGCGGTGATGACCTGCTCGAGCGCCTCGGCGGGCAGAGCGCCCGGCTGGGAGAACACGAGGATGCCGTCGCGGAAGGCCATCAAGGTGGGGATGGACGTGATCTGCGCGGCGGCGGCGAGCTCCTGCTCGGCCTCCGTGTCGATCTTGCCGAACGTGACGTCGGTGTGCTGCTCGCTCGCGGCGTCGTAGACGGGCGCGAACTGCTTGCACGGACCGCACCACGAGGCCCACCAGTCCACGAGGGTGATGCCCTCGCCGGTGACGGTCGACTCGAAGGTCTCCTTGGTCAGGTCGATGGTGCTCATGACTGCCTCTCGTAGGAATCGTGTCACCCGGTACAACGCATCGGCGCGTCCGGGCATTCCCACGCCGCGCCCGCGACGGACGAGCGCGGCATCATCGAGGCATGAAACGCACCGCCGTGGCCGCCGCGACCGTGACCCTGTTTCTCGCCGGATGCAGTGGCGACCGGGAGCACGAGAACACCAGTGAGTCGACGCCACCGACCTCGCCGGCGTCATCGAGCACACCCGCACCGACGGCCGGCGCTGAGGTGCGCACCGTCGAGCCGCGAATCGACGCCGAGGTCGCCAGCGGGCTCAACGTGCCCTGGGCGATCGCGTTCCTCGAAGACGGCAGCGCACTCGTATCCCAAAGGGACAGCGCGACGATCGTCAGAGTCGGCACAGACGGCGCCGTGACCGGGGTGGGCGAGGTGCCCGGGGTCCAACCGGGCGGCGAGGGGGGACTGCAGGGACTCGCGGTCGACGCCAACCACACCACCGTCTTCGCCTACCTCACGAGTCCGATCGACAACCGGGTCGTGCGCATGTCGTTCGACGGCACCACCCTCGGCGAACCGGAGCCGATCCTCACCGGGCTCGCCAAAGCCCAGAACCACCAGGGCGGCGCCCTGCTCTACGAGGAGGAGTCCGACTACCTGTTCGTCGCGGTCGGTGATGCGGCCCAGGCCGAGCTGGCACAGGACCGCTCCTCGTTGAACGGCAAGATCCTGCGGATCGACCGTGACGGCAATCCTGCGCCGGGCAACCCGTTCGACAACGAGGTGTGGTCGTACGGGCACCGCAACGTCGAGGGGCTCGCGTTCGACAGCGACGGCAGGCTCTGGGCGAGTGAGTTCGGTGAGAAGGGCGCCGACGAGCTCAATCTCATCCGGCCCGGCGGCAACTACGGCTGGCCCGAGGTCGAGGGGACGTCGGACGATCCGCGGTTCGTCGCGCCATCGGCCACGTGGTCCACGGACGAGGCGTCGCCCGCCGGGCTCGCGATCGTCGGCGACACCGCCTATCTCGGAGCGCTGCGCGGGCAGCGGTTGTGGTCCGTGCCCCTCGACCGCGACCGCGCCGGGACGCCGGTGCCTCATTTCGTCGAGGAGTACGGTCGCATCCGCGCTGCCGCCGCCGCGCCTGACGGCACGCTGTGGATCTCCACGAGCAACACCGACGGCCGCATCGCCCCGCGCGCGGGCGACGACCGATTGATCCGCGTGGTCGTCCAGGAGGGGTTGTCGGACGCGGAAAGATGAGGATAGCCTCCCCTTTGGGGGTCGGGCCCCGCCGGCACTCCCTCCCTCACCGGTGCGGCCCGTGAACTCTCCCTCGGCGGGCGCTACGACCTCCCTCCTGGCGCCCGCCTCACACAGCAGCACCCCCACTCGCCGAGCGAGTGGGGGTGCTGTCGTGAGTGCGGGTGAACCCGCGGAGATCACAGCGGGCGGATGTTCGCGGCCTGGAGGCCCTTCTGGCCCTGCTCGACGTCGAACTCGACCTTCTGGTTCTCGTTCAGCGAGCGGTAGCCGCTCGCCTGGATCGCGGTGTAGTGCGCGAACACGTCCTCGCTGCCGTCGTCCGGAGCGATGAAGCCGAAGCCCTTCTCGGCGTTGAACCACTTGACGGTTCCGGTAGCCATGGTGTTACTCCTCTTTCGATTCTTCTAGGCGAAGGCCGATCGCGGTTTCGTGACCGGCGGTCGCGACGCACATCCAACCGCGAGAGGAACTCACCCCGGCTGGGGTACTGCATTCATCTGGTCCAACGTCGTGCAACTGGCACCACCTTATGCGACCGGAGCCCCATCTGGGTAGCGTCCCGCGTTCGCCCACGTCAACATCAGGTGAACTATCGCGACCGCTGCCGGTTCGGGCTACGCGAACTAGTCCGATACGACTACTCGATGCGGAAGTCAAGACTGCCATTGCACGGTGATCGGGTCGTACCGTGTGCCGTGGCGCGCGTCTCACGAGGACGTCGCCTGGTGGAGCCGGCAGTGGTCGGCGCCAGATCGCAGATCCACCATTCGGGGGATCCTCGTCAAGGAGGACATTGTGAAACGCATGATGACGGGCCTCGTGGGGCTCGGACTCGTCGCTTCGGGATCGCTGGCTTGGTCCGCGCCCGTCGCCGCCGAGCCCGCTCCGCCCGTGGCCGGACCGGATGCGACGTCGAAGGTCGACGACTTCCCGCATCCGCTGGAGGACAAGCGGCGCGAACTGCGGGAGGCAGCGGTCGCTGACGTCGTGAGCGGCGAGGCCACGCCCGAACAGCGCGGCGGCAGCACGGTGCTCAAAGTGGGGGAGTCAGGCTCGCCTGCTGAGGTCGCGGCGCAGTCCAACCCGCGCGCCCGCCAGCAGATGGCGCGCAAGGGCAAGGACAAGCACCAGGACCAGTACGTGGAACTCTCGCAGGAGCGAGCCGACAAGATCTTCGTGATCCTGGCCGAGTTCGGCGACGAGCGTCACCCCGACTATCCGGACCAGGACACCGACCCCGACACCCCCGGACCCCAGCGCTTCGACGGACCGCTGCACAACCAGATCCCCGAGCCCGGGCCGAACGACAACTCCACAGTCTGGCAAAAGGACTTCAACCGCGAGCACTACGAGGAGATCTACTTCGGCACCGGCAAGGGCGTCGAGTCGGTCAAGACGTACTACGAGACCCAGTCGTCCGGGCGGTACACCGTCGACGGCACCGTCTCGGACTGGGTGAAGGTGCCCTACAACCAGGCCCGATACGGACGCGAGGACGCGGGCGCGTGGAACCTCGTGCAAGACGCGGTCAACCAGTGGGTCGAGGATCAGCGCGCTGCGGGCCAGACCGACGAGCAGATTCGTGCGGCGCTCGCCGAGTACGACCAGTGGGACCGGTACGACTTCGACGGCGACGGCGACTTCAACGAGCCGGACGGCTACATCGACCACTTCCAGATCGTGCACGCGGGCGGCGGCGAAGAGGACGGCGATCCGATGTACGGCGAGGACGCCATCTGGTCGCATCGCTGGTACGCGTTCGGCACCAACGCCGGGCTCACGGGCCCGGAGCAGAACCCGCTCGGCGGTGCCGAGATCGGGGACACGGGCATCTGGGTCGGTGACTACACGGTCCAGCCCGAGAACGGCGGGCTCTCGGTCTTCGTTCACGAGTACGGGCACGACCTCGGTCTGCCCGACGCCTACGACACGTCCGGCGGCGGCGACAACAGCAACGAGTACTGGACGCTGATGGCGCAGAGCCGGTTGAACGCCGAAGGCGAGCCGCTCGGTACCCGGCCGGGCGACCTCGGGGCGTGGGAGAAGCTGCAGATGGGCTGGCTCGACTACGAGGCCCTGCTTCACACCGACAAACGGGTCCTCGAGCTCGGTCCGCAGGAGTACAACACGAAGAAGCCGCAGGCGGCCGTCGTGGTCCTGCCGAAGAAGGAGGTCGTGACCGACAACGGCGCGCCGGCCTCCGGCGAGCGGCAGTTCTTCTCCGGGGCGGGGGACGACCTGGTGTCGTCGATGACGACTGAGCTCGACCTCACCGAGGCGACGGGAGCGCAGCTCACGTCGAAGATCCGGTACTCGATCGAGGAGGGCTACGACTACGCCTACCTGCAAGCCTCGACCGACGGTGGCCAGAGTTGGGTCGACCTCGACGGGACGATCGGCGGCGAGCCCATCGGCACCGACACCGCCGGGCGTCCGGCGATCGACGGTGAGCAGTCCGACTGGGCCGATCTGGTGGTGCCGCTCGACCAGTTCGACGGGCAGACGATCCAGTTCCGGTTCCACTACCGGACCGACGGTGGGCTCACGATGCCCGGGTTGTTCCTGGACGACGTGGCCGTGACGGCGGGCGACACCGAGATCCTCTCCGACGACGCGGAGACCGATTCGGGACTGTGGCAGTTCGACGGATTCTCGGTCGTGGGGGCGACCACGACGACCGAGGCCAGCCACTACTACATCATGGGGCACCGTTCGTACACGAGCTACGACCAGTACCTCAAGACCGGCCCGTACAACTTCGGCTTCATGAACACGCGCCCGGACTGGGTCGAGCATTACGCTTACCAGACGGGGCTGCTGATCTCGTACTGGGACACCTCGGTGCCCGACAACAACCAGAGTCAGCATCCGGGGTCGGGCCGCAACCTGATCATCGACGCGCATCCGCGCCCGATCATCAACATCGCGACCGGGCAGCCGTGGCGGGCGCGCGTCCAGATGTACGACGCCCCGTTCTCGACGAGGAAGGCCGATTCGATGACGTTGCACACCGACGGCGTCCCCAGCTACATCCGGGGCCAGGACGCTCAGCCGGTGTTCGACGACACGAAGCAGTACTTCTTCGAACAGTTGCCCAACCACGGCGTCAAGCTGCCGGCCACGGGCTTCAAGGCGAAGGTGCTCAACGAGAAGGGCACCTCCCTGAGGGTCAAGTTCAACTGACCCTCCCCTGAACCGAAGGGGGCGCGCATCCGGGGGGACGGCGCGCCCCCTTCGCCATGCTCAGCGATGCTGGGCGCGCAGCTCGTCGTCGACGGCGCCCGGAGCTCCACCGAACTCGTCGGCGACCTCACCGGCGACCTCGGCGTCGTCGGTGGGGGACCGGTGGCCGTCCTCGTCCACCCCGCGATCCGCATCGACGAGGATGCGGTGGACGCTGGCGAGGGTCACCACGGCCACGGCGACGGTCACGGCGCCGAGTGCGAAGGGCACGTGGACACTGAAAGCCGCAGAGAGATGGCCGGCGGCGAATGGCGCCAGACCGCCGCCGATGAAGCGGACGAAGCCGTAAGCAGCGGACGCGACCGGTCGTTCGACCGGCGACACCGACATGACGGCCTGGGTGACGAGGGTGTTGATGACACCGATGAAGACGCCGGAGATCACGACGCACGCCACCATGACGGACTGACGGTCGGTGAATGCGGCCATCACCGCGAGGTCGACCGCGAAGAGTCCGAACACGACGTAGAGCGTCGGCGCGGTGCCGAAGGCTGTTTGCAGGCGCGGGGCGGCGATGACCGAGAAGATCGCGACGAGCACACCCCAGGCGAAGAACACCCAGCCGAGCTGCATGACGCCGAGCTCGAGCGGGAACGGAGCGTAGCCGAGCATCGTGAAGAAGCCCCAGTTGTAGAGCAGCGCCGCGATGCTGACGGTGAGCAGCCCGCGATGGGTGAGGGCCCGCAGCGGTGCGGTGATGGACGTCGGGTGGAGAGGCTTCGGCGTCGCGGGAAGCAGTAGCACGGTCGCGACGAGCGCGATCGACATGAGCGCGGCGACGCCGTAGAACGGTCCGCGCCAGCTGAGACTGCCGAGCGAGCCGCCGACGAGCGGTCCCGCGGCGATGCCGAGACCCAGGGCGGCCTCGTACAGGATGATGGCGCCGGCGAAGCCGCCGCGAGCACTCGACACGATGGCCGAGAGCGACGTGGCGATGAACAGCGCGTTGCCCAGGCCCCACCCGGCACGAAACGCGACGATGCCGCCGATCGAGGACGCCGAACCGGCGAGAGCAGAGAAGGTCACGATGATCACCAGGCCGATGATCAGCGTGCGTTTGGCGCCCAGTCTGCTGGAGACCGCGTTGGTGACGAGCATCGCGACCGCGGTCACCACGAGATAGCTGGTGAACAGCAGGGTCACCTGGCTCTCGGTGGCATCGAGCTGGGTCTTGAGCGCAGGCAGGATCGGGTCGACGAGGCCGATGCCCATGAAGGAGATGACGCAGGCGAACGCGACCGCGTAGACGGCGCGCGGTTGACGGAAGAGAGAGCTGGAGTGGTCAGTGTTGGTGGTCATGGATCTCGATGAATCGCGTGAGGGCGGGCAGGGCGGAGGAGATCGCGGCGCGTTCGGCGTCGTCGAGCTTGTCGAGCGTGGCGCCGATGAGCTCGTCGTAGAGCCGACGGCGGGCGGAGAGCGTGGTGAGTCCGGCCTCGGTGATGCTGATGCGGCTCGCGCGCGCGTCGTCCGGATCGGTCTCGCGGCGCACCAGGCCGGCGCCCTCGAGGCGCTGGACGAGATTGGTCATGGCGGGTTGGCTCACGGCTTCGCGTTCAGCGAGAACGGTGATCCGCTGCGGCCCGCAGCGTTCGAGCTGGCTCAGCGTGCTCGCCCCGGCACGACTCAGCGAGCCGCGCGGAGTGCGTCGCACGAGCACATGCGACAGCTCCCGCAGGACGGGAGCAGGATCGGCACTATTCATAACCTCGTTATATCACGAGGCTATGTATCTATTCGGCGAGGAGGTAGTCGATGACGAGCGGAGCGTGGTCGGACCAGCGCTCGCCCCAGCTCGGGGCGCGGTCGACCCGCGCCGACTTGGCCGCCTGCGCCAGTTCGTGGGTCGCGAGCTGGTAATCGATCCGCCAGCCGGTGTCGTTGTCGAAGGCCTGCCCGCGCATCGACCACCAGGTGTAGGGACCGTCGACGTCGCCCGCGAGCATGCGATGCACGTCGACCCAGCCCAGTTCGCCGAAGAAGCGGTCGAAGTAGGCACGCTCCTCGGGCAGGAAGCCGGCCTTGGTGCGGTTGCCCTTCCAGTTCTTGATGTCGCGCTCGGTGTGGCCGACGTTGAGATCGCCGGTGATGACCGCGTGGTTTCCGGCCGCGCTGAGCTCCTGCATGCGGACGGTCATCTGGTCGAGGAACCGGTACTTGTCGTCCTGGCGCGGCGTGCCCGCCTCGCCGGAATGCACGTAGACGGAGGCGGTGGTGAGCGTGCTGCCGTCGGACAGGGTGATATCGGCCTCGATCCACCGGCCTGCGTCATCGAAGTACGGGTCGCCGTTGCCGATTCGCGTGGCCGTGACAGGCAGGCGGCTGACTACGGCGACTCCTGCGCGTCCCTTGGCCGCCGCCTCGGTGTGCGCGATCGTGTACCCCGAACCCTTCAACAGCTCGTGAACGAGCTCGTCGGGGCAGCGCACCTCCTGCAGCGTCACGACGTCGGCATCGGCCTCGTCGAGCCAGGTCTGCATCCCCTTGCGGAGGGCTGCGCGGATTCCGTTGACGTTGATGGTGGCGATGCGAAGCACGTAGCGAGGCTACCGGCCGGCCCCGACAGCGCGGCGGGGCCGGTGATGCGGGGTCAGAACTCCTCGTGGGTGCGGGGGTCGCCGCCGATGCGGCCGCCGTTGTCGAGATCGGCCATGCGGTTCATGTCGTCCTCGTCGAGCTCGAAGGAGAACACGTCGAGATTGCCGCGGAAACGCTCCGGCGTGGCGGACTTGGGGATGGGGGCGACCCCCAGCTGCACGTGCCAGCGCAGGATGACACGGCCAGGGTCGACCTCGTGCTTCTGCGCGACGGTGCGGATCGTCGGGTGGTCGAGCAGGTCGGATTTGCGCCCCAACGGGCTCCAGCTCTGGGTGACGATGCCGCGGTCGGCGTCGGCCGCGCGCTGCTCGGCCTGCGGGAAGTAGGGGTGGAGCTCGATCTGGTTGACCGCCGGGACGACGCCGGTCTCCTCGATCAGCCGGTCCACGTGCTCCGGCAGGAAGTTCGAGACGCCGATGGATCGCGTGAGACCGCGCTCGCGCAGATCGATCATCGCCCGCCACGTGTCGACGTAACGGTCGACGCGGGGGAGCGGCCAGTGGATGAGGTACAGGTCGACGTAGTCCAGCCCCAGCCGCTCGAGGGAACTCTCCAGCGACGCCAAGGTGCTCTCGTAACCCTGGTCGTCACCGGGGACCTTCGTGGTCACGAAGAGTTCCTCGCGCGGCACCGAGGATGCGGCGACGCACTGACCGACCTGGGACTCGTTCTCGTAGCGCTTGGCCGTGTCGAGCAACCGGTAGCCGGCATCGATCGCGGCGACGAAGGTGTCCGGGTCGTCGATGCCGTAGGTGCCGAAGCCCAGCTGGGGCATCCGGTGACCGTCGTTCAGTTCCAGCAGCGGCGAAGTCGTCATGTCCTTTACGCTACTGCGGAGCGCGGGATGCGGCTCAGTCGCTGAAGGGTGGACGCTCGTCGAGCGCGATAGACCGCCGACCGGCCCAACGCCAGACGCGGGCGACAGCGTCGCGATCCTCGTCCGTGACGAGATTGCCCATGACCCGCAGCGCGATCGTCATCAGCGCGTGACTGCGCATGCCGAGTGGGCCGAGAGTCGGCAGGAGCCGCGGAACCGTGATCAGTCCCGCCAGTCTCCGGGCGATCGAGAACGCCTCACCGTAGTGCCGGGTCAGCAGGGCGGGCCAGGCTGCCGCGAGATCGGCGCCGGTCGCGAGGAGCTCGGCGGCCTCGCGACCGGTCTCGAGACCGTAGTCGATGCCTTCGCCGTTCAGGGGGTTGACGCACCCGGCAGCGTCGCCCACGAGCGCCCAGTTGGGTCCGGCCACACCGGAGACGGCACCGCCCATCGGCAACAAGGCCGAGGTGGGCAGGCGCAGGTCGGCGCCCAGGTCCCACTCCTCGCGTCGCAGCCAGGCGTAGTACTCCATCAACGGTCGGATCTGCACGCTCGCAGGACGTTTGGCCGTGGCGAGAGCGCCGACACCGAGGTTCACCTCGCCGTCGCCGAGCGGGAAGATCCACCCGTAACCGGGCAGCAGCTCGCCATCCTCGCCACGCAGCTCGAGGTGCGACGAGATCCACGGGTCGTCGCTGCGGCCGGACTTGACGTAGCTGCGGCCGGCGACCCCGTAGGCGGTCTCGCGGTGCCACTCGCGCCCGAGGACGCGCCCGAGCGGCGACCGAACGCCGTCCGCGACGATGAGCCGCCGGCACATCACGCGGTGCTCCTGCTTGTCCGCTCCGAGCTGGAACACGACCTCGGTCACCCGGCCACGCTCGTCGCGGACGGCGTCGACGGCGCGGGCGCCTTCCAGCGGTCGGGCGCCGGCGGCCAGCGCGGTGCGGAAGATGCGGTCGTCGAGTTCCGTGCGGGGGACGGCGGAACCGTGATCGGGCAGCGAACCGCCGGGCCATGGGAGCAGCAGTTCCTGACCGAACCCGGCAGCGCGCAGGCCGCGGTTGACGGTGTGGCCGCGCACCCAGTCGCCGAGTCCGAGCCGGTCGAGCTCGGCGATCGCACGCGGCGTGAGCCCGTCACCGCAGGTCTTGTCCCGGGGGAAGCTGGCCGCGTCGGCGATCACGGTGTCGAGTCCGAGGCGCGCCGTCCATGCGGCGGCCGCCGAGCCGGCGGGACCGGCGCCGACGACGAGCACGTCGGTGAAGGCGGGCATGGTCATGGCGTGGTCTCCGCGTCCCAGTACGTCGGCTCGCGGCGCTTCAGCCAACCGATCACGGTGACCGTGACCGGCATGACGATGATCTCGACGGCGACCTTGAACAGCACGCCGACGACGAAGTAGTTGAGGAAGACGCCGAAGGAGTCGATGCCGATGGCCGTGGCGGCGATGGCGCAGAAGATGAGGGTGTCGGCGATCTCGCCGACGCCGGTGGAGGCGATGAGGCGAGCGACCAGGCCCTTCTCCGCGGTGCGGCGCTTCATCGCCACCAGCACCCACGCGTTGAGGAACTGCCCGACCACGTAGCCGGCGAGGCTCGCCAGGACGATCTGCGCGACCGGACCCACGACGGACTCGAACGCCGCCTGGTTCTCATAGAAGGAGGCCGCCGGAGCGTGCTGGACGAGCCAGAACGTCACCGAGGCCAGCACGGCCATCGCGAAGCCGACGACGATCGCGCGGCGCGCCGCGGCGAAGCCGTACACCTCGCCGATGACGTCGCCGAGGATGTAGGCGACCGGGAACAGGATCGCGCCGCCGTCGGTGACGATCGGCCACAGCTGGACCGGCCCGAGTGCGAGGCTCCCGCTGCCGATCTCGATGCCCTTCGTGGCGGCGATGTTCGAGACGATGAGCACGACGCAGAACATCGCGAGCGCGACGTCGTAGTGCGAGGAACCGCGCGAGGCGAAGCGCACGGCAGGTTTTGGTGAGGTTGCCTGCGAACTCATGCCTGCATCCTCTCACGCACCGTAGAACCGCCCGAGGGTCTCGGCCTTGAACTCCCAGTACGTGCCGTCCTCGATCGAGGCGCGGATGTCGTCGACGAGCCGCACGGTGAAGCGCTCGTTGTGGATCGTGCAGAGTGTGGCGCTGAGCATCTCGTTGGTCTTGAACAGGTGGTGCAGGTACGCCTTCGTGTAGTGCGCGCACGTGTAGCAGTCGCACTCGTCGTCGATCGGGCCGAAGTCCCGGCGTGAAGCGGCGACGTTGAGGTTGTACCGTCCGGTCCGCGTGTAGACCCGCGAGGACCGCGCGACGCGTGACGGACCCACGCAGTCGAAGGTGTCGCACCCGTTCTCGACGCCGGCGAAGAAGTCGTCGGGCTCGCCGATGCCCAGGAGGTGTCGCGGCTTGTCCTCCGGCAGTTCCTCGACCACCCAGCGGCAGATGGTCCCGAGATTCTCCTTCTCGATGGCCCCGCCGATGCCGAAGCCGTCGAACGGCAGGCTCGCCAGGTCGCGCGCGGCCTTGCGGCGAAGATCCTCGTACTGCGCGCCTTGGACGACGCCGAAGAGCGCCTGATACGGCTTGTCGCTGCGCTCGCGGGTCAGTCGCTCGTGCTCGACGACGCATCGCTGCGCCCAGGCCTGCGTGCGGGCGAGCGCCTCCTCCTGGTAGCCGCGCGTGTTCATGAGCGTGGTGAGTTCGTCGAAGGCGAAGATGATGTCCGCCCCGAGCTCGTGCTGGATGCGCATCGAGATCTCCGGGGTGAACCGGTGCGTGCTGCCGTCGAGGTGGCTCTTGAACGTCACCCCGTCGTCGTCGACGTGGGCGAGTCGTTCCTTGCCGCTGGCGATGACGTCGTCGGCCGTCGCGCGGCTGCTGTCCATCGACAGGGTCTTCTTGAACCCGACGCCGAGGCTCATGACCTGGAAACCGCCCGAGTCGGTGAAGGTCGGCCCCGGCCAGTTCATGAAGCGGCCGAGTCCGCCGGCCTCGTCCACGATGTCGGAACCGGGCTGCAGGTACAGGTGGTAGGCGTTCGCCAGGAGTGCCTGCGCCCCCAGCTCGGCCATGTGCTCGGGGAGGACGGCCTTGACGGTCGCGCGTGTGCCCACGGGAATGAACGCGGGCGTGCGGATCTGCCCGTGCGGGGTCGTGATGACGCCGGAGCGACCGGGCGCATCGTCGAGGCGGCTGCCGATGGTGAACACGCCGTCTAGTGTCCCATCACGCCAAGCCAGCAGATGGAGAGGGAGAGCGCGGCGACGGTCGCGAACAGGGCGTTCCAGACGACCGCCGGCAGGGGAGTGAGCTGGGCGAGGACGTCCGCGTCACTGGTCCGGCTGCGCGAGCGCCGCCGGTGCCCCCACAGCTCGAGCGTGGCGCGCAGCCCGCCGGCCGCGAGGAACCATGCTGCGGCGAATCCGGCCGTCTCCGCCCACGCCGGGTCGGGCACCCGCGTCTGCAGGAGCCAGACCGCGGCGGCGGCCGGTACCAACACCAGCAGACCGAACCAGGTCCGGATGACGAGGATCATCCCCGCGAGGATCGCGAAGACCATCCACCATGCCCACGTGCTGCGTCCGGCGAGCACCAGCAGCATCATGAACGCGCCGAGGACCGGCGGGAACGTGTACCCGGCGACGGCGGTGGCGACCATCCCCGGGCCGAACGGACGACCGATCGACTCGGTGATCCCGGACGTGTCCCGGTGCAGGCGGACTGCCCGGACGCGCCGCCCGGTGAGGGCGGCGGTGGCCGCGCCGATCCAGGCAGGTTCCACCGATCAGACGATCGGCTTGTCGACGAGCTCGACGCGGGTGGCGTCGCGCTCGTTGGCCCCCATCGCGGCGGCCATGCGGTGGTGAACCGCTCCTTCACGGTGGCGGCTCTGCCGGTCGAGCGTCAGACCCAGGGCGGTCTGCGCCCAGGCACTCGTCGGCTCCAGCTCGACGAGCCGGCGGAACGCGTCCTCGGCGGGTCCGAGCAGTGCGGCTGCGAACTGAGCACGTCCGTACAGCTCCCAGGCCGCAGCGTTGGAGGGCTCGGCCTCCAACACCGGGCCGAGGACGCGGGCGGCCTCGCGGGGGTACCGCGACTCCACGAGCTCTTCGGCCAGGCGGAAGGCGTCGAACAGGCCCATCGCGGCGATCTTCTCGTCGGTCAGGGTGGGCTTCATGTAGATGGTCACAGCGCCTCCTTCCAGGCTCGCTCAGCTCAACGTCACGGGGTCGGAGAAGATTCCCCGAGCGTCGGTGTGGGCGTCGGCAGTTGAGGCGCCTCGGCCGTCGGCTCCTGGGTCGGGGTCGCCGACGGTTCGGGCGTGGTGCTCGGGGCGTCTTCGGTGGGCAGGCTGGTCGCCGTCGGCGTGGGCGCCGGAGCGGTCGGGCCCTGCGGCGTGGGGCCGCCGTCGCGGCTCACGCTGGTCGGCACGATGCGCGAGTTCGACTCGTTCCCGTACGACCTGCCGCTGACCACCTCGTACGCGCCGATCACCGCGACGGCGATGAGCAGCGTCGCCGCGCTCACGAGGGCCACCGTCTTCCAGTTGACGCGGGCCAGCAGCGCCTTCCAGTCCGAGCGGGGCTCAGGGTGGTCCTCGGTCACGGACTCGGCCTCGACCACCGACTCCTCGCCGCCGGATGCGCCTTCGACGACGCTGCCCTGCTCGGTGACCAGGAGCGTCTTGCTCCTCTCGATGCCGCGCTGCAGGCTCGCCGAGTACAGCGTCGTCGCCAGACCGGCCACCACGCTGCCGACGGCCGCGCCGATGAGCGTTCCCGCCACGCCGAGCCAGGAGGCCAGCCAGGCCGAGGTCATCGCGGCCAGCGCACCGGCGATGAGCTGGAGCGCCGACAGCTCCCCGAAGAGTCCTTTCCGCGCCATGCTCTCGACACTAGCGAGGCCACCAACGCGCCTTCCCGGTTCTGTCATCGCCGCTCGTTATCGTCGAGTCATGCGCTTCGTGGCCACCGCCGACTGGCAACTGGGGATGCCGGCGGCCTTCCTGCCCGACGAAGCGCGCGCACGCTTCGCCCAGGACCGCATCGAGGTGCTGCGCCGGATCGGCGCGGTCGCCCACGATCACGACGCGCAGTTCGTCGTCGTCGCCGGCGACGTCTTCGACGCCAACCAGTTGCACCGTTCGGTCGTGGCGCGCACCTTCGACGCGCTGCGCGAGTGGAGCGTGCCGGTGTACCTGCTGCCGGGGAACCACGACCCGCTGGACGCCGCGAGCATCTACCGGGCTCGCGAGTTCGTGGAGGCCCGTCCCGATCACGTGCACGTCCTGGACGCGGCGGGCGTCCACGAGGTCGCTGACGGCGTCGACGTGGTGGCGGCGCCGTGGTTCACCAAGTTCCCGCTCGAGGATCTGGTGGCCGGCGCGCTCGCGGAGGTGCGTCCGGAGCCCGCACGCATCCGCGTCCTCGTGGGCCACGGCGGGCTGCTCGGCATCGACCGGGTCGACCCCGCCCTCATCGATCGTGAGGCGCTCGTCCGGGCGCTGGAGGAGCGTCGGGTCGACGTCGCCATCCTCGGCGACCGGCACTCCTGCACCGAGGTCGCGCCCCGTCTGTGGTACCCCGGAGCACCGGAGGCCACGCGCCACCGCGAGACCGATCCGGGGCATGTCCTGCTCGTCGAGGTCGACGACGACAGCCACGAGGTCGCCGTCACCCCCGTGCGCGTCGGGCGGTGGTCGTTCCGCACTCTCGACGCGCCCGTCGACGGCGTGGACGACCTCGACCTGCTGGAGGCCGAGTTGGAGGCCATCGAGGACAAGCACCTGACCGCCGTGCGGCTCGTCCTCACCGGAACGCTCACCGTGGGGGAGAAGGCGCGCCTCGACGCGCTGCTCGAGCAGAGCGCCGACCGGTTCGCGGCCGTGCGCGTGTGGGAACGGCATACCGACCTCGCCGTCCGGCCCGATGACGAGGAGTTCCGCGAGCTGGGTCTGACCGGTTTCGCCGCCGACGCGGTCGACGACCTCGTGGCACAGCTCGACGGGGAGCACGCGCAGGAGTCCCGCGACGCGCTAGGGCTGTTGTACCGCCTGGTCGGCGGAACGGTGCGGGGGCCCGCATGAGGGTGCTGCGCATGGTTCTGGAGAACTTCCGGGGCATCGACGGACCTCGCGAGATCGTCTTCGCCGAGCGGGGCGTGACGCTGGTCGAGGGCCCGAACGAGGCGGGCAAGTCCTCCATCGCCGAGGCGCTGCGGCTGGTGCGCGACTTCAAGGCGTCGTCGCAGGCGGCTGACGTTCGCGCGGTCCGGCCCACGCATGTCCAGGCCGACCCGCGGGTCGAGGTCGAGCTGCGCACCGGGCCCTATCACCTCGTCTACGCCAAGACCTTCGGACGCAAGGGCACGACGCAGCTGACCGTCCACACGCCGACGGCCGAGAGCCACACCGGCGATGCCGCCCACGACCGGGCGTCGGCGATCTTCGCCGAGACGGTCGACGCCGAGCTGTGGCGCGCGCTCCACCTCGTTCAGGGCCAGCCATTGGACCAGCCGGTGCTCGCTGATCTCGAACCGCTGCATCTCGCCCTCGCCGAACGCGACGCCGGCGAAGGTGCCGAGGTCCATGCCGACCTACTGGCTCGCGTGGAGGCCGAGTACCTCACGTACTTCACCGCCACGGGACGGCCGACCGGCGAGTACGCCCGCCTGCGCGAGTCGCTCGACACAGCGATCGAGCAGGAGCGGCAGGCGCGCGCGGAGGTCGAGAGCGTCATGCGGCTCGTCGAGCGGCACGAGCGTCTCCGTCTGCGCCGCGACGACCTCGACGGCGAGCTCGCGGACCAGCGCAAGGAGGCGCAGAACCTGCGCGATCGCTCCGACGCGCTCGACCAGCTGCGCGACGAGTGCCGTGAGGCGCGTCAGGTCGCCCACGGCGCCGAGCAGAGTGCGCTGGCAGCACGACGGGCGCAGCAGCGCCGGGCCGAGCTGCTCGAGGAGTTCGCGGCAGCGCAGGAGGCGCTGGCGCTGGCTGAGCAGACCGCCGACATCGCGCGCGGCGAGCTGGCGAAGCTGGAGTCCGCGCCGATGCCTGACGACCCCGACGGCGCGATCGATCAGGCACGCGAGGCACTCGACGACGCCGCCGCCCGCCTGGACGCGGCGCGCGCGGAATCGGAATGGCGACGAGCGCACGAACGGCTCGAGCGGGCCCACGAGGCGGTGCGCCAGCTCAACGAAGCGTCCGAGTCGCTGGCCTCTCACACGGTCACCGCGGACGTTCTCACCGCGCTCGTGGACGCCCACACCGCGTGGCGCACCGCGGAGGCGCGCAGCCTCACCGGCGCACCGCAGATCCTCGTGGAACGGCTCGGCGAGACCGTCCCCGTGCTGGACGGCGTCGCCATGGAGGGCGACACCGCGCAGATCGCGGCGTTGCGTCCGACGGTCGTCGAACTCCCCGACGGGGTCCGCATCACCGTCTCTCCCGATGCCCAGATCGCCGAACGGGCCGACGATGCCGAGGCCGCCCAGCAGGATTACCGCCGCCTCCTCGCCCAGGCTGGGGTGACGGATCTCGACGACGCTCGCGAGCGCGCCGCGCGACGTGACGAGGCACGGCGACAGGTCGACGCGGCTGCCGCCGCGTTGCGGGCCGTCCTCGACGGGGCCACGGAGGCGGAGCTCGCCGCCGAGGTGGCCGCCTTGAGTCAACGTCGCACGCAGGTGGACGACGTCCCGGAGACGGCCGAAGCCCGCGCCGGATACGAGGTCGCCAAGCAGCGGTACGAGCAGGTCGTGCGCGACTCCCAGCTCGCCCGCCAGGAGCGTGCTCGTCGTGCCGCCCTCGCGCAGGCTCTCCGCGAACGGGTGGCGTCGGCCGACGCCGACGTCGTGCAGGCGCGGGCTCGGTGCGAGCGGGCGGCCCTCGTCCTCGAGGCAGCACGCGCCGAGGCGAGCGACGAGGAGGTCGAGGCCGGGCTCGCGCGTGCTGACGAGGCCCATGCCCAGGCGCTCGCGACCGTCGAGGCGCTCGACCGCGATCTGCGCGAGCACGGAGCGGACCAGATCGCCGCCGACCTCGCGACGGCCGAGGAGGTACTCGGCTCCACCGAACGACGCGCTCAACAGCTCGCCGAGGAACTGGTCGGCGTCGATGCGCAATTGGAGCTGCTGGGCCGCGACGGTCTGCAGGATGCGGCGAACCGCGCGGCCGAGAAGGTCGCGGACCTCGAGCGTCGCTGGGCGTCGCTCGATGCGCGGGCACGCGCCGCGCGCCGTTTGCACCAGACCCTGTCAGACCACGCGCAGAAGGCACGGCAACGGTATGTCCGTCCGTTCCGCGAGGCGATCGTCGACCTCGGACGCACGGTCTTCGGCGAGGGCTTCGACGTCGAGATCAGCGACGAACTCGCCATCGTGAGCCGCACGCTGGACGGTCGCACCGTCCCGTTCGGCTCCCTGTCCGGCGGCGCACGCGAGCAGCTGGGCGTGCTGGGTCGCATCGCCACCGCGCGGCTCGTGAGCGAGGAGTCAGGTGCGCCGGTGGTGCTCGACGACGCGCTCGGCTACGCCGACCCGATCCGGCGCCAGCGAATGATGGCGACGCTCCACCGGGTCGCCCGGGAGGGCGCCACGCAGATCATCGTGCTGACCTGCGAGCCGGGTCGCTTCGACCGGCTCGCTCCCGACGCGTACGTCCGGCTCGAGGCCTAGGTGTGATGTCCAGGCAGGTTGTTCTCGATCCTGCTGATGGGTGGTAGTGCTCCGAGCGCGGAGTGGGGCCTGTGGTGA